>JAZNWZ010000113.1:0-54237 GCA_045593645.1 Candidatus Fimenecus sp. | reverse complement strand
TGATAAAATATAATGAATTTTTATTTTCTAAAAGGGGAAAATCCATGAGCATAGCTTTCAAAGAAATTGCAAACGGTGTAAAACTTCTTTGCATAAAAAATGAAAAGTTTAAAACAAACTGTTTAAAGGTAGATTTTTATTTGCCAATAAACGAGTTTTTTCCTGCACAAAAGGTCCTTGCATACTTAATAGGTCAAACATCAAAAAAATATAATACAATCAAAAAGTTCAATTCAAAGGTTGAGGGACTTTATGATATGGATTTTGACACTTCTATTTCAAGTGTAGGCGAAAAAATAAAAATCAATTTTTCTGCCGAATTTCTTGACGATAGATTTACTCTCGACGGTAAGTCAATAGCAGAAGAAGCAGTTGATTTTATTATTGAAATTCTTAAAAATCCAAACTGTGAAGACGGCAAGTTTGACGAAAATGCAACACAACGCGAAATAAAGTTTACTCTTGAAAGAATTAAGGCAGAGAAAAACGACAAAAAAGCGTATGCACTTTTAAGACTTCGTCAGCTTATGTGTAAAGATGAGCTATTTGGTATAGATAGAGAAAAGCTTGAAGATGATGTTGCACATCTTGATAGCAAAATGCTTTTTGATGCTTATGAGGATATGCTTAAATCATCAACTGTTGTCATCACAGCAAGTGGTAGCCTTGATGAAAAAATGATTGAAGATAAATTTACAGATTTTGTAAATAGCATTGATAATAGACAACCTGCAAAGCTTGATACAGTATTTGTTGAGAAAGCAAATGAAATCAGATATTTCAAAGAAAAAATGGATGTAAGTCAAGCAAAAATGGTAATTGGTATGCGTACAGGTATGCGTGATAAAAATGATGATTATGTGGCATATCGTGTAATGACCGATATTTTTGGCGGTGGTCCATATTCAAGACTTTTCTTAAATGTTCGTGAAAAAATGAGCCTTTGTTATTATTGTGGAGCAAGACTTTTAAGAGATAAAGGAATTATCTTTATTCAAAGTGGTGTTGAAGAAGAAAATTACGAAAAAGCTCTTAAAGAAATCTTAAATCAGTTAGAAATTATGAAAAATGGTGAGTTTACTGACGAGGATTTCAATTCTTCAATAATTGCTTTGTCAGATGCCTTTAAGGGCGTTGGTGATTCACCTGTTGCTGAGTGTGTATTTTATGGCTCACAAGCCTTTGATGACCAAGTTGTAACAGGCAAAGAATTTGCAGAAAAAATCAAGTCTGTAACAAGAGAGCAAGTTATAAATTGTGCAAAACGAGTTACAGTTGACTCTGTTTATTTGCTTGCAGGGGAGGGTGCTGATAATGAGTAATATCAAAGAAATTAAAAACGATATTTTAAAAGATAGTTATTACGAAATTGACCATCCATCAGGCTTTAAAATTTTTGTTTATCCAAAAGAGAATTATTCATATTCTTATGCAGTTTTTGGAACAAAATACGGTTCAATTGACACTCGCTTTAGATTAGAAGGTCAAGAAAATTTTACAGAAGTTCCAGAAGGAATTGCTCACTTTTTAGAACATAAATTGTTTGAAAGTGAAGAGCTTGATGCTTTTGCAAGATATGCAAAAACAGGTGCATCTGCAAATGCATATACATCCTTTGATAAGACTTGCTATCTGTTCTCTTGCACAGATAATTTCGATGCATCACTTGAAATTTTGTTAGACTTTGTAAGTAATCCTTACTTTACACCTGCAACAGTTCAAAAAGAACAAGGCATTATTGGTCAAGAAATCAAAATGTGCAATGACGAGCCGGGCTGGGAATCACTTTTTGCACTTTTAAGAGCAATGTATCATAACCACCCTGTAAAAATCGATATTGCAGGTACCGTTGAATCAATAAGCCATATTACTGCAGATTTGCTTTATAGCTGTTATGAAACATTTTATAATCCTGCAAATATGGTGCTTGCAGTGGCAGGTAATGTTACAGTTGAGCAGGTTTTAGCAGTAGCAGATAAAATGTTAAAACCAAAGGCAAGTAAAAAAATTGAAAGAAGCTTTGAAATTGAGCCTGAAACAGTAGTTGAAGACACAATTGTGAGAAATCTTGAAGTTTCAATGCCAATTTTTGCCATTGGTTTTAAAGAAAATATTAAAACACCTGAGCGTACACTTAAAGAGGTTGTAGAAAGTGAAATTTTGCTTGATATAATCGCAGGTAGTACATCTTCACTCTATGAAGAGATGATTTTAGAAGGCTTAATCAATCCTTCTTTTGGCACAGAATATTTTGAAGGCTTTGGATATTCTGCTCATATCTTTAATGGTGAAAGCGATGAGCCTGAAAAAGTACGTGAAAGAATAAATGCAGAAATTTTAAAGCTTATTTCAACAGGCATTGATAAAGAAACATTTGAAAGAATAAAGAAAAAGCATTACGGTAATTTCATTATGAACTTTAACGATGTGGATTCACTTAGCAATGCTCTTGTTGGTGCATACTTTAATGGCGAAGGACTTTTTGACCAATTAAAAGTTCTTGAAGGTGTAACCGTTGAAGATGTTGACAGAAGACTTAGAGAAGCATTTAACATTGAAAACTCATCAATGTCAATAATAAAAGCATAAGGAGAAAAAAGTTATGAAATGGTTTACAGATTTAACTTATGTTCATTTTCCTAACATAGACTTATTCAATGTGCCTGTTTATGAAACACTTGTTGAATTCTATTTAGGTAACACACTTATCGAAATTAAATTCTATGGCGTAATTATTGCTATTGGCTTCACCTTAGCAGTGCTTTTTGGTGGCAGAATGGCATATAAATGGAAGTTAAGCCTTGATAAAATGCTTGATGTGCTTATTTGGGGTACTTTTGCAGGTATTTTAGGCGCAAGACTTTACTATGTTGCTTTTGAATGGGACCATTATAAAAATAATTTGTTGGACATCTTCAAAATCTGGGAAGGTGGACTAGCGATTTATGGTGGTATTATTGGTGCTTTTATAGCAGCATATTTTGTCTGTCAAAAGGTTGACCTCAATTTCTACAAGCTTCTTGACCTTGCAGGAATGAGTCTTTTAATCGGTCAAGGTATTGGCCGTTGGGGTAACTTTACAAATCAAGAGGCATTTGGTACAAATACAACTCTTCCTTGGGGTATGACAAGTGAAAAAATTGAAAGTTACATAAACTCAAACTATGCCATTTTAACAGAAAATGGTATGACAGTTGATTCAAGCGCACCTGTTCACCCAACATTTTTATATGAGTCTATTTGGTGCATTTTAGGTTTCTTTGTGCTTTTCTATATTTGTCAAAAGCACAGAAAATTTGATGGTCAAATCATTTTGGGCTATGGAATTATCTATGGTCTTGAACGGTTCTTTGTTGAGGGACTTCGTACAGATAGCCTTTATATTGGTGAGTCAAATCTTCGTATTTCACAAGTTATTTCAATGTTCCTTGTAATATCTTGTGCAGCACTTATGGTAGCAAAGCTTATTGAAATCAAAAAAGGTAACGAAGAAAAAGTTGCACAATATAAGCAGAAACATAAGGAGAAAAAATAATGTATACAATTATTGATGGTAAAGAAGTTTCCGCATCAGTTAGAAACGAAATTAAGGCAGAAGTAGAAAAACTTAAAGAACAAGGTAAAAAAACAGGTCTTGCAGTTGTAATTGTAGGCAATAATCCTGCTTCACGCGTTTATGTAAATAACAAGAAAAAAGGTTGTGCCGAGGTAGGCATGGAGTCTTTTGAATATGCACTCCCCGAAGAAACAACAACTGAAGAATTGTTAGAATTAGTAGAAAAACTCAATAATGACGATAATGTTGACGGTATTCTTTGTCAGTTACCACTACCAAAGCAGATTGACGAGAAAAAAGTTCTTAATGCTATTGTGCCACATAAAGATGTTGACGCATTTCACCCTGTAAATACGGGTCATATTATGATTGGTGACCATACATTTTTACCTTGCACACCTGCGGGAATTATGGAAATGCTTAAATATTATAATATTTCTGTTGAGGGAAAAGAGTGTGTTGTAATCGGCAGAAGTAATATTGTAGGTAAGCCTATGGCAATGCTTTTACTCGGTCAGAATGGTACAGTTACTATCTGTCATTCAAGAACAAAAGACCTTGCAGAAGTAACTCGTCGTGCAGATATTCTCGTTGCCGCAGTAGGTAAAGCATATTTTGTAACAGCCGATATGGTTAAAGACGGGGCGGTTGTAATTGATGTTGGTATGAATAGAAACGCAGAGGGTAAGCTATGTGGTGACGTTGACTTTGAAAATGTGAAAGATAAATGCTCATTCATAACACCAGTCCCTGGTGGTGTTGGTCCAATGACAATTACTATGCTTCTCAAAAATACACTCACAGCATCAAAAACACATTTAATGAATAATGAATAATTGTAGGGGACGATGCTAACATCGTCCTCTATTTTTATATGTTGACATATACCCCCACAGGGTATATAATAAAATCATAAAGGAAGTGATTTTATGAGTAATACTTGTGAATGTTGTAAGACAAAAATCCGTTCTAATGAAGAATACAAGGCACTTATCAATCGTCTTAATCGAATTGAAGGTCAAATTCGTGGAATCAAGGGTATGGTTGAAAAAAACGCCTATTGTACGGATATAATAGTACAGGTATCTGCAGTTAATGCTGCACTTAATGCATTCAATAAAGAACTCTTATCTAATCATATAAAAACCTGTGTTGCCGATGATATTAAAGCAGGTAAAACCGAAACAGTTGACGACTTGTTGTCAACACTCCAGAAACTTATGAAGTAGGTGAATTTATGACTCAATATAATGTAACGGGTATGAGCTGTGCTGCTTGCGTTGCACGAGTTGAAAAAGCAGTAAACGCAATTGAGGGTGTAAATGCTTGTTCAGTAAGTCTGCTTACTAATTCAATGGGTGTTGAAGGCCCTGCAGACCCAAATGCAATTATAAAAGCGGTAACCCAAGCGGGTTATGGTGCAAGTCTTAAAGACAGTAAAAATACACCGTCAAAAAATGATAATGACGATGCATTAAAAGATACTGAAACTCCAAAACTCA
This sequence comes from Candidatus Fimenecus sp., assembly GCA_045593645.1. GTDB lineage: Bacteria > Bacillota > Clostridia > Oscillospirales > Acutalibacteraceae > Fimenecus. The sequence goes on along the minus strand of JAZNWZ010000113.1, from coordinate 49,179 downwards.
AAAAAAGACTTTTTGCATCATTAGGCTTTTTAGCAGTTTTAATGTATATCTCAATGGGACATGTAATGTGGGGATGGTGGTTGCCTGAAATATTGTCAACTAACCCACTTGCAATAGCACTTTTGGAATTATTATTAACAATTATTGTTATGGTAATCAACCAAAAATTCTTCATAAACGGATTTAAGGGGCTTTTACATAAGTCTCCTAATATGGATACTCTTGTAGCCCTCGGCTCAGGTGCATCATTTGTATATAGTACTTATGTGCTTTTCAAAATGACAGCAGATGTTGGAATGGCTCATCACTATTTACACGAGTTCTATTTTGAGTCTGCTGCAATGATTTTAACACTTATTACAGTAGGCAAAATGCTTGAAGCACGGTCAAAAGGTAAAACCACAGATGCTCTTAAATCCTTAATGAAATTAGCACCAAAAACTGCAATAATTTTAGTTGACGGTGTCGAAACTGAAGTGCCGATTGAACAAGTTAAAAAAGGCGACATTTTTGTTGTCCGCCCGGGCGAGCAAATCTCTGTTGACGGTGTAATAATTGACGGGCATACCGCAGTTGACGAGTCAGCACTAACGGGTGAGAGTATTCCTGTTGATAAAAATATAGGTGACAGAGTTTCAGGCGGTACAATAAATCAGTCGGGCTTTATTAAATGTGAAGCGTTACGAGTTGGTGAAGATACAACTCTTTCGCAGATTATAAAAATGGTAAGTGACGCTGCTGCAACAAAAGCACCAATCGCCAAAATTGCTGATAAAGTTTCGGGTGTGTTTGTCCCTGTAGTTATCACGATTGCAGTTATTACAGTTGTTGGTTGGTTGATTTCGGGGCAAACAGTTGGTTATGCCCTTGCTCGCGGTATTTCGGTACTTGTTATCAGTTGCCCTTGTGCGTTAGGTCTTGCAACACCTGTTGCCATTATGGTAGGTAATGGTGTAGGTGCAAAAAATGGTATTCTTTTCAAAACCGCAGTTTCACTTGAAGAAACAGGCAGAGTAAATACGGTAGTTCTTGATAAAACGGGTACAATTACCGAGGGCAAACCAAAAGTAACTGATATAATTCCAATAAATATAAGTGAAAATGAACTTTTAAGTTTTGCTTGTTCTCTTGAAGTGAAAAGTGAGCATCCGTTAGCAAAAGCCATTGTTGAAAAGGGTAATGAACTGAATATCAATGCAACAGAAATTGATAATTTCACTTCACTTGCGGGTAACGGAATAACCGCAGAATTAAAAGGTAAAACTCTTTATGGTGGTAGTCTTAAATTTATAAGTGAACAGATTGCAGTTGATGAAAACACCATAGAAATTGCAGAAACTCTTGCTGAAAACGGTAAAACACCGTTGCTTTTCAGCATAGATAACACTCTTCTTGGAATAATAGCAGTAGCCGATACTGTTAAAGAAGACAGCCCACAAGCAATTAAAGAATTGCAGAATATGGGAATCAAAGTAGTAATGCTTACGGGGGACAATGAAAAAACTGCCAATGCAATCGGTAAAATCGCAGGTGTTGATGAGGTTATTGCAGGAGTACTCCCTAACGGTAAAGAAAAAGTTATTCGCACCCTTAAAGATAAAGGCAAAGTTATGATGGTAGGTGACGGAATAAACGACGCCCCTGCACTAACTCGTGCCGATATGGGTGTTGCAATCGGGGCCGGTACAGATGTTGCCATTGATGCAGCCGATGTTGTGCTTATGAAGAGCAGACTTTTAGATGTACCCGCTGCAATTCGCCTAAGTCGTGAAACTCTTAAAAATATTCACGAAAATCTTTTCTGGGCGTTTTTCTATAATGCTATTGGAATTCCACTTGCCGCAGGTTTGTTTATAAACCTTTTCGGTTGGGAGTTAAATCCAATGTTTGGAGCAGCAGCAATGAGTCTTTCCTCATTCTGTGTAGTATCAAACGCGTTACGACTAAACTTCAAAGACATTCGTAATGCGAAAAAAGATAAAAAGATAAAATCAAAAGTAAAGGAGAAAAAAACTATGCAAATTACAATGAAAATTGAAGGTATGATGTGCCCACACTGTGAAGCACACGTTAAAAAAGCACTTGAAGGAGTTGCAGAAGTACGTGAAGCAATCGTAAGTCATAAAGATGGAACAGCAATTGTTACTCTTGACGCTGATGCAGCACCAGTAACTCTCAAAAAAGCAGTTGAGGAACAAGGCTATAAAGTAATTGAATAATTCGCAATTCGTAATGCAAAATTGTAGGGGCGATTCACGAATCGCCCGCTTGAACTTGTTTTATAACCTTTGGAACGGGTCATAGTCTCGCCTGCCGGCTCGGTCGGTGCTTCTGCTTCGCAGAGGTGTCCACCGGACACCCGCACCGTGAATGACCCCTACAAGGTATGTTTGTTGAATTGAGGTAATTAAAGAGCCTTACGAACTCCATTTTATCAAACTCATTATATAAAAAATAAACCGAACAGATTATTTCCTGTTCGGTCTTTTTTTATTTAATATCATTAACATCATAAGGTGTTCTTTGATACACAAAGTAGTTAAGCCAGTTCTGGAATAACAAACTACCTGCACCTCGCCAAGTAAGAGGTGGGGTAAGGCGTGTATCGTCGTTAGGGAAATAGTTGTAAGGAATTTTAATGTCTAATCCTTTGTGTAAATCTCTGAAATATTCGCGAGCAAGTGTGTCGCTGTCATATTCACTATGACCTGTGCAGTAGAAATTTCTGCAATCCATATCTGCTACAAGGTGAACCCCTGAAATCTCTGAATATGAGAGAATTTGCAAGTCTTTAACAAGAGCAATATCTTCTTTTTTAGTTTCTGTGTGTCGTGAGTGTGGCACATAGAATAAATCACTGAAGCCACGAAGTAATGGATGATACATATCAAGTGGCTTATGTGGGAAAATGCCAAACATTTTCTCAGGGAGCTTATATTTTGGAATGCCATAGTGGTAATAAAGTGCTGCCTGAGCACCCCAACAGATGTGGAATGATGAATAAACGTGGCTCTTTGCCCATTCAAAAATTCTGCAAAGCTCTTCCCAATAGTCTACCTCTTCAAAAGGCATCATTTCAACAGGAGCTCCTGTAACAATCATACCGTCAAACTTTTGGTCCTTAATATCGTCAAAAGTCTTATAAAACTTGAGCATGTGCTCTTTACTTGTGTTTTTGCTTTCATGGGTTGCAACCTGTAAAAGTTCAATTTCAACCTGCAAAGGTGAGTTACTGAGAAGACGTAAAATCTGAGTTTCAGTTTCAATTTTTGTAGGCATTAAGTTAAGAAGAATAATTCTAAGTGGACGAATATCCTGCAAAGATGCTCTTTGCTCAGTCATAACGAAAATATTCTCCAACTCAAGATTATGTCTTGCAGGTAATTGGTTGTCAATTTTAATAGGCATTCGTACCACTCCTTTCTTCAACATGCAAGTTTGTATTTTATCACATTAGAAATTAAATGTCAATTTTATATTCTATTTCCATCCATTTATGCTCTGCAAAGTTTCTTATACGAATAATAATTGAATTATCATAAACTTCAACATACAGTCCCATACCTTTGTCTTGAATATGAGCATCACCAACATCGTTGTCAGAACCAAATGATGGCACACTAATATATGTAATATTTTCTTCGTTTATATATGAAACCTGATTGTCATAAAGTCCCATATGAAGATGACCGGAAAAATAGATTATTTTATTTTTACAGGTCTTTAATATTTCGTGAAGTTTTTCACTGTCCTTACCCATATGACCTTCACTCCACACATCTTCCCAAGTGTGATTGAGTGGATAGTGGTTAAAAACAAAAATAGGCTTTCCACTTTCTTCAGCCGACTTTAATTCACTTTCAAACCATTTAAGTTGGGTATCAGAAATATCTTCTTGCACTCCTGCATCAGATTCTGAGCCTAAAACAATAAATTTATAGCCGTTAATCTCATAACTATAATAAACACTATCATCATATTGAGCCTTAATATATTCGTTTTTATAATCAAAAAATCTATCTCTTAAATCTTCATAATCACCTGTATTGTAATCGCTTGGGCACAAGTCGTGATTACCGGTAATCATAAGAATGTTGCCAATTGTAATATGCTCTTTTAAAAGTCCATAAAAAGCACTAAGCTCAACAACTTGATTATTCATTGTGTTGTCCCCAAGAAAAAGAAGAGCATCATTTCTTTTTGCAGAGTTAATATCTGCAAGACCTTCACCAAAAAGCTTAAAACGGTCTTCGTTATTGCCCTCAATGTGCACATCAGCAAGAACAGTAAAAACAAGTGAAGCATCCTCTTCTAATGTAGAATATGATGTAATTTCACCAATAGGAAAATGAATGAAAAATGACATTATAAAAGCAATTAACTTGTAAAACCAGTTCATAAATCCACCCTATTTCACAATTATAATATCTTTGACAAAATCGTATTTGATAAAAGAAATCCTTTACGAGTTAGTGCCAACCCATTTTGAGTTTTGACCATATATCCATTATCAATGAAAATCTGTGATTTTTCATACATTTCTAATGGGATTGAATGTCCAAATCTTTCAAAAACCTTGCTTTCTTGTAAGCCTTCAACAAGACGAAGATTAAGCATTGCATATTCTGTGAAATCACCACCAAATCCGTCTTGGACAGGGGAGTTGCCATTCATAAATGCCTGAAAATCACGGTCATAATAAAAACGCTTACCGTCTAAAAATGAATGTGCAGACGGTCCAAGTCCCAAATATTCTTCACAATGCCAATATTTAAGGTTGTGCTTGCTTTCAAACCCTGATTTTGCAAAATTTGAAATCTCATATTGCATTATGCCTTGATTTTCAAGGACTTCGCACATTTGCAAATATAAATCGGCAGTCAAATCGTCATCAGGAAAACTGTATTTGTGTTGATTCTTATAAAAGTGAGTATTCTCTTCAAGCTTTAGCATATAAGCACTTATATGTGGTACGCGAAGAGAAATACAAAAATCTAAAGTTTCATTTAAACTTTTTTCAGTCTGATTAGGCACACCTAACATAACATCAAGAGTAATGTTTTCAAAACCAACTTTTTGAGCCATTTTAACGGCATTTTCAACTTGATTTCTGTCAGAAAGTCTGCCAAGAATTTGTCTTTCACTGTCAATAGCAGATTGAAGTCCCATAGAAATTCTATTTACACCACAAGCATACAAAACTTTAAAAAAGTCTTCATTTGCATCAAAAGGGTTGCACTCAACAGTAATTTCTGCTTTGTTTGTCAAAAAATTAGAGTTGCAAGTATCCACAAGCTTTTTAAGATTTTCTGCACCAATAAATGATGGAGTTCCACCACCAATGTAAAGGGTATCACCCTTACATTGTAAAGGTGATAAACTTGTCAAAATCTTTTTTTGTAACACACTTACATAGTCGTTTATATTGTGAGTTTTTTCGTTAAAGGAATAAAAATCGCAATAAGGACATTTTGAACGGCAAAAAGGAATATGTAAATAAAGTCCTATATTTTTCATACTTTAATAAATGTGATTCTATGACCACTATTTTCAATATATTTTTGCAAATCGACAAATTTTAAGAATACAGTTGCTGTATTGTCGTTAGGGTGGCAACCAACAATTTCTTCGTTTTTTAAATCTGCATCAAAATAAACTTCAAGCTCTTTTTCTGTGTCAAAAATAATGCCAAGAGCAGAAACAGAGCCTTTTTCAACTGACAAGTATTTCATCATACGCTCGTCAGAAGCAAAGCTAAGTTTAGTTGAATCGATTTCAGCACGAATAAGCTGTAAATTTGCTCTTTTATCACCGTGAAGCACAACAATCATATTTCTTGTACCTTTAACATCACGAAGAACAAGATTTTTCGGAATATGACCGTGCGAGTGCAAACCATATTCTGCAATTTCTTCCATAGTAAAAGCAGCAGGGTGATTAACAACCTTGTATTCAATTTTTAAATTATCAAGAGTTTCAAAAATTTTATTATTCATCATCAAGCTTAAGCACAGCCATAAATGCCTCTTGTGGTACTTCAACAGTACCGAAGTGGCGCATACGCTTTTTACCTTCCTTTTGCTTTTCAAGTAATTTCTTTTTACGAGTAATATCACCGCCGTAGCATTTTGCAAGAACGTCTTTTCTCATAGCTTTAACGGTTTCACGAGCGATAACCTTTCCACCAATAGCCATTTGAATAGGGATTTCAAACATTTGGCGTGGAATGTTATCTTTAAGTTTTTCTGCAATTCTACGAGCCTTTGCATAAGCCTTTTCGTTATGAATCATAAATGAAAGTGCATCAATAATATCACCGTTTAAAAGTACATCAAGCTTGATAATGCTTGAACGCTGATAATCACTGATTTCATAGTCAAATGAAGCATAGCCACGAGTACGAGATTTAAGCACATCAAAGAAGTCATAAATAATTTCGTTAAGTGGCAAAATATAATGCAAATCAACTCTGTCGCTTGCAAGGTGAGTAGTATTTACATAAACACCGCGTCTGTCCTGACAAAGATTCATAATAGAGCCTATATATTCAGGTGGAGCATAAATATGAGCTTCAACAGTTGGCTCTTCGCAGTAGTCAATAACTGCAGGGTCAGGGTAGTGGCTTGGGTTATCAATTTCAATAACTTCACCATTTGTAAGATGTACCTTATAAACAACACTTGGAATAGTAGTAACAAGGTCAAGATTATATTCTCTTTCAAGTCTTTCCTGAATAATTTCAAGGTGTAAAAGACCTAAGAAACCACAACGGAAACCAAAGCCCAAAGCACCTGATGTTTCTGGCTCAAAGGAAAGAGCAGCATCATTAAGTTGCAATTTTTCAAGTGCCTCACGAAGATTTTCATAGTCAGCACCGTCAGCAGGATAAACACCACAGAATACCATTGGGTTAACTTTTCTATAGCCTGCTAAAGCCTCACTTGCAGGATTTTCAGCAGTTGTAACAGTATCACCAACACGAGCATCACTAACTGTTTTGATTGACGCAGTAATATAACCAACTTCACCTGAAGTAAGTTCTTTTTGTGGCTCCATAGCGTTTGGTCGCATATAACCAACTTCAACAACAGTAAATTCAGCACCCGTTGCCATCATTCGCATTGTGTCACCCGGTTTAATTTTGCCGTCCATAACACGAACATAAACGATAACACCTTTGTAACTGTCATAAACCGAGTCAAATACGAGTGCTCGAAGTGGCTTATCGTCATTATTTTCAGGTGGTGGTACAAGATTAACAATACTTTCAAGTACTGCACCAATATTTTCGCCTGTTTTTGCAGAAACGCGAGGTGCTTCGTCGCAAGGAAGGCCAATAACTTCTTCAACTTCATTTGCAACTCTGTCAGGGTCGGCAGCAGGTAAGTCAATTTTATTTATAACAGGAACAAGCTCTAAATCGTGGTCAAGAGCTAAATATGTATTAGCAAGTGTTTGTGCCTCAACACCTTGAGAAGCATCAATAATAAGCACTGCACCCTCACAAGCAGCAAGAGAGCGTGAAACCTCATAGTTAAAGTCAACGTGGCCAGGAGTGTCAATAAGATTTAACTCATACACTTCACCATCTTTTGCCTTGTAATCGAGCTTAACTGCGTGTGCTTTGATAGTAATACCACGCTCACGTTCAAGGTCCATATTGTCAAGTAATTGCTCAGTCATATCACGTTTTGCAACAGTTTCAGTTAACTCTAAAAGTCTGTCTGCAAGAGTGCTCTTACCGTGGTCAATGTGAGCAATAATTGAAAAGTTTCGAATGTTTTGTTTCTTTGCCATATTTTACCTCAAATTATATATTCTTAAATCCTTTGCCGAGAATTTGTTTTGATTGTGTAACAATAAAAAATGCTGCTTCGTCAACAGATTTTATCTTTTTAATAAGCTTGTGTGTCTGATTATCAAAACAAGCACACAAAAGCACATCTTTATCATTTTTTGAATATCCACCTTGTGCCTTTAAAATGGTTACACCACGGTCAAGGTCGTTGATAATCATATTACAAAGCTTTTCACTTTGCTCTGAAATAATTAAAATCATAGCACCACGACTGACACCGAATATTACATAGTCGAGCACTTGTGCACTGACGAAAATAACTACAGCTGCATAGAGTATTGATTCAATATTTCTATAAACAATTCCACCTAGAATAACAATGCAAGCGTCAAATAATAAAATACTTCGCCCAATTGAAATGTGTGGGAATTTAAGCTTAATAAGCTTTGCGATAATATCAACACCACCGGTTGTTGCATTACGGATAAATATAATCCCAAGCGCAAGCCCCACAAGCGCACCACCAAAAAGTGATGAAAGCAATAAATCGTTTTGATATACAGGCAAAAATGCACCTAAATCTATAAATATTGAGTTTATAAAAGTTGCCCAAATAGTACGAAGAACAAACCTAACTCCAAGTTTTCTAAAAGCAATAAAGAAAAGGGGAATGTTCATTATAAAAAGAACTGTACCAATAGGCAAACCAAACAAGAAATTCAAAATTGTGGCAATTCCTGTAAACCCACCATTTAAAATATTGTTCTTTGATAGAAAATAGTTAATGGCAATTGAATAAAGAATACCACTAATAACAAAAAACAGTGTGTCTATTAGAAATTCTTGAATTTTACTTCGGTGTGTTTTCACCCTTGTCATCTCCGAAATCTTTAATGACCTCATTGAGCAACAAGTTAAGACGTTCTTTTTCGTCTTTTAAGTATAGATAACCGATAAGTGCCTCAAAGCCCGTTGCATAATGATAATCACATTCACTTTGATTCTTAGGAGTATGTGATGTGTGAGCATTTCTACCACGCTTAAATACTTCTGTTTCTTTTTCTGTAAGCAAAGGGAGAATTTTTTTCATACCCTCTGCCTGTGCAGAAGCTTTTACTGCCTGAACCGAAAGTGTATGTAACTTGCCAACGGGACGATTTGCATCACAGACAAGCATTTCTCGAATAAAAAGTGAAAATACTGCATCACCCGTGAATGCAAGTGTTAAAGGACTTAAAGTGTCTACTTTTATATCTTTATTATATAATCTCATAGCTTATGGAACATAGTCAAACTCTAAATCATAGATGCTGACTGTGTCGCCCTCCTGAATACCTTTATCAATAAGAGCCTTGATTATTCCACGCTCTTGAATAACTCTTTGGAAATATTGAAGTGATTCATAATCGTCAAGGTCAGTTTTACAAAGAATTCTGTAAAGCCAGTCAGCCTCAACAATATAAACATCGCCCTCAACAGTAATAGTAAAGCCGTCATTTGATTTCTTTTCAAGCACTTCCATTGGAATTTCTTCACTCTCAAATTGCTTGATAGGAGGGAGCGTATCAAGTTTTCTTGCAACGGCATTAATAAGCTCTTGAGTACCGTGAGTTATAGGTGCTACTATTTCATAGTATTCGTAGCCCTTGCCTTCAATATACTCTTTGAATTCTGCTAATTGCTCGTCAGTTGCAAGGTCAATTTTGTTACCTGCAACAATTTGTGGACACTTTGCAAGCTCAGGGTTAAACTTTTCCAGCTCTGCATTGATAGCCTCAAAATCTTCAATAGGATTTCTGCCCTCGCTACCAGCCACATCGACAACATGAACAAGCATTCGGCAACGTTCTACATGACGCAAGAATTCGTGTCCAAGACCAATGCCTTCAGCAGCACCTTCAATAAGACCAGGAATATCTGCCATAACAAAGCTCTTTTCAGGTCCCATTGAAACAACACCTAAAACTGGAATGATTGTTGTGAAATGATAATCACCCACAATAGGCTTTGCTTCACTGACAACTGAAATAAGAGATGATTTGCCAACGTTTGGGAAGCCTAAAAGACCAACATCTGCAATAAGCTTTAATTCAAGGCTAACTTCCCATTCTTCACCAGGAGCACCATTTTTAGCAAATTTAGGAGTTTGACGAGTAGAAGTTGCAAAGTGTGAGTTGCCCCAACCACCTCTGCCACCTTTAGCACCAATGAATTCATCATCAGTTGACATGTCTGCCATAATAACGCCACTTGTAATTTCACGAATAATAGTGCCACGAGGAACTTTAATTATTAAATCTTGACCTTTTTTACCACTACGCTTACCACCACTGCCGTTAGCACCGTTTTCAGCTTTATACTTTCTCTTGTAACGAAAATCTGCAAGGGTAGAAAGGTTGTCGTCAACCATAAAAACAATGTTTCCACCTCTGCCACCGTCACCACCATCAGGGCCACCTGCGTTGATGTATTTTTCACGGTGAAAAGCAACTGCACCGTTGCCACCATCACCGGCTTTTATTTTGATTTTAGCAATATCAACAAACATAATTTTACCTCTTAAGTAATACAATTATATATAATTTCCCATTATCCATAATATTTTACACTATTTTTACAAAATAATAAATAGTTATTTTAATATTTTTAATATTTTTTTGTTTTGTAAAACCGAACAAAATTAAATTTTATGTCAAATTTTGTAAAAATATTGCAATTTCTTGTAAAAATCGCACATTTGGTATAAATATATATTGACAACCACAATATATTGTGTTAATATGTAGTTGAACAAGGGAAATACTTGGAAAATGTTTAAAAACAATGTCCGTGAAAACGGACTAAAAATATAAAAAATCACGAACATTTGTATTGACAAACGAAATTTTTTGACTATAATAAGACTTGTAAAGAACATTTGTTCAACTTTTGTTCGGTGAAATTAAACTCATTTGGAGGTATTGATTATGTCAACATCATTCGCAATTATGACTATAATAGAATTTATCGCTTGTGTATTACTTATCTGGGGCTTTGCTCATGAAGAAAAATTCATTAGATTTGAATACAACATCAAGAGAATTGTAATTGGTAACATTCGTCGTGCAATTCGTGTTAGAAATCACAAAAAGAGAATCGCAAAAGGCGAGCATCTTCGTTTGCACACTCCTTCAAAAGAAAACAAAATCGTGAATGTTGATTTCACAGTAGCATAAAATAGTGTTTTTGATATAGTTTTCATTTTAAAACTCCTTTCACACCAAAAATCCCCTGAGTCAAAACTCAGGGGATTTTTCTTTCTTTATTTACTTATATCTTTGTGGGTTATCCGTTCTGCCTAAAAGGTAATCAATAGACACATCAAAATAATCGGCGATTTTTATGAGAGTTTCATAGTCAGCTTCACGAGCACCAGTTTCATATCGACTGATGGCATTTTGATTAAGCTGTAAGTCCATAGCGAGTTTTAGCTGTGAAATTTTGCGTTTTTTACGCAGCTCTTTTAATCTCATAAAATCACCTACCTCTTGACAAAATTATACCCTATTGGTATAATATAATTATCCCAATTTGGTATAATTACAAAGTAGAGAGAAAAATGAAAAGAGCAATAAGTGTTTTATTGATTTTTTCTTTACTTTTTACATTTGCATCATGCAACAACAAAAAAGTAGACATCAATGCTACAACAATCAATAATACTACATCAAATATAGAAACAACCACTTCAATAGATAAGCCTGCAGCTGATGATGGAACAAATATTAGCACAATTTTAAATAGTGACCCATATATTCATTGTTTAGATTTTAGCAATGGATATGCTTATGTTCTTAATTATGATGCAACTTACATTATTGATACAAATGGATATATCTGTGCTGAAATTCCAGTTGCCTCAACTTATGGAAAATTTATAAACGAAGGCTATAAATTACCATTTTATGAAGGTGTTTCAATTGTAAAAAATGGCTCTTCTGCCATTTCTATTGATACATCTGGAAATGTTATAAACACTTGGGAAGATTGTTCAGTGTTAGCTATAAGCGAGGAGAATCTTTTATTTGTAATTGAATACGAACAAACGATAGATGGTAAAATAGAACGTTGTGGAACACAAAATTATAAAGGTGAATGGCTTGTTGGTCCATTTGAAGTTGATTATAGTTATCGTTTTCGGGGTAATAATTTTAATTATGAAGGACACGATATTGTCTCTTTAGAAAACGGATACACGTATTATAATTTGAAAACTGGAGAGGTGTATAGGAAATGGAAAGATGTGCCTATTGAAAGTGATGTTTTATATTTTAATGAGATTTTACCAGATAATTATGCTACCGGTAAAACAAAAATAGGATATTGGAATAATGATAAGTTGGTTGTTGATTTGTATGGTAAAAATGTTATTCAAGCATTTGATTTTGTTGACGGAATAGGTGCGTTTTCCTCTCATAATGGTTCAGGAGCATATTATTTGAGTGCAATTGATGAAACAGGGAAAAATGTGTTTGAACCTATAAGAATTTCAAGTGCTCAGGCTAATAATCTTGTAACTTTTTCAGAAGGTTATCTACCAATTTGGATATATAATGATGAAACGAATTGCATTGACCGTATTGATTATATTGATATGAAAGGTAATGTTGCTTTTTCAATTCCAGGAAGTACAGCTACAACAAGTTTTACAGGGTTATATTCTAGTTTTGGAAGAATTGAAACTTATGTTACAGCATCTGTAAATAATGGCATTGTAACAAATGGTTTGCATTATTATAATACAAAAGGTGAATTACTATTTTGATAGTATATAAAAAGGGGACGAGTAATCGTCCCCTTTAATTTTGCGTTATGCACTTATTCAGCAGTATATTCCCTAACTCTCAATGGAATATCTATTTCTTCACAAAGCTTTTTGCAGTCTTCAATATCTTCTTTACTAATCACATCAACAACTGTTAATTTTGTTGGAATACCATATTCCTTGCACTCTTTTGCAAATTTAAGCATTGCATCAAATGATTTTTCGCCAAATGATGGTCGAGTGATTTCGTTGTATTTTTCTGCAGTTGGAGCATTAAGACTAATAGAAACGGTGTCTATAACTTCACAAATTTCCTTTGCAGTTTCACGTTTGTTAATAAGGTCAGAAAGACCATTTGTGTTAAGACGAATACTAATTTCCTTGCTCTTTAAATACTTGCAAGATTCAATAAGATTATTGAGTGCACAGGTTGGCTCACCATAACCACAAATAATAATTGAGTTGTTGTATTTGCTAAAATCAAATTTGTCAATTTCTGCCTTGATTTCATCAATTGATGGGCTGTGCTCAAACCAAAGAGTTGTAGCCTCGCCAACGCTATCACCATTATTTCTTATACAAAAAGTACATCTGCAAGGACAAGCGTTTGTAATATTTAAGTAAGCCTGATTTCCATAAGTGTAAACAATATCAGCCATTATTTATTCTCCTTTTGAAGTTGATTTTATCAAGTGCAGTCGCGGTTATATAAAATAAAATTCCACTTGCAACTGCTTGTATAGTGTTTCCGATTATCGAAAGCGTTGCTGAAGCAACAGAGTAAAGAACACACTCAGCAGCAAAATAACCGAGAATTGAAATAATACCTGAAATTATAGGCATTATCGCAGTTTTCTTATTAAGTATTTTATTAGAGTTATTTTTCTTGCACACCAAAGCAAAGGGGAGTGCAATCAATGATTTTATAACCAATGTTGGTATTGACCAGATTGCAAAACTACCAAGAATATCTGCCAATGCACCACCAAGAGCACCTGCAATTATACAGTAGGGGAAAGGCAATAAACAAGCGGTCAAATATATAAAGCAATCACCAAAATGAATGTAACCTTCGCCGAGTCCTGTTGAAAACTTAATTAGAATTGTTGAAAGCAGGATGACTGCAGTAAAAATTGCAGTATATGTAATTTTTATAAGAGATTTTTTATTTCGCATTTATAAGCATCTCCAAATGTTTCTGAAAGTTTACTCCGTCAGGCTCATAGGTGAGTGTTGTTGGAGTATCCATTATTGAGCAATAAATAAAATTTGTAGCGAGAGTAACTGCATCAAAAACACTCATACCTTTAGTAATTCCACCACAAACAACACTTGAAAAAATGTCGCCTGTGCCCGAGTAACCGCCACCTAAAAACTCTGAAGATACAATACTTGAACCTGATTTTTCAACAATAAGATTAGAGATTTCAGCATCTGATTTTATGCCTGTAACGATTACTATCTTTGTTGTTTCAGATAAAAGAGTTGATGCTAACTCACCAATATATTCCGGATGTTTGATTACTTCGTTGTAATTTGCACCACAAAGAATACAAAGTTCTGTAAGGTTAGGGGCGATTACATTTGCTTTTTTTGTAAGAGCAATAACCTTTTCACAAAGCTCATTGTCATATGTGTCATAAAGCACACCGTCATCTGCCATTACAGGGTCAACAAAAACAAGAGTATCGTCATTTCTGAAATCGTCAATAAAATTACTAATTGTTTCAACCTGCTTTGCATCTGCCATATAGCCTGTCAAAATGGCATCAAAAGAAACATTCATTTTTTTCCATTCGGCTATATATTCAGGTAAAAATTCTGTAAAGCTTTTACAGTAAAATGAGTCAAATCCAGTTTGATTTGAAAGTATTGCAGTAGGTAAAGCACTACATTCAAGTCCCATTGCAGAAATTATAGGAAGAGCCACAGAAAGTGAGCATTTTCCAAAGCCTGACAGGTCATTTACAACAGCAATTTTTTTCATAATTTCACCCCTTGCAAACCATTTGCTATGGGTATATAATATAACAAAAGTGTCTTTAATAAAATATACAAATTTTAGAAATTTTAAGGGGACAGTTTATGGGCAGTAACAGAAAATTATACTTGCAAATTTATGATTATTATAAAAACTTAATCGAAGAAGGTAAACTTCCTGAAGGCGAAAAATTACCTTCAATTCGTCGTTGTGCAGAAGAGAGAAATGTGAGCAGAACAACGGTAGAACTTGCTTATATGTGTCTTTGTGATGATGGCTATGTGTTGCCTAAAAATCAAAGTGGTTATTATGTTTCAAAGCGTGGTGCAAACCTTAAAAATGCAGAAAAACAAGCCAAATTAAAAGATGAAAAAAACCAAATTTTGTATGACTTTTCATCGTCAGGTGTTGATAGTGAAAGCTTTGATATGAACATCTGGAGACGATATGTAAAAAGTGCTTTGCGACAAACTGAAATGCTTCTTTTTTATGGTGAGCCACAAGGTGAAAAAGAGCTTAGAATTGAGATTGCAAAATATGCTCGTGAAACTCGAAATTGTGTTTGTACTGAAGACAATATAGTGATAGGTGCAGGCGTGCAAACTCTTCTTAATATTCTTTGTCCTTTGCTTAAAAACAAGAAAACAATTTCTTTTGAAGATATGTCTTATAAGCAGGGTACAACAGTGTTTAATGACTATGGTTTCAAGGTGTTTAATGAGAAAGAAAAGAGCAATATTTTGTATGTTTCACCGTCATATACAAGCAGGTGGGGCGATACAATGGGTATTGGTGAGAGATTTGCTTTAACTGAATTTGCACGAGAGAATAATAAGCTGATTATTGAAGATGATTATGGCAATGAGTTTAGATATTTTAACCGTCCAACACCATCCCTACAAGGACTTGATGGTGGTGAAAATGTAGTGTATTTAGGCACATTTTCAAAACTTTTGTTGCCATCAATTCGTATAAGCTTTATGATTTTACCAAGTGCACTTTTAAAAGAATATAAAAAGAAAGAAATGCTCTATAATCAAACAGTTTCAAAAGCAGACCAAATTGCACTTTGTAGCTATATAAGAGACGGACATCTTAACTCGCAAATTAGAAAAGCAAGAAAGCTTTATATTCAAAAATCAAAGGTGTTTACAGAATTGCTTGTGGAGAATTTTGGCGATAGCATAACTGTGCTTAAAACTCACTCACCATTATATGTAAAGTGTGAGTTAGCGTGTGAAAAAGCACTTGAAGAACTATCCGAAAAAGCAAGAGAAAAGGGAATATCTTTCATTCCTATTAAGAACACAAAAAATGGTGTTGAAATAGCTTTTTCAGTTTCGTCTGTAAGCATAAATCACCTTGAAAAATCGGTAAAGTTACTTAAATCTGCTATTTAACTAAAAAAATGGCAAAATTTACTGAAAAAACGTGAATTTTTTTGCAAAAAAGAATAGACTTTTTTACAAGAGTTTGTTATAATTTTAACGTATGAGATTATGTTGCGAAAAAGCAACACAAATACACTTTTAATGATGAAAATTCATTTTCCATTTTTAAAAAGGAGGAAACCTAAAATGCTCAAAAAAGTTAGTTCCATTCCATTTAAGGGAACAGCGGAACAAGAAGCACAGCTTAAGGCTGTTATTGAAGCTAATAAGGACGACAAAAGTATGCTTATGCACGTAATGCAACAAGCACAAGGAATCTACGGATACCTTCCTTATGAGGTTCAAGTTATGATTGCAGAGGGTATGGATATTCCACTTGAAAAAATCTATGGCGTATCAACATTCTATGCACAATTCGCACTTTCACCAAAAGGTGAGTACAACATTTCAGTTTGTCTTGGTACAGGTTGTTATGTTAAGGGTGCACAAGACCTTGTTGACAAAATTACAGAGGTGCTCGGAATCGGCCCTGATGAATGCACACCTGATGGTAAATATTCACTTGAAGCTTGCCGTTGCATCGGTGCTTGTGGTCTTGCTGCAGTTCTTACAGTAAACGATGAAGTTTACGGTAAACTTGTTGCTAACGACATCCCAGGCATCCTTGAGAAGTATATGGCATAATGAGAGAGCTGTCTCTTAACATACTTGACATTGCTCAAAATTCAATCTCAGCGGGTGCACCACTCATAACAATTGAAGTTGTTGAAAATACAACAGAAAAGACCTTACTTATCGGCATTTACGACAATGGTAAGGGTATGAGTGAAGAACAAGTTAAAAGTGTAATTGACCCATTCTTTACAACTCGAACAACTCGTAAGGTTGGTATGGGAATTCCACTTTTCAAAATGGCAGCAGAGCAAACAGGTGGTAAGCTTGAAATCAAATCAGAATTAGGTATTGGTACAGAGGTCAAGGCTTATTTTAAAACAGATAGTGTTGACTTTACACCGTTAGGTGATGTAACTTCTACAATCCAAATGCTTATAACAATGAATACTGACCGTGATTTTATTTATCGTCGTGTTCTTGATGGAAAGGATTTCACACTTGACACTCGTGAGATTAAGTTGATTTTGGGAGATGTCCCACTTGATACATATGAGATATCACAGTGGCTTAAAGATTATATTGAAGAAAATGTTAATGAATTATACGGAGGTGCGTAAATATGAAAACTCTTGAAGAACTTATGGCTATCAGAGAAGCTACAAAGCAAAGAATGACAGTGCGTGAAGATACAGGCGACGACGCAATCAGAATTGTTGTTGGTATGGCAACATGTGGTATCGCAGCAGGTGCTCGTCCAGTACTTAACGCTTTCACAGAAGAAGTAGCAAAAAGAAACCTTAAAGGCGTATCAGTTAACCAAACAGGTTGTATCGGTATGTGCCAATATGAGCCAATCGTTGAAGTACTTCAACCTGGCAAAGAAAAAGTAACTTATGTTAAAATGACTGCTGATAAAGTAGCAAAGGTTGTTAATGACCACATCGTTAACGGTAACCCTGTTGCTGAATATACAATCGGCGCTATTGCTAAATAAGGAGGAAACGAGTAATGTATCGTTCACACGTACTTGTTTGCGGCGGTACTGGTTGTACCTCTTCAAACAGTTCAGCAATTATTGAAGCTTTAGAAACTCAACTTGCTGAAAAAGGCTTAAGCGAAGAAATCAAAGTTATCAGAACTGGTTGTTTTGGTCTTTGTGCTCTCGGCCCGATTATGATTGTTTATCCTGAAGGAAGTTTCTATTCACAGGTTAAGGTTGAAGATATTCCTGAAATCGTTGAAGAACACCTTCTCAAGGGAAGAATTGTTACAAGACTTCTCTATGATGAAACAGTTTCAACAGATAAAATCAAATCACTTAAAGAAACAGAATTCTATGCAAAGCAACATCGTGTTGCTCTTCGTAACTGTGGTGTTATTGACCCAGAAAATATCGACGAATACATAGCATATGATGGATATCAAGCACTTGCAAAGTGTCTTAAGGAATACACACCTGAACAAGTAATCCAAGTTATGAAAGATTCAGGTCTTCGTGGCATGGTGGCGGTGGATTCCCAACAGGTCTTAAATGGAGCTTCTGTGCTGCTAATGCTGCTGACCAAAAATATGTAGTATGTAATGCCGACGAAGGTGACCCAGGTGCATTTATGGACCGTTCAGTTCTTGAAGGTGACCCACACTGTATTATTGAAGCTATGGCTATCTGTGGTTATGCAGTAGGTGCAACAGAAGGTTATGTTTATGTTCGTGCAGAATATCCAATCGCTGTTAATAGACTTCAAATCGCTATTGACCAAGCTAAAGAATATGGTCTTCTTGGTAAGAATATTTTCGATTCAGGCTTTGACTTTGACCTTCACATCCGTCTTGGTGCTGGTGCTTTCGTTTGTGGTGAAGAAACAGCTCTTATGACATCTATAGAAGGTAACCGTGGTGAGCCAAGACCTCGTCCTCCATTCCCAGCAGTTAAAGGTCTTTTCGGTAAACCTACAGTTGAAAACAACGTTGAAACATTTGCTAACGTTCCACAAATTATCCTTAACGGTGCTGATTGGTTTAAATCAATGGGTACTGAAAAATCAAAGGGTACAAAAGTATTCGCTCTTGGTGGCAAGATTAAGAATACAGGTCTTGTTGAAGTTCCAATGGGTACAACACTTCGTGAAGTTATTTACGAAATCGGTGGTGGTATTCCAGGGGGCAAGGCATTTAAGGCTGCTCAAACAGGTGGTCCTTCAGGTGGTTGTATCCCAGCTTCACTTATGGACACTCCAATTGACTATGATAACCTTACAGCAATCGGCTGTATGATGGGTTCAGGTGGACTTATCGTAATGGACGAAGACAACTGTATGGTTGA
This sequence comes from Candidatus Fimenecus sp., assembly GCA_045593645.1. GTDB lineage: Bacteria > Bacillota > Clostridia > Oscillospirales > Acutalibacteraceae > Fimenecus. Next base: position 30,267 of record JAZNWZ010000113.1, on the reverse strand, counting down.
CATTGCTAAGTTCTTCCTTGACTTCACAGTTGATGAGTCTTGTGGTAAGTGTACACCTTGTCGTGTTGGTACAAAGAGACTTCGTGAAATGCTCGAAAAGATTACTGACGGTAAGGCAACTCTTAAAGACCTTGATGAACTTGAAGAACTTTGCTATTACATTAAAGAAAACTCACTTTGTGGTCTTGGACAAACAGCTCCAAACCCAGTTCTTGCAACACTCAAGTTCTTCCGTGAGGAATATGTAGCACATATTGTTGACAAGACTTGTCCAGCAGGCGTTTGTAAGAAACTCGTTAAATATGAAATCGTTGCTGATGCATGTAAGGGTTGTACACTTTGCTCTAAGAAGTGTCCAGTTGGTGCTATCAGTGGTACAGTTAAGAACCCACATGTTATTGATGCTAACAAGTGTATCAAGTGTGGCGTATGTATGGACTCATGTAAGTTCAAAGCAATTATTAAGAAATAAGGAGAGTGCTTAAAATGGTAAATATTAAAATTAACAATAAACCTTATACAGTGCCTAAGGGCAGCACAATCCTTGAAGCTGCTCGTATTGCAGGTATTGAAATCCCTACACTTTGCTACCTTAAGGAGATCAACGAAATCGGTGCTTGCCGTCTTTGTATGGTAGAAGTTAAGGGTGCAAGAAGCCTCGTTACTGCTTGTGTATTCCCAGTTAACGAAGGTATGGAAATCTTCACAAACACAGAAAAAGTTAGAAACTCAAGAAAGATGACTCTTGAACTTATTCTTTCAACACATGACAGAAAATGTCTCTCATGTGTACGTAGTGGTAACTGCGAGCTTCAAAAGCTTTGCAAGGAATTTGGTGTAGATGACGAAGGAAGATTTGATGGCGAAGTTATCAAATACAACTTTGATGATTCTGCAGCACATATGGTAAGAGATAACAACAAATGTATCCTTTGCCGCCGTTGTATCGCAGCTTGCGACCAACAAGGCATTTCAGTTATCGGTGCAAACGCTCGTGGTTTTGACACACACGTTAGCTCAGCATTTGATAAAGACCTTGCAGATGTTTCATGTATCTCATGTGGTCAATGTATCGTAAACTGCCCAACAGGTGCAATTGTTGAAAAAGACGATACAGCAAAAGTTCTTGAAGCTATCAATGACCCTGAAAAGTTTGTTATCGTAAATACAGCTCCATCAATTCGTGCAACACTTGGTGAAGCATTTGGTATGCACATTGGTACAAATGTTGAAGGTAAGATGGTTGCAGCTCTTCGTAGACTTGGCTTTGACAAGGTATTTGATACAGACTTTGCAGCTGACCTTACAATTATGGAAGAAGCAAACGAACTTATTGAAAGAGTTAAAAACGGTGGCGTTCTTCCAATGATTACATCTTGCTCACCAGGTTGGATTAAGTACTGTGAACACTATTATCCAGAACAAATCCCACACCTTTCAAGCTGTAAATCACCTCAACAAATGTTTGGTGCAATTATGAAGACATACTATGCTGAAAAGCTTGGTATGGACCCTAAGAATATGGTAGTAGTTGGTGTTATGCCATGTACTGCTAAGAAGTTCGAAACAAAGCGTGATGACCAAGCTGCTTCAGGTTATCCTGATGTTGATATTGCAATCACAACAAGAGAACTTGCAAGAATGATTGAAAGTGCGGGTATCTTCTTCAAACATCTTCCAGACGAAAAATTCGATATGCCATTTGGTGAGAGTACAGGTGCATCAACAATCTTCGGTGCAACAGGTGGTGTTATGGAAGCTGCTCTTCGTACAGCAGTTGAAAAACTCACAGGCGAAACACTTGAAAATGTTGACTTCACAGCAGTTCGTGGTATGGAAGGCGTTAAGGAAGCTGAATACGACGTAGCAGGCAAGAAGATTAAGGTTGCAGTAGCTTCTGGCACAAAGAATGCTAAAGTTCTTATGGACCAAGTTAAGGCAGGCACAAGCGAATATCTCTTCATTGAGATTATGGGTTGCCCAGGTGGTTGTATCAACGGTGGTGGTCAACCAATTCAACACGCAGTTGTTAGAAACTTCATTGACCTTAAGGCTCGTCGTGCAGAAGCACTTTACACAGCTGACAGAAACAATGCAGTTAGAAAATCTCATGAAAACGAAGCTATCAAGACACTCTATACAGAATATCTTGGTCAGCCAGGTAGCCATAAGGCTCATGATATTCTTCATACAACATACGTTGCAAGAAAGAAATATTAATCTTAAAGCTATAAGCTAACAAAAAGCCGGGGAATACAATTAGTGTTCTCCGGCTTATATAATCAAAGGTCTTGAAATCTTGAAAAACAGTTCGTTTAATATGACAACGGGTAAACCGTTAAAAAATATTTTAATCTTTGCAATACCAATAATGCTTTCAGGTCTTGTGCAGCAGTGCTACAATGTTGCAGATACATATATTGTTGGTCAATATATTTCAGCTAACGCTCTTGCTGCAGTTGGCTCTGTTGGTCCTATGAATAGTTTGCTTATGGGACTTGCTATGGGCATAACAGGTGGCTTTGCAATTCCCGTTGCACAAAGCTTTGGTGCAGGGAATAAGAAACTTACTAACCATTATGCAGGTAATGCAATTTCTTTGACAATTATTATTAGTCTGATAATAATGTCAATGTCCTTATTTTTAGTCAAACCAATTCTCAGATTGTTAGGTACACCTGATGTGATTTTTAATGATGCTCGAGTTTATGTGAGCATTATTTATGCAGGTGCAATTTTTACTACATTATATAATGTTTTGGCAAGTATACTTCGTGCTTTAGGAGATAGTAAGGCTCCTTTAAAATTTTTGGCAATAACTGCAATACTTAATGTGTTCTTAAATTATTTCACTATTGCAGTTTTAGGTATGGGTGTGGATGGTGCTGCCATCTCAACCGTACTTTCTCAACTTGTATCTTGTATTTTATGTGTGATATACATTAGAAGAAGAAAAGAAATGCTTAATATCACACGTGAAGATTTTAGAATTAAGAAAACAACAGCTGTATTGATGCTTAAAATGGGCGTACCAATGTCATTACAGTTTTCTATAACAGGCATAGGCTCAATGGTGCTTCAAAGCACAATAAATACCTATGGACCAAGTATTATGGCAGGCTTCACAATTGCCAATAAGCCTGAACTTTTAGCGAATATTCCACTTTCTGCAACAGGTGTTGCATGTGCAACTTATGCAGGTCAAAACTTTGGTGCAGGAAGAATGGATAGAGTTCGTCAAGGGGCAAAAAGTGCAATACTTTTTGCAGGTAGTATGTCTGTAATAATGTCAACAATTCTTTATTTCTTTGGTGGCAAAATTTCAGAAATTTTCGTTGATAAGGGTAATTCTGAAACTATTACAGCAGCCCACACTTATTTAAAAGTAATAGCAATCTTTTATTTTGCTCTTGCAGTTTTATTTGTATTTAGAAACATTTTGCAAGGAATAGGAAAAAGCTACGTTTCAATGATTGCAGGCGTGTCTGAACTTGTAGGCAGAGTAGTTGCAGCATTAGTTTTTTCAAAATGGTTTGGTTTCTTTGGAATTTGTCTTGCATCACCATTTGCTTGGATTTGTGCAGATGTTCCATTGCTAATAATATATTATTTTAAGGTTATGAGGAAGAAAAAAGATGTTTAAGAGAAGCGTTATAGTGCTATTAGTTTTTTCGATGCTCTTTTGCTTGTGTAGTTGTGATAAAAAATCAAACACAGTTACTCAAACAACAGAAACAACAACTCAAATACCAACAGTGAAGGTTGCGATTCCTGAAGGATATACACTTGTCCGTATTGCTTGGCTTTTAGAAGAAAAAGGTCTTTGTAAAGCTGATGAGTTTATTGAAGCAACACAAACCTATGACCAGTGGCTTGATTTGACAAAATATCCATTTTTAGCAGATTTGCAAAATGCTGAAAATGTGTGTTTTAAACTTGAAGGGTATTTATTCCCACTAACTTATGATATTCCTGAAAACTCAACTGTTAAAGAAATAATAGAAATCTTTCTTACTGCAACCGGTAAAAAGTTTAATGCAGAATTTTTAAAGAAGCTTGAAGATAAAGGCTATAATCTTCACGAATTTCTTTCAATAGCATCAATTATTGAAAAAGAAGCCGCTCTTGATGAGCAAAGAGCAGATATTTCATCTGTAATTCACAACAGATTGAATATTGGAATGAAAATTCAGTGCGACCCTACTGTAAAATATTGTGATGGGGTAATAAAGGTTGTTTATCCTGATGAATATGATTACTATAAGTATTATTATAGTACTTATCTTTGCTCAGGACTTATAGCAGGGCCAATTTGTAACCCTGGTATGAAATCTATTGAAGCAGCAATTAACCCTAACAGTACAGAATATCTTTTTTTCATAATTGGCACAGTGCCACCTTATGAATCAAAGTTTTCAGTAACTTGGGAAGAACATCAAAAATTCTGGAACGAAAACAAAGACAGATTAACAGGTAACTAAACTTGTGGAGGGATTCATATGAATATTAAACTTGCCGACAGATTAGTAGAACTCAGAAAAGCAAATAAGCTTTCTCAAGAAGCACTTGCAGAAAAATTAGGCTTGAGTCGTCAAGCAATTTCAAAGTGGGAGAGGGCAGAGGCTTCACCTGATACTGATAATCTTATTGCACTTGCAGCACTTTATGGAATATCACTTGACGAGTTGTTAGGCAATGAAGTTGTAGAAGAAAAAGCAACTCCTAAACCTGAAAAAGTAATCGACGAACCTGAAAAGGTAGAAAATTTACTTACAGAAAAGCAAATCAAAGGAAAGAAAAATCTTTTAAAAGCACCATTACTTTTCTTGTTGGCGGTTGCCGTTTATGTAGGTGGTGGAATACTTTTAAGTGTAATACCTATCATACGTGTGATGTGGTGGGCAGGAATGTGGACAATATTCCTGTTGGTAATTGGCTTTGCACTTTCATCAGCAGCAATGTATTTTGAAAATCAAAAAATTGTGTCAATTGTACTTTCAACTCTTGCAGCAATTTTATATGCAGTTGTGTTTTATGTGCTTGCAGGCGTATTTTTAGGTCTTTGGGGAATTGCGTGGATAGTTTTCCTTGCCGTCCCTGCATATGTTTATTCAATAGCAATCAAAAAATAAAAAGAATAAAAATAAGGTGGGATTTTTCCCACCTTTGTTTTTAATAAAAAAAGCCCCCGTCTTTTCAGACGAGGGCCATTTTATTTAATTAGTCTTCGTTAGGAGCATAGAGGTCCTTAAGGCGAAGGAGATGTGCATATCTTTCGTTAGCTGTTGTTTCAGCTTGAGCGAAGAGAACTTCAGCTCTTTCTGGGAATGCACGTGAAAGTGAAGAGTAACGAGCTTCATTCATAATGAAATCACGGTAGCTTGTTGTTGGAGCCTTGCTATCAATTGAGAAAGGATTCTTTCCTTGTGATTTGAGAGCAGGGTTGTAACGGAACATGTTCCAGTAACCACAGTCAACAGCCTTCTTCATTTCAGCTTGACAGTTAACCATACCACCCTTAATTGAGTGCATTTCGCAAGGTGCGTATGCAATGATGATTGAAGGACCATGATAAGCTTCAGCTTCTGTGATAGCCTTGATTGTTTGATTTTGCTCTGCACCCATAGCGATTTGTGCTACATATACATAACCATAGCTCATTGCGATTTCTGCAAGGCTCTTCTTAGCGATAGCCTTACCTGCAGCAGCAAATTGAGCAACTTGACCGATGTTAGAAGCCTTAGAAGCTTGACCACCTGTATTTGAGTAAACTTCTGTATCGAATACCATAATGTTTACATCTTCACCGGCAGCAAGAACGTGGTCAACACCACCGAAACCGATGTCGTATGCCCAGCCGTCGCCACCAAAAATCCATACAGATTTCTTTGAAAGATATTCTTTATTTTCAAGAATGTCTTTCTTCATATCGCAATCACAATCAAAGCCTTCAAGAGCAGCAACGAGAGCCTTTGTAGCAGCTGTGTTCTTGTCGCCATCTTCAAGTGTTGCAAGGTATTCATTAGCAGCAGCAACTACATTTTCAGGAGCCTTGCAGCTGTCAACGATAGCCTTAACATCAGCGATAAGACGGTTTCTGATAGCCTTTTGACCAAGGTACATACCGTAACCGTGTTCAGCGTTATCTTCAAAGAGTGAGTTAGCCCAAGCAGGACCATGACCATCTTTGTTTACTGTGTATGGTGATGTAGCAGCAGGACCACCCCAAATTGAAGAACAACCTGTTGCATTAGAAATGTACATTCTATCGCCGAAGAGTTGTGTGATAAGACGAGCATAAGCTGTTTCAGCACAACCTGCGCATGAGCCTGAGAACTCAAGAAGTGGAGTCTTGTATTGGCTACCAATTACTGTGTTGTCAGCAACTTCTTCCTTAACAGTAACGTTAGCAACCATATAGTTGAATGCATCTTGTTTGTAGTCTTGGCTTTCACGAGAAACCATCTTAAGTGAAGCTGTAGGACAAACACCAACACAAACGCCACAACCCATACAGTCTAATGGAGAAACTGCAAGTGAGTACTTGTAAACACCCTTGCCCTTACCAGCCTTCTTATCAACGATTTGAGCTGATTCAGGAGCATTAGCAGCTTCTTCTTCTGTAAGAAGATAAGGACGAATTGTTGCGTGTGGACAAACATATGAACACTTGTTACATTGAGCACAAGTTGTAGCATCCCATTCAGGAACAAGAACTGCAACACCGCGTTTTTCATAAGCAGCAGCACCTTGTTCAAATTGACCGTCAACGTGATCCATAAACTTAGAAACAGGGATTGAGTCGCCATCCATCTTGCCTACTGGAAGCATAATGTTGTCAACCATCTTAACGAGCTTTGCTGGACCTTCTGAAGCAGCTGCAACAGCGTCATCAGCAACATTAGCCCAGTCAGCAGGAACATCAATTTTAACGAATGCACCGAAACCAGCGTCAATAGCCTTATGGTTCATATCAACGATGTCTTGACCCTTCTTAAGGAACTTCATAGCAGCTTGTTTCATATAGCCGATTGCTTCGTCCTTAGGAAGAACGTTTGCAAGAGCAAAGAAAGATGCTTGAAGAATTGTATTTGTACGCTTGCCAAGTCCGATTTCAGCAGCAAGGTCAATAGCGTTAACTGTGTAAAGTTGAATGTTGTTGTTAGCAATATATCTCTTAGCTTCTGCATTGAGTTTTTCTGCAAGTTCATCTGCACTCCATTGGCAGTTGATAAGGAATACACCACCTGGTTTAACGTCTTGAACCATCTTGAAGCCTTTTTCAACATAAGATGGGTTATGACAAGCTACGAAGTCAGCCTTATTGATGTAGTAAGGGCTCTTGATTGGCTTGTCACCAAAACGAAGGTGAGAAATTGTAATACCACCTGTTTTCTTTGAGTCATATTGGAAATATGCTTGAACATATTTGTCAGTATGGTCACCGATAATCTTGATTGAGTCTTTGTTAGCACCAACAGTACCGTCGCCACCAAGATCCCAGAATTTACATTCAATTGTACCTTCTGCAGCTGTGTTTGGAGCTGGTTTCTCTTCAAGTGAAAGGTGTGTAACGTCGTCATGAATACCAAGTGTAAATTGACGAGCAGGTGTTTCATTGTTAAGGTGTTCGTAAACAGCAAAGATGCTTGATGGAGGAGTATCTTTTGAACCAAGACCGTAACGGCCACCGCAAACCTTTGCAGTTCTGCCCATTTCGTTAAGAGCAGCAATTACGTCAAGGAATAATGGCTCACCAATTGAACCTGGTTCCTTTGTTCTGTCAAGAACAGCAATCTTCTTAGCTGTTTCAGGGATAGCAGCAACAAATGCTTTTGCTGAGAATGGTCTGTAAAGACGAACCTTAACAAGACCAACTTTTTCACCCTTAGCTGTAAGGTAATCAATAACTTCTTCTGCAACGTCGCAAACTGAACCCATAGCAACGATTACGCGCTCTGCATCAGGTGCACCATAGTAGTTGAAGAGTTTGTAGTTTGTACCAAGTTTTTCATTAACCTTGTCCATATACTTCTCAACAATAGCAGGAGTAGCATCATAGTATGAGTTACAAGCTTCTCTGTGTTGGAAGAAGATGTCGCCGTTTTCGTGAGAACCACGAGTAGCAGGTCTTTCAGGGTTAAGAGCGTGCTTTCTGAATGCGTTAACAGCATCCATGTTGCACATTTCCTTGAGGTCTTCAAAATCCCAAATCTTAATCTTTTGGATTTCGTGAGATGTTCTGAAACCGTCAAAGAAGTTAAGGAATGGAACACGGCTTTCGATTGTTGCAAGGTGAGCAACAGCACCGAGGTCCATAACTTCTTGAGTATTTGTTTCAGCAAGCATTGCAAAACCTGTTTGACGACAAGCGTAAACGTCTGAATGGTCACCGAAAATGTTAAGAGCGTGTGAAGCTACACAACGAGCTGAAACGTGGAAAACTGATGGAAGGAGTTCACCAGCAATCTTATACATATTAGGAATCATAAGGAGAAGACCTTGTGATGCAGTATAAGTTGTTGTAAGAGCACCTGCTGCAAGAGAACCGTGAACAGTACCAGCAGCACCAGCTTCTGATTGCATTTCAGCAACACGAACTTGTGTGCCAAAAATGTTTTTGAGACCTTGAGCTGACCATTGGTCAACATAGTCTGCCATTGGGCTTGATGGAGTGATAGGGTAGATACCAGCTACTTCTGTAAACGCATAAGAAACGTGAGCAGCAGCAGTATTACCGTCCATTGTTTTGGACTTTCTAACAATTGCCATTTTTATTTTCCTCCTTGATGGAATTATATATTTTCATACATTATAAATAATAACACTTTTAGTCAAAATTGTAAATAGATTTGACCTTAAAAAGTGCTTAAACTTTGATAAATTTTTAACCAATTTATAGTACACTTGACGAAATACATATTCTGGTATAAAATGTATAATGATATTATATAATATCTCTATATTAAAAAATTAAGGACGGTTTTGTTTTATGGACCCCGGGAGTATTATTGTAAAAATAGTAACTCTTTTTGCATTGATTTTAGTTAATGCATTTTTTGCTATGTCTGAAATGGCTATTGTTAATCTTAATGATAATAAGATTGAAAAAATGGCTGAGAATGGACATAAAAAAGCAAAGCAAATCAAAAAATTGACAGAGAGCACAAGCTCATTCTTGTCAACAATTCAAATTGGCGTAACCTTAGCAGGCTTCTTAACATCTGCTACTGCTGCACAGTCTTTTGCAGCAATGCTTACAGGTGCAATTGCCAATACAAATATTGTGAAGGTAATTCCATTTGGTGTAATCAGTGGTTTTTCAACTGTAATTATCACACTTGTTATGTCATATTTTTCACTTGTTTTAGGTGAGCTTGTTCCAAAAAAAATAGCAATTCAAAATCCTGAAAAAATGTCTTTTTTTGCAGCACCAATTCTTGTTGTAGTTGCAAAAATCACAAAGCCACTTGTAAAATTCTTATCTCTTTCTACTAACGGCGTTTTAAGACTTATGAGAATTGACCCTCATGCAGATGAAGAAACTGTTACTGAAGAAGAAATCAGAATGATGGTTGATGTTGGTGGCGAAAAGGGCGTTATTGAAGATGTTCAAAAGGAAATGATTGACAATATCTTTGAGTTTGATGATATTGACGTTGCAGACATTATGACACATAGAACAGATATGGTCTGCATTGATGATGACGAGCCATTGAGTGAAGCAGTTAAGCTTTCAATAGAAAATGGTTTTTCAAGAATTCCTGTTTTTGAAGAAGACCCTGATAATATTGTTGGCATAATTTATATAAAAGACTTCCTTAAATATGTTGGTTCAACTCTTCCAAAGACAAAAACAATTAAAGATATGATGCGTCCTGCATATTATGTGCCTGAAACTAAACGTTGTGGTGAGCTCTTTACTGAAATGACAGAAAAACGAGTTCAAATGGCTGTTGTTGTTGACGAATATGGTGGCACAGCGGGTATTGTAACTCTTGAAGACTTGCTTGAATCTATTGTTGGCAATATTCAAGACGAATATGACCAAGAGGACGAAGAAATTTCAATCATTAACGAAACGACCTTTGAGGTTGACGGTATAACAGATATTGAAGAGGTTGAAGAGCATACAGGCAAAACATTCCCTGATGGTGATTATGACACAATCGGTGGTTACATTATTAGTGTGCTTGGTTTCTTACCTGAAGATGGTCAAATGAACGAGGTTCAATTTGAGAATGTTAAATTTACAGTTCTCAATGTTGATGAGCGTAGAATTGGTAAAGTCAAGGTTGAAATTTTACCTGTTGAAGAGCCTGAAGAGGACGAAGATAATCTTACATGGCGTGAACGTCGTGAAAAACGAAACGAAGAATAATCGTAGGGCGGGGGCTTGCTCCCGCCGTCATTATTGGTGATATTATGCAAAAACAGAACTACCAAAAACAACTTGATAGAATTATAGAAAATTTAGGAGATAAAGTGCCATCACTTCTTCTCCATTCTTGTTGTGCCCCTTGCAGTAGTTATTGCATTGAATATTTATCACAGTATTTTAATATCACAGTTTTTTATTATAATCCTAATATTTATCCTGAAGCAGAATATGAAAAACGAAAAGCAGAGCAAAAGCGATTTATTTCAGAAATTAAAACCCATTATCCTGTTAAATTGCTTGATTGCGACTTTGAAAGTGAAAGCTTTTATTCTGCTATAAAAGGGCTTGAAAATGCTCGTGAGGGTGGAGAGCGTTGTTTTATTTGTTATGGCTTAAGACTTGAAAAAACAGCTATACAAGCAAAAGAAAACAAGTTTGATTATTTCACAACAACCCTTACAATTAGCCCACTTAAAAATGCTGAAAAAATCAATGAAATAGGTGAGAAATTAAGTCAAAAATATAATGTTAATTTCTTGCCTTCTGACTTTAAGAAAAAAGAGGGCTATAAGCGTTCAATAGAGTTAAGTAGAGAATATAATCTTTATAGACAAAACTATTGTGGATGCGTTTTTTCACAAAATAAAACGGAGTAGAAAATCTACTCCGTTATTTTTTATATTCAATTACTTATGCATCTTGGTTTTCTTCCATTTCTGCACGTTTCTTTAAAAGTGCTTCATGATAATCTTCCTTTGTTTTGCCGGTAAGCTTATAGAAGAAGAAAGGAACACCTGCAAGGAACATCATAATACCGTGCATAATTGTATAGAAGAATAAGAGTGTAACCTTTGTATCAAGGCTTTGAACAGGATTAGGAATAAGGTCAGTTGGCTGAATATAACCAATAATTGAGCCTTCACCATAGAGAATAAGAGGAGCAACTGTACTTGCAATTGTACCACTGATAAGTGTACCAATACCAATAACGAATGGGAAAGATGCATCAAGTCGTTTGCCTGTTTTAAGCTCAATTGTTTCAAGCACATCAGCTTGGAACATGCTTGGAAGAAGGTTAGATGCACCAAATTGAAGACCAATAAGGAACAAGAAAATAATAAAGATAACTTGTAAAAATCCGTTACCTGTTGTGAAATAAGCGTAACCAATACCGAATGCAGCGCAGTTTGCACAAAGTGAATAAATACCACTTGCAATATAGAGCTGTCTTGCATCAAACTTTTTAAGCAAGAAGTTAATAATGAGCATACCAACTGCTGTACCAATACCAACAGGAAGAACAAAGAGTATTTTCTTTGAAATATCACCAAGTACCGCTGCTGCGATAAATGCTTCCATATATGTAGCAATACCACGGAAACTCTTCAAAAATTCAGATACGATAATTGTCCAAGCGTATTTATTTGTAACGATATCAATAAATCCAACGAGAGGATTTTTCTTTTCAGCAGTATAAACAGTTCTTTCACGAACCATCTTCATACCGAGAAGAACAGTAACAACACCGACAACACTACAAAGTGCAGCAGAAATTATATATTGTAAACCTTCAACACTACGAATACTTGTGCCTGTAACCATTTCAATAAGCTTAGGATTATCCTTACTCCAAATAAGACCGATTACAAGAAGAATAACAACTGGAGCAGAGTTGCCAATAGCACTTGAAATTGAACGGAATGAAAGCACTTGGTCGCGTTCTTTAAGGTTAGGAGTCATAACATTGGCAACCATATTGATTGAGTTACCAAATGTACATAAAAGACCCCAAAGCACAGCAAGAGTTACAACATAAATCATAAGCACAGTGCCTGAAAGTCCAGGAGGAGCCCAGAATGAAAGCATCATGACAATTGCCATTGGGATTGCTACGAGCATTGCAACAGGTCTAAATTTACCACCCTTGCCCATTCTTCTGCCGTCAATGTACATAACAATAAAGAAGTTAAGCACAAAAGGAATAACACCTGTTAACAAGTTGAAAAGTGAAGTTTGCTCATTTTCAAGTCTTAAAACGTTAACAAGATATGCATTTCTGTTACCACCGACCATACCGGTCATTGTTGTATAGAAGAATACGCCCATTAAATAAAGGACAAATTCGGCTTTGCCAACGTGTTTTTGTTCGTTTTGATTTGGAATAGTATTACTCATTAAATCCCTTCTTTCACATAGCAACATTTTATCATAATTCTATAAAATAAAAAAGACAGCATTATTACACAAAATATATGCTGCCTGTTGTTTATTATTACAAATTATTTAAGTTTAGCAACAACTCTGTAAATCGGCATACCTTGATTTACAAATTTTTGCTCATATTCAGTAACAATATTTCCTTCAAAACTACTGTTGTGCAAATCAAGTGAAATTTCATAAAGAGCAAAGCCATTTTGAGAAAAACTTTCAAGTGAATATTCAAAAAAGCCTTGGCTATCAGTTTTTTGAGCTATAAAGCCATCGTCAACAAGAAGCTTTTTATAAATATCAAGAAACTCTTTGTATGTAAGTCTGTGGCACTCGTGCTTGTTTTTAGGGTAAGGGGTACTGAAATTAAGATAGATTTCAGAAATACTTTTTTCTTTGATAAATAAAGTGAGGTATTCTGCTCTCATTTCAAGAAAACGAATATTAGTAATGTTTTCGTTTTTTACCTTTTCACAAGCCTCAACAAGCACACTTGGTACACATTCAATGGCAAGAATATTCTTGTCAGGATTTTGTTTTGCATATTCACAAACAAATTGCCCTTTGCCGCAACCAATTTCCATAACAATAGGAGCAGTGCGACCAAAAATCTCGTCTAAATCGAAAAAATCTTCGTGGTCCTCATTTGTGCGAAAATCAAAAGATTTAAGTTCATAAGGAATTCTTAAATCAATACAATTATCACGTCTTGTATTAAGGTTTCTTATCTTTCTTGGTCTCATAAATACCTCTTATATATGTATAAATAAAATTGAAGTTGCAAGTAATAATTGTGCAAAGAAATAAGCGTAAAGACTAATGGTTTTAATAGTCTTGCTGCCTTTTGCACCACCTATAAGTCTAAGTCCTAATGTAAAGTCAGAGATGAAGAAAAGCACGCCTCCAACTAACAAAATGAGCATAGCATAAAGTCCATTTTGTGCACCGCTTAAGTAGTAAGAAATACCAAACTTACAACATTTCAAAAGCATTATAATTAAGAAAACACTGTATAGATGCAAGGTGATTTTCATAAAGCTATTTTTGTATTTGAATTTGAAAACAGGCTCAAGTGTAAGTGAGAATGTAACAAAAATAGCGACAAATGCAATGATTTCAGGAATTGTGAAGAACCTATAATCATTTACTAATGATGCAGTTGATTTTACAAAAGCCCATACATAAAAAATATGACCAATTAAAAATGAAGAAGCACCAATATATACAACTGACATTCGTGGATTCCCTGGTGGGTGAGGGATGTGCATAAACAAATCACCAACCCAACCAAGAACAAGCCCTATAAGCATAATGTTTGCATAATAAGATGCATTTCCTGTAATCTTCATTGCAACAAACCCAATTGCTACAAAAGCAGTTGCAGCAACCATTTTACAAGAAAGTGATTTTTTTGTAGGTTCTGGCCAGTACGCTTTGTCATATAAAGGAACAAAAATAAAAAACAGAATATAACAAAGTATCAATAAAACTTTTAATAACATAAAATAACCTTATTTCTCTTTTCTTAAAAGTGTACCTGCTGGGAATACTAAATCACTTTTAATCTTTAAAGTCATCATAGGATGAGGTGCAGAGTCAATCTCGTTGCCTTTTTCATCAAACATTTCGTCAACTGTAAAAATTACAGGCTCATGTTGTGGCATAAGAGCATCAAGAGTATCGCCCTTTGAAAATTTATTTCTTTGCTCTGCAATAATATAGCCATCTTTACATTCTTTAACTTGTGCCATAACATCATAATGACGCTTGTAGCCACCGTCAAAACTTATGTTTGCATCTTCGTTAGGAGCATTAAAATAAAAGCCTGTGCAGTATTCACGATAACTAACCTTATAGCACTCATCAATAGCCCATTGTGGAGCCTTAAAGTCCATACTTGGATTTTTAAGATATGCATCAATTGCAACTCTGTAAGCATTTGTAATAACAGCAGCATAGTAAGCAGATTTTGCTCTGCCTTCAATTTTAAAGCTACTTATTCCTGCATTTACTAATTCAGGGATATGCTCAATCATACACATATCCTTTGAGTTGAGAATATATGTGCCTTCCTTTGAGTCTTGGATAGGGAAGTACATACCATCACGCTTAACTTCCATAATGGCATATTCCCAACGGCAAGGTTGAGCACATTCACCACGATTGGCATCACGATTTACAAGATAGTTTGAAAGCAAACATCTGCCAGAGAATGAAACACACATAGCACCGTGTACAAAGCACTCAATCTCAAGGTCTTTAGGCACCTTTGCACGAATTTCAGCTATCTCTGTCAATGATAATTCTCTTGCAGTAACAACACGAGATGCACCCATATTGTAAAACTCGTTTGCAGTAACATAGTTTACAATGCCTGCTTGCGTTGAAATGTGCACAGGCACATTTGGAGCATATTTTTTGCAGAGAGAAAGCACACCGATATCAGCAACTATAAAAGCGTCAACACCAATTTCTGCCCATTTTTCAAGATAAGCAGGCAACTTTAAAATTTCATCGTTTCTTGCAAGAGTGTTGCAAGTGAGATAAACCTTAACGCCTTTTTCATGGCAAAGCTTAACAGCGTCTTCTAATTGTTCAAAATTAAAATTTTGTGGAGCTGCCCTCATACCAAAAGCATCACCACCGAGATAAACTGCATCTGCACCAAACATAAGGGCAGATTCAAGCCTTTCTCTATCTCCTGCAGGAGATAATAATTCAGGGATAATCATATTTTATTCCTCAGTGTTATCTATTTTAATTTGTCTAAGATTTGCTTGATGTTGCTCCCAATTAGCAGCCATATAAAGCTTCTTTTGATTATTGTGAGCAAAGAAATAATAGTTTGTATCGTCAGGCTCAAGCGCTGCTTCAATAGCAGCAATACCAGGATTACAAATTGCGCCAACAGGAAGACCTGAACGCTCATAAGTGCTGTAATTACTAATATATGTGTTGATTTCACCACGATTTGTAACTCGTTTTGCAATAGTATTAGTAACATAATCTCTTGTTGAGTCGCATTCAAGGTTAGGGTAAAGACCTGACCTATTAAGTCTGTTATGAAGAACAGAAGATATTTGTGTAAACTGAATAGAGCCATAACCTTCTTTTTCAACAATAGAAGCAAGAGTGATAACTTCGTCAACAGTCATACCTAAAGCCTCTGCTTTTTGAGCATATTCCTCAGTCCAACGAGCCTTAAAAGCATCAAGGAACTTACGAATAACTGTAGCAGGGTCTGCACCTTGTTCAAATTCATAAGTTGCAGGGAACATATAGCCTTCAAGAACGTGATAACGAGCCTCTTTGTTGTCGACACTCTCTAAGAAATCATATTCTTTACTAAAATCAACATCTTCAATAGTCTTATAAAGTGATGATGCTGAGCAAACATCATTCTTTTCAAGTCGTTCAAAAATTTGGTCAATAGTGTAGCCTTCAGGAATCATAACACTGATAACATTACCTTTTACACTTGGGACCTTAAACTTAATAATCATTTTTTCAAGTCCCATAGTTTTGTCAAGATAATAAACACCAGGACGATAGTTTTCGTCAGTATATCCCATAGCTTGAAGGAAAATCTTACAGAACCACTTGTTTTTAATAAGACCCGCATTTTCTAAGACTTCAAGTGCTACATCAGTATTAGCATCGTTAGGTAAATTAACTTCAATAGTTTTATCGTCATCATATTTAATTGCTAAAACATCGTTTATACAACTAAGAGCAACTGAAGAAACAATAATTGCAATAACAAAGCAAGAAATAAGAGCAACAAAGCCAATCCAGTTCTTCTTGAAAGAGAGAAGAACTTTTTCTTTCATAGTAAGTTTTTTCTTTTTCTTTTGACCGGTAGTTGTAGAAGATTTAGATGGTTTACCACCTGTATTTGCTCTTTGCTTAGGAGCAGTCTTTCTTTGTGCTGCAAGTTGAGCATTAGAGGTTCTTTTTTCAATAACAGGACCTTTTCTATTAGAATTGTTTAATTGAGCTTTACTAAATTCCATAGTGCTATCAATCCCACCACCGTTAAGCTTAAGTGCTTCCTTTTCTTTTTGCTCTTCCTCAAAAGATTTAAGAGTTTCAATAGGACTAGGGGTATTATATGCACTCCTTGTCTTTGAAAAATCAAGATTTAACTTTTCTTCTGTAGGTTGTTTTACAGGTGTACGCTTTACATGTTGTACTCCTCTGTTTGTTGGAGAAATAGGCTTGCTTTGTGTGTTTGCAACTTGTCTTGTAGCACCTTGACCACGTTGCACAGGAGCAACAGAAGCAGGTCTTGTATTTGTTGTAGGTGCTTTTCTTTGCACAGGAGCAACAGAAGATTTTTGAGGTGAAGGGGGAACAACCTTTTTTTCTTGTGCTGATGGATTATCTTCAGCATATTCATTTAAAAGGTCTTCATAACTGTTGTTTGAAAATCCTTCTGAAAATCTATTCATAAGATAACCTCCTTGTTAGTAACAATAATTTGAACTTTCTCATCAAGTTCATCAACAGGAATAGTATCAGTCAACATGGTTTCATAGCAAGGACAGATACTAATGCCCATAAAATTCTTTAAAAATCTATCATAGTAACCTTTTCCATAACCGATTCTGTTTTTACTTTTATCTACAGAAAGATTAGGAACAATTATTATGTCAAATTGAGTAGGTGAAAAAGGTTTGCAGGTGTTTTTTGGCTCTAAAATACCGAATTTACCAAGTTGTAAATCGCCAATACTGTCAACCTTTAAAAATTTCATATTACCATTTTTATCAATACAAACAGGATAAAAAACTCGTTTGCGCTGTTCTCTACAACGCTCAATAATATAGCGTGTATCAAATTCATATTCAGTTGATGAGAACACTAAAACTTGTTTTGCATTTTTGAAATAATCTAAATTGCAAATCCCTTTGCTAATTTCAATATCCCATTTTGCTTTTAATTCTTTATCTATGCCTTTGCGTTTTTGCAAAAGCTCTAATCGTAAACTTTTCTTATCCATTGTAAATCTGTAATGACGCTCTAATTTTCTTCACTTCGGTAGGGTTAGTGAGTTCTTCTGCAATTTGAAGACCAAACTCAATAGCACTACCCATACCTTTTGCAGTAATGATTTTACCATCCTTGCAAACAAAATCTTTTGAAACGTTTGCACCTAAAAGCTCTTCTTCAAATCCAGGAAAACAAACTGTATTTTTGCCTTTAAGCAAGCCTTTATGACCAAGAATTGACGGAGCAGCACAAATTGCACAGACAAATTTATCATTTTCAAATGCCCAATCAATTGCTTTTTGTACAACAGGACTTTTTTCAAGATTAAGTGTGCCAGGCATACCACCAGGGAGCACAATAGCCTCAACTTTATCATCAAGTACTAATTCTCTCTCTCGAATATCTGCAACAACAGGAATTTGATGTGAGCCAACTATGAATTCTTCACCAACACCAACAGTTACAACATCTAACTCTGCACGACGAAGCACATCAACAACTGCCAATGCTTCAATTTCTTCAAATCCATTTGCTAAAAATACATAAATCATAACTTTACTCCAATGTAATACCTACATAACAACTTAATTTTTTAATTTCGTCATTATCTGTTTTAATCATAGCAGGGGATAATGTTTCCCCAAAGTTTATTCTGCCCTGAACAAAGGCATTTTTATAGTTTTTAAAGTCTTCAAAATTGCCACTTGCGTTTCTGATTATGATTTTATCATCATCAAAAACAAGACCAAAGCTTTCTATGGTGCCACCATAATGAATACAAGACATTTCCCAATAATCAATAATTTTTTCGTCAAACTTTAATTCAAAGTCATATTCAAAAGGCTTTTCTTCAGGTACTTCACCATTATTTTCAAAAACTCTGTGTTTTCCAAACTTTTCAAAGCCTAATTTTCCGTAATAATCAAAAAGAGATTTTTCTGCAGGGACAAGTACAAGAAAATCAAGGTTGTTTTTCCTAATATATTCATAAGAAAAATCTAAAAGTTCTCTCATATACCCCTTGCCACGATGTGCAAAAGCAGTTTGAGCACAGTAAACACATTTGCCTTCAAAATTACCAATTTTACAAGGCAACAAGAAAAGTGAAGCGACAATTTTGTCGTCAATACAATATACAGGTGTAACAACATTTTCAAAGATATTTTCAAAAAAATCTTCAGTAACTTTTTCATCTTCTAAAAATGTGCTTTGCCAAAGCTTTTGGAGAGCCTTTTTGTCAGAAAAATTGCCAAGTTTAATCATAGCTTATTCCCTATAAATTGCTTCATATTTTTCAACAAGCATATGTGGATAATATGACATTTTTGCTTGTCTTAATCCCTCGCTGCCTGTGTCGTCTTCACGATTTATAAACTCATATTTGTCAAGTAAATATCGTGCTAATTCTCTATTTATCATTTGATAAGCACCACGAATGTTGCTATATGCCTTTTCAACATGGGTGCAAAAAGTGGTGTCGTTAAGTCTTTCACCAAAAGAAAAAGCAACAACTTCGTCTTGAATTTTCAAGACCCCACCCTCAAAATTTAAATCAAAATAATTATCAAGAGCATTTTTTATTGCTAAATGCTCATTGTTAATCTCTTCAGGATTTTTAATAGCATTTAACTTTTGCCAGTGCTCATTTAAAAGCTTGCATTGTTCAATATTTTCACTATTTATAGGCTCAAAAGACCAGTCAAAGTTTTTTTCAAAAAATGATATGTGATTTCGCTTGCTTGCAAGCTTTCTACCTTTAAGATTAGCAAGGCTTTCAGTT
This sequence comes from Candidatus Fimenecus sp., assembly GCA_045593645.1. Classification (GTDB taxonomy): domain Bacteria; phylum Bacillota; class Clostridia; order Oscillospirales; family Acutalibacteraceae; genus Fimenecus. Next base: position 10,906 of record JAZNWZ010000113.1, on the reverse strand, counting down.
GTGTAAACATAGTCAAAATAATCTCGTGTTTCAATAAAACTGAATTTGTCGCCAAAAAAGTTTTCTAACTCTGCCTTATCTTTTTTAGTAAGACCATAAAAATGAAGAGGCAATTTTTCTTTTTGAGTATATTCAATAAGCTTTTGAATAGTTGCTTTTTTATTACCTTTGCCAATAGGATAGCAGAACAAAATGTTTTCAGTAAAATCAGCAGAAACGAAAACATTACCATCTCTGCAAATTTTATTTTCATAAATATCAGACCACATAAATATGTTGCCAAAGCAATATTCACAACAGTCAGTCTGACCAAACAAAAAAGCATCTGTTACCCAATTTTTGTCATTAAGAGTAGGGGAGTAAAACTCCATTATAAAATCTCCTTAATAATCTTGAAAATCTTATCACCAATTACATTAATAGGAAGTGGCTCATTGCCTTCAAAGCACTTAACAACGTGCCAGCCGAAACGGTCTGCGGTATATAAAGCAGCTTCACGACAGCTTTTAAGATATTCTACATTTGCCTCGTGCACGTCTTTTTTAGTTTCTTCACCCTCATATCTTTTTGACATAAGCTTTTGAGAAATATCAACATCCATATCAAGATAAATAACTGCATCAGGGGCAGGGATTTCCATCATTTCGTATTCTGTCTTGAAAAGCCAGTCAAGATATTTATCCCATTCAGTTTTAGGAAGCTTAACTGTTTGGTGCACTGCATTTGATGTGGTGTATCTATCAGCAAGAATAAGAGTACCGTTTTTGTAATCTTCACCCCAGATGTTTTTAAAACTTGCATATCTGTCAACTGCATAAAAAAGTGAAGCAGAATAAATGTTAACATCAGAAGGATTACTGCCAAATTCACCACCAAGATACATCTTAACAAGAGTACTTGATTTGTTGTCGTAATCAGGAAGTTTAATTTGTCTTAATTTAATATTATTATCAACAAGTTTTTGCTTTAAGAGTTCAACTTGAGTTGATTTTCCACTGCCATCAAGGCCTTCAATAACAATCATTTTCATAATTTTGGCACACTTCTCCACTTTTCATAGTTATACAAAATACATTATACCAAATAATTTCCATTTTTACAAGATAAATGTTAATTTTTTAACTTTTGTTAAATTGTTGCTAATATATGTTTTTTATGTTACAATGAATAAGAAATTAGAATGATTTGGGGGCTTTTAAAATGAGCTACGATTACAACCAAAGTTTAGCACTCATAATCGGTATGACAGATACTGACGAAAAGGTTACTGCTGCTGCAGGCAGAGTTTCAACTCAAGAGGGCACAGCACTTGGAATTTGGGATAAATCTCAAGATAAAGAGAAAAATACAAACCTTATCGGTAAGGTTACTGCTTCAGGTCATACAAGTACAGTTGAGCATACATATTTTCAACTTGTTTTTCAAAATGTAACTGCAGTTGTTGAGCAGTTTATTATTGAATTTAGACTTGCTTCTTATACAGTTAAGTCAAGAAGATATGTTAATTTTAGTGATGCAGGTTTTTATGTGCCTGACTTTAAGGATGAAGAAATAACAAAATCATATAAAGAGCATATGCAAAAAATGTTTGCACTTTATGATGAACTTTGTGAAAATGGAGTTTTACGTGAAGATGCAAGATTTGTTCTTCCATATTGCCTTTACAGTAATTTCTTCTGCTCAGTAAATGGTAGAGAATTTTTACATATGCTTGACGCTATGATTTATGGCAGAGGTGCAAAGTATCCTGAAATCAAAGCTTTAGGACTTCAACTTTTAGAACAAGCTAAAGAAAAGGCACCTGGCATTATGTCAAGCTTTAAAGAAAAGGCAGTATGTGAGGACGCACCTGACCTTTCATTTATAAATGTTGAGCCTGTACATTCACAAGCACCTGTTGAGCTTTTAGGTGCAACACCAAACGCTGCAAAGAATGTTGCAAGAAATGCTCTTATTTTTGATAAGAATTGCACAACATCACAAGCAGAAGAAATTGTAAAAGATGTTGCAACAACAGAAAAAATCGTTGAAGCAGTAGTTAAATGTAAGCGCCCAAGAGCGTTAGAATGTGCAAATTATACATTCAGATTTAACAATGTTTCACTTTCTTGTATTACACACTTTGCTCGTCATAGAATTCAATCAATTGAAATTCCAGAGCTTATCAAAACAGACAGATTAAGCTATATTATTCCACCTGTGCTTCGTGATAAGCCAGAGCTTTTAGAAAAATACAAACAAGCATTTGTAGACACAGACAAAGAGTACAAACGTCTTAAAAATCTTGGAATTGCTGAAGAATTATTGGTATATTATCAACTTTCAGGTAATACACTTGATATTGTAACAACAATGAACGCAAGGCAACTTTTATTATTTATGAAACTTCGTTCTTGCACTCGTGCACAATGGGAAATTCAAGAGTATGCAGTTGAAGCACTTAAAATTCTTCGTGGAGTTGAACCATCAATTTTCAAATTCTATGGTCCAAGCTGTTTTGTAGGCACATGTCCTGAAGGCAGAATGAGTTGTGGCAGAACTTTGGAAATTAGAGAAAAATTCAAGAATTTATAATAGTAAAATTGCCTTATTTTTTGGTATTATAATATGAGAAAAATAAGGAAAAAGCAAAAACTTAATAAAAATAACAACAAAAGCTTTATATTTCCAATAATTGCTTTGTTTGCAATCAGCTTTTCGTCAGTTTTAGTGTTGATTTTAGTTGGTGGTAGTGAAACTATCTATTATTTTCAACAACTCAATTTTGTCCCTGATAAAAAGGTGATTTGCCTTGACCCGGGTCATGGTGGCACAAGCTCAGGTGCAGTTAATGGCACTCGAATGGAAAAAGACGATAATTTAAGGCTGTCATTATTAGTTAGAGATATCCTTGAAGAAAGAGGCTATACTGTTGTTATGACTCGTTCAGATGATAGCGACGTCTCTCTTGAAGAAAGGTGCAAAATAGCCAATAAATCGAGAGCGTCGCTTTTTGTTTCTATTCATAGAAATAGTTCAGCAGGTGAGGGCAAGGGTGTTGAAATGTGGGTGCATTCTTCAAACCCAACTGACGATATGCTTCTTGCAGAGAATATACTTAGAAATCTTGAGAGTGCAGGCTTTTCGTCAAACAGAGGAATTCATTCGGGCTATCGTGAAGGAGCAGACCTTAACTATTACATAAACAGAAACACAAAAATGCCGTCTTGCCTTGCAGAAATAGGCTTTATTTCAAGTGAAATTGATAATCAAGATTTTGATGAAAAGCTTTATGAATATGCATTAGCAATAGCAAACGGAATTGAACAAACACTTCTTGAAATGAATGGTGAATAAATAGGCACAAAAAAACTCGGTGTTTCCACCGAGCTTTTTATTTTGTTTAATTTGAATTAGTCGTCAACAATCCATTCTGCAAGGTCAACAATTGCTCTATTCTTAGCACTTGCATACTTGTATTCGTATGTTGTTTCAGAGCTCTTATAAACCTCTGGCTTGCCGTTAGCATCATCTTCATAGTCGTATTCAACTTCTGTTAACATTTGACCACGTTTGTTGAATGTCATTTCTTCCATGATTTCACCATCGGCATCATAAATTGTTGTAGCAACAGGTTTATCACCCTTATATTTAACAACATATTTGCCATCTTTAACTTGGTCGCCACCGTCATATCTATAAACTTTATAAGTGTACTCGTTGCCATCACTTTCATCAAATTCAACTACACTTGACTTTTCATCATTGTAGTAGTGTGTTTGATTTATCATACGACCCTTTTTGTCATATTCATATTCAACTTCTGACTTAGATTTATCGCCATCACCGTAATAATGTACATATTCTTCTCTGAGGATAAGGTCGCCATCATACTCTGCTTCATATTCATATGTTGTGTCGCCGTCTGTCTTTTCTTTTCTGCTAATCAAGTTGTCTTTTTTGTCGTATTCGCATTCAACTTTTACTGTTTCAGTAATAGTCTTTGTTTTGCCTGTTTCATAATCATATTCTTCGCGAGTACGTTCTGATTCAGAAGAAATTAAGTTTTTGCCGTCATATTCAGCAGTATATGTATATGTAACGTCATCGTCTTCCTTTGTTTCTGCTGTAAGTTGATTACCATATTTGTCATATGTTCTTACATCAACTCTAATATGGTCAACTTTTTCAGTTTTTGGATTGCCTTCGTCGTCATAGATAGGATAACCGTCTGAATCTTCAAGTGTTTTTTCTTCAACCCACTTTGTTTCAACAGTCTTTTTCTTGCCTTTTTCTTCAATTTTTAATGTAGTTGAGCCAGAATCTTCTTCATCACTTGTTAAAACAAGTGTTACATCCTTGCCATCATAAGTAATGTCGATTGTATAAGTTGTTTCAACAGTCTTGTAAACTTCAACAAACTCATATTTTTCGTCATCCCAATAACTGTTTTCTGAGTCGTATTCTTCTCTTGTTACTGTGTATGAATCACTTGCATGACCGCCTGAATAGTCAAAATTAAGCTCAAAGCTTAATGGATTAGAGTCAGGGCGTGAGTCTTCCTCAACAACAGAAATGCTTGAAATCTTGTTGCTCTTATAATCGATAGTGATTTCCTTTTTATAAGTATAATCGATTTCTTTGTAGCTATCAGTATCTTCATCGTAGATTTCTGTTGTGCCTTCATATTGATTAAGGTAATAAGATACGCGATTTGGCTTGTCATATTTGATTTCATATGTACCAATAACATCGCCATCTTCGTCATAACGAACTTCTTTACTATAGCTCATAAAATAGTTGTCTTCGTCGCCACGAGGAATAGCGAATGCGCAAATTACAATTGCAAGTGCAAGCACTACTGCAACTGCAGGAATGAGCATTTTAACGATTTTGTTTTTATTTTTCTTCACAGCTTCAACAGCAGCTGTAACTGGTGCAGCAGGAGCTGCAGGTGCTTCAGCAACAGGTGCTACAGGAGTAGCAGGTGCTTCAGCAGGTTGTGTTGCCATTGTATTACCACAGTTGCCACAGAACATAGCGTCATCAGCAAGCTCAGTACCACAATTACCACAGAATTTTGACATAATAACATCTCCTATTTTAAAAATTTTTTATTTAAAAGTTGTTCCCCAACTTTAATTTGAAAAATAACGACCGATATAGTCAAAGCCAGGATAATTTTTTGTATCCTCTATTTCAGAATATTCATAAACTTCTTCATAGAACTTGGCAGTTCCTGTTATATCGCCATCATCATCGTAAACATAAGTATACTCAACACTTCTTGTAATTCTACCAAGAGAATCATACTCTATAAGACCTGTTGTTTCACCATTTTCATCATGTCGTGTAACACTTTTAAGTACATTGCCTTCATATTGGTATTCAGCAATTCCTGCAAATTGTTCGCCATCATAATAATAGTACATTTCTGTTTCAACAGAGTCTTCTTTAATAGTTTTAGCAACTTCTTTATAAACAACTATGCCATCAGTAATTTGTTCAACACCAGTAAGTAAACCATCACTGTTGTATGTGTATGTGGTAGTAGTTTTTTCTCTACCCATATATTCGTCGTCATAAGAAGCAAATTTTCTCTTTACAAGTTTACCGTCAGAATACTCATAGTCATATTCATAAATCAAAGTACCGTTGTTAAGATTTTCTTCTCTTATGAGATTGCCATCACCATCATACTTATAATTTGTAACGCTCTCACCATAAGTAGAATCACTAACTATTGAAAGAATATTACCATTGTCGTCATAGGTATAAGTGTAATTGCTATAAAATTCTGTTTCTTCATATTTGTATGTAATAGTTTTACCTTCGTCAGAAACTTTTAAAACTCTTGTTAGGTCATTATAGTCGGTTGAAATTGTACATTCACCGTCAACACCATTTTTATCATAAGAAAGTGTTATGTTGTATGCAACATAAATATCTTCTGATGTCCAACCGTAATAATAGTCTTCATACCAACGAACCTCTTTCAATGTATATGAAGAAGAAGCAACATATTTGCCGTCTTTTTCAGTATAGTCAAAGGTGATTGAAATATCTTTGCCTTCTTCATCAGAATCAAGGTCGTATTTTATGATTTTACCATTAGCGTCGTACTCAACAACCAATTCAGCACCATCATTATAGTAAGAATTTGTTTCAGAAAGAACAAGTACATTTGGAGCACTATACTCATAACTTTGCTCCCAACGAATACTTCCATCAGAATCATATTCTATGGAACGTTGCTTGCTTATGTAGTTAATCATTTGAACCTCTGGTGGAAGTTCTTCTTCAACCTTTGCACGAGTTGTTGTTTCTTTAGCATCTTTACCAGAAGCAGATTTTTTGTCATCACCAAATAATTTTGGAACTACAATAATTCCTGTAACAATAAGAGCAATAGCAACAATTACAGCAACAATAGCAATAATTAAGCCTTTTTTGTTTTTCTTTGGCTTGTCGACAGGTGGTGTAACAGGCTCAGCAACAGGAGCAACCGGAACAGTAGGCTCTATTACTGGTGCAACCGGAACAACTGGTTCAACAGGTACAGAAGTGCCGCAACCTGTACAGAATTTTGCATTGTCAGCAAGTTCTTTGTTACAGTTAGGACAGAATTTTGCCATAAAACCCCTCATTTCTTTTCTTTAAAAGGTTAAAAGTTATTTTTAAAGATGCGTTTTTGTACAAATTAACCAAAAAACATAGTACTTTATACACATATATAGTATAACATACTACATATGAAAAAGCAATAAAAAAGTACTATTTTGTCAAAAAATAGTACTCATTTTTGCTTTTATTTGGTTTTAAATATCATTCTACAATTATTTGTGTTTGTATGGTTTGAGAATATAGCAATGAAAGTGCTTTGTCATAAGAATATGCTTGCTCTAAAATAATAACCTTGTATTCGCCTTGAGTTAATCCTCGATTTATAGTGAATTCCTTAACAGCATATCCAGGACAAATTAAATCAGAGGCATAAAGCAACTCATCGTCTTCATCAATAATATCATTTTTATTACCGTCAATATAGAAAGTATATTTTAAGAAACAAATATTTTCGTTTTCTTTTGGATTAGTTAAGAATGCAGATTGTCTTGTTTTTCCTGCATTGAAACGCAAAACACCAATAGCGTTAATATGTATCGATTTGCCGATATAATCGCCACTTTCAGGAAGATTTAAGTTTTCAATGGTAGGTTGATTTTCAAAATCTTCATAAGAGCTATAATAACCCTCAAAAATATTGTATTTTGCTTTTAATGAAGCAATAGTGCCATCTTTTTTAAAGTCATTGATAATGTTGTTTACAGTAATTAATAATCCATTACTTTTTCTTACGGCAATAACATATTCTTCTGTTTTAAATACACCGTCAGACAAAGTTTCAACCGAAACATAAGTGCTTGTTAAGTCAACTGATGTGCTTTGTGCATCAGTTAAAGCAAGAGCGTTAATTGCAATGTCTGCATTACCTGCAGAAACAGTTTGAATAAGCTTTGCATATTCAACAATAACAAATTTCACTTCCAAGTCGAGTTTATTAGCAATAGCAGTAACAATGTCAGCATCAAAACCTACAACTTTTTCATTTTCAATGTATGCAAAAGGATGAAAGTTACCTGAGATTGCAACAGTCAAAACTCCATCTTCAATAAGCTTAAAATTATTGTAATTTGGAGTATCGTTTTGAGTAGTAGTTTCTTGAATGTTAGTTGTTGATGTTGGCTCTTTTTCGTTAGATTTGTTAACAAAATAAATACCTAAAACACTTGTAACAAGAATTAAAAGTGCAATAACAATAGCAACTAAAGCCACACCTTTTTTGCTTTTTTCAGCAGGGGAAGATGTAACTTTTGCTTGCTTCGTTTCAGTTGTAAGCTGATATCCACAATAAGAACAAGTGGATTCTGTTTCAGGATTTTGTTTTCCACACTTTGGACAATACATAAAATAACTCCAAAATCTAATGTTAGAATATTATATAAAATAATATAATTTTCGTCAACTTAAATCATAGAAAGAGCCTTTAAAATATAGCATCTTTCGTTTTCAAAAATTAAAAGGAAGCCTAAAAGAGCAGACATAATTAGCATAAATGAAACGGCAATGTGTGCTATTATTCTTAACTTCTTTTTCTTGAAATTGTGTACTGCAATTTCAAATAAAATAAGAGTGTTAAATAAAATTAGAACAAAGTTAAAGTCTGCAAAATATCTTAAATTTATGCCACCCATACAAGTGTTTAAAAATGCAAGTGCAAATACAGATAAAAATGCAAAAAGATAAGTGAACTTTTGCTCTCTGTGTTCTTTGCTCTTTGTAAGAATATAGCCATATCCTGCCACTCCCCAGTTTGATAAAAAAGCAAGAGCACCAATAGTAGATGTTGTGTAAAGATAAGGCACAGGAAGGTTTACAAACTTTGCATAAAGCAAGTCAATAAACGGAAAAACATTTTTTAAAATAGGCATTTGCAAGAAATAATGAAAAACACAAGGGAAAAGCAGTGCAAATGAAATAGAGTATTTAGAAACATCATAAACAGTGAGCTGATATGTTGCACCAAACTCAAAAATGGAGTCAAATCTCAAATAGTTATATGTGCAAACCACAATAGCACCAATTAAAAGTGGAGTTGCAAAGCATAAAAAAGATGCAAGTTTTTCTTTAAGCTTAAGCTCTGATTTGAAGAAATACTTGAAAAGTACAGGATAAATTAAAATACCTAAAAGTGCCACATTAGGACGAGACATTATAACAAGCACAAAAGCTATTGAGCAAAGTGCAAAAAGAACATTTTTTAATGCTCTTTTTTCAACATTCATAGCACAAAAAAACAAGGCTAAAAAGAGTGAAAAATATGCAACTGCAGATGTTGATGCAATATAATACATATCTGCACTACTCATAAGCATAGGCAAAAGACTACCCATTTCAATTGAGAAAAGTCCAAGAATAAACAGATAAAAAGGTATTTTGATTTTGAAATATCTGATAAGATTTATAAGTGCAAAGCAGATTGATACCATACCGACAACAGCTAAAACTGTGCAGGTTACGGTATCACTTGGAATTGTACCAGTTAAAAGATATGATGGTGCATAAACAGTAATTATAGGAGCAATTCCAAAGTATGAATAGTATTTTCCATCATATAAAGCTCTGTCCCAAAGATAATGACCAATATTTCCTGCTTTTCTTTGTTGCCAGTCATAAGGGTTATCAAGATTTAAAAGCTTTTCACTTGGCTCATAGTCAATGTTGAGTTGCCCCTTCATAAAAGCATCAAACTGCTCAACATAAGCATTGTAATAAGCAGGGTGCATTTCAAGAGGGTAAGGAGTACTTTTTGTTTCACTAGTTAAAAGGTGAGGCAAAAGTGAGCAAAGACATATTAAAAGGCACAAAAAGGTTATAAGCAGTTGTTTTTTGTTTTTAATATCAAATACTTGCATATAACCTCTCCTTTTTTATTTAGAATTTAATTTCATTTCAAAATCGTGGTTTGAATAACCTTTATTGTTACCAATAGTATTTAAAACCATTTTGTGAAGGTCAACTTCGTTTCCATTTTTGGATAATTTTTTGTTAAGCTTATTGATTATAAATTTAAGTCGTTTAAACACCTTGTCCATTGCCTCATAAACAGGTGTGCCCTCTGTATGAGGTTGGTCGCCTGAGAAAATATCTGCACCAACTTCAACAGCAACATCAATAAGTTTTCTCTTTTTCAATGATTTATCAACCTTGATGAAAAGCAAGCGTGAAATAGTGCTAACTTTAATTGATAATACAATTTTTCTCAAAAGTTTTTTAATGAATTTATCACCATTTAATGCATGCTCAATTTTACCACGAATACCTGCCTCACAACGCTTGTCAAAGTATTCTCTGACAGAAAGACCTTGTAAGTCGTAACCAAAATCATTAACATCGAGGCTTTCAACTTTAAGAGTAGCATTTTCGTCAATTTCAACTTTTCTGTATTTTGCAGGACTACCAACAAGAGTGCTTGTACAAATGTCAATAAGACGATTACCTTTTTCTGTGATAAACTCATTTACGCTTTGAATGTGCATATGACCTGTAAGAGCCAATTCAATGCCATTGTCTGCAAGGAATGTGGCAATTTCACGCCAGTTTTCAACTCGAGTATCCTTAATAAAATCAAAGATTTCAACAGGTGGAAGAATAGGGTAGTGGCAAATAGCGAACATATAAGCATTATCTTCTTTAGCTTTGTCAATTTGCTCTTGTGCCCAGTTAAGAGTTTCTTCGTCAATAACACCTTTTTGCTTGTTAGGACTATCACAGTTAAGTGCTAACATTCTTATACCGTCAGCAATTTCTGCAACATAAGAATTTGTTCTCATTTCAACTGAAAGAGCATCTTTAAAGCCAAAGTCAAAATACATATTGTAAAGGTCTGTAAAAGGAGTACCCTCAACAGGAATAATCTCATTACCCTTATAACTGTTAGACCACTCGCCAAAGTCGTGCCCTGCAGTAATAACAAAGATTTTTTTACCTGCATTTTTAAGCTTATACAACTCGTCAATAAACTCTTTGTGGCTTGCAAGCTCGCCATTTTTTGAAAGGTCGCCTGGAATAATTATAGTGTCAATTTTATCGTCCTTTAGAATATCTGCAAAAACAGATTTTACAATAGCGTTGCTCTCTTTAAGAAAATAAAGCTCACGTTTCATATAATCCTCATAAGCCTTGCCTTCGGCACTTAAAGTTGTTGCAAAATAGTGTGTATCAGTCAATAAATAAAAATTAACAGGCTTCATAATTGAAAATTCCTTCTCAAAAAAGTATACACAATAATTTTACACCATTAAAAAGAATATTGCAAGTAGGGGGCGGCATCCTCGACGACCCGGTACTCTCTCATTGAGAAAGTGGT
>JAZNWZ010000112.1:0-8468 GCA_045593645.1 Candidatus Fimenecus sp. | reverse complement strand
AAAAAATGACGCTTTTCGCAACAAAGATTAGTGTATTATATTGATTTCACACCATTTTTATGGTAAAATTCAAGCAGAAAAGTCAAGAAAGGACTGATATTTATGATGAGACGAATTAAGTTTATTCGTACACAAAACAAGTTTACTCAGCAACAAGTTGCAGATGCTTTAGGCATTAGCCGTTCTGCTTATTGTGGATATGAAATCGGTCGTCGTAATGTTGATATTGCAACACTTAGAAAATTAGCAAAGTTTTATAACATTAAAATCTCTTGCTTTTTTGAAGAAGAAGACTCAGCAGTGGCAGAAACTGATGGTGAAAAAGAATATGTTTCTGTATTGACAAAAGAAGAGAGAGAATTAGTTACAAGATTCAGAATTGCAGATAAAGATAAAAAACAAAAAATATTAAAAAGTATAACTGAAGAATAAGGATGTTATTATGAATAACCAATATAAAATGACATCTTCACTTGAAGATTATCTTGAAGCCGTGTTTGTGCTTTCAAATATGAAAGGCAGTGTCCGTGTTACAGATATTGCAGAGCATTTAGGCGTTTCAAAGCCAAGTGTAAACAGAGCTATCAACACACTAAAAGAAAGTGGCTTTTTAGAGCATATTGCATATGGGCAAATTGTAATTACACCTGAGGGTGAAAGCTATGCTGCAAATGTTTTGCGTAGACATAAACTCATAAAGCAGTTTTTAATTGACAAGTTAGGTGTAAGTGAAAAAAGCGCTGAAGAAGATGCTTGCAAAATGGAGCATGTTATGAGTGCTGAGACAATAGAAAAACTTTATGAATACCTTGAAAGGCAGTGAGGGTGTGAAAAAAGTTGCCGTTATAGGTGGTGGCGCATCAGGTCTTGCTTGTGCAATTGAGCTTATGCACGCCGTTAAAAATAAAGAAGAAGTGCAGGTTACAATACTTGAAAAGCTTACAAGAGTTGGCAAAAAAATTCTTGTTACTGGTAACGGTAGATGCAACCTTACAAATATGAATTCTGCTGTGTCAGGCTATCGTGGTGATACGGCTTTTTCAACTTTTGCTTTAAATGAATACACCCCTGAAAAGAATATTGAATTTTTCAACGATTTAGGACTTTACACAAGAGTAGAGGATGAGGGCAGAGTATATCCACTCTCAAATCAAGCATCTTCTGTTCTTGATGCACTTCGTTTTGAGTGTGAGAGATTAGGTGTAGAAACTGTTTGTGATTATCGTGCAGTTCATCTTAAGGTTATTGACACAGGTGTTATGAAGAAAATCGTTGTAAATAATAAAGACAGATTTGACTATGTGGTTGTAGCCTCAGGTGGTATGGCATCAAAGGTACACGGTACAGATGGGGATTCATATGAGCTTATGAAGATGTTAGGTCATAAGGTTGTTTCACCGGTGCCTGCTCTTGTTTCGCTTAATTGTGAGGATTTTACAAAAGCATTAAAGGGTGTACGCTCAATTTGTAAAATGGACTTGATTATTGATGGTGAAAAAACAATGGAAAACTATGGTGAAGTACAGTTTACTGACTATGGTCTTTCAGGTATTCCTATTATGCAGATGTCTCGTTTTGTTTCTGCATCACCATCAAACAATATTTCAATTTGCCTTGATGTTACCCCTGATTTTACTTATGAGCAAATTGAAAAGTATCTTGCTTCACGAAGAAGGGTTGATACAAATCTTTGTGAAAATATGCTTATTGGTATAATGAATAAGCAACTTTGTATAACTCTTTTAAAAGAGTGTGGAATAGCACCAAATGGCAGAGTAAATAATCTTACAGATAAAGAGTTAGCATCTCTCGCAAGAATTATGAAATGTTGGAAAATAAAAATCAAAAATTCTCGTAGTTTTGACTTTGCACAAGTTACTGCAGGTGGTCTTGACTGCTCACAGTTTAACGACAGAACAATGGAGTCAAAGCTTGTACCTAATATTTTCTGTTGTGGTGAGGCACTTGATATTGATGGAGATTGTGGTGGATATAATCTTCAATGGGCTTGGTCATCAGGTCGTCTTGCAGGTGCAACAATAGCCGAAAGGATAAACAATGCTTAGAGTCAGTGAAATAAAACTTGACCTTGACTGTGAATTTTCAGACATTGAAAATTCTGTTGCCAAGGTGCTTAAAATTGAAAAAAAGCGTATTCTGAAAACAGAAATATATAAGAGAAACGTAGACTGCCGAAAAGGTGATGTCAAGTTTGTTTATACAGTTGATGTTACTGTTAATGGGGACGAAGAAAAAATTGCAATGGGGCTTGATTCAACTCGTGTAAGAGTGTGTGAAAAGTATAAATATACTTATCCTGAAACAAAGCGCAATAGCAAGCTTCCACCTGTTATTGCAGGTTTTGGACCTGCAGGTATGTTTGCAGGACTTATTCTTGCTCGTTGTGGCTATTGCCCAATAATTATTGAGCGTGGTAGCGATATTGATACTCGCACAGATGATGTAAATAATTTCTGGAACAACAGAATATTAAATGAAAATTCAAACATACAATACGGTGAGGGTGGCGCAGGCACTTTTTCTGACGGTAAGCTTACAACGGGTATTAAGGATAGTCGTTGTCGTTTCGTTTTCGAAGAGTTTGTAAATCACGGTGCACCTGAAGACATTTTAGTAAATGCAAAGCCACACATAGGCACAGATAAGCTTAAAAATGTTGTAAAAGCTATTCGTGAAGAGATTATTGAGTTGGGTGGCACAGTGCTTTTTGATACTCAACTTGTAAATATTATTGTTGCTAACAATTTTATTCACGGAATAACAGTAAAAGATAAATTTGGCAAAGAAAAAGACTTTGAAACAGATGCTCTTATTCTATCAATAGGTCATAGTGCAAGAGATACTATTGAAATGCTTTATAGCAAGGGCATCAATATGATGCAAAAGCCATTTTCAGTAGGTGCTCGTATTGAGCATCCACAAGAGTTTATCAATACGGTGCAATATGGTGAATATAAAAACCATCCTAACCTTCGTGCAGCCGATTACAAGCTTGCTTGCCATCCACCACACGGCAGAGGTGCATATACATTTTGTATGTGCCCAGGTGGCACAGTTGTTTGTGCATCAAGTGAAGAGGGTGGAGTTGTAACAAACGGAATGAGCGAATATGCTCGTGATAAAGAAAATGCAAACTCTGCAATTTTAGTCGGAGTTGAGCCTGCAGATTTCCCAAGTGAGCATGTGCTTTCAGGCTTCGAGCTTCAAAGAAAAATTGAGCAAAAGGCATTTAAAATGGGTGGCAATAATTATACTGCACCTGCACAACTTGTAGGTGATTTCCTTAAAGGTGAAAAATCTACAAGATTAGGCACAGTTAAGCCATCATTCCCAACTGGTGTAGAGATGAGTGATATTTCGCTTTGCTTGCCACAAAAGGTTGTAAACACAATGAGAGATGCACTTGTGCAAATGGATAAAAAGCTTAAAGGCTTTGCTATGAATGATGCAGTATTAACTGCTCCTGAAACTCGTAGCTCGTCTCCTGTGCGAATTCTTCGTGATGAGTTTTATCAAACCAATATTCGTGGACTTTACCCTTGTGGTGAGGGTGCAGGCTATGCAGGTGGCATTGTTTCTGCTGCAGTTGATGGTGTAAAATGTGCAGAAGCAGTTTTAAACGACGAAACATAATGTAATAAATTTGTAAATTGACTTTAATCATAAATCTTTGTTATATTATTATTAGAATACAACGAGAGGAGTGGAATAATGAATATTGAGAATCTTTGTATGAATTGTATGGGAGAATTAAACGAAAACAAACAATGTGCAAGATGTGGTGATTTATCACAAGCACCACAACCTTCTCCATATTTACCACTTAAAACATCTGTTGGTAACAAGTATATTGTAGGTAGAGTAATCTCTTCAAACAGCGAAGGCGTTTCATATGTATCTTATGACATAGATAGAAAAACGCCTGTTGTAATTCGTGAGTTTTTACCTGAAGAAATGGTAGAGCGTGGACACAACGCTAAAGAGGTTAAAATCAAAGCAGGGTATGAAGAGTTATACGTTGAGTACTTAGAAAAATTCTTTGGACTGTGGGAAAAGCTTTCTCGTGTTCGTGGCGTTTCTGCTCTTGTTACGGTTGTTGATATTATTCAAGAAAATAACACAGTTTATGCAGTTAGTGAATATATTGAAAGTATATCTTTAAACGAGTTCTTGAATAAAAGCAAGTCAGGAATTCTTAATTGGGATAAAGCAAAAATTCTCTTTATGCCTGTGCTTTCTGCCCTTTCAACCTTGCATAATTTAGGTGTTGCACACTATGCAGTAAATCCTGATAATCTTTTAATTGGTCGTGATGGCAAGTTAAGACTTACAGGCTTTTCTATTGCAGAAACAAGACTTGAAGGTACACAGTTCCAAGCAGAGCTTGTTGAAGGCTATTCGGCTATTGAACAATATGATTGCACATATACTGAAGGCAACTGGACTGATGTTTATGGCTTTTGTGCAGTACTTTATCGTGCACTTTCAGGTATAGTGCCCCTTGGCGTGCTTTATCGTGCAGACGGTGAGAATTTGCCAATGCCTGACACAATTCCTGAATATGTAGTAAAAGCTCTTATAAACGGCTTACAAGTTAATCCTGAAAGCAGAACAAAAGACATTGAAGCGCTTGTAAAAGGACTTTCTGCACCTGTTGTAAGAACAGTTGCAACAAGCGAAACCATAAGAACTGCAACACCAATTAAAACTCAAGCAACAGTTCTTGCTGAAGAAAATGAAGATGAAAAGCAAAATGCAAACGCTGCTTTAATTGCATTTTTAATAAGCTTAGGTGTAGGACTTATTCTTTTTGCAGGAATTTTATTCTACAACAAACACATTATGGTTCATTATGGCAGTGATACAGTAAAAGGCTTTGCTGCAGTAGAAAAATGGTTAAAAGGTGAGCCAAATGAAGAGAACACAACAACACCTGAAGATGTTGAAATGTTTAAGGTAATCAATTTTGTAGGACTTAATTATAACGAAGTTTCTATGAATACAGGTCAAAGCCAAAGATATAAAATCAGAGCAAAATATGAATTTAACAGTACCGTTGAAAAAGACAGAATAATTAGTCAAAGTCTTAAACCTGGTACAGAGGTTCCTACAGGAACAGAAATTATTTTCATAGTAAGCTTAGGACCTGAAACTGAATCTATTCCTGATGTTAGAGGCTGGAGCGAAAAAATAGCTCGTGAAGAGTTAGAATATAAAGGCTTTAAGGTAAATGTTGTTTATGTTACTAACAATGGTGATGCTGAAGCAGGCACAGTAGCCTATATAAAGCCTAAAGAAGGCTCAGTTGTTGAAAAGGGTAGCACAGTTACAATTGAGGTTTGGGACGAAGTTGAAACTCAATCAGGTATCTTTGATATTCCATCAATATTTGAATAAAAAAATAACCTCGTAGAAATCTCTACGAGGTTTTATTTTTGTTATGAAATCTTCATACAATCCATACTGTCTATTGTAACACCATTTACGCTGACAGGTTGAGATGTGTAGTTCACATAAATCTTTGTACTGTTGTTATATTCTGTACAAAAAACGCCATCTTGTACCTTATAGTGTGATGTCATTCTAGCATCTCTAATATCACTTAAAAGCTCATTTGCTTTTTCATAGTAAGCAACAATATCGTTGATATTTGAGTCGTAATAGTACTTTTTATCTAACTCGTCGTTGTATTTTGTGCAGTACCATTCAACGCTTGGAATACAACCATATTCAATAGCTTTTAAGAATGCATTTGCCATATTGTCGTTTGTGTTAATTCCCTTTGCACTGTATTCACTAATACCGTGAATTGTAAGTTGAATAAAAGGAATACCCACATAAGCGTTACTTTCTTGATTTGCAGTAGGGGACATCGGAATATTTGAAATAACATCTGCCGATTTAATAGCATAAATATTACCTGTGTCAACCATTAAAAGCTTTGCAGAAGAAAGAACAGATGCTTGAGTTGAAATAATAAGTTTGGCAGATTCTCTTGAGAAAAACTCACTTGAATAATCAGAGTAGAGATAACTGCCTAAATCATTTAAAGCATATCCGTCAAAGCTCATATTTTCACTTGCTTTAAGAATATTCTCAACTCTGTTTTCAAATAAAGATAATCTGAGTAAGCCTTGATTTGTTGTAGGCTTAGGGAATGCAGAGCTATCAAGTGATAATTTTTGCTTATCACCAACAACATTTTTGGCTGTTTGCGAAGACTTGTATTTAAAGGTTAAAATATCTGTATCAATAAACAGTGAAATTGTTTGGCTTGAAAGGTAAGAATAAAGCTTTTGAAAATCCTTTGCACTACCAAGTGATTTTGCAAAATTATCGTAATCGTTAAGACTGCCGTTGTTTGCATTCTTCGTAATTCCGTTATAACGAAGATAAGAGTTGTTAATACCCTTTGCCTTTAACAAAGTCATAAGTGAAAGAGCTTGGTCATAAGTTGAAAGGGTAATATAGTCATTGTCGCTGTCAACATATCCACCTTGAAGCGCAACAACAAGTGGAATACTCTTGCCAGAAACATCAACAGTTTTTGATGAAAGAACAGAGTTTCTGATTAAATTCTCACGAAGTGCAGTTGCCATTCCTGAATATGTTGCAGATTTTCCTGATAAAAATCTATAGCAAAGAGTAATTTCATTTGCATATTCATAACCATAAGTTTTAGCAACCTTGTTTTTTGCTTGCTCTAAATGAATGTCTGTTGTGTTAAAGCTTGCATAAACACTGTTAAGATTTTCTTCGTCGTTTCTAAAAGCGTTAATTTTTGCAATTGTATCACCATTTTCAACAATGCAAAGGAATGCACTTTCATCACGCTTCATACCAAAAGCACCAACAACACAGTTTGACTTATCACTGACAGTTTTTACTGCACCGTTGTTGCCGTAAACAGAAAGGCTAACTGGTGAGAAGTTGTCGTCTTCAACACCGGTCATAATAAGAGCACCACTGCCATCAGGAACAAAAATATAATCGTTTTCGCCACTTGTTTCATAAGCACCAAAGTTGTTTAAAAGACTGACATTTTCAATATAAACACCTTCAGGCAATGAAACATTGTTCATACTCATATTTACATAAAGAGCACCGTCTTTAAGAGCATAAACAACAGTAACGTCAGCACGAATTTCTTTGTTTTCAAGGTCTGCTACATTCTTTTTGCCTGTTTCAGCATCAAGAGCTATTGAGTATTTAACAGTAACAGCTTTTTCTGAGGTAGTTGCTTCAACATTGCCAAAGTTTACAGCGTTATCTTGAGAGTTAAGAGTGTAAACTGTGTCACCACCATTAGAAAGCTTAATTTCAACGGCACTGCTTGCAATTTCTTTTTTAACTGATGTTGAAGGAAGTGTTGCCCAAATCATATCAGTATTTGTATCACGAATTGCAATCGTCTTTGTCTTGGTGTCAAATAAAAGCTCAATAAGACCTGATTTGCATATTGTTTTGTATGTTGTACCATCAAGCTTGTGATAGCCATCACCTGAATAAGTTGGCGTAACTGACTTAAACTCTGCATACTTAACTCTTAAGGTGTCAACAGATGTTGCACAAGAAGAAAGTAAAAAGCAAAGTGCAAAAACAAGTGATAGAATTTTTATTAAATATGTACGAGATTTTTTCATAATTTCTCTCCGTAAATAAATATTCATTATATTCTATCACAAAACTATAAAAATATCAACTTATGAGTTTTCGTCGCATATCAGATAGTATTGCTTTTTCTCTACGAGAAATTTGCACCTGAGAAACACCAAGTATTTCTGCAGTTTTCGTCTGTGTATAGCACTTGTAAAATCGTAAATCTATAATCTGCCTGTCCTTTTCGTTTAATTCACTTAACACTTTTTCAAGTGATAACTTGTCGTCAATAGGTGAGTATTCGTCCTCTGCTTTAATATCCATCTGTTTTTCTTCATTATCGTCATCAACAGTTAGAGAAACAATAGGTTGAGTTATGCTAATAAGCTGGGCAACCTCTTCTACTGATATTTCCATTATTTCTGCCAATTCACTTAAGGTAGGCTCAACACCTAATTCTTTTTCAAGTTTTTCTTTGTAGGTTAAAAGTAACCGAGCCTTTTCTTTTAAAGAGCGACTTACCTTGATTGCCCCACCATCTCGAAAAACCCGTTTGATTTCACCAAGAATTGATGGTACTGCATAGGTTGAAAAAGCGAAGCCAAGATTTTCGTCAAATCGGTCTGCTGCTTTAATAAGACCAATGCACCCTGATGAGTATAAATCATCATATTCAACACCTTTTCCCATAAAACGAGAAGCACAACTGCCCACAAGTCCTAAATTATTGAGAATTAGCTCGTCCCTTGTCATATTCTACGACCATTTATTCTTTTGTAAAGGGTAACTGTTGTGCCTTTGCCTACCTTCGACCTGACAGTGATATGGTCCATAAAACTTTCCATAAT
>JAZNWZ010000111.1:0-14485 GCA_045593645.1 Candidatus Fimenecus sp. | reverse complement strand
TAGCTTTCCATTGACTCAATTGTTGCAGCGTAACCAGTAGCTTCATAACCATAAATATTAAGCTTACCAACATTACCTTGAATAAGGTCTGCTTCAAAATCTTTATAGTTTAAGCTAATAGCATCATTGATAAGTCTTTCGAGAAGAGCTTTTTTCATAAGAATAACATTAAGTGAATAGTTTACATTTTCTTCTGTTACAGGAGAAATTGAAATCTTTTCAGCTTTGTTATCTGCATCCATATCAAGAACAATTACATCAGTAAGATTTGGCTTTTTACCATTCTTATAAACAATTGTAATGTCTGCATTCTTTGCAATGTGATAATCTGCAAGAGCATTAATATCAAGATTTAATACTGTGTTACAGTCCGAAAGAAGAACATATTCTTCATTTGAACGACTGATAAATCCTGTAATACCTTTAAGAGATGCAAGCTTGTCAGCATTTCCACCTGCTTCATTTGTTGAGAATGGAGGAAGAATGAAAAGACCGTCGTTTTTACGAGATAAGTCCCAAGGTTTACCTGTACCTACATGGTCCATAAGAGATTGATAGTTACTCTTTGTGAGAACACCAACCTTTTCAACACCTGCATTTACGATATTTGAAAGAGTAAAGTCAATAAGACGATAACGACAAGCAAAAGGAACTGAACCCATTGTACGAATACCAGTAATTTCGCTAATGCATTCGTCATAAGCATTTGAAAATACAATACCAACTATATTCTTACCTGTCATATTATTCAGCCTCCTTTACTACATCTTCGTCCACCATTGCTTTTGGTGCTACCTTTGCACCTTCGTGAACTATAACGCCTGCACCAACAACTGCAACGCCCCAGTCATCACGATTATCTACATCTTCAGGGTTTGCGCCAACAACAGCACCTGCTTCAATAACTGCATTTTCTGCTACCATTGAATATTGAACAACTGCACCCTTCTTGATTACTGTGCCAGGCATAACGATTGAATATTTAACCTCTGCACCTTCTTCAACTGTAACATCATTGAAAAGGATTGAGTAGTCAACATTACCATAAACTCTTGAGCCTTCAGATACCATTGAGTTTTGAACAGTAGCATCTGCTGAAATATAATGTGGTGGGCTTGCAGGAGTTTTTGCATAGATTTTCCAGCTTGTGTCTGACAAATCAAGGTCAACTTTCGGGTTAAGAAGGTCAAGGTTTGCCTCCCAAAGGCTATCAATTGTACCAACATCTTTCCAATAACCATCGAAAAGATATGCAAACATCTTTTCACCATCAGCGTGCATCTTTGGAATAACATTTTTACCAAAGTCGTTAGAAGAATTTGGGTCTGCCTCATCGTCAATAAGGTATTGACGAAGCTTGCTCCAAGTAAATACATAAACACCCATTGAAGCCTTGTTACTTCTTGGATTTTTTGGCTTTTCTTCAAATTCACGAATTGAATTATCATCATTAAGAATCATAAGACCGAAACGGCTTGCTTCTTCCCAAGAAACTTCAAGCATTGCTATTGTACAAGCAGCGCCCTTTTCTTTATGGTATTCAAGCATTTTGTTGTAATCCATTTTATAAATATGGTCGCCTGAAAGAATTACAACATATTCAGGGTCATAACGGTCAATGAAATTGATGTTTTGATAAATAGCATTTGCAGTGCCCTTGTACCATTCTGTACCCTTAATTTGTTGATAAGGTGAAAGAATGTGAACACCACCATTTGCACGGTCTAAGTCCCATGCCTGACCATTGCCTATGTAGTCGTTAAGTTCAAGAGGTTGATACTGTGTTAAAACGCCGACAGTTGAAATGCCAGAGTTTACACAGTTTGAAAGTGGGAAGTCAATGATTCTGTATTTACCGCCGTATGGTACAGCAGGTTTAGCAATGTTCTTTGTGAGAATACCAAGACGGCTTCCCTGACCGCCTGCAAGAAGCATTGCAATACATTCTTGTTTTCTTGCCATATTTTTTCCTGCTTAATGGATGTTAATATATGATTATATGTTTTCTATCTTGTTTTTTGAAGATAGATTGTTGACATTGGTGGTAAATCAAGAGAAATGCTTTGCTCAAAGCCATGCATAGCCTCTTTTTGCCATTTGATTTTTTCTGATTGTGCTTTGCCTGTGCCACCGTATTTTTGGTCGTCAGAATTAAACACAATTTTATAGTTCCCTTTTGCAGGAACACCAATTTTATAATTATCACGAGCAACAGGTGTAAAGTTGCAAACTGCAATAATTTCTTTGCCTTTTTTATCAATTCTTCGGAATGCGATTACTGAATTATCATTATCATCTGCTGAAATCCAAGAGAAACCTTCCCAAGAATGGTCAACCTGCCAAAGTGGTGCATTGTCTTTATAGAAATGGTTAATATCTTTAAAATATGATTGCAACTGACGATGTGCATCATAATCTAAAAGCAACCAGTCAAGACCTTGCTTGTAATTCCACTCAATAAACTGACCAAATTCACTACCCATAAACATAAGTTTTTTGCCAGGATGAGCCATCATATAACCCATAAATGCTCTTACCCCTGCAAACTTTTCTTCATAAGTACCTGGCATTTTATTTATAAGTGAACATTTACCGTGCACAACCTCGTCATGTGAGATTGGCAAGATAAAGTTCTCTGAAAAAGCATAGAAGAATGAGAATGTAATACAACCGTGATTACCTTTTCTGTAAAGTGGGTCCATTGAGAAATAACGAAGAATGTCGTTCATCCAACCCATATTCCACTTATAGTTAAAACCAAGACCGCCCATATAAACAGGCTTTGTAACCATTGGCCAAGCTGTGCTTTCTTCTGCAATAAGTAAGCTACCGTGATAATCACGGAAAACATTCATACTTAATTTGTTAAGAAAATCTATCGTTTCAAGGTTTTTATTGCCACCGTCTTTGTTAGCAATCCAATGACCGTCATCTCTGCCATAATCAAGGTAAAGCATTGATGCAACTGCATCAACACGAAGGCCATCAATATGGTATTTATCAAGCCAGAACATAGCACTTGAAATTAGGAATGACTGAACTTCATTTCTGCCGAAGTCAAATACTTTTGTACCCCATTCAAGATGCTCACCTTTACGAATATCTGCATATTCATAACAAGGTGTGCCGTCAAACTCATAAAGGCCATTAGCGTCTTTTGGAAAATGAGCAGGCACCCAGTCAAGAATTACGCCAATACCGTTTTTGTGGCACATATCGATAAGATACATTAAGTCATCAGGAGTACCATAACGAGATGTTGCTGCAAAATAGCCTGTTACCTGATAACCCCAAGAGCCATCAAAAGGATATTCTGTAAGTGGCATAAACTCAATATGAGTATAGCCCATTTCTTTTACATAAGGAATTAATTCTTCAGCCATTTTTCTATATGAATAGAAATTGCCATCCTCATATTGCTTCCAAGAGCCAAAATGAACCTCATAAATATTAACAGGCTTATCGTATTGTGCTTTTTCACGCTTTGCCTTTTCCCATTTATCATCTGTCCATTTATAATTGCCTAACTCATAATATTTAGTAGCATTGTCAGGACGAGTTTCCATATGGTAGCCATAAGGGTCGCTTTTCATAAGCTTGCGACCATCTTTAGTTATAATGCAATACT
The DNA here is from genome assembly GCA_045593645.1 of Candidatus Fimenecus sp. Lineage (GTDB taxonomy): Bacteria > Bacillota > Clostridia > Oscillospirales > Acutalibacteraceae > Fimenecus. The sequence continues at coordinate 10,857 of JAZNWZ010000111.1, read as the reverse complement.
TATAAGAATCATAAACCTTAACGCCTTGCACCATAACCTCCCAAACGCCACCTTCAGAAAGCTTTGTTGCCACATTCGCTCGGTCGTCCCAATGGTTAAAAGTACCACAAACACTAACACTTAAAGCATTTGGTGCCCATGTTCTGAAAACAACAGTTTCTTCATCAACTCTGTGAGCGCCCATATACTCATAAGCACGAGCATTATTACCTTGATGAAAAAGATAAATTGGCACTTGTGCATCATAGTTCATTTTAATATCCGACATTTTAACACCTCACATAAGGTTTACATATGCATACACATAGTTATACAGATATATTGTAACACCGAAAACTTATGTTTTCAAGTGTTTTTTGAACAAAATATTCAAAGCAACAACAAAATTCATTGCACCCATTTGTGCACTTTGTTACAAAATTTGACAAAAACAGTTAACTATGGACAAAAAAATACTCCTATTTTATAGGAGCATTTTGGTTTTATTCAAAAGAACCTGTGTAAAGTTGGTAATATTTACCCTTTTGTGCAATCAAGTCGTCGTGGTCGCCACGCTCAATTATTCTACCATTTTCAAGTACCATAATTGCATTGGCATTTCGAACTGTTGAAAGTCGGTGAGCAATAACAAATACTGTTCTGCCTTCCATACGAGCATCCATACCCTTTTCAATTTGCTTTTCTGTTCTTGTGTCAATTGAGCTTGTTGCCTCGTCAAGAATAAGCACAGGTGGGTCTGCAACTGCTGCACGAGCAATTGAAATCAACTGTCTTTGACCTTGTGAAAGGTTCGAGCCATCCCCTGTAAGCATTGTGTTATAGCCATCAGGAAGATTTTCAATAAATGAGTGTGCATTTGCAGTTTTTGCTGCTTCTACAATCTGCTCGTGTGTAGCGTTAAGATTACCATAACGAATATTATCTTCAATTGTGCCTGTAAACAAATGAGTATCTTGTAAAACTATGCCCAAAGAGCGTCTCAAGTCATCCTTTTTAATCTTTTGAATGTTTATGCCATCATAACGAATCTTACCCTCTTGAATTTCATAAAAACGGTTGATAAGATTTGTGATTGTTGTTTTACCTGCACCAGTTGAGCCAACAAAAGCGATTTTTTGACCTGGCTTTGCATAAAGTGAAACATCGTGAAGCACTGTTTTTTCGTCAGTATAACCGAATGTAACATCTTCAAACACTATATCGCCTGCAAGACGAGTATATGTGATTGTACCGTCGCCATGAGTATGCTTCCAAGCCCAAATACCTGTGTGCTTTTCTGTTTCACGGATATTACCATTATTATCAATTTCTGCATTGACAAGCATTACATAACCCTCGTCAATTTCCGGCTTTTGGTCAATAATATCAAAAATTCTCTCTGCACCTGCAAGAGCCATAAATGCATTATTAAACTGTTGAGTAATATTTGAAATTGGTTGTGTAAAGCTTCTGATGTATTGTAAGAATGCAACAATTTCACCAGGTGTCATAGCACCTTTAATTGCTAAAACACCACCAACCGCCGCAGAAAGTGCATAAGCAATGTGAGAAAGGTTGTTCATAATTGGCCCCAACATATTTGCAAATGTATTTGCACTTGTTGATACCTTGCGAAGAGTTTCATTTATCTCACCAAAATGATTTTCAACCTCTTCTTCGTGATTAAATACCTTAACAACCTTTTGACCTTCAATAATTTCTTCGATATAGCCGTTAACTGTACCAAGATTTTTCTGTTGTTCTTTAAAGTAATGAGCGCTCTTTTTACCTAATGTTTTTGTAACAACTGTCATTACAACAACCATTCCTAAAACAACAAGAGTCATTTGCCAGCTCAAAAACAACATAATTAAGAATGAGCCAATAATCATAATGCCTGATGAAATAAATTGTGTAACACCTTGGCTTATGAACATTCTGAGTGTTTCAACGTCGTTTGTAAAACGACTCATTATTTCACCATTTGCACGTGAGTCAAAATAACTTATTGGTAAATCTGAAAGTGAATCGAATAAATCTTTTCTTATTGTATTGAGTGTTCTTTGAGTAAGCCAAACAGAACACTTTGACTGTCCATAAGATGCAATAGCACCACCTACAAACACAAGTGCCATAACACCCATCATCTTAAAGAGTCCCGTTACTAACTCCCCTTCAAATTTTTGACCAATAAGTGGAGTTAAATAGTCATCCACAATTGGTTCAATAAACAGAGAGCCTGAAACAGATGCAAGTGAGCTGATTGCAGCAAAAACGAGCATTCCAACAAACAAGCCTTTTTGCTTTAAGATATATTTTAATAATCTACGAACTGTACCCTTTGTGTTTTTAGGCTTTTGCACAGGGCGTCCTCTACCACGATTTCCTGGTCCTCCCATTGGTCCTGCCATCAGTTAGCACCCCCTTGTAAATCGAAATCATCGCTACCTTTTTGTTGTGATTCATAAATATCTTGATAAATCTCATTGCGCTCAAGCAATTCCGTATGCGTACCAATATCGTTGATTTTGCCTTGTTCAAGAATAATAATCTTGTCGCAGTCTTCAACCGATGAAATTCGTTGAGCAATAATGATTTTTGTTGTATCAGGAATACATTCACGAAGCCCTTTTCGTATTTTTGAATCTGTAAATGTATCTACTGCACTTGTTGAGTCGTCAAGAATAAGAATTTTTGGCTTTTTAAGAATAGCACGAGCAATACAAAGTCTTTGCTTTTGACCACCTGAAACATTAGTGCCACCTTGACTTAAATCTGTGTTATATCCATCAGGGAATGATGAAATAAAGCCGTGAGCATCAGCAATTTTACATGCTTCAACCAATTCTTCATCAGTTGCATTTTTATTACCCCAACGAAGATTTTCTGCAATTGTACCTGAAAAGAGCACATTCTTTTGAAGCACCATACTAACCTCTTCACGAAGAGCATGCATTTTATAATCTTTTACGTTAATTCCACCAACAAGCACTTCACCTTCATCGACATCATAAAGACGAGGAATAAGTTGAACAAGGCTTGTTTTAGCACTACCGGTTGCACCGATAACACCTACCATTTCGCCACTTTCAATTTTGAAGGTGGCATTTTTAATTATTGATTTTGATGCGCCAGCATATTTAAAAGATGTGTTTATAAACTCAATAGAGCCGTCTTTTACCTCTGTGTTTGTAGCATCATCATCTCTTATATCAGGAACCTCGTTAATTACCTCATTTATACGCTTTGCACTTGCCTGAGACATAAAGAATTGCATAATAAGGAAAATTATCATCAAGAAACTCATAAGAATCTGCATTACATAAGTGTAAATAGCAGTGAATTCACCAATAAGCAAGGTCTCTGCAGAAATTGCCTTTGCAGCGATATAAAGAATTGAGAGAATTGTTCCATACATAATCATCATAAAGGTTGGTTGACCTAAAATCATAAGCTTTTCTGCATGGATTGATGCCTTGAGAAGATTGTCATTAGCAGTTTTGAATTTGTCCTTTTCATAGTTTGAACGAACAAACGCCTTAACAACTCTAATATTTGTAAGATTTTCTTGAATTGATGCGTTAAATCCGTCAAACATTTCAAGTAACTTTTTAAATCTCTTCATTGCAATAGGTGCAAAAATCACAAGTATAAGTGTGATAAGTGGAAGTGAAACAAGAAATGCAGATGCAACCTCTTTGCTGATTCTAATTGTAATAACAAGAGCCACTACAAATTGCACAGGTGAACGGAAAAGCATTCTTATCATCATAACAAATGTATTTTGCACTGTGTTTACATCTGTTGTAATACGAGTAATAAGTGATGCAGTTGAGAACTTGTCAATGTTTGAGAATGAGAAGGTCTGAATTTTGCTCATCAACTCTTCACGAAGTCTCGCACCAAAGCCCATACCTGCAACTGCTGCTGCACGAGCAGCCATACTTCCACAGAAAAGTGAGCCAAATGCATAAAGAAGCATACGAAGTCCATATTGCAAAACCTGATTCATACTGTTATCGTTAAAGCCCTCTGCTTGAATAAGATTTACAATGTCTGCCATAACAAGAGGAATCATAAGTTCAAGTATAACTTCACCTATCATAAGTACAGGTGAAAGAATTGCCATTGCTATATATTTTTTTGCATATCTCAATAACTTAAGCATTGTTCTCCTCCTTTACAAAGTTAGTTATATTCTCATTCATTCTTTCAAGGAATGATACCATTAAATCCATTTCGTCTTCTGTAAAGCCTTTATAAGCAACATCGTCAATTCGCATAAAAGTATTTTCAGCAAACAAGAAAAGCTCTTTACCTTTTTTAGTCAGCTTTACGGTATTTCTTCGTGCATCACTTTTGTTTTCAAGACGTACAACAAGACCAGAGTCTTCCATTCTTTTAAGTGATGTTGCAACGGATGGCGGTGAAATATGCAGAAATTCTGCAATTTCTTTCTGCGTTGCATTTTCGTGTTCACTTAAATATTTAAGTATTGGTGGTTGACCAACATAAATGCCTTTTTCACGAAATCTTGCATCAATAACATTTCTATGACTGCAATGATAACGGTGAAAAGCATCGTTTATTTTCTTTACCTTTTCTATCATTTTTTCACTACCTATTCAAATTAATTAACCGTTTAATAATTAATCGATTAACTATTTTACATTATATACCCATTTTTCTATATGTCAACCCGATTTTATGCACCCATTTATGAACATTTTGTAAACAATTTGCTGTTTTTTTCATTTTGTCTCACAAAACCTGAGACAAAAGTGGATTTTCGGACTATTTATGGAGGGTATTTTTTCAAAAGGTCAGAAAATACTCTCAAAAAAAGGAGGTAAAAATGAACGAAAATAAACTTACAAAAAAAGAGGTTGAGTTTTGTCGCTGGTATGCTCAACTTCAAAATCCAAAAGAAGCTGCATTAAAATCAGGCTACTCTGTAATGCCTGAATATCGTGCCCTCACGCTTTTAGCAAAGAAAAACATAAAAAGCAAAATCCAAGAATTGCAAAAAGAAAACTCTGCATCAGAAAGTCTTGTATGTGCAGGTTTTCATCGCCTTGCATTTGGTTCTGTTGGTGATGCTGTACAGCTTATCCTTAGTGTTGATAAAGATATCTCCCCTGACATTGAAAAATTAGACCTCTTCAATGTGTCTGAAATCAAATACACAAGTGGTAAGGGTATGGAAATTAAGTTTTTTGACCGTATAAAAGCATTGGAACGACTTTCAGAATTTACAGAGTCAACTAAGCCAAAGGAAGCGTTCTCTTTTTATGAAGCACTTGAACGAAGTGCAAAAGAAAGGGATAGCGAATAATGGCAAATGTTAAATTTGAGCGTTTTTCACCTAAACAATTATCGGTGCTTAACTGGTGGTGTGAAAATAGTACTTATAAAGATTTTGATGCCATTATTTGCGACGGTGCTGTTAGAAGTGGAAAAACACTTTGTATGTCAATTTCGTTTATACTTTGGAGCTTTTACCGATTTGATAATTGTTCGTTTGCATTGTGTGGAAAAACAATTTCTTCATTAAGACGAAATGTAATAACTTCACTTATTCCGATTTTACAAAATCTTGGATTTGCAGTTATTGAAAAAAGGACAAGTAATGTAATAGAGCTTTCCAACGGCAAGCAAAAGAACACATTTTATCTTTTCGGTGGCAAAGATGAATCCTCTGCCTCCCTTATTCAAGGCATGACACTTTGTGGCATACTTTTTGACGAAGTTGCTTTGATGCCTCGCTCGTTTGTTGAGCAAGCGTTAGCTCGTTGTTCACACAACGATGCAAAATTCTGGTTTAACTGCAACCCTGAAAACCCACGCCATTGGTTTTATACTGAATGGATAAAAAAAGCAAAGTCTAAAAACTGTCTTTATCTTCATTTTCTTATGGATGATAACCCATCTTTAAGTGAAAAGGTAAAAAAGAGATACACTTCTCTTTATTCAGGTGCCTTTTATGAAAGGTTCGTGCTCGGAAAATGGGTAGCAGTTGACGGACTTGTATATCCATTTTTTGACGAGAAAAAACATATTGTTCAAAAGCTACCTGAAGTATTTGAGAAATACTATATTTCTTGCGACTATGGAACTGTCAACCCTTTTTCTATGGGACTTTGGGGACTTTATGACAACACTTGGTACAGAATTTGCGAATTTTATCACGACTCAAAGGCAAAAGGCTTTCAAATGACAGACCAAGAGTACTACGAAAAGCTTCTCGCCCTTTCTCAAGGGAGAAGAATTGAAGCAGTAATCGTAGACCCCTCTGCTGCATCTTTTATTGAGTGCATAAGACGAAACGGCAAATTCAAGGTTTTCCCTGCCAAAAACGACGTTGCAGACGGAATAAGGAAGGTTTCAGAGCAACTTAAGTCAAGGAAAATACTTATAAGTTCAACTTGTACTGATACAATTAGAGAATTCTATCTTTACAAGTGGGACTCAACCAGCACAAAAGACATACCAAAAAAGGAAAATGACCACGCTATGGATGATATTCGTTATTTTGTGGCTACTATTCCAAAAATATTTGATGGCAATGACATTTTTGCATTGTCAGTTGAAAGAAAATGAAAGGAGGTATTCTATTGTCTATATTTGATAAAATCGGCAAACGAAATGTTTGTACTACTGCTCCTCAAATCAAGTCTTCCCACCCATTTGAACTTTTAAACTCTTATCCGATTTCTGTAGGACAGCCTGAAGTCTATAAAATGCTTCGTGAAGCTATTCCAATTATTGATACTGCAATTCATAAGCTTGTCAGATTAACCGGTGGTTTTATTGTAAAAGCAAACAACGGTAAAAACCAAAACGACCTTGACGATTTTGTTAAAAATATAAATGTGGGCATTGGTGGAAATGGACTTCAACAGTTTATTGACACCTATTTTGAACAACTTCTCACCTATGGCACATCGGCAGGTGAAATTATAACAAATGGTTTTGAAATAAATTCACTCTACAATGTGCCAATTAAAGACATTAGTCTTAAGCGAAATCCACAAAACTTTAACGAAATCTTACTTTGCAAGCCTGATTCTTTTGACGGCACACCTGTGCCATATCAAGAGCTTGTTATGCATTCAACATTAAATGCAGAGCCTGGTCAAATCGTCGGAAACTCTTTATTAAAGAGCTTACCTTTTGTATCATCAATTCTTTTAAAAATTTACAACTCTATCGGTCAAAATTGGGACAGAGCCGGTAACCTGCGATTTGCAGTTACATATAACCCAGGCTCAGATATGCTTGACCGTGCTTATGCCAAAGAGAGAGCCCAACAGATTGCAACTGAATGGACAAGAGCTATGGAAAGTGGTTCAGTAAAAGACTTTGTTGCAGTTGGAGACGTACAAATCAGAGTAATTGGTGCTGATAATCAAGTACTTAACAGTGAAATACCGGTTAAACAAATGCTTGAACAAATTGTGGCAAAGCTCTCAATTCCACCATTTATGCTTGGACTTTCTTGGTCAACAACAGAGAGAATGTCATCACAACAAGCAGATGCTCTTACAACAGAGCTTGCAGCATACAGAAGAATTCTCACACCTGTTATTGAAAAAATCTGCACCATTTTTCTTCGTCTTAAAGGGAACACAAGTGGTGTAACTGTCGAGTGGGACGAAATCACTCTTCAAGATACTGTTGAAGAAGCACGAGCAAGACTTTATTCTGCTCAAGCAAATGCTCTTGCAGGAGGTGAAAAGAATGATTAACAAATCTTATGCTGTTGCAAACGAAATTGGAAACCCAACTGATGAGGATATGACTTTAATCAACAATTTTGCTCTTAAGCCACTTGCAAAGGAAGATGTGTTCTGCTTTAGTGTTATTCTTTGTGATAACGATATTGACAGAGATTTTGAGCGTTTTGATGAAAAAGCTCTTATCACATTAAAATCTTTGTTTGTTGGCAAAACAGGAATTTTAAATCACAGTATGAAAAGTGAAGACCAAGCCTGTCGCACATACAAAACAAAGATTATTTATGATGACAAAAAAACCACATCTGATAATCAACCATATATCTGCTTAAAGGCCTGGTGCTATACAGTAAGAAGTGAAAAAAATAATTCACTTATTCGCGATATTGAAAGTGGAATTAAAAAAGAGGTCAGCATCAGTTGCAGTTCAAAATCTCGTATTTGCTCAATTTGTGGTGGCAATAATTGTTCACACATTCCTGGCAGAACTTATGAAAATAAGGTTTGCCACAAAACAATTACAGACATTCAAGATGCTTATGAATGGTCTTTTGTAGCAGTTCCTGCACAGAGAAACGCAGGCGTGACAAAATCTAAAAAGCAAAAGGAGAGAAATATGGAAAATATTCTTAAAGCAATTAAGAGTGGTGAAGAAATCACATTGAAAAGCACAGAAATTCATCGTCTTTGTGAATATATCACCTCTCTTGAAAAACAAAGTGAAGACGGCAAGCTTTATCGTCAAGGACTCGAAAAACTTGCTAAACAGCATTTTGCAGTTGCAATGCCTTCACTTAACGAAGAGCAAGTTGATGAAATCTTAAAGTCTGTTTCGAGTGAAACTCTTGAAGCACTTTCAGGCGAGCTTGCAAAAAAGACTGCAAAAATTCTTCCTCCTATATCTCAGCTTTATACAGAGAAAAAGGAAGAAAAAAATCTTAACCAACAATTTAAGTTTTAATTAAAAAGGAGAAAAAATATGGCTAATTTTGAAACAATTAAACTTGATAAAGGACTTTATCACACATCTAAAGGCTTTTTGGCCGAACTTGAAAGCATTGACCCATCTGAAAACTATAAAGGCACTTCACTTGAAGGTCTTGATGCTTTTGAAAGACAATTAAAGCGCTTTGACATTAAGGTTAAGGGCGCAAACAGCGATACCATTGACAAATTCTTTGCAACAACTGATTCGGCAGCACTTTTCCCTGAATACATTGCTCGTGCAGTTCGTCAAGGTGTTGAAGATTCAAGCATTGTTGATTCTATTATCGCTACAAAGACTAATATTAACGGTCTTGATTACAGAACAATTGCAAGCATCCCAACAAATGAGGAAAAGAAACTTAGCGAAGTTGCAGAAGGTGCTGCAATCCCTGAAACTGTTATTCACACACAAGAAAACCTTGTTACACTTAAAAAGCGTGGCAGAATGCTTGTAGCATCTTATGAAGCAATTCGTTTCCAAAAGCTTGACCTTTTCACTGTTACACTTCGTCAAATCGGTGCTCATATCGCTCGTTCACAATTCAACGATGCCGTTGAAGTGCTTCTCGTGGGTGATGGCAATAACAACCCTGCAGCAGAAGTTAAAGCTATTGGTGATACACTCACATACGAAGACCTCGTCACTCTTTGGAACAGTTTTTCACCTTACGAGTTAAATACAATTATTGCATCTTCTGACATTATTCCTACATTACTCACAATGCCTGAATTTAGAGATGCAAATGCAGGTCTTAACTTCCATGGTACAGGTTCAATGATTACACCTTTTGGAGCAAAACTTCTTAGGTCAAATGAAATGAGCAAGGCTCTTGTTGGTCTTGATAAGAATTGTGCACTTGAAATGGTTACAGCAGGTGGTGTTCAAACTGAATATGATAAACTTATTGACCGTCAACTTGAACGCGCAGTAATTTCACAAATTTCAGGCTTTGCAAAAATCTTTACAGATGCATCAAAGAGCATGACAATTTAAATAAAAGGAGTGATTCCTTTGATAAATGTTTTATCCGTTTCACAAATTCTTGTTGATATGGGTGTTTTAACTGATGATGAAATAAAAAAAGCCATGCCTTTTTGCATAAATGCAAGTAGCAAGCTTTCATCATATCTTAAAGACACAAGCTTTGAAGACCGATTAGAAGTAATTATGGCTTGTGCAGGTCTTGCTCTTTATAACTACACACTTTTATGTAGTACAAGTGATGATTTTTCTTCATTCAAAGCTGGCGATGTTACGGTTAGCCGTAGTTCTGCATCTGCAATTGAAAATGCAATTAAATTACGAGATGAAACAATGGTAATAGCAAGTCCATATCTTAAAGACATAAATTTTGTGTTTGAGGCGGTGGAGGTATGACTTTGGACAAGCTTTTTAAAAGCTTTGGCAACACAGTTTATTTAAAATCTAATGACAACTGGCATTCTGAAAAGTACAAAGCCTTTCTTCAACCACTCAGATATAAAACCAAACTTTATATGGTTGGTGATTACACACCTATCGGCATAAACAAAAACGATGTTTATCTTTATATCGGACCTTGCAAACACGACCTAACAAAGCTTGATAGTACATACAGGCTTTGCTATGATAACAACTTATTTTCTATTGACAGAGCAGAAAGAATTGATGTAAAAGACCGTGGTTTTTATATCTGGGCTATTATTAGAAAAGTTGTGGAGGTGTAGCACATGACCTCAAATACAAGCCTTATAGATGATACTATTTCAGTTCTTACAGAAAGTGGTCTTTTTGAAAACTGCAAAATTGTAAAGGCTTTTGAGACAAAAGTTAAAGAAGTCCCCCTAACTCAGCCTATAATTGCAATATCAATTAAAGAGTGCACTATAAGTGAAAGACTTGAAACTGAAGATGGTATTATAACTAAAAAGAGAGATGTTTTATCTTCGCTTAGTACAGATATCTATCTGCCATTATCTGTTGACAGTACTGTTGCTTTTTCAATTTTTGATAAAATTGCAACACACTTGATTTTTACAAAAGCTTATAGCATAGCTGAAGCAGAATTTGAAAATTTAAGATATGATTCAAAAAGTCAGGCAATAATTTTACCTGTTCATTTTGTTTTTAAAAGCACTGTATCAGCATAAAAAAAGCCCACCTCAAACCGAGGTG
>JAZNWZ010000110.1:0-9476 GCA_045593645.1 Candidatus Fimenecus sp. | reverse complement strand
GCAAGACACGGCACATATTTTGAGATGCTCGGTAACTTTTCATTCGGTGATTACTTCAAGCACGAAGCAACTGCTTGGGCTTGGGAATTCTTCACAAAGGTACTTGAAATTCCTGAAGAATTACTTTATGTCAGCGTTTATATTGAGGATGACGAAGCATTTGATATTTGGACTAAAGAGGTAGGCGTTGACCCATCACATATGGTTCGTTTTGGTAAAGAAGATAATTTCTGGGAGCATGGTGCAGGTCCTTGTGGTCCTTGCTCAGAAATTTACTTTGACCGTGGCCCAGACAAAGGCTGTGGCAGTCCTGACTGTAAAGTAGGTTGTGAGTGCGACAGATTTATTGAAGTTTGGAACCTTGTTTTCACACAGTTTGAAAATGACGGTAACAATAACTATACTCGTCTTGCAAACCCTAATATTGACACTGGTATGGGTCTTGAGCGTCTTGCTTGTATTATGCAGGATGTTGACAATCTTTTCGAGGTTGATACAGTACAGAATATTATGAAGCATATTATTGATATTTCAGGTATTGAATATCATAAGGATGCTAAAAAGGATATTTCACTTCGTGTTATTACTGACCATATCCGTAGTACAACATTTATGGTTGGTGATGGCGTTCTTCCATCAAACTCTGGTCGTGGTTATGTTCTTCGTAGATTACTTCGTCGTGCAGCTCGTCACGGAAGACTTATCGGCATTGACAGACCATTCCTTTCAGAAGTTTGTGAAACTGTAATCAAGGAAAATGCAAATGCATATCCAAACCTTGTTGAAAAGCAAGATTATATTAAAAAAGTTATTTCAATGGAAGAAGAAAGCTTCTATAAGACTATCGATAGTGGTTTAGGTCTTCTTAACGAAATGATGGCTAACTCAAAAGACAATGTTCTTTCAGGCGAAGATGCTTTCAAGCTTCAAGATACTTTTGGTTTCCCAATTGACCTTACAAAAGAAATCGTAGCTGAAAATAATATGACAGTTGACGAAGAAAAGTTTAAGGCTCTTGTTGAAGAAGCAAGAATGAAAGCAAAATCAGTTAAGCGTGATGGTGCTGAAACAGACTGGAGAAACAGTGGTGTTTCATTTAAAGATATTGCAAAGACAGAGTTCACAGGCTACACAGAAAACAACACAGATGCTACTGTTGTAGCTCTCGTTTCAAATGGCGAAAGAGTAGATTTTGTTGAATCAGGGGATGCAATTCTTGTTTTCAACAAAACATCTTTCTATGCTGAAAGTGGTGGACAAGTTGGCGACAATGGCGTTATTACAATTGGAGACAGCACATTTGAAGTAACAAATACAACAAAAGATGCTGATGGTGTAGTTCTTCACCACGGTACTCTCAATGGTGATGCTATAAAGGTTGGCGATACAGCAACAACCACATACAATGAAGAAAACAGAAAAGCAATTATGAGAAATCATACTTCTGCACACCTTCTTCAAGCAGCACTTCGTTCTGTTCTTGGCACTCATGTTGAACAAGCAGGTCAACTTGTTGATGCAAATGAGGTTCGTTTCGACTTTACTCACTTCACAGGTATGACAGGTGATGAGCTCAAAGCAGTTGAGGACCTTGTTAACGAAGAAATCCTTAATGCCACAGAGATGCTTATTAAGGAAATGCCTATTGATGAGGCAAAGGCTATGGGTGCTATGGCACTTTTCGGTGAAAAATATGGCGATGTTGTTCGTGTAGTTAAGGCAGGGGATTTCTCAACAGAACTTTGTGGTGGTACTCACGTTGACAATACAGGCAAAATCGGTCTTTTCAAGATTGTTTCTGAATCATCAGTTGCAGCAGGTGTTCGTAGAATTCAAGCAGTAACGGGCAAAAATGTTCTTAAGTATATTGACGAAAAGAACGAGATTCTTTATACAACTGCTGATGCTTTCAAGGTAGGTAATGTTTCTGCACTTCCACAAAAAGCAGTTGCAGTTGCAAATGACCTTAAAGCAAAAGAAAAAGAAATAGAAAAACTTAAAGCAGAAATTAACTCATTCAAAACTGCAGGCATTATGGCAGGGGCTATTGATGTAAATGACGTTCAGCTTGTAGTTTACTATGCAGGTGAACTTGATGCTAACGGTCTTCGTTCTATGGCTGAAACTGCAAGAGATTCTGCTCCTAACACAGTTGCTGTTATTGCAGGCTCAAATGCAGAAAAGGGAACTTGCTCATTTGCTTGTGCTTGTGGTAAAGATGCAATCGCAAACGGTGCTCACGCAGGTAACATTGTTCGTGAAGTTGCAAAAGTTGCAGGCGGTAGCGGTGGCGGTAAACCTGATATGGCTATGGCAGGCGGTAAAGAAATTTCAAAGATTGATGACGCTTTAATGTCTGCAAAAGAAATCGTTGCAACAATGGTTAAATAAGGAGAATGATTATGGATTGTCTTTTTTGTAAAATAGCAAATGGTGAAATCCCATCAAATAAGGTTTATGAGGATGAAAAAATCCTTGCATTCCGTGATATTGCTCCTCAAGCAGAAACACATGTGCTTGTAATTCCTAAAGACCATGTTGCAAGTAGTGCAAATGATATAACAATGGAAAATTGTGAAATCGTTGGCTACATTTTCGCGAAGATTCCTGAAATCGCAAAACTCAGTGGTGTTGATAGCTACAGAGTAATTAACAACTGTGGTGATAAAGCAGGTCAAACTGTTAAGCACATTCATTTCCATATCTTAAGCGGGGATAATCTTTCAGAAAAACTTGTTTAATGGGGGAGAAAAATGAGACCTTTTGCAGTAATTGGTTTTACAATGCTCGCAGTGGCTCTTTTTCTCTGTAATTTAAGTATTAAAGCGACCGTTATCGTTACAATAGCGATAATAGTCGCTTTTTCTTTGCTGTTTTTTAAGAAAATAAGAAAAAATATACATTTTATTCTTGGACTTTGCGCAGTTTTGATATTCTGTTTTTCTTTGTTGCTATCACAGTTTGAAATAACAAAGAATATGAAGTATTTTAATCAGTTGAGCAATATAGAAGGTGTTGTTTGTGAAACACCTACACACTCGGCTTATGCCAATACATATATTCTAAAAATCAATAAAATAAATGGTGAAAATGTCAATTTTAAAATTTGCTATGTTACACAAGAAAATAAAAATATAGTGCAAGGTGAAAAGGTAAAAGGTGAGCTTTTAATAACTCTTTCTGCAGAAAACGGAGACCTTTTTGAAAAATCACTTTCAGATAATGTGTATGGAATTTGCTTTGATAATCAGGGACAATATCCAATATTTTCAACGGGAGAAAAGGATTGGCTTCGATTTAATATTGGAAAAATCAAAACTTATTTTACAAATACAGTTTCAAATTATATGCCTAATGAAAACGGTGCAATCGCAAATGCTATGACAGTAGGCACAAGAAAAGAAATATCGGATTATACAATTAAAACCTTTAACTATGCAGGCACAACTCATTTACTGGTTGTTTCAGGTCTTCATATGACAATTTGGACTGCATTAATAGTAAGCTTATTCTCAAAATCAAAAAGACTTAATAAATTGTCTATTCCTGCAGGTGTGTTGTGGATACTTTTTTATTCTTTAATAACCGGTTTTACTCCATCAGTAGTGAGAGCAGGAATAATGGCTGTTATTGTATTGATAGCTCCGTTATTTTCAGTAAAAGCAGATAGTATTAACTCAATAGGTATTGCAATAACAGTACTTTTAATTGCAAATCCGTTTAATGCTCATTCTTTGTCGATGTGGTTGTCTGTTGCTTCAACGCTTGGCATCGTTATCCTTGAAAACAGAATGGAAAACTGGCTTTTAGAGCACGAAAGAATAGGACCACATCTTAAAAATTTCATATGTGAATTTGTAATGACAAGTATTTTGGTAAGCCTTTCTGCATTTGCCTTTACATTACCAATATTTGTTTTAGAATTTTCAATGGTTTCAGTTGTATCTATAATTTCAAATTTAGTTATGGTTGATTTGGCAATGCTTTTGATGGTGTCAACATTGGTCGGTGTTGCTTTTCATTTGCTAAACTTGTCTTTGTTGGCAAAGGGAACTTTTTTAATAACAGGGTGTTTATCACAATTCTTAAAATTCTTTGCTGAAAAAATAGGTATGCAAAAATGGTCAACAATCTGTGTTGAATATGATGCTTTTAAAATGTTTTTACTCGTGTCTCTTTTGCTTTTGGCAGTTTCTTATGTTGCATACAAGCTTAAAAAGAATATATTAAAGCCTGTTGTTGCAATAATTGTAGTCAGTTTCGTTGCAACAACAATTTTTACAACACATTATGAAAAAATACACCTTTCTGTTGATGTGTTAGTGGTTAATGATAATTTAGCAATCGTGTTGAATTATGACAATGAAAACCTTCTTGTTGGCAATGTAAGTAAAAACAATGTCTTTATGCTAAATAATGCCTTGAATTCACATAACGGAAAGAACTTTGATAAGATTTGTTTAGTAGACAACATTGACGATAATTCGGTTGATAAATCGCTTATTTATAACTCTTTTGGCAAAACGGAAATACAAGCAAATGTAGATAAAATAACATTTTGCGATAATGTTTTTGTAAATGTAATTGATGAGAATACGGTTGAAATATCACAAGGTAATAAACTTATGTTGATTATAAATGGTGATAAATTAGAAAATTACTTGGAAAATAATAAAGAGTATGATATAATAATTTTGTATGGGCAGAAATTTCCAAATGTTGAAAATGAAGCCAAAAAGTTTTTAAGAGATGAAAACTCAAAAGTTTGTGTGTTGAAAGAAACAGACATAACAACTGTTTATTTTAAGTAGGAGAAGAAAATGGGCTTAATCAAAGAGTATGATTTGAAAAAGCAAATTAAAGAAGGCAAGCTTTCAAATTGCTATCTTTTTTATGGTAGTGAAGAGTATTTAAAGCAATTTTATACAACAAAAATCTGCTCTAAATATGTAATGCCAGGTAGCGAAGCATTTAGCCTTCGTAAATATGATGGTAAAGAAAACACTCTCGACGAAGTTTTAGAGGGTGCAAATTCAATGCCATTTATGAGTGAATACTGTGTTGTTATCGCTCGTGATTTTCCTCTTGATACACTTAAAGATGAGCAAAAAGATGAGTTTTTAGATTTTCTTAAAAATCTTCCTGAAACATCAATTACAATATTTTGGATGGATAGTATTGAGGTTTCACCAAAAAACTCAAAATGGAAATGGGTTGTTGATAGCTTTGTAAAATATGCACAAGCAGTTGACTTTGAAAAGCCAAGCACAAAAGACCTTAAAAAAATTATATGTGCTTATGCTACAAAACATGGCTGTCAATTATCTGACTCAAATGCATCTTATCTTATTGAACTTTCAGGCGATAGCCTTAATATACTTTTTAATGAGGTTGAAAAGGCTTGTAACTTTGCAGGTCAAGGTAATGAAATCACTCGTGAGCATATTGATAATACAGTTGTCCGTTCACTTGAGGCAAAGGTTTTTGATTTGTCAAAGCATATTCTTGCATATAACCCACAAAAAGCACTTGAACTTTTGCACACTCTTATGATACAAAAAGTTGAGCCTATTGATATTTTTGGCGTAATTTTAATGTCCTTTGTTGATATTTATAGAGCAAAAGTGGCAGTTTCTTGTGGCGAGTCAGAAAAATATCTTGCAAACTTTTATGATTATAGAAATAAAGAATTCCGTCTTGAACACGGCAGAAGATATGGTGCAAAAATCTCTGATGAGCAACTTCGCGAGTGCTTTGACTGCTTTGCAGAAAGTGACCGTGAACTTAAAAGCACAGCACAAAGTGGCGAGCTTATTTTAGAAAAATTAATTGTAAAAATATCACTTATTATAGCAAGGTGAGTTTTGTGATAAAAATTAAAGAAGCAGTAATAGTTGAGGGAAAATATGATAAAATCAAACTTTCCAACATACTTGACACTGTAATTATTGAAACAGATGGCTTTGCTATTTTTAAAGATAAAGAAAAGCAAAAGTTAATCCGTTTTTTAAGCGAAAAACGTGGAATTATTATAATGACTGATAGTGATTCGGCAGGCTTTAAAATTCGTAATTTCATAAATGGAATTATAAAAACAGAAAATATAAAAAATGTGTTTATTCCTGATATCTATGGCAAAGAAAAAAGAAAGACAGAAAGCTCAAAAGAGGGTAAATTAGGTGTTGAGGGAATGAGTGCAGAGGTTATTCTCAATGCTCTTGAAAAAGCAGGGGTGCTTTGCTTTGAAAATGCAGAAAAGCAAGGCAGAGAGATAACACATACTGACTTTTTTGAAGATGGCATTTCAGGTGGCGAAAATAGTGCTGGAATAAGAAAAGCCCTTGCAAAAGAGTTGGATTTGCCCGAGCGAATCAGCTCATCATCACTGTTAAAGGTTATAAATTCATATATGACTTATGAAGAATACAAAGAAACAGTAAAAAAAGTGCAAAATAGTAAAAATATGTCTAAAATGTAAAATTTTTAATTCGTATTTAATTTTAGAATATTTGTGATATAATAAATATCTAGTTCCCCTAAAAAACAAAGTTAGAGGTTATATAGTATGAGTATTGAAACAATTCATCCAATGACACAACCATTTTATGATATAAAACCGGTTGAAACATTAAAAGAACTTATCGATTATACTGAACAACAACATTCTGAGCGTCCTGCGTTTAATTTAAGAAATAAAGACGGAGTGTATTATGAAGTAACATACAAAAAATTCCGTCATGATGTTTACTATTTAGGTAACAGTCTTATAAAAGATGGCTTTTCAAGAAGTCATATTGCTCTTGTAGGTGCAAATTCTTATAAATGGATAGTAACTTATTTTTCAGTTGTTGCAAGTAATAATGTAATCGTTCCTATTGATAAAGAGCTTACAACAGACAATATGCTTGATATTCTCAGAGACTCAGATTCAGTAATGGTAGTTGGTGATAAAAAATATATCAAGGCATTATCTGAAAAAAAAGACGAGCTTCCTGAAGGCTTCAAATTCTGTTGTTTTGATGAGCTTGATATGGAAAATATTATCTCTTATGATAAATATTTTGAAGCAGGCAGACAAGCATATAAAGATGGTGTGAAAAGCCTCAACGACGTTACTCTTGACAAGGATGAGGTTTCTGCAATTCTCTTTACATCAGGTACAACTGGTGTGTCAAAAGGTGTTTGTCTTAGCCAATATAATATTTGCTTTGATGTAACAAGTGTTGCAAGCGTTATTGGTATTCATAAAACTGACCGTACATTGTCTGTACTTCCTATACACCATACTTATGAATGTACAGTTACACTTGTAAGTCTTTTGTGTGGTGCATGTATCAGCTTTTGTCGTGGACTTAGATATATTCTTCAAGATATGCAAGAGGTGAAGCCAACAATTTTTGTTGCAGTACCTTTAATGATTGAAAAATTCCATGCAAAAATCAAAAAGAAAATTTATGAGAAAAAAGGTGGCAAGGTCATTTTCAAGGTTGGTAAATATGCTTCAATGGCAGGTCGTGCAGTGGGCACAAGGCGTGTCGGCAGAAAGCTTTTTGCTGAAGTTATTGAAACCTTTGGTGGTAATCTTCGTTTGATTATTACTGGGGCATCTGCTCTTGACCCTCGTGTTGCAGAAGACTTTATCAATATGGGTATTGATATTTACATTGGTTATGGTCTTACTGAAACAGCGCCAATTCTCGCAGTTAATAACGATAAGCTTATGCTTACAAATTCAGTTGGTACACCAATTCCTGGTGTTGAACTTAAAATCTTCAACCCTGATGATTTAGGCGTAGGTGAAATTTGGGCAAGAGGTCCAAATATTATGAAGGGCTACTACAAAAATCCTGAAGCAACTGCAGAGGTGTTAACACCAAACGGTTGGTTTAGAACAGGGGATTTAGGTATTTGTGATGAGCATAACTGCTTTAGAATTACAGGTAGATGCAAAAATGTTATCGTTACAAAAAATGGTAAAAACATTTTCCCTGAAGAGGTTGAGATTTATCTTAATGGCAACCCATTTATAGAAGAAAGTATGGTTTATGGTGAAGAGAGTGGCAATGATGAAACATTAGTTTCTGCTCAAATCTATCCAAACTATGAAAAGATTAAGGAAAATCTTAAACGCCAAGAAATTACAAAAGAAGAAGTATATGAACAAATTGCAGCAGCAATTAGAGAAGTAAATAAAAAACTTCCTGCATATAAAAAGGTTATGAACTTTGATGTTCGTGAAGAAGAGTTTGTAAAAACTACAACAAAGAAAATCAAGCGTCAAGCAAACCTTAAAAAGAAGGAAGAAGAAAAAACAGAGGAATAATAAAAATGATTTTAGGTAATGATAAAACTGAAAATTTTTCAAACGGTAAGTCAGTGCTTGCAGTAATTGCTTCCCCAAGAAAAAGTGGATTTACAGCCAAGCTTTTGGGAGCTCTTTTAAGAGAATTCCCAAAGGGTACAGCAATAGACATTATCAATGTTTTTGAGCTTGACCCAAAACCTTGTAATGCTTGTGGATATTGCAAATCTGTAACTGGTTGTTCTAAAAAAGACCTTGAGGGCTTTTTCAGACGTTTTGAAAATGCAGATGTAATAATCTTTGCAACACCAATTTATTTTATGGGTGTGCCTGCACCTTTGAAAGCACTTATGGACCGTTTCCAAAGATATTATGAAGCACGTTTTCGTCGTAATGAGAGAACACCTATTGAAAAACACAGAAAAGCATTACTTATTGTAACAAGTGGTAGTGATGGTGAAATTGGCTTTGAAGTAATCAAACACCAGTTTTTACAAGCATTTACTGTACTTAATGTTGAACTTTGTGGCTCAATGCTTGCAAGAAATACAGACAGATGTGGTATTGACCAAACAGATGTTAAAAATGCACAAGATTTATATAGGAGATTAAAAAATGGCAGTAATTAAAGTAAACCTTGAAAACTTTGCACAAGAAGTTTTAAAATCAGACAAAAAAGTTCTTCTCGATTTCTATGCAGAATGGTGTGGCCCATGCAAAATGATGGCACCCGAGCTTGAAGCATTTGCAGAAGAAACAGAAAACTATAAAGTATGCAAATTGGATTGTGATGAATCACAAGAATTAGCACTTACTTTTGGAGTAATGAGCATTCCAACAGTAATTATGTTTGACAAAGGCGAAGAATTAAAACGCTTTGTGGGTGCAAAAGAAAAACATCAAATCGCAGAATTCTGTGGAGAATAACAAAAAGGACTGATTTTTCAATCAGTCCTTTTTTGTAAGTTAAAACAATTCAAAAGATTTGAGTTTGTGGAATTCAATGCAAAACGCAAAATGCAAAGCGCAAAGCGTTGGAACTGCGTTGCAATTATATATTTCCTCCCTCTGACGAGGGAGGTGGCAACGCGGTAGCGTTGACGGAGGGAGAGATAGGCTTTAATAAGTGATTTTTGACTACCCCTCAGTCAACTTCGTTGACAGCTCCCCTGAC
>JAZNWZ010000109.1:0-3518 GCA_045593645.1 Candidatus Fimenecus sp. | reverse complement strand
CAGGAATTACTTTACCGTTTTCTTCGAAAAGCTGTGTCATACCGATTTTTTTACCGATAAGACCTTTTTTCATGTTTATTTCCTCCTTTGGTTATTGGTCGGTTCTACCGACTTGACCTTGCTTGGTGTTTTATCTCAGCGATTAAAGTTTAATCTCGATGTCAACGCCAGCAGGAAGCTCAAGACTTGTAAGAGCCTCAACTGTTTTGTTTGAGGGTCTTAAAATGTCGATAAGCCTTTTGTGTGTTCTTTGTTCAAACTGTTCACGGCTATCCTTGTACTTGTGAACTGCACGAAGGATTGTAACAACTTCCTTTTCTGTTGGAAGTGGAACTGGACCTGAAACTTGAGCACCTGTACGCTTTGCTGTTTCAACAATTTTTTCAGCTGCCTTGTCTACAAGGTCATGGTCATAGCCCTTGAGTCTGATTCTGATTTTCTTACCTTTTGTTGCTGCCATTTTGTTTTCCTCCTAATTCTGTGGGGCACGTTTTTTTGTTTGCAACTTAGCCGGGTGTTTCTACCCTACCGATTTAAAAACCGAAAAACCGGTTTAGTTTTTCGGACGGCGCAAAAAAACGCATAATGCTTCCTGCAAGAACCTTTTGACGCAGTTGGGTTTACATCTAAAGGCTGAAAGCACTGTATTGGTCGCCCGATTTTAAATCAGACATACTCCACGATAATTCTCTGCATCTCAGTGCAGTCACTTACCGCTTCAACGCATATCGCACCTGTTTTAAGGCAGAATTCGCCTATATCCGCAGAATGCTTGACTATTTTATCACAACGTTTGTGAAAATGCAATAACTTTTTTAAAAAAAGTTTGTGAAAATCGCAGAATTTTTTTGGACGCAAAAAAAGCCACAAGATATTGTGCTTTTTCTCAAAAAAAGCATATATTTTGATAAAAATTCTTAAAATTTTTTCAAAAATCTTGCCTTATATATAATATGTATAGCAAGTTTTATGTATTTTTCGATTGTTTTTGACCTGTTTTATTTTTTCTCACACCCTCCCGTGTGTTTCTTAAAGTAAAAAATAAAGCAGGCAGAAACACTCTACCTGCTTATTATTTCAGACATATTTTATTTTAAAATTGACTTATAGAGCTTAATATACTCATTTGCAGATTTACCCCAGCTGTTATCACATTCCATAGCACGTTTAACAAGAATGTTCCAGCCGTCAGTATTCTTATAGCCCTCTAACGCTCTCTTAATTGTGAACAGCATATCGTGTGCATTATAAGTTGAGAATGTAAAGCCATTGCCCTCGTTATCGCCACTATCTTTAATGCTATCACGAAGACCACCTGTTTCACGAACAATAGGAATTGTACCGTAACGAAGTGAAATCATTTGTGAAAGTCCACAAGGCTCGCTCTTTGATGGCATTAAGAAAAGGTCTGCACCTGCATAGATTTTCTTTGAAAGTGATGGAATAAAGCCAAGCTTAAGCCCCATTTTTTCAGGATATTTCTCTGCCATTTCTTTAAAGAAGCTTTCATATTGCCATTCGCCAGAGCCGAGAACAACAAATTGAACATCTTCAGTTGCAAGAAGCTCATCAAGTACTGCTTTAACAAGGTCAAGTCCTTTGTGTCCAACAAGACGTGTAACCATACCGATAATTGGTACGTCTTCTCTTTCTGGAAGCCCAAAATATTCTTGCAACTTTGCCTTGTTAACCTTTTTAGCTTCAAAGTTTTCTGCATTGTAGTTTACTTCAATATCCTTGTCTGTTTCAGGATTATAAAGGTCAACATCAATACCATTGAGAATACCAGAAAGTTTCCATGAGCGTTGATTAAGAATAATATCAAGCCCATGTGAATACCAAGGGTCAAGAATTTCATTTGCATAAGATGGGCTTACAGTTGTAACCCTGTCAGCACATTCAATAGCACCCTTCATATAGTTGCAGTCTCCATCATATTCAAGAAGAGATGCTGCACCTTCAGGAATACCAACAACTTCGCCGAGAAGCTCCATACCATAAGTACCTTGGTATTGAATATTGTGAATTGTGAAAACTGTTTTGATGTTTTCAAATCCAGGACGGTTTGCATAAAGTGTGTTGTAATAAACAGGAGTAAGTGCAGATTGCCAGTCGTTACAATGGATAATGTCTGGTTTAAAATCAATATGTGGAATAATTTCAAGAACTGCACGAGCAAAGAATGCAAAACGTTCTGCGTCGTCATAATAACCATAAAGGTTATCGCGTTTAAAATAATATTGATTGTCAAGAAGATAGTAGATTACTCCACCTGCTTTAGCTTCAAAAACACCACAGTATTGTCTTCTCCAAGAAACTGGAACAGAAATACTTGTAATGAATTTCATTGTATCTTTAAGCTCTTGACTAATTGTATCATAAAGAGGCATAACTACACGAGCACCGATAAGTCTTTTGCGAAGTGCTTGAGGAAGACTACCTGCAACATCGCCAAGACCACCACTTGCTTTAAAAGGGAGTGCCTCACTTGAAACATATAAAACTTTCATATATTTTTCCTTTCGATTAGTTATTAGGCTCCCCACTTGATGGGGAGCTGTCGAGTGCAACGAGACTGAGGGGCTAAATTCGTTTTTTAATCTCTCCGTCTATTACAGAACAGACCTCATAAAAATTTTTATCTATCTCAAGATTTGTAAAACGCAAAACGGTATAACCTTTGCTTTGCAAAAACAAATCTCTTTCTTTGTCATATTCTATTTTGTCATTATAAAAATGACCGCCACCGTCTGCCTCGACTATAATTTTAGCTTTTGAACAATAAAAATCAACAATATATTGACCGATAGGTTGTTGTCTACGAAATTTTGTTGGATACTCTCGCAAAAAACTCATACCACAGTTTATTTTCCCAAGGAGTTGCATTTTTCCGTAAACTCCTTGCTTTTTCTGTGGTTGTCATTGTTTACCCCCCTCAGTCAACTTCGTTGACAGCTCCCCCTCAAGGGGTGAGCCCATTTTTATATTACTATTTCTTTACCAATATAAACTGGATAATTTTCTGCACCTGAGAGTGTCTTATTTGGTGTAATAACAACGCTCTTATCAGCAACTACACAGTTAAGTGATGCATTTTGTGCAACAAAACCATCTTGCATAACGATAGAATTCTTAACAACGGCACCTTTTTCAACTCTAACTCCTCTAAAGAGAATTGAGTTTTCAACTGTACCTTCAATAATACAACCATCAGCAACAAGTGAGTTTTTAACATTTGAGCCTAAACCGTAGATTGCAGGCATATCGTCGCGTACTTTTGTATAAATTGGTCTTTCAGCATTGAAAAGGTCATCACAATTTGCAATATTGAGAAGTTCCATATTTGTTTTGAAATAGCTTTCCATTGACTCGATTGTTGCAGCATAACCTGTTACTTCGTAGCCGTAAATGTTGAGTTTATCAACATTACCCTGAATAAGGTCTGTTTCAAAATCCTGATGGTTAAGGCTGATTGCTTCGTTGATAAGTCTTTCGAGAAGTGCTTTTTTCATCAAAAT
>JAZNWZ010000108.1:0-7328 GCA_045593645.1 Candidatus Fimenecus sp. | reverse complement strand
ATCAACAAGACCTTTTTGCTTATATTGATGAACATAATGAACAGTCAGACTTTTGTATTGATTTCCAATAACTTCTTTGATTGAGTCACCTTGTTTCCCCACAACAATGTAAACTTCATTTATCTCTAACTCAACCAAATTATCGAGTGCAAATTCTATTAAATGTGTGTCGTTAATTTTTCTTAATGCTTTGCAGATGTCCTGACCGGTGCTCATCGCTAAACGAGTGCCATCACCGGCAGCCAATATTACACCAATCATTAACATCCTCCTCTTTATATAAAATATACTTGCAATTTATATTGTTTTATGATACACTTGCTATGAGATGTGTTGATTATTGAACATAACCAATCTAAACAGTCTATTTTCGTTGTTTGGCAAATCAATAATTAATTCTTCTTTCCTCAATGATGATTGGTTTTTCACCATTGTTACGAGGAAGTGAAATTAAATGTTCTGCACAGAACGATACCATTAACAGCAAAAGTCCTATGAAAATGAAAATCAATCTTATCATAATATGACCGATTGCACCGTGAAAAGATGTACCCCATAAACTTGGTATACAGAAAATGAAAAGCTCAAGTATGCTTAAAATCATCGCAATTATAGATACAGCAATTACTCGTCTTGGTAAAATTTTTGAAGCATTTACTATACCACAGACAGCAAAGTCATAGTATTTTGAAAGTGTAAATTTACTTTTACCTTTCTTTCGTTTTTCCTGAAGATAATAAACATATTCGTAAGATGAACCGTATTCATAAATAAGACCACGAAGAAATGGTTCGTTTGTATTGATTCTCTTTAGAATATCAATAAAACTCTTGTCAAAAAGTTCAAATTCCGTAGCGTGAGGAACCATTTTTACACCAAAAACTTTGTTTATTACCCAATAGAAAATGGTTCTGATAAAATAAACAAATTTATTTTCTCTGCTCTGGTTTTTCACACCGAATACAATTTGGACACCTTTTTCCCATTTTTCAACAAATTTTGGAATTTCTTCAGGTGGGTTTTGTAAATCAGCATGTAAAATTATGGCACAATCACCTTTTGCCTGTTGAAAGCAATAAAAAGTGCTTTTTGCATAACCGAAATTCTTTGAGTAAAAAACTGCTTTTATATGTTTATCCTTATTGCAAAGCTCTTCAATTTTTGCTTTTGAACCGTCAGTTGACCCATCGTCAAAAAATACGATTTCATAATCATATTTGTCGAGAGTCTGCATCACTTTTGTTGTTCGTTCATACAGCTCATCAAGTGACTGAACTTCATTGTAATTCGGAACAACAATTGAAATTAGTTTTTTACTCATTTTATGTACCTCTAATCCTTAATTAATCGTATGTTTTATCCAAATCATACTTTTTAATAATTTTAGGATATGCATGTGAATACCAGAAAATATAAAGGAATTCATACAATGCTTTAAATCCGTCAATAAAGAAATTAATCGGACCCTTGAGTGATATTGAATGAAGCCCGTTAAGAATTGTTTCTTTTGCAAATTCAAAAGCACCATGTTCCTGCAAAGCACCTTTATTTGAGAAACTTTTCCATAAGTACCAACTTCTAATCACTCGCAAATCTATGCTCGGAACAGCTGAAAGATTTACGCCCAGAGACTCGGTCGCCACAACCTTGCTCATAGCCTTAAGACTTTTTGGTGCCTTGTATGTTCCATCTGCCACTACCTTATCATACAATTCCGTGCCGGGAATTGGAGTGAAATGGAACACAGGAGTCAAGTTTGCCTTAATGGTATTCAGTAAACGGACGGTATCTTTCAGTTGTTTTGTTGTTTCACCCGGAAATCCGATAATGAATGAACCTATAGTTGTAATACCGATTTTATTCAGCACCTCAAATGTAGGTGCTATTTTTGAGTAGTCAATGTTTTTGTGGATAATATCCTGCATTTCTTTTGAACCTGTTTCAATGCCAAAGAAAATCCATCTGCAACCTGCGTCGTATAGCATCTGATATTCTTCTTCGCCAAACATACCGATACGAAGTTCAACGCCCCATTGGAATTTCAAGCCACTTTCGTGCACTTTCTGGCAGAAATCGACTAAATCTTCTCTTTTTACAACCCAAAGTTCATCTGAGAAGAAAAAGCCGTCTGCACCATGATTTTCCATAAGATAACGGATTTCTTCCATTACATATTCATTCGGTCGTTTTCTGTATGTACTCTTATGGAAGTTCATATTTGAACAAAAAGCACATCTGCAAGGACAACCCTTCGCAGAATATATATACATCATCTTTTTGCAACCAAGATATGTCTGCATATATTTTGACGGGTCAATAAGTGTGTAGTCTGAAACCGGCATATCACGAAGGTCAGCAAATTTTCGACAAGGAGTAATAACAGTTTTTCCGTTTTCCTTGTATGCCAAGCCCTGAATATTCGCAAAAGATTCGCCTTTTTCGAGTGCGTTCATCATTTCAAGCCAGGTTTCTTCACCTTCACCATAAGAAATATAATCAACAAGGTCGAGGGATAATACCTGCTCCATTTGTAACGAAGGCATCTGACCACCCCAAACAACAGGTATTCCCTTTGCTCTTGCAGCCTTGGATACCTTTTCAGCATCAATAAGACCACGGGATGACATAAGAGAAACTCCGACAATGTCAGGCTTGAACGAATCCAACAGTTTCTTGATATTTGATTTGTTAACGCAACGGTCCTCAAGTTTTACTTCGTGGCCGTTGTTTTTTACATAAGTGGCTATTGAAAGAAGTCCTAACGGATTGGAAAGGGCTCGTGTATAATAACCGACAGAGGGATTTATAAATAAGACTTTCATTATCTACCTCAGAAAAGATTTTTCTTTAAAAGTTTGATTGCGTGTTGTGCATAATTTTTGAATTGAGTAAAAGATGTTATGCACTAACCCAGTGTTTTAAGAATATATATTGGTCGCAGATAAAATTTAAGTTGCATCTGCTTTTTCATTTTTGTCACTTCGTCAAGACTTACAGTACTTGTGCCGATAGTGTTCGGAGCATAATAGTCGTTACCCCAAGCTAAGTCGCTCAATGTGTTATATTCAAGACAATACTGATAAAGTTCTGTGCCATAATAAGGCATAGCAATATGTATTTCTATGAAATCAGGATTTATTTTTAAAATTAATTTTTCAGTCGCCTTAATATCCTCTTTTGTTTCCCAAGGAAAACCTACCATAAAGAAACCAAATAACGGAATACCGGTTTTTTTTATGAGTTCAGCAGCACGAAGACTATCCTCAAGTGTAGCTCCTTTTTTAATGAGTTTCATAGTCTTTTCAGAGCCTGTTTCAAAACCAACAGCAAGCATAAAACAACCTGCAGCCTTCATTTTTTGTAATAACTCAAAGGATAACGGCTTTGTTCTTGAATTTGCGGTAAATTCAATTTTTCCGTTAAGTGGTGAATTGATGATTTTGTCGCAAAGCTCCGATGCCCATTCATTATCGATAGTAAAAGTATCTGCTTTAAAGAAGAAATTTCTGATATTAAATTTGTAATAACACTCTTCTATTTCAGCAAAAACATTTTCCACACTTCTTAAACGGACATTTTTGCCCGATATAATAGGTGTAAGACAGTAAATGCACTGTGACGGACAGCCTTTTGCAACAGAAATTGTTGCCATAGGTTCACCTGTATCAGGTCTAGTGTAAATAGCGTTGTTCATCAAATGCCTTGCAGGGAACGGAAGCTCGTCCAAATTTTTATTCCAGCAATCGAATTTTGTCGAAACAAATTCTTCACCGTTGTGATAAATAATTCCCGGAATATCATCAAGATTTCCTTCACCTCTTAAAAGACAATCTGTAAGAGGACCCATTATAAATTCTATTTCACCGCCGACCATAGCGGCAACATTACTAAGGTCAAGCGTGTCAAGAAGTGACTTTTTCGGATTATAAAAAATTGCACCCTTTATAACAAATTTACAATCGTGAAATGATTTTATCCAATTAATAAAATCAAGGTCGTCATAAATTGTTGCATTTGTAATGCTTATAAAAATTAAGTCAGGTAAAAATTCCAGAATATCTGCCTTTACCTGTTCTTTAGTAGCAAGTTCAGTCTGATAATCCTTGAGAAAAACGGAATAACCCTTACCGAGCAAAACAGATGCTGCGTAACCGATATCGTTACATGCGTGTGTGGAAGCCACTGCAGAATCCTCAATATTACATTGTGCACGGTCTTCGCTACGCTGATATTGTTTCCCTGGGGGATAAAGCAACATTACCTTACTCATGACATACTTCTCCAAATGATTATTATTCTTGATTATATCATAATTTTTCAAGCAATATCAAGTGTTTGATAATAAAATATTATCCATTTCGATAAAAATACAAGCAATTTGACTTGACTTGTAAATTATGTTAAAATTCGTATGTATAACATGCTTTAGAAGGTGTTTAAATGACAAAACTAAAAAAGACTGACTTTTTCTTTATAATATCATTGGCAACAATATTATTAATGCATATCTTTCTTGTGTTTATTGTTCCGTATTTGGATGACGAAAGCTTTTATTCACTCGTTCCGTTTCGCTTGATGAGTGGTGATAGTTTAGTTCAGAATGAATGGCATCTTTCACAGTTCTCATCATTATTTTCTTTCATACCGGTATGTATTTGGACACTTTTTAAAGGTTCTGCCGAAGGAATAATACTTTTTATGAGAATCATATATCTTTTAATTCATACAACACTTGCGGTTATCCTATATATGTTTTTCAGGAAACACGGCACATGGGCTGTTATGGCATCAGTGATATTTTACATACAAACTGCATACGGAATTATAGCAATAAGTTACCATAGTATGTTCGTTGCATTTTTGGTATTGTTGACACTTTGTCTGCTTTCAATTTATCAAAAACCTTCTTTGCGTCTTTATATTTTTGCGGGTATTTGCTTTGGTTTTTGTTGCGTAAACAACCCTCTGTTTTGCTTTGCTTTTGCATTATATCTTCTTGTTTGCCTTTTGTGGACACAAAGAGAAAAACTGATAACTTTTGTAATGAAATTAAAAGGCTCTGAACCTGAAAAAAAAGAAAAAAAACCAACGAAAAACAAAAAAAAGGAATCGAAGCAACAAGCATCTGTTGCTATTCCCGGTATGGGAAAATATAATTGTTTTTTTGGTAAAGAAGCATTTGTCCGATTTGCCTGCGGAATTTTGATAGCTATTGCTGTTGCTCTTGTTTTCTTCTTTGTAACAGGCGGAACACTCGGCTCAATTACAAGCAATATTGAAAACCTTTTAAGCAGTAGTGAATACGGAGTAACTTCTGCCGGCCTTTTCACAAAATTCAAAGAAACATTTGAATTTTTTAAGGTGGCTAATTTCAATTGTCCGTGGATATTACTCGTGTTGTTTATAGTGTTGTTGATTGACAAAAAGAGAAGATACAATACACATCGTTTTGTTTATCTGCTCGGCTCAGTATTATGGTCAATAATGTTTATTGCCGGTGTTACAATAGCATCTGATATAGGCTATCGTGCTATTTCCCTGCCATTTTGCGTAATTTCCACTATATGCTATTTGTTGACAGAAAACAAAAACAAAACACTATTTTACTGTATGTACATACCTTGTTTAATCGCAACGATTTTTCAATATTTTGCTGCAGACACCCATTTAGCGGTAATTGGTATTGTGCTTGCTACCAATAATATTGCAGGTGTATTGTTTGCAATGGATTTATACAAAGAAATGCATACTGTTTCAAAAGAGAGTGATGAAAAAGCCTCTAAAAAAATCTTTTCCGGTTTATGCAGAAGTTTAATAATCATAGGTTTTTGTCTGCAACTGGTGTTTTATGGTGTGATATTTCGGTATTGGGGTGACCTTCCCGGAAAAGAGGCTGTTAAAGCAACAACAGGTCCATATGCTGGGTTGTATATGACAGAACAAGAACTTAACGCCTATAACAGAGGAATAGCTGATATGGATTTTATAAAAGAAATCAGCCGAGAAAATGACCCTGTATTGCTGGCATCTTATCGTAACTGGATGTATATGTATCTTGAACGTCCTTCAGCGATATATACGGCGTGGTATCAAGGTGAACTTAAAAAGGATTTATTAATCCGCTATTACGATGAAAACCCCGATAGAATACCTGAATATGTCTATATTGAATCATTAGACCTTAACAGTACAAGATATCAGGTAGCTGAAGAATTGTTCGAATTCTCATCAAAAGAAATATTATCAAACGGTGTTCTTTATACCGTAGATTACTACAAGTTTTAAAAAGTGAAAAAAGATTAAACAAAAGGCGAGATTGCAACAACTGTAATCTCGCTTTAATTTTTATATTCTGTTGTGCGGCTTGTTTTCTGGCAAACAAACTAAAATTTTACAAATGCTACATCACTTGTACTTTTTTAATCTTTCTTCCGTTGCTATTATATATTCTTTATCAATTTCAATACCTATATATTTTCGGTTGTTTTTTAGTGCTGCCTCACCAGTACTTCCCACCCCATTAAAACAATCTAACACTATGTCATTTTCATTAGATGCTATTTTTATGATTTTTTCAAGGATAGCAACTGGCTTTTGTGTTGGATGAAGGTATTTTCCATCCTTCCCCTTTACTCTTTCCGAACCCATGCAAATACCCGATTCCACAAAATTATGCATATCCCTTTGATTTGTAAAATTCCATGTATGACCTTTATTCCAACAACCTACAATAAGTTCGCAACTATTTAAAAATGATGATTTTCTAAAATTAGGAACAGGATTTGTTTTATGCCACACCATAAATTGAAAAGTATCAAATTCAGGGTCAAAAACCATATGATACTCTCCAATTAAATTATATGAACAAAAAATAAAAATATTACCTTGTGGTTTTATTATCCGTTTAAATTCATTAAGTAAATCCTGTGGTCTAAATTCTACCAAATCCCATTCAGCCAAATCGTTATTTATGGCACCCCTCCAATCAAATTTTATGTTCCGAGTACAATATTTTGCAATATTATACGGAGGGTCTGTTAAGATTAAATCAATAGAGTGGTCTGGTATTTTTTTTAACGCGTTGAAACAATCATCGTAAATCAATCGGTATCTTTGTGAATCATTCATATCAATCATCTTTCCTAAAATACATTTCCTTTATTTGATTTAAAGCTTCTTTTATTCTATCAGCTGAAATTTTATACTGATTAAAAACAATATCAAATCCGTCTTCGTCATCACAAACGAAATTCCAATAGTCTCTTCCAATAAGCAATTCGTCTGTTGCAAAAAATTGTTTGACTCTTTCTTGTTTCCACACCTTGCCT
>JAZNWZ010000107.1:0-28575 GCA_045593645.1 Candidatus Fimenecus sp. | reverse complement strand
CCTGTGTATTCCAGGCTCGTGAGGCAGCTAAGTTCCTCAAGAATTCAGACGGTCTCAGCGTTCGTGTTCTTAATATGCACACAATCAGCCCCATTGATGTTGAGGCTATTCAGAAAGCAATTTCCGACACAAGAAGAATTGTTACGGTTGAAGATCACCTTGTTACAGGCGGCCTTGGCTCAGCAGTTGCTGAAGTTATGGCTCAGTACGGTAAAGGTTGTGCATTCAAGATGCTTGGCCATAAGGGCTTCGCTATGATTGGTCTTCAGGAAGATATTATGTCAGATGCTGGCATTGATTCTAACGGTATTATTTCTGCAGTTCGTGAAATGATGAATGCAGACTTTGAAGAAGACGACAACTGGGACGACGAAGTTTAATCCACTTTGTTGTTCAGAAAGAGAGTTGATAATATGCACGAACAAAATGAACTTTATTCATCAAAAATATTTTTCAATGCTGCATTGCCACTTTTGAAAGTTATTGCTACTGATGTTCCATCTCTCAAAGCTCAGTTCGACAAGCTCACTACTGTTTTACAGATTAGTGCACTTGACCCTGAGGTAGAGGGTGGAAAGTATGCAACTCATTTCATCATCACAGAGGGCGAATGGGAAACAAAGCTTGATTCTGCACACGAATCACCTGATGTTGAACTTGAGTTCAAGAGCATTGAAACAATGAACGCATTTTTCAAAGGCAAAATCGGTCCTAAAACTCTTCCAAAAATGAAGGGTGTATTTAAGAATTTTGCAGCATTCAAGGCAATGCTTATGACACTTCTTAAACTTTCAGACCTTACAGGTGCTACACAGCCACCAAAGGATGAAGAAACAAAAGTACTTATGGTTAAGTGCTTCTTCTATCTCCTTTCAAGTGGTATCAGCCAGCTTAACAAATTGGGTCATGAAGCAATTAAGGACTGGACATCAAAGAGCCCTGACCGTGTTTACGCTTTCGCAGTTGACGGTCATCCTGAAGTTGCTGCTTTCATCCGTATTAAAGCAGGTAAGTCAAGAGCAGGTCGTGGCGAATATAAGAGAGCAATGCCTTTCTTCACACTTCGTTTCAACAACCTTGATTCAGCGCTTGGAACACTTCTTAGCATAGACGATATGCTTGAAGCAACAAAAGCAGGCCGTATTATTATGGAAGGCGGACCTGAATTCGGTGCACAAATCGGTGGATTTATGCTTGAAGTTGGCGCTTTGGCAAAATAAGATAACACATAATAAAAAAACTCGGTGTAAAAACCGAGTTTTTTGTTTTGCCTTTTTATTATTTTTTAATTTCCCCTGCTTTTGTAAGAGCAATTTTTGTAAGTAATGGACCTGCTAATTCGTAAACGAGTGTTGCACAAAGTACAACCGCTCTAATTTGTTCACCATAATCAGGTACAACTGTTAAAGAAAGCTGAGCCATACCGATTGCAACACCGGCTTGTGGCAAAAGTGTTATACCGAGATACTTTGTAACATTCTTTTCTGTTTTTGTAAGCATACATCCAAGCATTGCACCAAAATACTTACCTGCTGAACGAAGCACAAGATACATTACACCAACAAGGCCTACTGTTTTAAGTACTTCAAAATTAAAATGTGCACCTGAAATTACAAAGAAGAGCATAAATACAGGTGGTGTCCAACGGTCAGTACATTCCATAATTGCATCGCTAACTTTTGACATATTAGCCATAGCTGCACCAATCGCCATACAGAGTAAAAGTGATGAGAGCCCAAGCATTGATGAAAGACCTACACCAAAGAACACTGCAGTAACTGCTAAAGATGCTCTGTTTGCTCTTGATTTAAAGAAATTAGATGCTATTGAAAGCACTGCGCCAACTGCAAAACCAATTACCAATGAGCCAACGATTTCAATAATAGGCTTTAATATTGTTTCATAAAAGCTAAAGCCGTTTCCTGCACTTAAGCTTTTTGCAATTGACGACATAATTGAAAACAACATAAGACAAACAGCATCATCAATAGCAACAACAGGCAAAAGTGTCGATGTAACAGGGCCTGATGCTTTGTATTGGCGAACAACCATAAGTGTTGCTGCAGGAGCTGTTGCAGATGCTATTGCACCTAAAACAAGTGATAATTGTGGATTTACTCCCATTGTAAGAAGCACTCCACAAACAAGCACGCTTGCTCCAACTGCTTCAAAAAGTGTTATTACAAAAATTTTTGCACCAAGTTGCTTAAGTGAAGACAGCTTAAACTCACCACCGATAGAAATGGCGATAAAGCCAAGTGCTGCATCTGTTATTATTGCCAAACCCTCAATATTTCCACTATTGAAAATTTTTAAACAATATGGTCCTACTATTAAGCCTGCAATAAGATAACCAGTAACGTTTGGAAGATTTACTTTTTTCATAATTCTTGTCATTAGAAGTCCGACAATCATTCCCAATGACAAAGAAAATAGTATATTCAATTTATTTCACCCCAGAGAAATTGCGATTATTTTGCCAAACCTTCAATTGTTAAGATAGGCACTGTCATTAAAATACCTGTATTTGCCTTGCCAAGACCACCCGTAACATCATTGACAATAGCCTTTACAAGGTCTACCTGACTGTCTTCAATAGCAGAAATGAGAATTTTGTTCATTGCGCCACGTTCAGGATTTAAATATTGTCTTAATGAACCAAAAATTGGTGGAGGCTCAACTGTATTATGGCTCATAGCTTGTAAAACACCTTCGCAGTCAAGCAAAGAGCCTCCGTGAACGCCTGCTTCAACCATTTTTGCAAGACAAGTATCCATATGTCTTGAATTGTGTAAAATGAGAATTAAAAGTTGCATAATATCACTCCTTAAATTTTCCTTTATATTATACTCTTTTTGTGCTATAATGCAAGTATGGAAAGATATTTAAAATATAAAATTGACGAAAAATACAATGGCAAAAATGTTTTAACCTTCTTAAAGCAAGAGCTTCAAGCAAGTGCAAGGCTTATTCGCCAACTCAAAAACATACCTGACGGAATTACTCTCAATGGTAAGCACACGCGCACCGTTGACTTTATGAAGTCGGGCGATTTGCTTTGTATTCATTTGCCTAATGACGAACGAGAAAATGACAATATCGTTGAGCCTCTTGAATATAATTTAACAGTACTCTATGAAGATAATGACATTCTTATTGTTGATAAGCCTGCAGGGTTACCTTTACATCCTTCTCACAATCATCAAGGTGATACACTTGCAAATGCCGTAGCCCATCACCTTTTAAAACAAGGCAAATCTGCAGTTTTTAGAGCAGTAGGCAGATTAGACCGTGGCACATCAGGTGTTGTTGTTTGTGCTCTTAACAAATATACTGCTGCTCGTCTTTCAGGAAATATTTATAAAGAATATTTGGCTGTTGCAGAAGGTGTCTATGAGGGTGAAGGTGTTATTGACAAGCCTATTTATCGTCCTGACCCTATTCTTACTATTCGTACTGTTGACGAGCGTGGTGAAAAAGCCGTTACAAACTGGAAAGCTATTTCTCATCATAACGGTCGCACTTTGCTTCGTATTCATTTATTAACAGGCAGAACACATCAAATTCGCGTGCATTTTTCAAGTCTTGGCACTCCACTTGTAGGAGACACTATGTACGGCACTCCCAACGAGTATATTTCTCGTCAAGCGCTTCACTGTTGCTACTGTAAATTCATACACCCTGTTACAAACAAAGAAATCGAAATTGAAGCTCCACTCCCTGATGATATTGCTAATTTAGTAGTTTCCAAATAAACACTATTGCTTATTTTTGACCATTATGGTAAAATAGTTACAAATTGGTTACAAAAAGGTGGTTTTATGAACGAAGTTTTAGATTATATTGTTTATCCTGATGATATAGAAATTAAAGTTCCTTCCATTATGCCAAAAAGACAAAATGCTTTTTACAAGGGACTTGTTTATAATATTTCACGTTTTATTCTTAGATTTATTGTTCGTGGTGGAACATCACTTGAAAAGATTGGTGTTGATGGACTTAAACCTCCATACATCCTTCTTTGCAACCACACACAATTTGTAGATTTCTTTACAAGCTTTAAGGCTGTACATCCATATAAATTCAATAACATTGCAACTCTTGATGGTTTTGTTGGTTTTGAAAAGGTTATGGAGGAATTGGGCTGTGCTTGTCATAGAAAATATACTACCGATATGGGGCTTGTTCGTGCTTGTAACAAAGTGCTTCACGAATATGGCGATATTCTTTGTATGTATCCTGAAGCACGCTATTCTAATGTTGGCACAACAGGAATTATTCCTGAGGTTGTTGGCAAACTTGTTAAGAAAAACAAAGTGCCTGTTGTTGTACTTTTAAATCACGGTCATTATCTCAATGCACCTTTCTGGGACTTCCGTCAATACAGAAAAGTGCCTTTCAAATCAACAATGAAGCTTGTACTTAATGTAGAAGACATTGAGAAAATGAGTGCAGATGAAATTAACCAAGTTATTCAAAAAGAACTCGCTTATGATGACCATCGTTGGCAAAAAGAGAACAACATAAAAATCACAGAAGATTTTCGTGCAGATGGTCTTAACAAGGTGCTTTATAAATGTCCTCACTGTATGACAGAGGGTAAAACTGTTGGCAAAGGCGCTTACTTAACTTGTGAAGAATGTGGCAAAAAGTGGGAATATACTGAATTAGGCGAATTAAAAGCTGTTGAGGGTGAAACTGAGTTTTCACACATTCCTGACTGGTATGAATGGGAAAGAGAATGTGTTCGTCAAGAAATTCTTGATGGTACATATTATTATGAAGAAACCTTGCCTGTTTACTCTTTACCGGGGACTCAATATATTCCTATTGGTGAGGCAACTGTTACTCACGATTTAGAAAATGGATTTATAATTACAGGTCATTATAATGGTTACGATTATAGAATTCAAAGACAATCAAAGTCTCTTTATACATTACATAATGAATTTGCCTTTAAGAAGCTTAACAAGGTAGACTGCTTTGATGTTTCTGTAAAAGATAATTCGTTTTATTGCGTTCCAAAGCAAAAAGATGTTGTTACCAAGCTTATGTTAGCAACTGAGGAAATGTATAAAATTTTGACAAAAAAATAAAACTGATTGGTAAATAAATGGAAGAGAAGAAAAATTTTTTAACAGAAGTCGTTTATCCTGACAATATTTCTAAAGAAATTGTCGGGAAGATTCCTGTTAAGCAAACAGATAAAATCTCAAAAGGTGCTCACACCCTTGCTACCATCCTTTTGTCTTTTATTCGAGCAGGATATAAAATTGAAAAGTTTAATATGGCCGATTTAAAGCCACCATATATTTTGCTTTCAAATCATATGCAGGTTATGGATATTGCTATGCTTTTTAAGGCAATATATCCACACAAGGTTAATATTGTAACAGCATTAAATGCATATCATCTTGCTCCTAAAATAATGCAAAAGGCTGGTTGTATTTGTACTCGCAAGTTTACAACTAACATTTCACTTATACGTGCTTGCAAGAAAGTGCTTAAAGAGTTTGGTGATGTGCTTTGTATGTATCCTGAAGCAAGATACTCCCCTGATGGCACACAATCAACTTGGCCTGATACCGTTGGTAAGCTTGTTAAAAAAAGTGGTGTACCTCTTGTAATTATGCTTAATCACGGCAATCATATTAACACACCTTTTTGGACAGACTATACTTATAGAAAAACTCCATATTATGCAACACTAAAGCAAGTTTTGACAGCTGAACAAGTAAAAGTAATGAGTGTTGATGAAATAAATGCAGTAATTCGTAAAGAAATTATATATGATGATTTCAAATGGCAAAAGGATAACAATATTGTTATTGAACATAAAAAGCGTGCAAAAGGTCTTAACAAGCTTCTTTATCAATGCCCTAACTGCTTAACAGAGCATAAAATGAACTCAAAGGGCACGCTCCTTTTCTGTGAAGAGTGTGGCAAAAAGTGGGAAATGACCACTTTAGGTGAACTAAAAGCTCTTGAGGGCAAAACCGAATTTTCTCACATTCCTGACTGGTATGAATGGGAACGAGAGAATGTGCGAAACGAGCTTCTTGAAGGCAAATATCATTATGAAGAAGATGTTGAAATCATTTCACAACCTAATGTGAGCAATTTTATGCCACTTGGTAAAGCAAAGGTTACTCATAGCCTTGATGGTTTCGTAATTGAAGGCTATTATAACGGTCATAATTACAGAATTGAGCGTCAGGCTAAATGGCTTTATGGCTTATATATTGAATATGGTTTTAATTTGCTTAAAGGCAAAGACTGCTTTGAAATTTCAACTGAAGACGATGCTTTCTTTTGTATACCACAAAGAAAAGACATAATTACAAAGCTCGCTCTCGCCACTGAAGAGGCATATAAAATTGCCACTACTTTAAAAGTCAGCACAAAAACTGATTAAGGTAAGCTATTATGAATGATAACAGAGAATTTTTGACAGAAGTTATTTATCCCGATAATGTAGAGAAATATAATTCCGCCAAACCTCCGTTAAAACAATCGGACTTAGTAACAAAGCTTGCTTGCTTTGTTTCAAGCGTTATTCTCTCTCTTGTAAGAAAGGGATACAAAATTGAAAAATTTAATATGGACGACTTAAAGCCACCATATATTTTGCTTATTAACCATTCACAGTCCCTTGATTTCTGTACAATGTTTAAAGCAACTTATCCTTACAAGGTTAATATAGCAGCTTCTTTTCACACATATTATACAGTCTCAGGAATTATGGAAAAATTAGGCTGTATATGCACAAGAAAATTTACAACGGATTTAAATCTTGTTCGCTCATGCAAAAAAGTTTTGCATGAATATGGTGATATTTTTTGTATGTATCCTGAAGCAAGATACACTCCTGACGGGACTCTTTGCATTTTGCCACCTGCCGTTGGTAAGCTTGCTAAAAAGAATAATGTTCCTGTTGTAGTAATGCTTAATCACGGAAACTATCTTAACCTTCCATTTTGGACAAATTTTAAATTCCGTAAAACCCCTATTCGCGTTGAAATGAAACAAATTTTGACTGCCGAAGAGGTTGCAGAAAAGTCCGTTGATGAAATCAATGAGATTATTCGCAAAGAAATGGAATATGACGAATTCAAATGGCAAAAAGATAATAACATTCATATAAAAGAAAAATATCGTGCCGACGGGCTTAATAAAATTCTTTATCAATGTCCGAACTGCAAAACTGAGCACCAAATGAACTCAAAAGGTATTCATCTGTGGTGTGAGTCTTGTGGCAAAAAATGGAAAATGACAGAATTGGGTGAAATGAAAGCCCTGGAAGGCAAAACTGAATTTTCTCATATTCCTGACTGGTATAAATGGGAACGAGAAAATGTGCGTCAACAGCTTCTCAATGGCACTTATCACTACGAAGAAACTTTGCAAGTGTATTCAACTCCCGGTGTTGATAAGTATATAGATATTGGGATAGCAAAGGTTACACATAATTTTAATGACGGCTTTATAATTGAAGGTCATTATAACGGAAATGATTATAAAATCTGCCGACCTACCAAAGGCTTATACGGCTTGCACGTTGAATATCAGTTTAAACATTTAAAATATGAAGACTGCTTTAGTATTTCAACTACAAATGACGCCTTTTACTGTATGACGAAGAAAAAGGACATTATCACAAAGCTTGCTCTTGCTACCGAAGAAGCCTTCAAAATTGCAAACGAATAAAGCAAAAACCTCTACCAATCGGTAGAGGTTTTTATTTATACTTTATTTGATTTTACAAACTGTTTAACAAAGCCAAGGTGCGTGCCCTGAAATATCAGCTTTAACTCTTTATGCTTTGAAATGTCTTTTGGAAAATACAGAGAGCTATTCTTTTCAAGCTTTAAAACTTCACACTTCTGTAATACTTCTGCTACAAATTGTGAACAAAAATAGTGATTTTTTCGCTTTAAAGGTATTCTTAAAAAGCACATTACAAGCCCAAGAGTTGAATATTTAAGCATATACTTTCGTGCTTTATAATCGTTCACTGTTTTCTTAACCTTTTCGTAAACCTCTTCAGTAACTACAATTTCATATAAAGCACAAGGAAATGATGGCCTATCTGGTTTTTCATATCTTGTAATACTTTCTACAAGGTAACCCTTGCTGATAAATGTATAGAAAGTATCCATATCCTCTTCTAACCCTACTGATGTATGGGTATAAGGGAATCGCATATACCAACGCAATATTTTTGCATCAAATCCCGGATATTGTGTCATCAAAATATAAATCTTTTTATACTTCATCTTGTTTCCTATTGTTTAGAATTTTATAAAATTATAACTTTCTAATATCTGAATATATTTTGCAAGACGCTCATACAAAGGCTCTGCTTTTTCGCCAAAATGCTCTTTTACTTTTTCACCTAATTCAATTATATCTGTTTTACCATCAAGTAATGGCCAAATAAAACTGCCCATTTCATCAAGGTGAATAAAGCTGATTTTTGGTTTTTTCAAAAGAACCTGTGCAATTTTATTGAAAATACCTGTGTTCTCTTTTTCAAGAGTTACAGTTCCATTTTCGTCGGTTGACCAATTTTCAATTACTCTTATTGGTTTTCTTTCAAGATAATTTTGTGAGATAACATTTTTCTTCATTCTATTTGCTCTTTCTCTTTTTCCAAATTGTAAATTTAAAGAATGTGAGAATAATTACTGCAAAGAGTACAAGTCCACCAATATTTGAAACTGCAGGACTAATGCCAAATCTCTCTGATAAATTAAGAGTCTTATCAAGTCCTGTAATTGCAAAGAGAGCAAGAGCAATACCCATAAGTCCTTCACCGGCAATCATACCTGAGCTGAAAAGAATACCGTCGCTTACAACTTCTTCTTTCTTTTCTTCGCTCATTTTAAGCTTGTCGAATACAAGACGAATAATACCACCAACCATAATACAAGCATTAAGCTGTACAGGAAGATAAATACCAATAGCAAAAGGAAGCACAGGAATTTTTAAAAGCTCTGCAATAATTGCAATGCAAGCGCCCGAAATCAAAAGTGCCCAAGGAAGATTACCATCCATTACACCTTCAATAATAATTTTCATCATTGTTGCTTGAGGTGCTTCAAGACCTGTTTCACCAAAGCCCCAAGCAGTGTCAAGGAGATAAAGTGTACCACCGATTGCAAGACCTGATGAAATAACGCCAAAGATTTCACCAATTTGTTGTTTTACAGGTGTTGCACCTAAAAGGAAGCCTGTTTTAAGGTCTTGTGATGTATCGCCTGCAATAGCAGTAACAATACAAACGATTGATGCAATAGCAATAGCACTTGCCATACCCTTTGCACCAACAAGTCCAGTTGCCTTTAAAACCAATGTTGCAACTAAAACTGTTGCAATTGTCATACCTGAAACCGGGTTGTTACTACTTCCAACAAGTCCAACCATACGAGAAGATACGGTTGCAAAGAAGAAACCAAAAACAACAATAATAATTGCACCAATAAAGTTTACTGGAATAACATCAACAAGCCAAATTACAAAAGTTAAAATAATAACTGATGCAATAACAAAAATAATACTCATATCTTTTTCTGTACGAAGATTTGATGTATTACCTGAGCCCTTTAAGCCCTTAACTGCATCACCAAAAGTCTTAACGATAAGCGGTAATGATTTAATAAGGCTAATAAATCCACCTGTAACAAGAGCACCTGCACCAATATATCTAATGTAGCTTGACCAAACTGCACCTGCTCCGCCTGCTTCAAACGTTGCAACAATATCAGGACCACCTGATGCAACAAGAAGTGGAATAAGCACCATCCAGCTTAAAAGACCACCACTAAACATAACAGATGAAATTTTTGCACCACAAATGTAGCCAACGCTCATTACTGCAGGATAAATTTGAGTACCAATTGTACCTGCAAAGCCTTTAAATGTATAAGAAACCTCGCCTGCAACTGCTTTGAGTCCATCAATTACAAATTTAAAAAGTGCTGCAAAGCCCATACCTGCAAAAACTGTGGATGCACTTGAGCCACCTTTTTCACCTGCTAAAACAACCTCTGCACAAGCAGTGCCTTCAGGATAAGGCAAAACACCGTGCTCTTTTACAATTAAAGCATTGCGAAGTGGCACCATAAATACAATACCTAAAATACCACCGATTAAAGCGATAAGTGTGATTTCAACAATGCTTGGCTTGTCCATTACGCCTTCACTTGCCCAAATAAAGAGTGCAGGAAGAGTGAAAATTGCACCTGCTGCCAAAGACTCGCCTGAAGAGCCAATTGTTTGTACCATATTTGTTTCAAGCACTGAGTTTTTTCGCATAATCATTTTGATTACACCCATAGCAATAACTGCTGATGGAATTGATGCTGAAACAGTCATACCAACCTTAAGTCCTAAATATGCATTTGCTGCACCAAATACAACTGCAAGAATAACGCCAACAATTACTGATGTAATTGTTAATTCCGGTGTTATTTTGTCTGCAGGAATATATGGTTTGAATTCGTTTTTATTATCCATAAAACCTTCCTATCTAACATTTTTTCACAACCACTGAATTGTATCATATAAACACATTAATTGCAATATGTTCATTTGCTCTCTTGAAGCACTTTTAGTAAAAGGTTAAAAATTCTCTCTGTTGATTTTATATTTACTCTTTCTTTTGTTGTGTGAACATCATACATTTCCGGTCCAATAGCAATACAGTCAAAGTCTTTGATTTGTGAAGCAAAGACACCACATTCAAGCCCTGCGTGAATTGCTTCTGCTTTTACATCATAACCAAATACAGTTTTAAAGGTTTCCTTATAGAGAGTTTGAAGTGTTGAGTTTGAATTAAACTCCCAAGGTGGATAATGACCTGATGTTTCCACTTTACAATCAAAACTACTAAAGAATGTTTTTAATCTTTCTTCTAAATATTCAAGAGCAGTTTGCTTGTTGCTTCTTAAAGCAAAATTCATAAACACACCATCATCTGTTGTCATTAAAATACCAAGATTTAAAGATGTTTCGACGAGGTTTTCAATTTCTGCACTCATATCAACAACGCCATTTGGTACACAGACAAGTGTATAAATCAAACTATTTGCAAGAGCTTGTGAAAAGACTTTAAACTCGCCATTTTCACCTGTTTCTATTGAAAAATTAAAGCCACTTTCTCTTGCTTTGATTTCTTCTTGAACAAGAGTTAAATATTTTTCTGCCTTTTGTTTGAACATTTCAGGTTCAAAGGTACAAAGCTCTATTTCTGTGTGATTAGTAATAGCGTTTCCTTTGTCTCCACCGTTTATTTTTATAATACGGAAGTTGCAAACCTCTTTAATATAGTTTAAAAATCTACCTGCAAGGATATTCGAGTTTACTCTGCCCTTGTTGATTTCTACACCTGAATGACCGCCTGCAAAGCCCTTTAAAACGACTTTAACTCGTGTGCCACTTACAGTATTTTTCTCATTTTCAAAGGTTACTCTAACATCACTGCCACCTGCACAAGAAACTGTCATTATATTTTCTTCTTCAGAGTCAAGGTTTATCATCTTTTTTGAGTGCAACAAGCTCATATTAAGTTTAGTTGC
This sequence comes from Candidatus Fimenecus sp., assembly GCA_045593645.1. Lineage (GTDB taxonomy): Bacteria > Bacillota > Clostridia > Oscillospirales > Acutalibacteraceae > Fimenecus. Next base: position 16,996 of record JAZNWZ010000107.1, on the reverse strand, counting down.
ACCAATCATACCGATTTCTTCATCAGTTGTCAAAACTGCTTCAACAGCAGGATGTGAATACTCATCATTTTCAAGAATTGCAAGAATCATTGAAACTGCAATACCGTTGTCTGCACCTAAAGTTGTACCGTCTGCAGTAACAAAATCACCATCAACAAAAACATCAAGTCCATCTGTTAAAAAGTCGATTTCTTTTTCTTCTGTTTTTTGACAAACAATGTCAAGATGACCTTGCAAAATAATTGGCTCAGCATTTTCATAGCCCTTTGATGCAGGTTTATAGATAATTACATTATTTGCCTCATCTCTTACATATTTTAAAGAATTATTTTTTGCAAATGCCTCACAGTAATCGGCAATTTTTACCATATCACCTGAGCCACGAGGAATTCTACTGATTTCTTCAAAATAATGAAATACTCTTTTAGGTTGTAAATTTTCAAGCATATTATTACCTCCAACTAACTTTATATTGTACCATAAATCGCCTTTTTAATCAATTAGGAATATTAGGCAATAAAAAAGGACTGATTTCTCAGTCCTTTAATCGTTATTTTTAATATGCCTTGCCCCAATAGAGCATCTTATCTGCAGGCTTGCCACAGCAAACACATGTATCAGCAATCTTTTCTTGAACAAATGGAATACAACGAGATGTAACACCTGCTTGTTCTTTAAGAGCATCTTCACAAGCTCTGTCGCCACACCACATCGCCTTAATAAAGCCTGGTTTGTTTTCTGCAATATCAACCATTTCTGCCATATCGTGTGCAACAAATGTCATTTCATTTCTTCTTTCAAGAGCTTTGTTATAAATACCGTCATGTACCATATCAAGTAATTCTGGAATTTTAACATCAAGCTCGTCAAGAGATACGAAGTATTTTTCTCTTGTATCACGACGAACGATAACACATTGATTTTTCTCAATGTCCTTTGGTCCGATTTCAAGACGAAGTGGAACGCCCTTCATTTCATATTCTGCAAATTTCCAACCTGGTGAGTTATCTGTCAAGTCAATCTTTGCACGAACATTTTTCTTGATTTGCTCATAAATTTCAGTTGCCTTTTCTTTAACGCCCTCTTTATGAGATGCAACAGGAATAACAACAATTTGAATTGGAGCAACTCTTGGTGGAAGAACAAGACCATTGTCATCACCATGAGTCATAATAATCGCACCGATAAGACGAGTTGTGCAACCCCATGATGTTTGGAACGGGTGCTTTAACTTGTTGTCTCTATCTTGGAATTGAATTCCAAATGCTTTTGCAAAGCCATCACCAAAATAGTGGCTTGTGCCTGATTGTAATGCTTTACCATCGTGCATAAGTGCTTCGATAGTATATGTATCTTCAGCACCTGCAAATCTTTCTTTTGCAGTTTTTACACCCTTAACAACAGGCATTGCAAGATAGTTTTCACAGAAATCTGCATAAACATTAAGCATTCTGATTGTTTCTTCTTGTGCCTCTTCTGCAGTTGCGTGAATTGTGTGTCCTTCTTGCCATAAAAACTCTCTTGTTCTAAGGAACGGTCTTGTTGTCTTTTCCCAACGAACAACTGATACCCATTGGTTATAGAGCTTTGGTAAATCACGATATGATTGAATTATATTAGCGTAGTGCTCACAGAAAAGTGTTTCAGATGTAGGTCGAACACAAAGACGCTCCTCAAGTTTTTCGCTGCCACCATGTGTTACCCAAGCAACTTCTGGTGCAAAACCTTCAACGTGGTCCTTTTCTTTGTTAAGAAGACCTTCAGGGATAAACATCGGCATACAAACATTTTCATGCCCTGTCTCCTTGAACATAGCGTCAAGATTTTTTTGGATATTTTCCCAAATTGCATAACCATAAGGTCGTATTACCATACAACCCTTTACACTTGTATATTCGCAGAGCTCTGCCTTTTTAACAACGTCAGTATACCATTTGGCAAAATCAACGTCCATTGAAGTAATTTCTTCAACCATCTTTTTTTGTTCAGCCATTTTTCTTATCCTTTTCTTTATTTAATAAATTATAAATTAGTTTTCTTCAATATATTTAACGATATCGCCTACTGTTTTAATGTTTTCAAGTGCCTCGTCAGAAATTTCCATATCAAATTCATCTTCAAATGTCATAACAAGGTCAACAAGGTCGATACTATCTGCACCTAAATCTTCAAGAAGAATAGCATCCATAGTAACTGCTTCTTCATCTAATTCAAGTTGTTCGCAAATGATTGCGCGAATTTTTTCAAACATTCAATTACACCTCCTACTTAAATTTATTCAACAAATATAGTAAATATTTTTGTTGCTTTTGTCAACTGTTTTATGATTTTTTTATAAAATCTTCAAGTGGAGAAAAATCAATATTTTGCTCATCTTTTACCAATTCATAAAAGGCTTTGCAAATATTTACGCATCCACCCTCAGTATCACTTTCAGTATTAAAAGGCATTACAGGGTCGTGAACAGACAAACGAAGTAAAAACCATCCGTTTTTGTCTTTATCCTTAAATGAAACTCTTACGCCCTCGTAATTGTCAGGGGCAAGAATCATATTTTCATCTTTTTCGGCAATTGATTTGATTTTTCCAATAAGTGCTTCACCAACTGAACGGAAATCTTCACATAAAATATTAAAACGAAGTTCTTTTTCTTCAATTGGTTTTTTAAGCTCATCAAGGCAATCCCAAATGCTCTTGCCTAAATTTCTATAAACTGCCATCTTAATAATGATTTTAGTAATAAGATATGCACCGTCATCAAGATAATAATTCTCTTTAAAAGCAGCGTGGCCTGAGGTTTCAATTGCCAATGGTGTATTTTCACCTAAAGCAGTTCTTCTGACAGCCTCATCAATAACATTTTTATATCCACGTTTAAAACGAATGTGTTTACCACCTAAAGTAGTTTCAATAAACTCGTGAAGCCCGTCACTTGTTACTGAATCAGTTACAACTGTGCCACCCTTATTATTTTCAAGAGCGATTACAGATGCAAGTGCTACAATAGAGTTTCTGTTGATTTCGTTGCCCTTGTAGTCAACACATGATGCACGGTCAACGTCTGTATCAAAAATAACACCTAAATCGCAATAATTATCAACTGTTGCTTTGCAGATAAAATCCATTGCAACCTTGTTTTCAGGATTAGGAATATGATTTGGAAACATTCCGTCAATCTCTAAAAACTGACTTGCAGAAACATCTGCACCAAGTGGTGCTAAAACCTTTTCAGCATAAAAGCCGCCAACGCCATTACCTGCATCAACTGCGATTTTAAAGCCCTTTAATGGCTTTTCATAATCAGTAGCACCTACTTCTTCTTTAATCATATCACGAAGAATTGCAGAATATTCGCTTATATAGTCAATTTCTTTAATTGTACCATCATTTGTGTATTCTCTTTGCTTTTCTTCTTCAGCATTTGCAAGAATGCTTTTAAGCTCTTCACCTGAAAGACCACCATCACGAGTGAAGAATTTAAGTCCGTTTCTATCAAAAGGATGATGACTTGCAGTAATTTGCACAGCGCCATCACAATTTCTTGTTACTGTTGTCATAAACATTGCAGGAGTTGAACAATATGAGCAATAAAGCACATTAACACCCATCATTGCAAGCTCATCAATAACAACCTTTTTTATTCGCATTGCAGATATTCTTGAATCGTGGCCAACAGATACTGTCAACTCATTTGCACTTTTACCTGTTTTTTCGCAAAGAAAATCAACAAATGAGGCGCTGATTACCTTTACAACCTCATCTGTAAGTTGAATTTCAGGATATTTTTCTGTTGCAACTGCAACACCACGTACATCAGTACCACTTTTAAGATGCATCAATTTCATTTGAGCAAACCTCTTTTCAACATTTCTTCTGCTGCTAACATTATACCTACCTTACCACTGTGGAAATTAAGCCCACCTTGCATCCATACTGCATAAGGCTCACGAAGTGGAGCATCTGCAGAAAGCTCAATAGATGAGCCAGATGTAAATGCACCTGCCGACATAATAACCTGACTGTCATAACCAGGCATATCCCAAGGCTCAGGTGTTACATAAGAATCAACAGGAGCACCCTTTTGAAGTCCTTGACAGAACGCAATAAGATTTTCACTATTTTCAAGGCAAATTGCTTGAATAATATCGTGTCTTGCTTCGTTAACTGTTGGAGTAACTCCAAAGCCCAACTCTGTAAATAGTGATGCAGCAAAAACTGCAGTTTTAAGTGCCTCACCTACAACATGTGGAGCATTAAAAAGTCCCATAAAAATATTTCTGTTTTGACCAAGTGTTGCACCTAATTCTGTACCAAGTCCAGGAGTTGTAAGACGATAGCCACAAAGCTCAACTAAATCCTTACGACCTGCTATGTAGCCACCACTTGGTGCAATTCCACCACCTGCATTTTTAATAAGTGAGCCTGCTATTAAATCTGCACCAACTTCAGTTGGCTCTTTTCTTTCTGTAAACTCACCATAGCAGTTATCAACCATTACGATTGCTCTTTTATTAACTCTGTGTACGATTTCACAAACCTTTTCAATTTCAGCAATAGAAATTGTATGTCTTAAAGAATAACCTCGTGAGCGTTGAATGTATACCATTCTAACCGCTTTGTCCCTTGCACATTCTTCAATTGCCTTATAATCTATTTCGTCATTTTCTGTTAAATCAACTTGTTGATAGTGAACTCCAAAATCTGCAAGTGTACCATCGCCCATATTTTTGCCACCAAGACCAATTGTTGAATGAAGCGTGTCATAAGGTGTGCCTGTTACACAAAGCATTACATCGTTTGGACGAAGAATACCATAAAGGCAAACTGCAAGTGTATGAGTACCACTTGCCAATGCACCTGAACGAATTATTGCACTCTCTGCACCAAAAATATCGGCAGTAAGCACATCAAGTTTTTCTCTGCCCTTGTCAGAATATCCATATCCTGTTGTTGTATTAAAATCTGTTTCATCAACACGATTTCTAATAAATGCAGAAAGCACCTTTTGTTGATTAAATTCTGCCAACTCATCAATTCCTTTAAAAGTTGTCTCTGCTTTTTCAAGTGCTACATTTGATACTTCTTTAATTCTATTGCTAATTTCAAAAAACATTTTAAAAATCCTTTATTTCTTATATTCATATATTTCTTTCACGACTTCAAAGCCGAGTTTTTTGTAAAATTCAAGGTTATGTTCTTTTGATGTTAAATACACATTTTCTTTCGTCGAACACTTTAGAAGGTTTTTAACTAATCGTTTTCCATAGCCTTTCCCACGATGCTCTTCTTTTGTAAAAACATCTGTTATAATGGCAAAATCATCTGCAAAAGTTATAAAACCACCACTGATATCTTCGCCGTTTTCATTTATTAATACCCCTTCGCAAATGTCCCTTAAGTTAAAAAACATCTTAAGTGTAACAAGTTCTTTATTTTCACTTAAATTTGAACCATCAAGAGCCTTAATTCTCGCAAAATCCTTGTAGTCAATTCCCTTTTCACCTTGCGAAAATTCCAACTTTTTTCGCAATAGATATTTTTTATCTATTGGTTCAAAAGACAACTTGTCAGGAGATATAAATTCACCATTCAATATAAAGGATAGCTCGTCAAAATCGGTGTTTACGGTTGAAAAGCATAAGCTTTTGCCATTGCTACCGGTTGCAACAACAGATATAATACGGTCATTTTCATCAGTTTGGAGCCAAACTATACCGTCCTCAAAACTTTCTTTAAGATAAAGATTAGTATAAGCAAGAAATATTGCTGAATTCTCTTCTCCTAAACAGTTAAAAAATAACTCAGGCAGAAAATTAGTAGATTTAACCATTTAAAAACTCTCCTAAAAGAGCATTTGTAAGTGCTTTTACACTATCCATATCTGCTTTACTACCAACAGATGAAGCCGAATGGATATATCTACAAGGAAGAGAAACTGCAATTGTTTTAATTCCCCCTGCAGATTTATGAATTGCAGATGCATCGTTACCACCTGCAACCACAGTTTTTGTTTGACAAGGAATGTTATTCTTCTTTGCAACTTGGAATGCAAGCTTAAACAAATCCTTATTATAAATTGTGCCTCTGTCCATAAACGAAACTACTGCGCCTTGTCCCACCTTGCACACTTTTTTGTGGTCAGGTGTATCAGGAATATCTGATGCAGTTGTTGTTTCAATCACAATAGCATAGTCAGGCTTTACTGTATAAGCACTGACAGTAGCACCACGAGTACCAATTTCTTCTTGCACAGTAAATACACAAGTAAAGTCATATTCTGCTTTATTTTGTAAAAGCTCAAGCATAATTGCACAACCAAGTCTATCGTCAAGCGCCTTTGATTTTACCATATCATCTCCAAATTCAATAAAATCAGAAACGAAATAGCCATAATCACCAAGGCTGATTTTTTCTTCGGCTTGTACTTTACTTTCAAATCCAAAATCCACTGAAATATCATTGATTTTTGGAATAGTTTTGCTTTCGTCATCACTACATTGATGAATTGCCTTGCCACCTGCAACTCCAACAAGTCCGTTAACTGTTACTTTTTTGCCGAAAAGTGCAGAATCATCAATTCCACCTACATTTGCAAGGTGAATAAAACCTTCATCTGTAATATAAGTTACAATAAAGCCTACTTCGTCCATATGAGCAAAAAGAGCAACCTTGTTTTTTGGTGCTTTTTCACCTTTTTTGTTAACGATAAGGTTGCCTAATGGGTCAACAGTATAATCGCAATCTTCAGGTAATTGAGAAACTATGAAATCTCTCACTTTATTTTCATCACCTGATGTACCGTTTATTTGGCAAAGGGTTTTTAAAAGTTCAAAATTCATAATCTCACACCCCTTCAATGAATCGTGCAATAAGCTTTGCACAATTTTCAATATCACGAACATCTGCCACTTCAATAGGTGTGTGCATATATCTTTGTGGCAAAGAAACTAATGCAGATGGAATTCCACCCTTTGAAATAGTTATGTGGTCTGCATTTGTACCAGTTCTGCCAGACATAATTTCTTTTTGATAAGGAATTTGGTTTTTCTCTGCAAGCTCACAGAGATTTTTTGAAAAACTTAAAATTGGTGAGAAGCCAATCATTGGTCCACCGTTCATTTTTCCACATTCTTTTGCATTGCTATCAGGAGTTGTTGCAAAGCTAACATCAACTGACAAAGACAAATCTGCATCAATATTAAAGGATGCACATTTTGCACCTGCTCCACCTGTTTCTTCTTGAGCAGATAATACTAATGTTATTTTTTTATCTGTATTTACATAATCAAGTGCTTTAAGCAATACAGCAATTCCACCACGGTCATCAATATATGGTGCAGAAACTCGTCCGTTTTGAAGTTCAGTAAATGATGCTTTAAAGCTTACCTTATCACCAACAGAAACTATTTTTTCTGCATTTTCTTTTGTCATACCAATGTCAACAACACAAGTGCCATCCTTTGACACCTTGCTTTCACCATCAGAAAGATGTGGTGGAACAGTACAAACAACGCCAAAAATATCTTTTTTGCCGTGAACAGTCAATTCCATACCCTCAACTGTTCTCATATCAACTCCACCGACCTTTGAAACTCGCAAAAAGCCATCGTCAGTAATGTTTGTTACAACAAAGCCGATAGTATCAAAATGAGCATCAAGCAAAATGTGTTTACCGACGCCATCTCTTTCAATAATAATGTTACCAGTTGTGTCAGTTGACACTTTTCCATACAGTGAAAAAAGCCCCTTGAGTGCTTCAAAGGAGCTATTTTCTTCCCCTGCAACACCTTGAGGGGAAGTTAATTTTTCTAAAAGTTCGATGGTATTCATTTATATCAACCTTAATTTTTATTTATATCTCAGTGCCACCTACTGGGCGAATGATGAGAACATAACAACTATCGTTGCCAAAAATACTTTCCATTGCATTTTTGTAATCTGCAAGTATTTCATTTGGAACGAATGCTTGAATTGTACCTGCAAATCCACCACCGTGAACACGCCAAGCACCCTTGCCCTTAAGAATACTCTCTGAAAGTGCAAGTGCTAATGAAACTGGTTGTTCAGTTGGCTTTTTAACTGAGAATACATTTTGATTATATTTATATGATGAGTCGCCACTTTCAAGAATGTATGATTTAAATTCTTCAAAGTTGCCTTTTTTAAGTGCTTCAACTTCTTTTAAAACTCTTGCATTATCTGCATAGAAGTGTAATGCACGAAGTGCTGCTCTGTCGCCAACCTTTTCACGAACTGTTGAAATATTCTTCTTGAATTCATCTTCGTCAACTTCACGAAGAACCTTTTTACCAAAGCAACCTGCAACATTTTCCATTTCACTACGAATTGCTGCATAGTCATCTGTCAAGTCTGAATGGCTACCCTTTGTATCAACAATGCAAAGAGAGTGTCCTGATGAAGCAAAATCAAACTTAACTTCGTTTACGATTGGCTCTGCAGGATTATTAAAGTCGATAGTTACAAAACCACCTACTGAGCAAGCCATTTGGTCCATAAGTCCACATGGTTTATCAAAGTATACATTTTCTGCATATTGTGCAATCTTTGCAATTGTGATTGCATCAACCTTACCATCGTTATAAAGATAGTTAAGCATTGTACCAACAAGCACTTCGTATGCTGCAGAAGAAGAAAGTCCTGAGCCTGAAAGAACGCTTGACATTGTTACTGCGTCAAAGCCACCGATTTCATAGCCATACTTTTTAAAGCCTGCACACATACCACGAACAAGCGCTGGTGAATGACCTTTTTCATTTTCTTTAATTTCAAGGTCAGTAATATCACAAACGTCCATATCGTAACCACGTGATTTTACACGAACAATATTTTCGTCATTCTTTGATGCAACTGCAATAGCATCAAGGTTAATACCTGCTGCTAAAACTCTACCGTGGTTATGGTCTGTATGGTTACCACCAACCTCTGTTCTACCAGGGGCTGAGAAAAGACGAGCATCTCTATCTGCACTAAAAATCTCTGCAAAATCATTTGCAAGACTTACATATCTTTCGTGTTGCGCCTTAACTGCCTCGTCAGTTACATATACTCTCTTAAAACGAGCATCAAATTCTCCATTTTCAATTTTGTTTTTAAGCATCTCAATGTTCATCATTTTCGTGCCCTTCCTTTCTTTTCTCTAAAGCTTCATTTACGCCAAATGTTACTATACTTGTTAATAATAATAAAATAATGATAGGCGCCATAAATTCCCAAGTGAATGGTTGAGCAATGTTGCCACCCATCAGTGTATATGCCACAATTTTAGGTGCAAAGCCAATAACTGATGCAATCATAAATTTTATGAAAGGATATTTCATTCCACCGTACATATTGCTTACAAGGTTAATTGGAATTGCAGGAATAATTCTTGAAGCAACAAGAATACTTAATTTTGTTTTGCCTTTATTACATAATAAAACATGCTTAACATTTTCATATTTATTAAGTTGTTTTAAAGCAAAACCACCTTTTGTTACTCTGCCAAACCAATACGATATTACTGTTACAACGCAAAAGCCTGCAGTGTTGATAATCAAAGCGTTTATCGGTCTAAACATAACACCTGTCATAATTATCAAAAAAGGATATGGTATTGGCAAAAAGGACCTGACTGCATAAACAACCATAATCGCAAATACGATAAGCCATCTGTTGCCTAAGTTTCTAATAAACTCTTGCATCAATTCAAGCTCACGCATAAACTCTACCCAGCCTGCTTCTGCAATTTGAGTTTGCATAATAATCGTAATTATATTTATAACGATTACTGCTATAAGCAAGCCAATAGATGTTAAATTCAGTGCAGTTTTCCTATTAAGGTTTCTTTTCTCCATTGAATCCACCATTTCTAAAAAATTCCATACACCATAATTTTATAATATTTATGTTAAAAGGTCAATATTTTTGTTGTTATCTTCTACTATTTTATGTTATTATAATAGTATATATAATAACAAAGGTGTGGTTTTTTTGAAAATCGTTGTTTTAGACTCTTTTGCACTTAACCCGGGGGACCTTTCTTGGAGTTGGCTTGAAGCTTTAGGTGAATGTGAAATCTATCACCGCACACCTGCTGATAAAATTTTAGAAAGAGCCTCTGGAGCAGATATTATTTTAACTAACAAAACTCCTCTTACAAAAGAAACTCTTTCAAGACTTAGCAATTTAAAATATATTGCTCTTTTGTCAACAGGCTATAACATTGTAGATTGTGAATATGCAAAGCAAATGGGCGTACCTGTTTCAAATATTCCTGCCTATTCAACAAATGCCGTTGCTCAACTTACTTTTTCGCTTATTCTTGAAATTACAAACGCAGTTGGTATCCATAGTGATAGCGTTAAAAACGGAGAATGGTCAGAGTGCCCTGATTTCTGTTATTGGAAAACTCCACTTACAGAGCTTTGTGGTAAAACATTAGGCATCGTTGGTTTTGGTCAAATAGGTCAGGCAGTTGCAGATATTGCAGAAGCGTTTAAAATGAATATTGTTGCTGTTTCAGGTCACGAAACTGACCAAAGTAGTCGTAAAAACTTTAAATGGGTTGATATGGAAACATTACAAAAAACAAGTGATATTATTACCTTCCATTGTCCTCTTACAGAAAAAACAACAAATCTTGCAAATGAAGATTTCATAAAAGGTTGTAAAGATGGAGTAATTATCATAAATACCTCTCGTGGTCCTGTTGTTGATGACCAAGCTTTAGCAGATGCTTTAAACAGCGGTAAGCTTCGTGGTGCAGGTCTTGATGTGCTTTCAGTTGAGCCACCAAAAAAAGACAACCCATTGCTTACTGCAAAAAACTGCTTTATTACTCCTCACATTGCTTGGGCTGCTTTTGAAACAAGAGAGAGACTTATGAATATTTTGCAAGAAAATATAAAAGCTTACCTTGACGGTAAGCCTCAAAATGTGGTCAACAAATAAAAGTCCACATAAAACGAAAAAACCGACGGAACCAAAGTTCTGTCGGTTAATTTTCTGAAACGGTTTGTAAGTCTGTCCGTTCACCACCGGACGAATCATAGGAGATTGATTCACAACTTCTAACACTAACTGAGTTCAAGTGTGGGTAGCACCCTCCCTCTTTACAGTTATAATAATAACAATGGACTTTGTCAAAGTTTACACGAAATTATGAACAATTTGTTAACAATTTGCAAAAAAGTTGTGTTTTTTTAATTTTGTCGACTTCTTTCACCTTCTTTTTTAACTATAAAACAGTTGACAGTGGACTTTTCTTGTTGTATAATACTCAGTGTATCCCAATGTAAAGGGAGGGATTTATAGTGAGTCAGGTAAAAGTTAAAGAAAATGAGTCCTTAGAAAGTGCTCTTAGAAGATTTAAAAGACAAACTTCTCGTGATGGCGTTATCCAAGAAGTTAGAAAAAGAGAGCATTACGAAAAGCCTTCTGTAAAGAGAAAGAAGAAGTCTGAGGCTGCACGTAAGCGTAAGTTCAAATAATTTTCGCTTAGCGAAGCTATGTTTTAAAACGCAAGTGGGCATCCAAATCGGATTGCCCACTATTTTTTTATTAGGAGAAAAGTTATGAGTTCACCAATGCCAAAATATCGTTTTAAAAGCGTTCTTGATATAACAGTTGACGATTTACAAAAAATGGGAGCAAAAGCTGTTGCACTTGATATTGACAATACAATTTGCAACGATGGGAAAAGCAACTGTATTGATGGTATTGACCAATGGATTTCTGATGTTAAAAATGCAGGAATAAAAATTATGGTCATTTCAAACGCAATTGGCAAGCGTCCACGCAAGGTATCAGAGAGCATTGGCCTTGCTCACCTTTCTGCTGCAAAAAAGCCAAAACCAGACAAGCTTGTAATCGGCGCTCAGATGATGGGTGTTAAAATTCACGAAATGGCTATGATTGGCGACCAAATTTTTGCAGATGTTATGGCAGCAAATGCTTGTGGTGCAATTCCTGTGCTTGTTGATGCATTAGGAGGCAAAACTCGTTTTCCGATTTTCTATGCTATTCGTCGAAAAAAAGAAAAGCCTGTGCTTGAGGCTTTTCAGAAATTACATGGATATGGTGTTTATGATGAATAAATTACAACAATGCTTATTAGAAAAAGGTGCAAACTACTGTGCCCTTATAATCTCACCTGAAAACAGAAAATATTTTACAGACTTTGAGTCCTCAGATGGATTTTTGCTTGTTTCTTCTAACCGCGCAGTTTTTATTACTGACGGACGATATATTGAAGCAGCAGAAAACACCATTAACTCTGCTGAAGTTCAGCTTTTAGAGCAAAAAGCTTTCTCTCAAATCGGCAGAATACTTGACGAAATGGATTGTCAGCACCTTCTTATTGAAGCATCAAGAACAACTGTTTCTGTTTACAACTCACTTAAAGGTGTTTTGAAAAAGACAACAATATCAACTGACAACACTCTTGATACTATTATAAATACTATTCGTTCTGTAAAAACAACTGACGAAGTTGAAAAAATCATTAAAGCACAAAGAATTGCAGAAAGTGCTTTTGAACATATTCTCAACTTTATTAGAGTTGGTGTTACTGAAAAAGAAATTGCATTAGAGCTTGATTTCTTTATGCTTAAAAACGGTGGAGAAGGTCTCTCTTTTGAAACTATCGCAGTAAGTGGTAAAAACTCCTCTATGCCTCACGGTGTACCAAGCAATAAAAAAGTTGAAAATGGCGACTTTGTAACAATGGACTTTGGTACAATTATCGGTGGCTACCACAGTGATATGACAAGAACTATTGCAGTGGGTTTTGCTACTGAAGAAATGCAAAGTGTATATAAAGCAGTGCTTGATGCACAGTGCAACTGCCTTAGTAATATAAAAGCCGGTATATCTTGTAAAGATGGTGATGCTTTTGCAAGAGATATTATTAAATCTCGCGGATATGGTCAATATTTTACCCATTCAACCGGACACGGTGTTGGTGTTGAAATTCACGAATATCCAAATCTCTCGCCTTCTTCACCTTCAATTTTAGAAAAGGGCAATATTGTTACTGTTGAACCTGGAATATATATCCCAGGAAAGTTTGGTGTGCGAATTGAGGATATGGCTTTTATAGAAGATAATGGTTGTATCAATCTTACAAAAGCACCAAAAGAGCTTATTATTATTTAATTTTGTATCAATTTTGAACAATAGAAAATCACGGCATTTTTGTCAATATTGGAATATTGTACAAACTTTTTAGCGTTAATTTTTATACTGTAAGTATAATATACTTTTCAACTAAATTGTTGAAAACTCTGTTGAAAATGTTTATAACTTTATTAAAATTCTTTGATTTTACGACATTTTTTCGATTTTTCGACAAAGTTTAAAATAAATTGTTATTTATTTGTCAAATACAAATTGTTGTAATTTCTTTACAAATTATACAAAATGGAACTTTAGTTACTTAAAAAATTTCTAAACCCTTTGTGCAATTTGACTTTATGATTTTTAGACAGAATTTTTAGAAATTTTTATTCATTTTGCGAGGTGCTTTATGAACAAAATTTTTGAACTTGATAAACCACCCGTTTTTAACCTTGCCCTCACCCTTGACTGTGGTCAGGCGTTTCGTTGGACAGAAAAAGACGGAAAATGGCAAGGAGTCGCTTTTGGAAAACCTCTTGTTGTTTTCGAAACAGAAAACAAGATTGTTTTTGAATGTTCACAAGAAGACTTTGAAAACATTTGGAAAAAATATTTTGATTTAGATTACAATTATAAAAAAGTCTTGGATAATTATGACGATGAATATTTAAAATCGGCTATTTCTGAATATAACGGAATCAGAATTCTTCAGCAAGAGCCTTGGGAAGCTCTTTGTTCCTTTATTATTTCTGCAAACAACAACATTCCAAGAATAAAGGGTATTATCCACCGACTTTGCGAAGAATTTGGCGTTGGTGAAAGTGGTATCAAAGCTTTTCCGTCAGCAGAAACTCTTGCAAAATTAACTGTTGATGATTTAGCACCTTTACGCTCTGGTTTTAGAGCAAAATATATAATTGATGCAGCACAAAAGGTTGCAAACGGTACGGTTGACCTTGCAAAAATATACGACGAGCCTATCGATTTTGGCAGAGAAGAATTGCAAAAAATTAAAGGTGTTGGTGCAAAGGTTGCAGAGTGCACCTTGCTTTACGGTTTTCACAAGCTTGATGCCTTTCCTATTGATGTATGGGTAAAAAGAATTATGGCAGAGCTTTATCCTGAAGGTTTGCCACAATGTACAAAAGGCACTGAGGGAATTGCTCAACAATATTTGTTTCATTGGCGTAGAATGAAAGACAAATAAAAAAAAGAGAGAGATAGGAACCTATCTCTCTTTTTTTATACACCTGCTATTTCAGCGTATCGCCAAACGCCATCGTATTTACAAAGAATAACATATCCTCTGTCTTCTTTTTTATTCATCATACCTTCAACTGTATAGTTGAATTCGATTTCACAAACGTCAGTTACTTTTGATGGGTCAAAATATTTTTCAACAGAAAGTCCCATTTCTTTTAATTTTGTTGTAATGTCTGTGTTATATACTTCAATGTCTTCTGCTACATAATCGTAAGTACTGATTATTTCATACTCAACCTTATAATCGGCACCAAAAATGATTTTGTTTGCTTTATCATCAGCATTTACAAATTCACGATAAGCTAAATATCCGTTTATTGTTTTGCCACATTCTACTGTTAAGGTTCTATAAACCTCTTCAATTTTTTGACCACGAGTAGCAACAACATCTTCAAAAACCTTATCATAATCAACAAATGAGTTTGACAAAAGAATGTAATCATTATTTTTGATTTTTGCATCAATAATAATTGGGACAAGTTGTTCCTTTGTCATTGTAGGCTCTTGTGGTGGTGGCGTTTCTTCTTTTTTACAAGAAGTAAAGGATAAAAGCATTGCACCTAAAAGCAAACAAGCAACAAGCAGACGAAGTTTTGAGTTTTTCATTTTAACAAAACCCCTTCAATTATCTTTGTGGAATTTGCCCCTGTTGAGCCATCATTTTGTCCATAAGACCTTGCTTTTTCTTTTCTGGCTTATATTTTGGTGGGTTTTCAAGAAGCTTCTTTGCTTTTTTACCTGCCTTAGATGCAAGATATTTATTTACTGCACGAAGTGTATCTTTGAAATCTTGGTCTTCAATGTATTCACAGCACTTGTCAACAAGACCTTCACTCTCAAGGTCGCCAAGAATTGTAACTACAACAAGGTCTTGAACATCGTTTGTTCCGTTTTCGTAAATTTCACTTAAAAGCTTAACAAGTTTTTTGATTTCTTTTGAATCGTTTGAGCGCAAAGTTTCCATAATATATGCATTTGCATGAGTTACAAAGAATTCTTCAGGGAGAAATTCATCATACATTTGGAAATTTTCTTTATATGGCTCTTTAAGGTCAGGATACATTGCAGCAATTTTGCTTGCGAGAGTATTTGCATCATAAGACATACCGCCTTTTACTGCTGCCTTTGATACTGTTGCAGGAGCTTTTTTAGCTGCTGCTTCTTTTCTTGCTTTTTTGCCGTAATTTGAATCAATTACATCTTTAACTTCATTAGCAAGAGACTTTGCATCTCTGTCATCAAAAGTTTCAAGGTCAAGAAGGAATGTTGCCTTTTTAGTAAAATCATTATCATCTTCTTTTTCTAAAATTTCAAGCACTGCATTTTGGCTTGAAAACCTGACAACAAGACTGTTTTTTGCAATTTCAAAATATGCTTTGTCATTTTCAACAGCAACTTCTGCTGTTTTAACTTCAAAATCGTTTGCAGAAAAATTATCTGCACAATTCTTCATAACAAGAGTGAGAGCTTCGTTTCTTTCAAACATTTTATATACCTCATTTTGAAAAAATTTCTATATCTTATATAATATACCACATTAAAATGATTTTGTCATTAAATTTTTTTAAACAATATAATTGATTAGTTGAATATAATGTGATAAAATGGTTATAATTGTGATTTATGGAGGCAATTTTATGAAAAATCTTCTTATTATATTCGGTGGCGTATCTTCAGAGCACGATGTTTCTGTTGTTTCTGCTTCATCTGTAATTAGAAATGTTCCTAAAGATAAATATAATGTTATTATGCTTGGAATTACAAAGCAAGGCGAAATGTATCAATATACAGGTGATTTTGAAAAGCTTCCTAAAGATGAATGGCTTTTAGATAAATCAAATCTTAAAAAAGCAGTTATTTCTACTGACAGAAAAGACCGTGGAATTATCGTTTTTAACGACAATGGCTTTGAAAAAATCAAAATTGATGTTTGCTACCCTGTTCTTCACGGCAAAAATGGTGAAGATGGCACAATGCAAGGTCTTTTAGCAATTGCAGGTATTCCTTTTGTTGGTTGTAACACAATGGCATCTGCAGTTTGTATGGATAAGGCTATGACAAATGCAATTTGTGATGTTAATGGCATTGCTCAAGCTAAGTGGAAATACACAACTTTACACGATTTTAAATTAAATGGCAAAGATTTTTCAAAGGAATGTGCAGAGTATTTAGGACTTCCTGTTTTTATTAAACCGGCAAATGCGGGCTCATCTGTTGGTGTTAAAAAAGCAAAAACAGTTGACGAAATTTTTGAAGCTTTAGAATATGCTTTCCAATTTGACACAAGAGTAGTTGTTGAAGAAGGCATTGACGGTGCAGAGGTTGAGTGTGCAGTTATGGGTAATGACGAGCCATTTGCAGGTGCAGTTGGTGAAGTTGAGCCTTGCAACGAATTCTATGATTTTGAAGCAAAATATCAAGCAGATAGTGGTCTTCATATTCCTGCTCGTTTAAGCGAAGAAAAAATAAAAGAAATTCAAGTACAAGCAATCTAAGCAATATAGGCTTGGGGATGTACTGGTCAAGCTAGAGTAGTGTATAATGAAAGACATACTGTGGGAGGAGTACTACTTGACGAGCCTGGGACATAGGGAGGCTTGAGAAAGATCAGTAAGTA
>JAZNWZ010000106.1:0-6132 GCA_045593645.1 Candidatus Fimenecus sp. | reverse complement strand
AGGTTGATATTTCAGTTCTTGTTTATAGCCACGACGGTGACGCAGTTTATTCAGCACTTAACTCATAATTTAATATTTAGTGTCAAATCATGAGTTAAGTGCTGTATAAACTGCATCACCGTCGTGGCTATAAACAAGAACTGAAATATCAACTTCAGATGTTGTAATCATTCTTACTTCAACGCCTGTTGATGCAATTGCAGAGAATACTTTTGATGCAACGCCTGGGCAATTTTTCATACCTTCACCAAAAACTGAAATCTTTGTGTTACCACTGCTAATTGCAAGTTTAAGTTCAGGATGAAGTTCACGAAGCTTTGATGCTGTTTCAAAAACTTTGCCTAAATCATCATCATTTACTGTGAATGAAAGATTTGATGTTTTGCCTTGAGGTGGATTTTGTGAAATCATATCAATATCAATTCCTGCATTTGAAAGCATCTCAAAAATTTGAGCTACAACTTTGAAATCGGCAGGGGAATCGTTTATAGAAATAAGTGTTACATTTTCAATTACTGTAATATTATCAATAGTTTTCATTTTCTTATCTCCTTATTCATTCACAAGGTCTTTCATTGAGTAAAAGCCAGGTTCTTTGCCTACAAGGAACAAGCCTGCATTAACTGAACCATTTGCAAATAATTGTTTTGAATATGCAGAATGTGAAATCTTAATAACTTCATCAGGACCTGCAAAGATTATCTCGTGTTCACCAACAATTGTGCCACCACGAACTGCATGTATGCCAATTTCGTTCTTTGTTCGTTTCATTCTCTTTGAATGACGGTCAAATTCATAAACTGGCTTTTCTTCGAGTGCTTCTGAAATTGAATCAGCGAGCATTAATGCAGTACCACTTGGTGCATCAATTTTTTGATTGTGATGTGCTTCAACAATTTCAATATCAAAACTACCTTGAAGTACTTTAGCTGCCTTTTTAGCAAGTTCTGAAACTAAGCTAACACCAATTGACATATTTGCAGAGAAGAAAAGTGGAACTTCACTTGATGCTTCTTTAATAGAGTCAACTTGTTGTTCAGTAAGTCCTGTTGTAGCAATTACTGCAGGGATTTTCTTTTCTTTTGCAAATGTAAGCAAATCAGCAAGTACTGATGGGTGCGAAAAGTCAATAATCACATCTGCATCAACATTAATATCGTTAAATGATTTAAAAATAGGAAAAGAACTTTCTGCTGCTGCTAAATCAACGCCTGCAACGATTTCACAATCATTACGGTTATCTACACAAGCAGTAATTGCTTTACCCATTTTTCCTAAAGCACCACTTAAAATAATCCTTGTCATTTTTTCACGTCCAATTAAAATCAGATTAATTCATATTTTTTGAGAATTGACTCAAGTTTTGCAGTTTTTGCATCTTCCATTTCGCAAAGAGGCATACGAAGAGGACCAACATCCATACCCATCATTTGCATTGCAACCTTAACAGGAATAGGGTTAACATCCATAAACATTGCGTTACAAAGCTCTAAATATTTGAGTTGAAGCTCAGCACTTTCTTTGACTTTACCTTCAAGATAAAGAGTTGGAATATCATGTGCTATCTTTGGACAAATATTTGAAAGAACAGAAATAACGCCTTTACCACCAAGAGACATCAATGGAACAATTTGGTCGTCATTACCTGAATAAACATCAAGCTTATCACCACAAAGTGCAATAGTTTCAGCAATTTGTGAAATATTACCGCTTGCTTCTTTAGTTGCAACAATATTTTTATGCTCACAAAGTTCAGCATAAGTTGTTGGAAGAACATTTACACCAGTTCTGCTTGGAACATTATAAATAATAATTGGCTTTGTTACATTATCAGCAATAGCGTTATAATGCTTTACAAGACCTCTTTGAGAGCATTTGTTATAATAAGGTGTAACAACAAGCATTGCATCTGCACCGGCTTTTTCAGCGTCTTGTGAAAGTTCAATTGCATATGCTGTTTCATTACTACCAGTACCTGCAATAACAGGAATTCTATGGTTTACAACATCGCAAGTAAATTTAATTACATCTGAATGTTCTTGTGGTGTAAGAGTTGCACTTTCACCAGTTGTACCACAAATTACAATTGAATCAGTACCATTAGCGATGTGAAATTCTAATAATTTTTCAAGGGCAGGGTAGTTAACACTATAATCATCATTAAAAGGTGTAACAATAGCAACACCACAGCCAGTAAAAATTGGATTGTTACTCATAAAAATTCTCCTTAATGAAAAATATTAGTCCATGTAACCTTCTGCACAGAGAAGTTCAGCCATAAGAACTGCACCACCTGCAGCACCACGAAGTGTGTTATGTGAAAGACAAACAAACTTATAGTCATATTGTGTATCTTCACGAAGACGACCAATAGAAATTGCCATACCGCCTTCAAGGTCTCTTTGAAGCTTTGTTTGTGGCATATTGTCTTCTTCAAAATAGTTAAGGAATTGCTTTGGAGCGTGTGGAAGTTCTAATTCTTGTGCACGACCAGCAAAATCTTTCCAAATATTTAAAATCTCTTCTTTTGAAGGTTTGTTTTCAAATCTTACAAACACTGCACCCATATGACCATTAGAAACAGGTACACGAAGACATTGAGCAGTAAAGTTAGGTGATGTTGCAGGAACAATTTCTTTTCCTTCAACCTTACCCCAAATCTTAAGTGGTTCTTTTTCACTCTTTTCTTCTTCACCACCGATATATGGAATAACATTGTCAATCATTTCAGGCCATGTTTGGAATGTTTTACCTGCACCTGAAATTGCTTGATATGTACAAACAAGAACATCTTTAATGCCGAATTTTGAAAGAGGGTAGAGTGCTGGAACATAGCTTTGAAGTGAGCAGTTTGATTTAACTGCAATAAAACCACGCTTTGTGCCAAGTCTTTCTCTTTGAGCAGGAATAATCTTTGCATGGTCAGCATTAAGTTCAGGAACAATCATTGGAACATCAGGAGTGTGTCTGTGAGCACTGTTATTTGAAATTACAGGACACTCTGCTTTAGCGTATGCTTCTTCTAATGCTTTTATTTCATCTTTTTTCATATCAACTGCACAGAATACAAAATCAACTTGAGAAGCAATTTTTTCGATATCTGCAGTTGCATCCATAACAACCATATCTTTCATAGCTTCAGGAATTTCTACATCCATACACCACTTTGTGCCAACAGCATCAATATATTTTTTACCAGCAGAACGTGGACTTGCTGCAAGAACCTTAACATCAAACCATGGATGACCATCTAAAAGAGTCATAAAACGTTGGCCAACCATACCTGTTGCACCAATTACACCTACATTGTACTTTTTCACTTGAAATTACCTCCAAAAAATGATAGTATATCATTTGTTATAAAAAATCAGTAATGATAAACGTCATCATTACTGATAAAAATACATAGTATTATGAATTCATAATACGAAAGCACTCCATCATAAATGTTGACAGTTGCATTACTGTTAATAATACAACCAGAATAAACATTCCCAAGCCCTGTTTTTTCTTCGGCGACAAACCCTTTCACGCTTCATCAAAAACTCTTGGGAGTTTCAAAAACGCTACTGATTTTTGTCGCGCCTCAATCGCGATAATATAATACCATTATAAAGCGTTTATGTCAAACAATTTTAATATTTTCTATATTTTTACGGAGAAACACAATGAAAAAATCTGATTTTTATTACGATTTGCCCAAAGAATTGATTGCTCAAACTCCAATTGAGCCTCGAGACCACTCTAAAATGATGGTTTTATCAAGAAAAAATGAAACAGTTGAGCACAAACATTTCTACGATTTTATTGACTATTTAAATCCTGGAGACTGCTTAATTTTAAACAATACTCGAGTACTTCCTGCTCGAATTTATGGTGTAAAAAAAGACACAGGCGCTATCGTTGAATTCTTGCTTTTAAATAACCTTGGAAACGACAAATGGGAATGTATAACAGGACCTGGAAAAAGAGCAAAAATTGACACTGAATTTACTTTTGGTGATGGAATTCTTTGTTGCAAGATTGAAGTGGTCCTTGAAAATGGAAACAGAATAGCTAAATTTAGTTATAACGCTTCAAATATTTACGAGGTTTTGGATAAAGTTGGTGAAATGCCTTTACCTCACTATATCACTGAAAAACTTAAGGATAAAGAACGTTATCAAACTGTTTATTCTAAAGAATTAGGCTCGGCTGCAGCACCAACTGCAGGTCTTCATTTTACCAATGAAATTATGGCAAAAATTGAAGAAAAAGGCATTAAAATTGGCTATGTGACTTTGCATGTGGGAATAGGTACTTTTAGACCTGTTAAGGCAGAGAATATTGAAGACCACGAAATGCATTCAGAGCACTATCATATTCCAAAAGAAACTGCTGATTTAATTAACGAGACAAAGAAAAATGGTGGCAGAGTTATAGGTGTTGGTACTACTTGTTGCAGAACACTTGAAAGTGTAATGCAAAGTCAAGGTGAAATGAAAGAATTCGACGATTGGACAAGCATTTTTATTTATCCTGGATATAAGTTTAAATGCATTGATGCTTTACTCACCAATTTCCATTTACCAGAAAGTACACTTATAATGCTTGTTTCTGCATTGTACGACAGAGAGAAAGTTTTAGATGCATATAAAACCGCAGTTCAAGAAAAGTACAGATTTTTCAGTTTTGGAGATTGTATGTTTATTTATTAAGGAGATTTTATGTATAAACTTATTAAGAAAAATGGCAATGCTAGAAGAGGCGAATTTCAAACAGTTCACGGTACAGTTCAGACTCCTGCCTTTATGAATGTTGCAACACAAGGTGCAATTAAAGGTGGCGTATCTGCTTACGATTTAAAAGATATAAACTGTCAAGTTCAGCTTTGTAATACCTATCATTTGCATTTAAGACCTACTGATACACTTGTGAAAGAAATGGGCGGACTTCATAAATTTACAGGATGGAGTGGACCAATACTTACAGATAGTGGTGGATTTCAAGTTTTCTCACTTGCATCACTTCGTAAAATCAAAGAAGAAGGTGTGTATTTTTCTTCACATATTGATGGTCATAAAATCTTTATGGGGCCAGAAGAAAGTATGCAAATTCAATCAAATCTTGGCTCAACAATTGCCATGGCTTTTGACGAGTGTGTTGAAAATCCAGCTAAATATGAATATTCAAAACAATCTTGTGAAAGAACTACAAGATGGCTTATTCGTTGCAAGGCTGAAATGGAAAGACTTAATTCTTTACCAGATACCATCAATAAAAATCAATTGTTATTTGGCATTAATCAAGGTTGTACCTTTGAAGATTTAAGAGTTGCCCATATGAAAGAAATTGCAAAACTCGACCTTGATGGTTATGCAATTGGTGGTCTTGCAGTTGGCGAGCCAAAAGAAGATATGTATCGAATAATTTCAGCAGTTGAACCATATATGCCTGCAGATAAAATTAGATATCTTATGGGTGTGGGCACACCTGGTAACATTTTAGAAGGTGTTAGAAGGGGAGTTGACCTTTTTGATTGTGTTATGCCAAGTAGAAACGCCCGTCATGGTCATTTATTTACAGATGCTGGTATAATCAATATCAATAATAAAAAGTATGAGAAAGACGATTTACCAATTGACCCTACTTGCAATTGCCCAACTTGTCAAAAACACTCAAGAGCATATATCAGACACTTGTTTAAGGCTCAAGAAATGTTGGCAATGAGACTTTGTGTAATGCATAATCTTTATTTTTACAACAATCTCATGACTAGAATTCGTGAAGCTCTTGATAATGATACTTTTGATGAATTCTATAATAAATATGTTGATAGATTAGATACAAGAATATAATTGTATTAATTTTTCTAAAAGGGTTGCAAAAAAAGTTTTTATTATGTATAATAATTGAGTTATTTAAAATATTGGAGGACAAATATTACTATGGGAAACAGCACAATGATTATTATGATGGTTGTTCTTTTTGCTGCAATGTATTTCTTTACTATCAGACCACAAAAGAAACAACAAAAAATGGAACAAGAAATTCGTGAAAACACACAAGTTGGCGATGAAATTGTTACAATCGGTGGCATTTGTGGTAGAGTTGTAGCAGTTAAAGAAGATACAATTACTATCGAAACAGGTG
>JAZNWZ010000105.1:0-24080 GCA_045593645.1 Candidatus Fimenecus sp. | reverse complement strand
GTATGGGTATCGGTCTTGACCGTCTTGTAATGCAAATGATTGGTGCAGATTCACTTCGTGATGTTATTGCATATCCAAAGCTTCAAAATGCAAGTGAGCCAATGACAGAATGTCCATCTCCAGTTGATACACTCCAACTTGATGAGCTTGGTATTCAAGTTAAAGCAGAAAAGGAATAAAAAATTATGACAAAAGGCATAAAAAAACTGAATATTACTTTTATAACAGTACTTTTGTGCCTTGCGTTTTCTGTAACTGCTTTTGCAAGGGACGAGGTAAGATACAGTAACGAATTAACAGTTACACCAATTAGAATTTTCTTTGTGATTCTTGCAATAGTAGGCTTTGTAGTTCTTGAAATGGTTTTTGAAAAATATCGTGAAAAAAGAATTGCAAAACGAAACAATAAAAAAGATAAATAAAAGAAAAAGCTCGGTATTTCTACCGAGCTTTTTCTTTTAATTAAGTTTAATTATGCTTTTTTAAGAACGATTGTTTGTGTGCCTATTTCTTCGTCTTCAAATGTTAATGTAACAGTTTTGCCATCTTCAGAAAATTCATATGTACAAGCTTCTTCAGTAGCTTCAACGTCTTCGTCTGTTATATAAAGCTTACCGTCTTTTGTAGTCCAAACGCCTTTACTGTTAAGGTCGTCTTCTGAAAAGTCTTCCATAGCCATAGCAACAAAATCGTCTAAAGACATTCCCATATTTTGTTGGAGTGCTGCGTCTAATTCTTCTTCAGTTTCGCACTCAAACATTACCATATACAAACTGATAATCATTGCTTTAAGGTCGTCTTCATTCATTGTCATTAAGCAAGTGCCGTCTTCGTTAAGCTCCATTGTTACGTTAACTTTTGCTGTTGTGCCATTTTCATCCATTGGGAAGTCAATTGCACCGGTCCAAAGACCAATAAGTCTGCCGTCGTGAGTAGCGTCGCCCTTTGGTGCTTCTGTTGTTGTTTCTACTGTTGTAGATTCAGTTGTTGATGCTTTTGTTTCGTCTTCTTTTTTCTCTGTTTTACCACAAGCAGCAAAAATTGTAAGTACAAGTGCTAAGCAAAGAATAAGTGAGAAAATTTTCATAGATTTTTTCATAATAAAAAGTCCTTTCTTTTATTATTTGTACTTATATATTAACCTATTTTAGATTAAAAGTCAATAACCTGAAACAGATTAGCATATACTTAATTAGGTGATGTGAAATGTATAGAAGAATTAGAGACTTAAGAGAAGATAAAGATTTGAGCCAAAAGAAAGTGGCAAGTATGCTTGGAATGTCTCAAACAGGATATTCAAAGTATGAAACAGGAGAGAATGATTTGCCAACTTCAATTCTCATTAAGCTTGCTGATTTTTATGACGTCAGCATTGACTATCTTCTAAACCGTACTGATAATCCTACATTAAACAAGTAGAAAAAGTACTCGATTTTAGTCGAGTGCTTTATTTTTTACTCAACTACCTTTTTAAGAGTTAGTTTTTGTGTGCCCATATCTTCATCCTCTATGGTGATTACAACTGTGTTGCCATCATTAGAAACGGTATAGGTTTCAACAGTAACATCTTCTTTGGTTTCGCCTGCATCCATTTCATAGAGCTTGTTGTTATCCTCTGTTTCCCAAAAAACTGTTGTAACAAGGTCTTCGTCTTTAACCTGAGAAACCATTTCGTCAACAGTTTCGTCCAAGCCTTTACCTGATGTAAAAAGAAGAGCTTTATCTAAAGCAAACTCGTTATCAATGCCTGTCATAACCATAAGAGATTTAACATATACTTCTCTCATCTGGTCCTTTGTCATAGTAAGTGTCATTGTGCCGTTTTTTCTAATCTCAACAAGACAACCTACAACTACCGTTTTACCGTCTTCAGTTATTGGATATTCCATTTCACCGTTCCAAGTGCCAATAAGTCGCTTGTCGTGAGTAATGTCTTCTAACGGTGCTGTTGTAGTTTCTAATGTTGTTGTCTCAGTCGTCATTGTGTTACTTTCTTTTTTTCCACAAGCAGAAAAAACAGTAAGCACAAGCACTAAACAGAGAAGCAAAGAATAAATTTTAACTGAATTTTTCATAAAAAATCCTTTTATTAGTCAATGTAGTTAAGGCAAACACCAAGCACGTGCATTGCAACCTTTTGCATTTCACCTGATGTGATACCGTCTGTTTTGCCGAATGTTTCAAGCAATGTGCCGTCTGGCTTGCTCTTGCCTGTACGTTTGCCACCTGGCATAAGCACATCAACACTTGAGCGTACACGGTAGCCATTATCCTTAAGAAGTGGGAATTCAGGGCTGTTTGAATATCTCATCCACCAGTCTGTCATAACGAGTCCTTCAAAGCCCCATTCTTCACGAAGAATTCGTTGACAAAGCTCATAGTTATAGTGTCCCCATACTCCATTGATTTTGTTATATGATGTCATAATGCAGTTTGGCTTTGCCTTTTTAACACAAATTTCAAAGCCTTTAAGATAAATTTCACGAAGAGCTCTTTCTGAAAGGCGAGAGTCTGTGTGAGTTCTGTTTGTTTCTTGATTGTTACAAGCAAAGTGTTTAGGACAAGCAGAACCACCGTGTGCTTGAATACCTTCAACAGTAGCAGCAGCCATAAGACCTGAAAGAACAGGGTCTTCTGAGAAATATTCAAAGTTTCTGCCACAAAGTGGGCTTCTGTGAATATTCATACCAGGTGCTAAAAGAATATCACTGCCTTTTTCTTTCATTTCTTTGCTGATAAGTGTATAAACATCTTTTACAAGAGCAGTATTCCAAGAGCAAGCAAAAGCTGTACCAATAGGAATAAGTGAGCAATATGCAAGAAGACGAATACCTGAAGGACCGTCAGTTGTAATCATTGGTGGAACGCCTTTTTCACGAAGGCTTTGTAAAACACCACCGATTGCACCTGCATTACCACGAGCACCAAGAGGTGAGTCCATTTTATAGTCGCCACGAGAAATTGCTTCAAGCTCATCAAGATTTAATTGAGCAACAAATTGTTCAAGAGTAATTTTACCGTCTTTAACATCTTTAAGCTTATAGCCCTTGTCCCCAGTCATAATAATTGGACGAGGAAGATTATCAATAATAATTTTACGAAGGTCATATTCTGCAAGCTTAACAGGCTCTTTGTCAAGTCCGTTTTCTGTGTTGATAACTCTTTCAAAGCTTTCAACAGGAGCAGATACTTGTTCATAAACCTCAGTAACAACTGTTTCGTCTTGGAAATAGCTCCAAATCTTTTCTGCATCTCTTACATTGTTGCCAAGATAAAGTGCAAATTCACCTTTTTCCATAACATAGCAGAATGGGTTACCGCTCTTGCCACTGTCGTCATAAGATGCAAAATATGAAAGTGGAATTTTAATTTTAACTGTTTCACTCTTGTTAGGAGCTAAAAGCTTTGTCTTTGCAAAGCCAACTAATTCACGAGCAGGGTTGCCAAGTGTGCCTTGTGGCTTTGAAATATAAACCTGAACGACCTCTTTACCACTAACTTCACCAACATTCTTAACAGAACATTCAACAGTTACGTGATTTTTAGTCTTTTTAACATCGTTATATTTAATTTCAAAGTTAGTATATGAAAGACCAAAGCCAAATGGGAACATTACATCGTCTTTTTCAAAGGTTTCAAACCAACGATATCCAACATAAATGTCTTCTTCATAGTTGTTAAATTCGCGTCTGCCAAAGTTTTGTGATGGATAATCGTCATATTCTTCAGCAATAGTGTCAGCAAGCTTGCCACTTGGGTTAACCTTGCCACAAAGAATATCAGCAATAGCGTTACCGCTTTCCATACCACCTTGCCAAACAAGAAGAATAGCACCGATTTTATCTTCGTAATCTTCAAGCCATTCCATATCAATAACGCTACCGATATTAAGAAGAACAGTAACCTTATCAAAATATTTTGTGATTTTATTAAGAGAGTCTTTTTCGTTGTCTGTAAGATAGAAGCTTCCTTCGTCAAGAGAGTTTTCTCTGTCTTCACCTGAAGAACGACCTATAATAAAGATTGCTTGACTTGACTTTTCTGATGCAGCCTTAACAATGTCGTCTGTAAGTGTCATATCAGGATAATATTTTGGCCAGTGACCCCAGAAACCGTGGTCAATAGGATTTTTCTCATTCCATTTTGCATAAATTTCTGCAAGCTCTTCATTAAGATTTAATTTTTCACAGTTTTTAAGTCCGTCAATGAGATTTACACCATAAGGCTTTTTAACATCGCCACCTGAACCATAGCCCGTGTAGAACCATTCTGTTTGTCCACGACCAAAAACAGACACAGTTTCGTCCTCACTATATGGTAAAACCTTATCGTTTTTAAGAAGAACTGCACATTCAGCAGCAGCTTGACGTAAAAGCTCAGGCATACCCTCTGTAATTGTAACCTCACCTAATGCTTGTTGAGCTTCTTCTTGAGAAACACCACTAACAAATTTTTCGCCGAAAGCTACAGCCTTGCTAATAATTTTTGAAAGAACCTTATTCATAAAATCACCTTGCCTTAACATATTCAATTAATTATACCATATATAAAGGACATTTACAATATCACATAATAGACAAAAAAAGAGCAGATGCTTTTAGCACCTGCTCAAGCTTTATTTAATTTAAAAATTAAAGTTCAGCAAAGTATTTGATTGTTCTAACCATTTGTGATGTGTATGAGTTTTCGTTGTCATACCAAGCAACAACTTGAACTTCATAAAGGTCATCAGCAACCTTTGATACCATTGTTTGTGTAGCATCAAAGAGAGAACCGTATGTCATACCGATAACGTCTGAAGAAACGATTGGGTCTTCGTTGTAACCATAAGAAGCAGAAGCAGCAGCCTTCATAGCAGCGTTGATGCCTTCTTTAGTAACGTCTGTGCCCTTAACAACAGCTGTAAGGATTGTTGTTGAACCTGTTGGAACTGGAACTCTTTGTGCAGAACCGATAAGTTTGCCGTTAAGTTCAGGAATAACAAGACCGATAGCCTTTGCAGCACCTGTTGAGTTAGGAACGATGTTAGCAGCACCAGCACGTGCTCTTCTCATGTCGCCCTTTCTGTGAGGACCGTCAAGAATCATTTGGTCGCCTGTGTAAGCGTGGATTGTGCTCATGATACCACTTTGGATTGGAGCATAATCGTTAAGAGCCTTAGCCATAGGAGCAAGGCAGTTTGTTGTGCAAGATGCAGCTGAGATGATTTGGTCATCAGCTGTAAGTGTGTTTTCGTTAACTGAGTAAACGATTGTCTTGAGGTCGTTACCTGCTGGAGCAGAAATAACAACTTTCTTAGCACCTGCGTTTACGTGAGCCATAGCCTTATCCTTTGAGCAGTAGAAACCTGTGCATTCGAGAACTACGTCAACACCGATTTCACCCCAAGGAAGCTCAGCAGCGTTTGCCATAGCATAAATCTTAAGAGTTTTACCGTCAACTGTGATTGTACCTGCTTCGTCGTCTGCTGAAACTGTGTGAACTTCTTCACCGATTTTTCCGCAGTAACCGCCTTGAGCTGTGTCATACTTAAGAAGGTTAGCAAGCATTGATGGTTTTGTGAGGTCGTTGATAGCAACTACATCGTAGCCTTCAGCACCAAACATTTGTCTGAATGCAAGACGACCAATACGACCGAAGCCGTTGATTGCAACTTTAACTGACATTTTGAATTCCTCCAAATAAAATATTTACATTTATTAGTATGCATATTATTGCATTTATTATTTTATCGCTTTTGTATCAATTATGCAAGAGAAATTTTAAAAAAATCAATGTTTTGTGAACTTTTTGTCAAAGTGTTCAAAAATCAATGAATATTTCTTCAAAATGGGTGTAATATTTATAATATGGAAAAGAATTTATACCTTAATTTATTAGACGAATGTTCAAAAAGAGAGAATTTACAAAACCTTTTTGATGTTTCATTTCAAAAAAATGACAAGGCAAGTCTTCGCAAAAACTATATAGAGCTTAGAGCGTTAGAGCTGGATGCTGATTTTAACCAACCTTTTGAAGCAGTTGATATTTCTTCATTGACGGAAAATATAACGATGGCGTGTGATATTTTAACATCAGATATTGGCGTTAATTTTCTTTATTGTGGAAACGAGACAAACAGTGTAATGACAAATAGCAAGCTTTTTACAAAAGCACTACTTAATCTGTTATCAAATGCCTATTTATATGGAAAAGACCGACTTGTGCTTGTTAAAACTTCGCAACAAGGAGAGTTTATAAAAACGGAGGTGCAAAGTGGAGGCTCGTTTTTATTTGAAAGAGAGCATAAAGGACTTCACTTTGTAAAAAGCTTTTGCAAAAACTTTGGTGGCAGATTTTTAATTGAAAGTGATATTTTATACTCAAAGGCTATGATGATTTTTTCTGCAACAGGTGAAAAGGGGAAAGAGTGTGAAGATTTTTGCAGTTTAATCAGCAATAGATTATCACCTGTTTACATTGAGTTTTTCGGTATGGAGTATAATTAGTTGTTGCTCTTTTGCGTTGTTTATGCTATACTTTTTTCGATTAAAAAGAGGAGGCATAAACAATGCTTTATTATTATCCTGAAGATTTTGGTGCACTTGGAAACGGTGTAAATAATGACTGTTTTGCCATTCAGTCTGCTATTGACAAGGCAGAAGAAAATGGTGGAGGTACAGTTGTACTTACATCTGGCAAAACATATTTTTCTGACTCAATTAGAATGAAGAAAAATGTTGAATTGCATCTTCAAAAAGGTTCTCGCCTTAAAGCAACTAATAATATTGATGGCTATATTCGTCCTTGTAATATGATAAACGACCCTAAAACAGCTCTTATTGGTAACCCTGTAACAGGCAAACCATCGTTTGTGTTTATTTATGGTTATGAGGCAGATGGTTGCTCAATTACAGGTGAAGGTACAATTGATGCAAATGGTCATTCTTTTGTTGAGAGAAAAGATAAGTATTATGTAACAGGCAATTTCTACCCAAGACCAACAGTTATTTATATTGAAAAAAGCAACAATATCTCATTTAAAGATATAACTATTGTTGATGCTCCTTTCTGGACACTTCATCCTGCAGGCTGTGATGATGTGCTTATTTCTCAAATCCGTATTCTCAATGACCTTGATGTTGCAAACTCTGACGGTATTGACCCAGACCATTGTACTAATGTTAGAATACTTGGTTGCCATATTGAATGTGCTGATGACTGTATCTGCCTTAAAACATCAAAAGGTAATGCAGAATATGGCCCATGTGAAAATATTATTATTGCAAATTGTACTCTTATTTCAACATCTGCAGCCATTAAGATTGGCACAGAGGGCGTAGGCGATTTCAAAAATGTTATTGTTGACAACTGTATCATTTCAAAGAGTAATCGTGGACTTTCAATTCAAATTCGTGATGGTGGTAATGTTGAGAATGTTACATATTCAAACTGTATAATTGAAACTCGTCGATTCTGTCCTGACTGGTGGGGCACAGCAGAGCCAATTGTAATTACAACCTTTAATCGTGATGAAAACACAAAATCAGGTAAGATTAAAAATATTCGTTTTTACAATATCACTTGTAAAGGTGAAAACGGTGTGCTTATTCACGGCACAGAAGAAAATATGATTGAAAATGTTTCTTTCGAAAAGGTGAATGTAACTCTTACAAAAACTTCAAAGTGGGACTGTGGCCTTTACGATTTAAGACCTTGTCTTCAATATGGTGTTGAAAAATATAAAAATAGTGGTTTCTTTATCAGAAATGCTAAAAATGTGCTTATTGAAAAGTCTTCTGTAAATTGGGGCAATGTCTGTGATGATTATGCCTTTGCAATTGATGCAGAAAATGCACCTGATTTAGAACTTATCAGATTTAACGGCACAGATGCTCATTAATATATTGTAATTTCAACAAAAAAATGTTATTATCTTTTTATAATGAAAAGAAAAGGAGATGGGGAACTCCATGGCAAAAGAAAAAAAGAATGTCGAGGTTAATAACCATCCTAATAAAATAGGCTTTAAAGACATTGCAGGTTATACCATTGCAGAGTCTGGTAATATGTTTAACCTTACATACATTACAAGCTATCTTAAAGTGTTTATGACTGACGTTTTTGGTATTGCACCAAAGCTTGTTGGTTATATGTTCATTATTACTCGTCTTTGGGACGTAGTTAATGACCCACTTTGGGGTGCAGTTGTTTCAAAGAGAAAACCTGGTAAAGACGGTAAATATCGTCAATATTTACGCCTTGTTGCAGTACCACTTGGCATCTCAACAGTAATCTGCTTTATTCCATTTAATGACCCTAATTCAATTTTCTATAATCAGACCTTGGCAGAAAAGCCAATGCTTTTGTTTGTTCTTGCAATTATTTTGTATCTTGTGTATTGCACAATGTATACTGCTATGAACATTCCATTTGGCTCATTGGCATCTGTTATTACTGATGACCCTAAGGGTAGAACACTTCTTTCAACTGCTCGTTCAGTAGGTAGTGGCGTTGGTGGAGCAGTTGTTCTTCTTATTGCACCAATGATTATCTATGTTGATAGTGGTAGAATTGACGAGCAAACAGGCAAACCAATTGAAGTTGCAGATGGTAACAGAATGTTTATCTATGCACTTTTAATGGGTGTTTTATCTATTATTGTTTACCTTATCGGTCATAGAATGGTAAAAGAACGTGTTCCTGCAGTTGAAGATGAAAATGTTGACTTAAAGGGAGTTTATAAGGGACTTTTCAAATCAAGACCATTCGTTTTGCTTACATTATCAGGTGTACTTATCAGTGGTCAACTTCAGTTCGGTTCATTTAATGCTTATCTTTATAAAAACTACTTTACAAATACAGGCCTTAGTATTATAGGTACAATTTGTACTTATCTTCCTATGGCGGTACTTATTTTGTTCACACCAAAGCTTGCTGCAAAATATGGTAAAAAAGAGCTTTGTGGTAGAATGTCAATTATCTCTGCAATAACATCAGTATTCCTTTTTGTTACTGCAAACAACGAAAAGTTTATTATGTGGATAAATCCAGAGCAAGGCATTTATCCTGCATGGCTTTATATGACTTGCCTTCTTCTTATCGGCTTTGGCTACACATTCGTTAGCCTTACTTGTTGGGCAGTTGTTATGGATGTTATTGACTATCAAGAGTACAAAACAGGTATCCGTAACGAAAGTGCAGTTTACTCTGCATATACATTCGGTAGACAATTTGGTCAAGCAGTTGCAGACGCAGGTGGACTTTTCCTTCTTCAATGGGCAAAATATGATAGCCTTTCGGCAGGCAACGGCTTTATTACTGAAAATGATACAAGTAAAAAGATTATGTTTATCTGCACAGTAATTCCTGCTATTGTTTACACAAGCGTATGGCTTATTTTCAGATTTGGTTACCCACTTACAAAAGAAAAGATGGAACCAATTTATGAAGCTCTTCGTATTAAGCATGAGACTGAAGCTCAAGCTCAAGCAGTTGCAACAACTGAAGAATAAAAAATAACGGTTAGGCCTAAAACCTAACCGTTTTATTTTTGTTATCTTTTTCTGCTTAATAATCTGTCAATTACATAAAGAATATATCCAAGTGCAATATATGAAATTGCAATAATAAAAATCATTGCTGTTGCTTTACCATTGCCTAACAAGTCAAAGTCCATAAATGGATATGGATAACGACTTGGTGTTGTACCAAAGCCTACAAATCTTAAAGGACTAACATTTGCTCTGATTAAAATAAAGAACAAATATGTAATTGGTACAAGTGTCCATAAAAGAGGGTCGAAACTTTTGAATGTGCCTTTTGGTGTAAACAAAAGATAGTCAAAAAATACCATTAAAGGAATTACTGTATGTAAAAGTTGATTTGCAACATTCATTACAACTGATGAGCCAACTGATTCCATATTGCCTGACAAAAGAAGATGGTAAACAATGCAAGTAAGCAAAATGCACATTGTAACTGCACCTTTTATTACAGGCTTTTCAACCTTTGGTTTTTTTATTGCCAAATATCCAAAATAGATAAAGCAAACAATGTTACTTAATATTGTGTAATAACAGGTGAGAGTTCTTACTGCAACAATACCGTTATTCATAACACAAGCGTATTGTAGCACGATACCTGCTTCACACAAAATCAAGAAAATTGCTCTATAAATCATTTTTGCCGTGTTGTTTTTTATATACACATTAAGCACCTACCTTTTCACAAATAGATAATATAAAGTTTTCTGTTTTTGTTGTTTTAAAAGTGTAACCATCAATGGATAAAACACTAACCTTTTTAAAAATATCCTTTAATCCATTGCCACTTATTTTACTAAGGGCTTCTTTTTTTGTCCATATTTCTAAAAAAGTTTCTTTGCAAGGGGACAAACTTAAAAAATCAAGCTCGTCAGGTGAGAAATATCTGTCTGCAAGTCTGTGCCAGTTAATATCTTTATCTAAACATTCAATATCAATACCAATAGGCAAATCACTTTTGCAGACTGCAATATAATCGCCACTGTGAGAAATGCTTACATAACAGTTGTCGCAAACTGGTTTCCCATTTTCTTCATAACGAAGATTTTTCACGCCTAACTCAATAAGCTTGGCAGCTGCCAGCTTGCTCTCTTGCTTTTTACAATGTTTAAGCACATTTTCAGGCAGATTAGTATATTCTGTTTTTTCGTCAATTTTAAACCAAAAAGCATCTGCCATAAAATCACCAAGCATATTTTAGCACATTTATAAGAGATAAACAAGAAAAAAGGCTATTCATTTTTTTGAATAGCCCATTTTTTTAAAATTCAACTCTTTTGCCTAAATAATCTGCAGGATTTACAGCAACATTGTCTATATACATTTCAAAATGAAGATGTGTGCCTTCTGCTTTTTCAATAGGAATATCTCCTAACTCACCAATTTTAGTATTGATTGCAACTTTGTCCCCAGGCTGAAGTGTTGTGCCTTTTTTTAGTCCATAGTATTTTGCAACAACTCCGTTGCCGTGGTCAATAGTGAGAATTACGCCCCAAAGTGCGCTTTCACGATATTCAGTAACTGTACCACCACAGATAGCATTTATTGGGTCACCCTCATAACCTATAATATCTACTCCGTTATGAACACGCCAATCTCCCGTGGTTTTATTTTTTACAAGCTCACCATTTGAAAAATCTCGTGAAAAGCTGCTACCTAAAGGCATTGTGAAATATACACTTTGCTTACCTTCGGTGGTAGGCTCTTCATATCTGTTATCAGGAATATTTGTAACGGGGGAATTTACAGTTTCTTTTTCTTTTGTTGTGGTTTCTGTTATAGTTGTGGTTTCATTTGCATTGTCAATATTGTTGTTTCTATTTGACATCCAAAATAAAAACAAGGTTGAAACACACAAAACTAATGCAGCAGTTGAATATATGCCTTTTTTTACTTTTTCTTCTTTAACTTTTTTCATTATGGCACCTCCGTTTATATTTTGAACGAAAAGCCATAAATTTATACAAGAAAAAAACGGACAGTTGCGGACCTGTCCGTTTTCCGACTGAAAAATCAGTCTGAGGGGTTGTTTGAGGATGGGGTATGTGGCTCAGGTTTCCCTGAGCACATTTATATAATAAAATATAAATATTAAAAATCAATGAATATTCTTTTAATTTTTGGATAATAAAAAATTTTTTAAAAAATATCGAACAAATGTTTACTTTTTAAAAATTATGTGTTAGAATAAGAAAAACAAATTAAATTAGGAGGATTTTTATGCGTCCTATAAATGATACACAACAAAAGATTTATGAGTTTCTTTGCGAACGCTCACAATGTGGTGTTCCACCATCAGTTCGTGAAATCGGTATGGCAGTTGGTCTTCGTTCAACATCTTCTGTTCAAGCTAACCTTGATGCCCTTGAAGATGCAGGCTACATTGAAAGAGACCCGCTTTTAAAACGTTCAATCAGAGTTTTAGGTCAAGCAGAAAATGTTACAAGCGTTCCACTTTTAGGTACAGTAACAGCAGGTATGCCTATCCTTGCAGTTGAGCAGATTGAGGGTTATATTTCTTATAATGGTAGAGTTTCTCGTGATAAGCCACTTTTTGCTCTTAAGGTTAGGGGTGAAAGTATGCTTTGGGCAGGTATTCTTGATGGTGACATTGTAGTTGCTGAAAAAACACCTGTTGCAGCAAATGGTGAAATCGTTGTTGCTATGATTGAAGATGAGGCAACAGTAAAACGCTTTTATAAAGAAAATGGCCATTTCAGATTACAACCTGAAAATGATGCATTTGAGCCAATCATTACAAACGAGGTTATTATACTTGGTAAAGTGGTTGCAGTTTATAGATATTATTGATTTGAAAAGGCAGAAAAATCTGCCTTTTCTTTTTTTATTTACTTGCAGAATGAGTTTATAAGTGTTATAATTTTTTCAGTATTTTTTAGGAAGTGAATTTATGTGGGGACTTGGTGTGCTAATTAACACAGGTCTTGTTGTGCTCGGTGGCCTTTTGGGCAAGCTTCTCAATAAAGGGTTTAAAGAAAATGTGCAAAAAACTCTTATGACAGGTTGTGGTGTTTCAACAATTTTTATTGGTGTAACAGGTACACTTGAAGGAATGCTTATAGTAAAAGACGGTAGAGTTGAAACACAAGGCACAATGCTTTTGATTTTCTCACTTGTAATCGGTGGACTTATCGGTGAACTTGTTGGAATTGAAAAAGGAATGGACAATTTGGGCATAAAGCTTAAAAAACTTTTACACGCAGAAAATGATGGTGGATTTGTTGAAGGCTTTGTAAACACATCTCTCATTATTTGTGTTGGTGCAATGGCAATTGTAGGCTCAATTCAAGATGGTCTTACTGGGGACTATTCAATGATTCTTGCAAAATCTATTCTTGACTTTGTTGTTGTTGCAATTATGGCGTCAACCTATGGCATTGGTGCAGTTTGCTCTGCTCTTGCAGTTTTAGTGTATCAAGGTGTAATTACAGTGGCAGCTCACTTTGCAGGTAACTTTATAAATGCAGAATTGACAGAATATTTATCATATATCGGTTCAGCTTTGATTTTTGGCGTTGGTATCAATATTACATTTGGTAAAAAAATACCTGTCGGCAACCTTTTACCTGCATTGCTTGTTCCTGTAGTTTATGTAGTAGCAAAATCTTTTATGTAAATCCATATAAATTATTAAATAAAATGAAAGAGAGGGTATTTTATGTCTAATAATACAGATACAAAATACTTGAAGAAGTCCGAAATAATTACCTTTGGTATAGGTCTTTTCGGTGTTGCTTTGCTCACAGGTTGGATGCCTGACTACACAGCAACATTCTTTGCAGACTTTGCTTTTAAAGGTAAGGGATTTGATTCAGAAAAAATGGCAAATATTATATCAACAGTTTTCCTGGTAGCAGGCTTTGTTGGTGCAGTTTGTGAGCTTGTTATCGGTTATCTTGTTGATAACACAAAAACAAAATTCGGTAAAGTTATGCCTTGGGTAGGCTTTGGTGCTATTCCTTTAGCGTTAGTTTCAATGCTTGTTTTTATGGCACCAAACACAAGTAATCAAACAGTTGCAATTGTTTGGATGTTTGTGATTTATTCACTTTATACAGCAGTTTGTTGTGCTGTTGAAAGTCCTGCAAACTGTTTTGGCTCACTTTCATCACCAAACCCATCAGAGCGTTCAAGTGCTATTTCAATAGCATCATTTATGCGTTCAGTAGGTCAATCAGGTGGTATGGTTGTTATTATTGTTGTTGGCTTTGTTATGAAATTAGTAATGGGTGAGCAACAATTCAAAAATGCGGAAGGTCAAGGTCTTGACCTTGTAATTTCAACTGCAGTTTGTGCATT
Organism: Candidatus Fimenecus sp.; assembly: GCA_045593645.1. Classification (GTDB taxonomy): domain Bacteria; phylum Bacillota; class Clostridia; order Oscillospirales; family Acutalibacteraceae; genus Fimenecus. The sequence continues at coordinate 10,236 of JAZNWZ010000105.1, read as the reverse complement.
AGGACTCATTCTCTTTACAATGATTTTCTTTGCAAATAACAAAGAGCACGTTCCATTCACAAGAGAAAAGGTTAGCCTTAAGGATGCTATCAAGGTTGTTTTCACAAACAAAAACCTTCTTATGGTTTCACTTACAAAGCTCACCGGTTGTGGCCGTGGCGTTTATGGTACAGTTTCACTTTACATAGCAATTTATCTTCTTGGCGATAAAGGCTTAAAGCTTGCACTTTTACTTCCAATGGGTATCGGTACAGCAGTTGGTACTCTTCTTGTAAACTTTGTTCTTAAAAAGTTCAACACAAAGCAGACATTTATTCTTTTCTGTCTTTACGGTGCATCATCACTTGCGCTTCTTTTCCTTGTTTCAAACTCAATTGGCTTTAGAAAAGAACTTATGATTCCTTTCCTTATTCTTAATTTCTTCTGTGGACTTCAACACGGTAACACAAACGTTACACCTAACATTATGATTGCAGACTGTGTTGACGAAATTGAATATAAGACAGGTAAGCGTTCAGAAGGTCTTGCTTATGCAGGCTATGGACTTTTTGCAAAGGTTGCATCTGCTCTTACAAAGGGACTTGGCCCATGGCTTCTTTACACTTGGTCAAGATACCAAATCTCAACTGACCCTAATGTTGCTTATGTAAGTCAGTCAGATGAAACACTTAATAAAATTCTTATGATTTATACAATCATTCCAGCAGTATTCGTTATTCTTCAAGCAGTTCCAATTTTCTTCTATGATATGGTTGGCGAAAAGAAAGAACTTATTACAAGAGCACTTGCAGAGCGTCGTAGAAATGCAGAGCTTATGGAACAACAAGCTCAGGCAGAAGTAGTTGCAGAAGCTGAAACGGTTGAAGTTTCAGAAGACTCAGCAGAATAACAGAAGGGGGAAATAAAAATGGCAAAAACAGAAAAAAGCTTTAACAAAAAATTATATGCAGTTGTTGTTTTCTTTGCAATTTTAGCAGCCCTTATTGTTATGGTGGCAGTTACATTTAAGAGCAAATATATTGCTTTTCGTCCAGATAGCGTAGCAAAATCTTATGTTGAAACAATTGTTTTGACAGGCGATGGCTACAATGCTTACAAATATTCATTAGTAAGTAAAAATTCAAAATACGGCGATTTCATTCGTGAAAACTATATGTATCCTATAATTTATCGTGATGCAGAGGGCTACACAAAAGGTGGCGACCGTGATGGACTTAAAGGCTACAACGATGAGTCTTATATGGGCGAAATCACAAAAAATGACGATGGTAGTAAGCAAGGTGAAGTAATCAACATAATGTATGAGTATTACACAATGCTTATGGCAGATGGTTGGGACGATTACGATAAAGTGTTCACAACATACTTTGACAAGCTTGTTGAAGTTAGAAAATCAGTTTTTAATGACGATTATATGACAGATGAGATTATGTTTACTGTGCTTGAAGCAAATGTTAGAACATATGGTCAAGAGCTTGCAGGTGCAGAAGAAAAGCGTGATGAAAATACTGGTGATATTCTTCAAAAAGAAATCAGAGGTAAGTATAAAAACTCATTTGGCGATAATTACAAAATGACAATTGAAATCGACAATGAAGAAAAAGTTTCTCTTGAAGATTACAAAAAAATGACTAATACAGAAGCACTTAAAACTTATGGTGTAAGCGTTGATGATGTTTCAGAAGTTATTTGTTATGATTATGTTGTAATTGTAAATGAAAAGAAAACTGCAACAGTAAGCGTTTATGTTGTAAAGATTAGTGATTCTTGGTATGTGGATAACACATTGACAGATACAGCAGACCTTTATAACATAGGTTAAAAAGCAAAAGAGGTGGCTTAAAAAGCTACCTCTTTTTTGTATATTGGGATATTATTTTGGCAACATAATGTTGGGTGATAATATGAAAAAAGAACAAGAAAAGTTTCCACATTATGAAAAGTTAGAAGAAAACACAACTTATTTTCCTGATAGTCCTGAAACACCACATGAAATGGTGAACAAATATGGAACTTATGAAATTCAGCCGACTGCCGAAACAGAGAATTCTTTTCCAACAATAGCACAGGGCTTGCCAAAACGTAGAAAAAAGCCATCAACAAAAGAGGGCTTTCAACGAAAAAAAGATTCAATATAAAAATATTAAAAAAAATTAAAAAAATGCTTGACACTGCCGATTTGCTTTGCTATAATAACTCTTGCGTTCGAGAGAACGACCGATATGCGAGAGTGGCGGAATCGGCAGACGCGCACGTTTGAGGGGCGTGTGGTAATCCCGTACGGGTTCAAGTCCCGTCTCTCGCACCAAAAATAGAGAAATCACTTTTGTGGTTTCTCTATTTTTTATGTCTAAATATACGAGGGGCTTGAATCCGAGAGGGTTTTGGCGTTAAGAAAACAATCCGGTGGATTGTTTTTAGCCAAAAGGCGTGAGACATTTATGTCGAGCGTGTAGTATGCAAGGCGTAGCCGCAGCAGACGTTCAAGTCCCGTCTCTCGCACCAAATATAGAGTTTACACATTTGTGTGAACTCTATATTTTTTTGTTTATATAGTCTTTTGGGCTTGAACCCAAGAGGGTTTTGCGTAAAAAAACGAGATAGATTTTTGTCTATCTCGTTTTCTTGTTTTGCAACACAAGTTGCTATTAAGTGTTTATTGTCTTTTAAATTTATTTAATGATGTTTTGTAAAAACTTCTAATGTAACCTTTTTCTGAAACTACAACAAAATATTCGGTTTTTGTGTTGTAATAGAGAATGTCGTCCTTATCCTTTGCTTTTTTGCGAAGGGTAGTAGGATTAGTTATGGTTTGATTTGCTTTTAAAAGATAATCTTCAAGTGTGTCAGCATCAATTTCAAGTCCGTGTTTAATATAATGCTCTATCATTGAAGAATTATTGCGAAATGTGTATTCGTATTTTGAAGTGTCAAACTCTTGAATTTCTTTTGACTCGGTTTTGAAAGAAAGTAAAAGAACAAAAATAAAAGCGAGACTGCTTGCAACAAGTCCTGCAATAGTTGGAATAACCTGAAGTGTAATAAAAGACAGTACAAGACCAATAAAACAAAATGCAAAAGTCCAAGCAAATTGCAAGTCGCGTGTTCTTCTCATTTTAACTGTATAGCGAGCAAACTGTTCTTTTTTTGCCTTGTTTTTTTCACGACAAGTTTTGCACCTTTTTGGCAAATGAAGATTTTTTGACTTGTAAAACTCGATTTCTGATTTTTTCAGTTCAAAATTTTTACCACATTGAACACATTTAAGCTTCATAAAATCACCTTAAAATATATAAAAAAAGAGCAGTTTTGCAACCACTCAACAAATTCATTCTATCAAAAATATTTTTATAAGTCAATATTTTTTCTTTGTCTGTAATAATTTTCTGCCCATTGCATAAATAGAGCCTTAAAACTTTATATAAAATTGGGAATAGAAAAGTGCTTGAAAGTATGCTATATTATAGACAAGGAAAGGGTGAGACCAATGTACAGGTAAAACCTAAAAGACCTAAACTACAAGCGATACCAAAATAGAGAGTAAGGGTCGAAAAATCAAAATCTGTAGAAAGAAGAGGTAAAAGAAAACGATGTTAGATATTAAGAGTCAAAAGAAATGACTCTCGGCTACTAAGATGTGTAAAGAAACATCAGTCGAGAGTCATTTCTTTTTGCTTTTATTGACAAAGTCAAAAAAGAAATTTATAATTAAAATAACATTACAAAGGGGTATTAATATGAGCGATATTATGACAAATGCAAAAGCACAATCAGAACAAAAACAGAAAAAGTTAGTGTTTTTAATTCCAAGCTTGTTGATAGTTTGTTATATGATATTAAAAGGAATTGCAGAAGTTCTTTCAATAGTAGGTGATATTGAAATAGTAAAAAGAGCATTTGCTTATGGAGCAACAGGCGCAATGCGTTCTTATTGCATTGCCGGTGTTGTCGAAGATGCTTTGGATTTAATCTGTTGTTTTTGTGCAATAATTCTTTATGATGTGTGTATAGAAAAAGCTTTTGGTAAAAAACAAAAAGCAAAAGCAAAGTCGTTTTTCATAATGTCTATATGTTTTCAGATAGTAAATTTTGTAATCTTTTTTATAAGAGAAATACTTATGAACATAGATAGTCTTAGCCTTTTTGCTGTCGAAGCAATGACATTTAGTTTTATTGCAATTTTGCCTTTTATTGTATGGTATGGTTTATTATTACTGTCTGAAATTAAACAAAACAAAAAAATTAGAATTATAACAATAGTTATAGGTGGCATTTACACTGCTATAAGTGCTGTTGCTACCTTGGGCAATCTTGTAATATTTTTAAGTATGGAAGAATCACCATTGTTACCATACGAAAATAAGACACAGTTGTTCTCGAGTATCGGCAGTACTCTATTATATTTATCAATAACACTTTATCAACTTTTAGGCTTCAAGAAAAAAGAAAAACCACAGCAATATGTTGTTCAACCTCAATATGCACAACCAGTTTATCAACCAATATATCAACCACAACCCACATACCAACCACCTCAACCTGTTGCACCAGCACCTATAAATCAACCAAGCACAGAAGAGAGATTGGCAACTATCCAAAAGCTTTTTGATGATAATGTTATCACTCAAGAAGAATATGATAAAAAACGAGCAGAAATTTTAAGTGGCATATAAAATTAAAGTGAGATATCTTTTTGATATCTCACTCTTTTTTATTGCAAGTTGAGATTTCTTTTGTTATTATAGTTTTATCTTATTGTAGAAGGTTGTTTTATGAAAACAAAGAGAACGATTTTGGATAAATTAAATACTTTTCTTTATGGCAAGGATGTTCGTGTAACAGAAGGTGAGCCATACACAGAAATTCGTGATGGAGATTTTTCTTCATATTATCCTTTAGAGAAGTATGTTGATTTGAATATGCAACTTCCACAAAACGCACTTGATATTCGTGATTTTGGTGCAGACACAAACAAATCAGTTGAAGAGAATACTGTTGCGTTTCAACAAGCTATTGACGAGTGCTCAAGGCAAAAGGGTACTTTGCTTGTTATAGGTGGAATATATTCTGTAACAACAATTTATTTGAAATCAAATATCACTCTTTTGGTTGAGAAAAACAGTGGTATTTGTGCAAATACTGATGGTAAGGGCTATGACCATAACACATTGATTTTTGCAGAAAATGCAGAGAATATCACCATAACTGGTGGCGGTCGTCTTATGGGTAATGGTCATTTATTTGGCAGAAAGCCAATGATTGAAAATGTTTTTGAGCCATCCCCAGTTATTGATGTTGTTTCAATGCGTCAAGAATATAGAAAACAGTTAAGATTTGCTCATCCGTCAAAATACGGTTCAATTCTTATTACAGATAACTGTAAAAATATAAATATAAATAATGTGATTTTTGAAAGCTCTGCAAGCTGGACCTATAAAATTCTTCGTTGTGAAAATGTAAATATCTCAAACTCAGTAATTTGGAATAATCGCAATGTAGCAAATGCAGATGGCTTTGATGTTACAGGTAGTAGTAATGTGTTGATTAAACACTGCTTTGTCTCAACTGCTGATGATGGCATTGTGCTTAAAAATGCTATTTGGTGTGGTTGCGATAAAGAAATGCACAATATTACTGTTGAAGATTGTGAGGTCATCTCAAGGACAAATGCTTTTAAAATTGGCACAGAAACAACATATGATATTCACAATGTAACTGTTAAAAATTGTAGCTTTTTATTCCCTGATTTGTATCCATATTCAGTTTCAGGAATATCTCTTGAGGCTTGTGATGGCTCAAAGGTTTATGATATAAGCATTGAGAATATTAAAATGGACAACTGCTCTTGCCCATTGTTTATAAGACTTGGTAACAGAAATCGTGGTGCAGAGGTTACTGCTTCAACTGCAAACAAAACAGAAATCATCAAAAAAGACGACGGCTCAAAGCCTGTGCATAAGGATTTGTTTGACGGTAAAAGCGAAATGTTCAACATTACTGTTTCTAATGTTATTGCAACAAATATGGAAATTCCTGTTATGGTTGTTGGCTATAAGCAAAAAGGGAAAACAAAATATTGCACAGATATAAATCTTAAAAATTTTGATTTGACATATCGTGATGCAATAGATGTTTATGACAAACGACTTTTTATTCCAGAATATGTTGATGTTTATCCTGAGTGCAACAGATTTAGAAATCTTCCGTCTTATGGAATTTGGGCAAGACATTGTAAAAATCTTAAAATAGAAAATTTCAAATGTGAGCCTACAAAAAATACTTGGAGAAAAGAGAAAATTTTAATTGACTGCATATAAAAAAAGGACGATTTGGGTTCTCTCAAATCGTCCTTTTTATTTACCTAAAATATAATCAACAACTGCTTGTGCCGTAAGTTCTGGTATATCTATACTCTCACTTGCTTCAAGCATATTTTCAAGATAATGGGCATCAGAGTTTCTAAGATGCTTCATATTTTTAAGCAGAGTGTGCTTTTCTTCATACTGTGGAATATATGCTTTGTGGGTAAACTCGGCACAAGTAAAATTCATTTCAGGATACATAAAGCCTAAAACTGAAAGCACAGAGTATGATGCTCTGTCTAAATGGGCAGGGAAGACTGCACCGCCAAATTTTGCAACTTCGTTTGCAATGTCATCAATGCTAATTCCTGAAGCAGTTGTTAAAAGTATTTCTTCATTACCAAGAATTTTGTCTGTATGGTCCATTACATATTGGTTGCCAAAAATACTCTCATCATTTTTAACAGGTGCCATTGTAGTTCTTACATATTCTGAAAACTCAAGTGCACTTTCAACAGTAGGGAAAAGACAAACTGTATGAATTTCTTCTGATGTGCAAAGCTCCATTCCAGGCACAACAACAATTCCTGCCTCTTCGCCTGCTTTTATAGCTGCAGGACAATTAAGGCAAGAGTTGTGGTCTGTAAGGGCGATAATGTCATAACCTAAAAGCTTTGCCATATTTACGATATTATATGGTGTCATATCATTATCGCCACATGGAGATAAGCAGGAGTGCAGATGAAAATCATACTTTACATTCATAAAAGTTCACCAAGCCTTTTAGCAACGGTGAAGGAGTTTTCTTCTGTTGCTAAAATTGTAACCTCTTGCATTTCTGCACGAACTTTAGCATCTTCATCAAGTGTTGCATTTTCAGTTAACACAATACAAGAAGTGTCTGCAAGGACTGCAACTGCAATAGCATTGATATTGCCCATAACAGTCATCCAACAATCACCACTTTGTGCTCTGCCCATAACCCAACTAAGCAAATCACCGCAGTATCCACCTGTGATTTCTCGGTCAAGGTCGCCTTCAACGAGCACTTTAAGATTTAATTTTTCAACTAATTCTTTAACTGTCATTATTTTTCTTCCTTATTTTCAGTACGGAATGGTTTTGGAATAACCACACCTTCTTTGTCTTTCATATTGAAAATACAGTCGTTTATGTCTGCTTTTCCTGCAACAACATCTTCTGCAAAGCAACGGCAAGAAGGTGAGCCGCACATACCACAGTCAAGACCAGGCAAGGTAGCCTCAAGGTCTTTGATATCGTTCATTTTCTGCATAGCCTCAAAAACATTGTCTGCCAATTTCCAAGGAGCAGCTTGCAATGGCTTTTCCCAATACATTTCTTTTGGAATTGACTCATATTCAAGGTGATTGCAAGAAACAGGCATATATTTTCTAAGTCTTTGAAGACGAGCCTTTGCAACGAATGGGTTTTCAACGGTCAAAGGACCACCAACACAACCACCAGAACAAGCGTTAAGCTCAATAAATTCAAGGTCGTTAAGCTTTTCATCCTCTAATTCTTCAAGAACCTTTATAACATTTTCAATACCGTCTGCTGCCAAATATCTGTCTTTAAGAAGTGCTGCAGATTCACCACCAGATGAAGCCCAGCCAACACCAATAATACCTGAATCACTTAAGTCTTCAAGCTCAATAATTTTATCCATTTGCTGAACCAAAATAGGATAAATATCTTTAATAGCAAGAACGCCATTGATGTTTGAACCACCATTACAGATAGGTTGCTTAATTGATGAGATTTTTGCAGTACAAGGTGTAATAAAGAATACACCAATTTCTTCATCAGAAAGTCCAGTTTCTTCCTTTGCTTTAATTCGTGCAAGACGAGCAGCTTCTTCCATTGGGGCATTTAAATTAAGCACATTTTCAATAAGATTAGGGAAACGAACTCTAATAAGTCTTACAACTGCAGGGCAAGCAGAAGAAATAACAGGTTTTTTAGTCTTTTTCATTGAGAGAATAAGACGAGTTGCTTCGCTGACCAACTCTGCACCCTTTGACACTTCAAAAACATCGTCAAAGCCAAGTCTTTTAAGCCCTGTCAACACATAATCTGTATCGTCAAGGTTGTTAAATTGACCGTAAAGCGATGGAGCAGGCACAGCAATTCGGTATTTGTATTCTAAAATTTCATTTAATGAATACTTTTCAGCATATTTTGCGTGATAAGGGCAAATTCTGATACATTCACCACAGTCAACACAACGCTCTGAAAGTATATATGCCTTTCCGTTACGAACTCTGATGGCTTTTGTAGGACAGCGCTTAAGACATGAAACACAGCCCTTACACTTTTCCTCATCAAGTCGCACAGAGTGGAAATAAGTTTCGTTCATAAATTATCACTCAATTTGTAAGTACTTTAAGATACATTGTTGTACCTACACCAACGGTTGAATCAATTTTCATATCGTCGGTGTATTTTTTTATGTTAGGAAGACCCATACCTGCACCAAATCCTAATGAACGAACATTGTCAGGGGCAGTTGAGTAGCCTTCTTTCATAGCCATTTCAACGTCAGGAATACCAGGACCTTGGTCAGTTAAAACCATATCAATGCATTCAGGTGAAATTTCAACATCAATTTCGCCACCACCTGCATGTATAACAAGATTGATTTCAGCTTCATAAAGAGCAATTACGGTTTTTCTGACAACTTCAGGATTAAAGCCTAAATCCTTTAAAGTTTTTTTAACCTTACCTGACGCTTCACCTGCACGAGTAAAATCATCACCCGGTACATCAAAATGAAGTTTCAAGTTGCTCATTTCATTGCTCCTCCTCTAAGTCCCTTTTCATAGAGCATTCCACAAGAAGCGAACATTGCTTGCTTTGTAGTCATAAGAACAATGTCTCTATCCTTTGCCAAGTCAATAATGCTTTGGTCAGGTTGCTTGCCACGAACAAAAACGATGCATTGCATATCCATCATTTCAGCTGTACGAACAACTTGTGGATTAACAAGTCCTGAAAGAAGTACTGCTTGCTCTTTAACATAAGCAAGCACATCGCTCATCATATCACTGCCACAAGCAGTGAAAACTTCTCTGTCCATAAACTCCTCACCACAGATAACCTCTGCATTGAGAATTTCTTTAATTTCATAAACTTTCATATTTTGACCTCCTGCCAAAAATATATATAAAACATTATACACCTATGACAAAATTTTGACAATGCACCACTTTACCGAATTATATTAATTATATTTGTTAAAAAGCACAGAAAAGTTTCAAAATGACGATTATTGACAAGACTAATCTGCATAGTTATAATAAAGATACAATACAAAAGGGGGCTATGTTATGATTTGTCCACATTGTCAAAAACAAAATTATAATGAGTTAGCTGAGGTTTGTGCTTATTGCAATCAACCAATGAAAAATGTAGTTGAAAATAATTCTCAGCCACAAGAGACATATCAACAAGAGGTGCCACAACCAGTATATCAAGCACCACCTCAACCTGTATATCAACAACCAGTATATCAGCAACCACCTCAACCTGCATATCAACAGCCTGTATATCAGCAACCACCTCAGCCTGTATATCAACAACCGGGCAAATATTGTCCTGTTTGTGGCAATATTTGCGACTCAAAAGCTGCTATTTGTGTAAGATGTGGTACAGATTTATCCAGAATATCAACCGAACCTGATGTGCCATCAACAGGCTTAAAAGTTCTTTCCTTCTTTATTCCGTTAATTGGCATAATTTTATATGCAGTTTATTCTTCTGACAAACCACAAAGTGCAAAAGCATACGGTAAAATGGCACTTATCAGTTTTTGTATTGGATTTGGTTCTTATATTCTTTTATATTTCTTTATATTTTTGATTGCAATGTTTGCATAAAAAAAGAGGTCTTTTGACCTCTTTTTTATTCACCGATA
>JAZNWZ010000104.1:0-36765 GCA_045593645.1 Candidatus Fimenecus sp. | reverse complement strand
GGTGCAGGTACAACCTATATTAACTGTGCGACGGTATTAAAGGCATTTGGTAAGGCAGAAGACTCTATGCCTTTATTCGAAAAAGCATTGAATGTTTATACAGAAAAACTTGAAAGCAACGACAAGCGTTTTGGTGGGCTTTATAACAATATGGCTTTGTCTTTAGTTGATTTGAAACGCTATGATGATGCCTATGAATTGTATGAAAAAGCAATTTCTGTTATGGAAAAGCACGATGACGGTATGCTTGAGGTTGCTATTACTTATCTTAATATTGCAAGTGCAAAAGAAGCAGAATCAGGACTTGAAAATAGCGAAAAAATCATAGAAGAATATATTTATAAAGCCATGAAACTTTTAGATAAATACGAAAACAGAGACGGATATTATGCTTTCGTGTGCGAGAAATGTGCATCAGTTTTTGGGTATTACGGATTTTTTGCATATCAAAATGATTTGACTGAAAGAGCGAGGAAAATTTATGAAAGGTCTTGAACTTGCTGAAAAATTTTATAAAGAATATGGCGAGAAAATGATTGACGAAAATTTTTCTCACATAAAGCAATATCTTGCAATCGGTCTTGCAGGTAGTGGGTCGGAGTGTTTAGGCTTTGATGATAATATTTCTCAGGACCACGATTTTGAGGCGGGATTCTGTATATTTATTCCTGATGAAATATCAGAAAGAGACGAATTCTTGCTTGAGCGAGCATATTCAAAACTTCCAAAGGAATTTATGGGTTTTGAAAAAAGCAGGTTAAATCCCGTTGGTGGAAATCGTCATGGGGTTATAAGAATAAGCAAGTTTTTCAAAGATAAAGTTGGAGATAGTAACGGAAACATCACAACTGACGGATGGTTTTTCATTTCAGAGCAATTTTTTCTTGAAGCTACAAACGGAAAAATATTCTGTGATAACTTTGGACTTATGACAGAAATTCGTGAGAAATTATCATATCTTCCTGAAGATATTCGCCTAAAAAAGTTAGCGGGTAATATTCTGCTTATGGCACAATCAGGTCAATACAACTACAAAAGGTGTATTGACAGACAAGAAACAGGTGCTGCACAATTAGCAATGGGCGAATTTGTGAATGCAACTCTCAAAGTAATTTTTCTCTTGAACAAAAAGTATATGCCATACTACAAATGGTCATTTCGTGCCTTAAAAGACCTTAAAATCTTATCAGAATTAGGCGACCAACTCGAATACCTAATTTCAAGTGTAAATACAGATAAAGAGTCGGAAATCAAAATAGAAGTCATTGAAAATATCGCTTCTTCTATAATAGCAGAGCTTAAAAATCAAGATTTGACCTGTGCATTATCAAACGACCTTGTAAAGCATGCATATTCAATAAATAATAAAATCAAGGATACAGAAATAAGAACCTTAAACGTAATGTACGCAGTATAAGAAACTTCTTTATTGTTTTTAATTATAAACTATGATAATATTATCATATGGGAGATGGTTTTATGAAAAAGAAAATTACAATTGGAGTTATTGCTGTTGTTTTAGTAGGTGCAATTATTGCTTGTGCTATTTTGTTACCAAAGCTTGAATATGCTAAAGACTCTGCAGACACTGAAGAATTATTCAGAAAGAATATTGCTTTAGTAGGTTTTGAAAACACAGTTGAAACTGCTATTCCACAAACTGAGATTTATAATATTATTAAAGCTCACTTTGAAAGTGAATTGCCTGAGGGTAAGACAGAGAAAAAAGCAATAATTATCGGTTATGACGGTTGTCGAGCAGATGTGCTTACTGAAATGCAAAGTGAAAATAGTGCTATTTCTGCTTTAATTAAAGACGGTGCATCAATAAATCTTGCTTATTGTGGTGGTGTCAACTACCCTGCCCCTAATACACAAGATACTTCAACTGCACCCGGTTGGTGTTCAATTCTTACTGGCGTTTGGGCAGATAAGCACGGTATTACTGCTAACGACATTACAAAATCACTTGAATATAAGACTCTTCTTACTTCTCTTGTTGAAGATAAGGTTATTGACAGTTCTACTTTTATCACAAAATGGAAAGGTCATTTTGACAGAAAAAATGCTACATATCTTCAAGAGAAAGAATATTGCGAAAAGAATAATCTTGCAGTTGCATTTAACAGATGTAAAAATGATGAAGCTTCTTACAAATTCACATTAGAAGAAATTGGTAAAAAAGACTGTGCTGATTTTATTTTTGTAATTTATGAGCCAACTGACTCAACCGGACATAACTATGGCTTTACAATTAATAATCCAAGATATAAAGAAGCATTCAAAACTGCTGATAAATATGGTTATGATACTCTCAATGCTATTAAGAACAGAGAAACCTACGATACAGAAGACTGGCTTATTATTGTAACTTCTGACCACGGTGGAATCGGTACAGAACACGGTGATGCAAGCATTCAAGAAAGAATGACATTTATTGTTATGAACAAAGAATATGAATGGTGACAAAATGCAAAATTTAACTTTTGAACAATTTAACAATGCTAAATTTAGTCTTTATGACGGTAATCCAATACTAAAAAATCCATTGAACAGCTTTGTTATTGCTGACCCAAGTGTTTTAACTCCAGATGTATCTCACGACGGAAAATGGCACTTGTTTTGTCATACATTTTTTGGTGTTTACAGATATGAAAGTGATAACGGAGTTAATTTTAAAAATACAGGCAAGATTGTAAATCGTGCAATGCGACCAAACATCAATTATATTGATGGAAAATACTATCTCTTTTATGAGAGAACAAGGCCTGTAATTTTCAATCTTTTAAGCCTTGTAGGTGCAAAATGGAAATCAGAAATTTACTGTGTTGAGTCAACAAATCTTAAAGAGTGGTCAAAGCCATATTTGGTTGTCGGTAAAACTCGTAATTATGAAGAATATAATAAAGGTTTTGCTATTTCTAATCCATTTTTAACCAATATCGATGGCAAGTACCGTATGTATTATTCTTGTGGACAGACTTTTATTCCTGACTGTGGTTTTTGTGAGCCTACTCACATAAGCTTTGCAGAGAGTGAAAATATTACAAGTGGCTACATATCAAGAGAAACACCTATTATCAGCCCTAACAAAAACATTGAATATCTTAATCTTTGTTCAGGTTGTTTGAAGGTCTATAAGCTTAAAGATTGCTACATAGGTTTGCAAAATGGTTTGTTTGAGAAAGACGGAAAAAGCCATTCGGCAATTATGCTGTTAAAATCCCAAGACGGTGTTAAGTTTAAGTTTGTAAAGCCATTTTTAGTGCCTCAACTCCAAGGCGATAGCAAATGGATGGCACAATATGTTTATGCTTGTTGTCTTACATATTACAATAATAAATTAAGAATTTATTTCAATGCAAGAAACGTATCTAACAACATAACAGGTAGAGAATGTATTGGTGTTTTTGAAGCCGATATTTAATTAAAGAGTCATCCTCTTAGGATGACTCTTATTTTTTGTGCATTTTTTAATTTAATATTTATTTTTGTACTTGAATTTAACTATTTAACTGTTTATAATATATACTGTATGATTTTAATCTGTGGAAAATTAACTTTTTTTATGATTAGGTGATAATTATGGAATTGTCAAAAAAGAATACCTTTAGAATTCTTGGCATAATCACATTTTCGATTGCTTTGCTTGCTATATCTCAAAGATTAGAGCTTGTTAGCACAGTTATAAGCAAGACATTAGAGATATTTGCACCTGTTATCGTTGGTGTTTCTCTTGCTTTTATTTTGAACATTCCTATGAGAATTTTAGAAACAAAGGTTTTTGTTTTTTTAAAAAAGAGCAAGTTTAAGTTCTTAAACAAGATGCTTCGTCCAATAAGTTTAATTACAACTCTTGTTCTTGCAACTGGTTTTGTTGCTGCTTTACTTTTCATAATTGTTCCTCAACTTGCAGATGCAATTATGATGCTTATTGATAAAATCCCAACATATTATGAAAACGTTGTCGTTTGGATTGAAAAAATGGTTACAAGATTCAATTTGAATGTTCATACTGAATTTTTACACAACCCACGCTTTGACTTTGCTAAAATCAGTAGCTTTGTCGGCAAATTTTTACCTGACAACAGCACTGACGAAATTATAAATAATGCAGTAAGTGTTACTTCTTCAATTGTTGTGGGAGTTACAAACTTTGTTCTTGGTTCAATTATTGCAATTTATATGCTTGCAGAAAAAGAAAAAATTATGCGAGTTTTGGGTAAGATTTTCTCAAAAGTATTACCAAAAAAGAAATTCAAACACGCTGCTCACATCTTTTCAGTTACAAACAAGGCTTTTGCAAACTTTGTTACAGGTCAATTTACTGACTCCCTTGTTTTAGGTATTCTCTGCTATATCGGTCTTAAAATTTTAGGTGTTCCTTTTGCAGAGGTTGTATCAGTAATCATTGGTATTTTTGCACTTATACCTGTTATTGGCCCTATTATTGGTGAAGTTATTGGTTTCTTCATTATCTTTATGGAAAGCCCTGAAAGTGCATTATTCTTTATTATTTATGTGCTTATTTTACAAGCCATCGATAACAACTTGATTTATCCTCGAATTGTTGGCAAATCAGTTGGTCTTCCTGGACTTCTTGTGCTTGTCGCAGTTATTGTGGGTGGTAACCTTGGTGGCATTTTAGGTGTTCTTTTAGGTGTTCCTGTTGCTTCTGCTGCATATGCTTTGCTTGTTGACTGGCTTGAAGAAAATGAAAAGAAAGAAGAAGCAACAGAAATTGCAGAAGTTACTACTGAAGAAGCTAAAGAGTAAAATCGTTTTATTAGGAGTTTATTATGCGTAAATTAGGCTTTGATAACAATCAATATCTTCGTATGCAATCTGAGCATATTAAGGAAAGAATAAACAAGTTTGGTGGCAAGCTTTATTTGGAATTTGGTGGCAAGATTTTTGACGACTATCATGCTGCTCGTGTTCTTCCCGGCTTTAAGCCTGACAGTAAAATGAATATGCTTCTTCAACTTAAGGATGATGCAGAAATAATTATTGCTATTTGTGCAAAAGATATTGAAAAAAACAAAATCAGAAGCGACCTTGGTATTACATATGACCTTGACGTGCTTCGTCTTATTGACATTTATCACGATTTTGGTCTTTATGTTGGTGGTGTTGTTCTTACACAGTTTGCAAATCAACCTGCTGCTATTGTTTTTGAAGAAAAGCTTAAAAGCCTTGGCATAAATGTATACAGACACTACCCTATCGCTAACTATCCTCTCGACGTTCAACTTATCGTAAGCGATAATGGTTATGGCAAAAACGATTATATTGAAACAACACACTCACTTGTTGTTATTACTGCACCTGGTCCTGGCAGTGGTAAAATGGCAGTTTGTCTTTCACAGCTTTATCACGAGCATAAACGTGGTATCAAAGCAGGCTATGCTAAATTTGAAACCTTCCCTATTTGGAATTTACCTTTAAAACACCCTGTTAACCTTGCTTATGAAGCTGCTACTGCTGACCTTAAAGATGTTAATATGATTGACCCGTTCCATCTTGAAGCTTACGGCGAAACAACTGTTAACTATAACAGAGATGTTGAAAACTTCCCTGTTCTTAATACAATTTTTGAAAAAATCTACGGTGAATCTCCATATAAATCACCTACTGATATGGGTGTTAATATGGCAGGTAACTGCATTATTGATAATGATGTTGTGTGCTCTGCTTCAAAAAAGGAAATCCTTCGTCGTTATTGTAACTATCTTGTTCAACAAAAAAACAACAAGAAGGTTTCAGAAGAACTTTTCAAAATTGAGCTTATTATGAAGCAACTTAACATTTCAAACTCGGACAGACCTGTTATTTCAGCAGCACTTGAGCTTTCTGAAAAAACTGATGCCCCTGTTACTGCAATTGAACTTTATGATGGCAGAATTATTACCGGTAAGGCATCTGACCTTTTAAGCTCATCTTCTGCTATGCTTCTTAATGCTCTTAAGGCTATTGCTGATATTGACGATGAAATTTTGCTCATCTCTCCTACTGTTTTTGAACCTATCAAAGAGCTTAAAATTCTTATGCACGAGAGAGACACAAGTCTTCATCCTGACGAAATTCTCGTTGCACTTTCAATTTGTGCCACTATGAATCCTTTAGCAAAACGTGCTCTTGAAGCAATAAAAGGACTTAAAGGCTGCGATGCTCACGCTACTGTTGTACTTTCTGCAACAGATAAAGAAGTTCTCAGAAAATTAGGTCTTAATGTTACTTATGAGCCATATAAAAAGAGCGATAATTTGTACTATAACTAAGTTTTAATTTTTTAGGTGATTAAATGTCAAACAACGAAAAGAAATCAAGAGGCAGATTAACACTTCTTATGGTGCTTGGCAAAATACTTTTTAATCCAAAAATAAGTTATGAGGATAAAAAAGTTCAAGCTCGTATTCTCAAAGAGCCTTGTGTTATTATTTGCAACCATTCAAGAATGTTGCCTTTTAAACTTTCAAACTGCGACGGCCCTGTTCTTCGTTATGTTTTCAAAAATAAAAGGGTATGCTCACTTATGGCAGCAGATTTGATGGAAAGAAAACACTTTAAAGCTGTTGTTCAAGGTTGCGACTGTATTCCTGTTCGCAGAGATGTTGCTTCAAGAGATTGGCTTTATCAATGCAAAGAAAAACTTGAAAATGGCGTTTCTGTTATTATTTTCCCTGAAGGCACAACAATTAAAGAAAAAGCAGTTGACGAGTTTAAAGCAGGCTTTGTTATGCTTGCAAACTTAGCAAATGTTAAGGTTTTGCCTGTTGCCATTAACGGTGTTTATAAGCCATTTTTATGGAAACAGCTTAAAGTTAAAATTGGTGTTCCTACTCCACTTCATTTAGAAAAAAACACATCTCGTGAGTTAAAGCGAGAAGCTCAACGATTCCAAAAAGTTGTTGAGGAAATGTATCTTGACATTACAAAATAAAAATTTAAAAAATTCGCCCTATTATTCAACATAATAGGGCTTTTTTATTGATTTTTTA
Organism: Candidatus Fimenecus sp.; assembly: GCA_045593645.1. Lineage (GTDB taxonomy): Bacteria > Bacillota > Clostridia > Oscillospirales > Acutalibacteraceae > Fimenecus. Next base: position 29,764 of record JAZNWZ010000104.1, on the reverse strand, counting down.
TTAAAACTATAATAGAATTAAGATAGTATTGTTGGGGTGAAATTTATGCTAATTAATTTAAAAAATGCTAAAGAATTACAAATTTTAAAGGGCTTTGGCACATCTGCTTGTTGGTGGAGTCAATACTGTAAAGACGAAAAAACACAAGAAGAAATTGCCGAGCTTTTATATGGTGATTCAGGTCTTAAATTAAACATTTATCGTTATAATCTTGGTGGTGGCACAGACGAAGAAAATTGTCGTGTTGCTAATCCTTGGAGAAGAACGGAAAGTATGTATCTTTTTGACAAAGAAAAGGAAGAAGGCTACTACGACTTTTCTCTTGACGAAACTGCAATAAAAATGATGAAGCGTTGTCTTGACAAAGGAAACATTGATACTCTTATTCTTTTTGCCAACTCCCCTCACTGGTCTCAAACTGCAACGGGACAAGCTTCCGGTGGACTTTTGATGCATACCTGTAATATTCCTAAAATGAATTACAAAAAATTTGCAGACTATTTTCTCACCGTTACTCAGCACTTAATTGACGAGGGTTTTCCTGTTAAATATATTAGCCCTATTAATGAGCCTCAATGGAAATGGGGTGGCTCATACGTTTGGCAAGAGGGCTGCCACTACGAAACTGAAGAATTAGTTGAAGTTTTACATATTTTTGCAGAAGAAATTATTAAGCGAAATATGAATGTAAAGCTTTATGGTCCTGAAAGTGGCGAGATGTTTGGCTTAACAAAGGAATATCTTGATGCAATTATAAAAGACGAATTAATTATGAGCGTTATGCCTATCTTTGCATATCACTCATATCACGACGACAACGACCCTCAAAAACGAGTTGAGTTTAAAAAGGAATTTGTCAACGCTCACCCTGAATTTAGATTTGATATGAGTGAATGGTGCGAGTTGCCTAACAAGAGTCATACAAAGAATTTTAAAGGTGCTTTAATCACTGCAAGAATTATCGGTCAAGATTTAATCTATGCAGGGGCAGAAAGCTGGACATCTTGGGTTGCGGTTAATCAATATAGCATAAAAGAAGATGGCTTTGACTATTCTGACGCTACAATTACTGCAACTAACAACTTTGAAGAATGGTATGTGGCAATGAGATATTATGGCTTTGCTCATTTTTCAAAATATATACCAATTGGCTCTGTTGCTCTTGATAATGGCTTTTTCCCTGACGAAAGCAACTGCTTAAATATTTTCAGCTTTAAAACACCTGAAAACAAGTTCGTTACTGTCATTGTCAACGAGGGCGAAGAAACAAGCATAAGCCTTGATAATGATTTTAACAAAATGACTATTATTAAATCTTGTCAAGAAGAACAGCTTAAAACTGTTTATGACGGTGCAAGTCTTAATGAAATAACAATTAAAAAGGACAGTATTTTAACTGTTATAGGTGAATAATATGGCATATTCAACACATCCAAATCCAATATTTGAAAGAGCCAATTTTGAAATGCTTAATGGCCAATGGGATTTTGGTTTTCAAAAGGCTAAGCCAAACTTTAAATTTTCAAATGATGAGAAAAAAGCATTAGAAATTAGAGAAAACAATAGTTATCCATATAAAATCAATGTACCTTTTTGTGTTGAGAGCAAGCTTTCAGGCATTGAATACAAAGATTTTATCAATATGGTATGGTACAAGAAAACTATTCAAATAAAGAAAACTAACAAGCGTATTTTCTTGTGCTTTGGTGCTGCAGACCATTTAACAACTGTTCTTGTAAACGGTAAATGTGCAGGCAGACACAAGGGTGGTTACACATCATTCAGATTTGACATTACTGACCTTTGTGTTGACGGTGCAAACGAGATTTTTGTTCTCTGTGAAGACAATGTTAAAAATCCTTTTGTCATTCGTGGAAAGCAAAGTGAGTGGAAAAAGAGCCACGCTTGTGATTACACTCGTACAACCGGTATTTGGCAATCAGTTTATCTTGAATATGTGCCTGAAAACTATGTACAAAACTTTAAAGTCTACCCTGACCACAAAAGAGGTAGTGTTACTATTGACTTTAATCTTAAAGGCAAAGGAAAGCTTACTTGTGAAGCATTTTTTGATGGCAAAAGCGTTGGCAAGGAAGAATTTGACAATGCTTGTGGCAACGAAGTAATGAAAATCGACTTAGATGAAACTCACCTTTGGGAAATCGGCTCACCTGCTCTTTATGATTTAAAAATCACATTTGGTGATGACGAAATCACATCTTATTTTGGTCTTCGTAATGTGCGTCTTGAGGGTTATAAATTCTTAATCAACGAAAAGAGTATTTTCCAAAGACTTGTACTTGACCAAGGCTTCTATAAAGACGGTATTTATACTGCACCTGATGACGATGCTCTTATTAACGATATTAAACTTTCAATGGCTCTTGGTTTTAACGGTGCAAGACTTCACCAAAAGGTTTTCGACCCAAGATTTTTATATTTCTGTGATAAGTTAGGCTATATTGTTTGGGGTGAATACGCTAACTGGGGACTCGACTATTCAAATCCAAAGAGCGTTGATGTTTTCTTAAACGAATGGGGCGAAGCAATTTCTCGTGATTTTAACCACCCTGCTATTATTGGTTGGTGTCCATTTAATGAAACTTGGAATTACAAGGGCAGACCTCAATATGACCCATTGCTTGCAACTGTTTATGATTACACAAAGGCAGTTGACAGAACTCGTCCTTGTATTGATACAAGTGGTAATTTCCATGTTAAAACTGATATTTTTGACTTACACGATTACAGCTATGATGTTGATTTCTTCAAGAAAAACTATGACCGTTTTATGACAGAGGATTATCTTTATCAGCATGTGCTTGTTGAAAACAAAGGCAGACAAGAATATAAAGGTGAGCCTGTATTTATCAGTGAATACGGTGGAATTAAATGGGTTAGCGACCAGTCAATCAAGTCTTGGGGTTATGGTGAAGATGTTAAAACTCCTGAAGAATTTGCTGACAGATATGTTGGTCTTACAGATGTTATTCTCTCAAACTATAAGATGTTTGGCTTCTGCTATACTCAACTTTATGATATTGAGCAAGAGCAAAACGGACTTTATACCTATGAGAGAAAACGCAAATTTAGTGATGAGATTTATCAAAGAATTATTGATATAAACACAAAGGTTGCAGAGATTGAAAAATAAAAAAACAAGGGTGAGTTTCAAACTCACCCTTGCTTTGTTAAAGTATTAAGTTGTCGAACACAGAGAACCGTCCCCTGTGCACTTTATTTTGTGCACCTTTTTGGAAGGTCTTTGTTTTTTAAATTATAATGCTTTTTCCCTTTAATACAATACACATATGGGATATTTAAACAGTTTGATAAATCACCGTCAACAACATTCATACTAAAATTAAAAGTTTTTAATTTTTTCATATTATTTAGGAATCTCAAATTAGGCAAGTCGTTATTTCCCAAAAGTTCAAGATATTCAAGATTTGTCAAATTTCCTAAAAATGAAAAATCTGTAATTTTAGAGCAATTTTCAATTACTAAAGATTTTAGATTCTTTAATAAAACAACATTTGAAATATCGTATAAAGAACGATTATTTGATAAAACAATTTCTTTAAGATTCACCGCATTTTCGATGCCTACCAGTGTTTCTATTTTACATTGTAATAGTGTGATTTTTTCTAATGTTTCGCCATTAAAATACTCTTTAATATTTTTGCTTTGATTTTGGCAGGCATTTAATGATTTAATACTCTTAATCTTATTACTGTTAAGTTGACCTTTTCCAGTTATACGCAATTCTTTTACTGTATCAAAATTGGAATAATCAATTGTTGTCTGCTTTACTTCTTGTAAAGGACCATATACAGTATCACAAGCTAGAAAATCGAAATTTTTAACAGTATATAAAGGAGAGTAATCAAAACCAACTTTTGCAGTTTTTGCAGGGATAATTTGAAGATATTTTAATGTTGGACATTGAGATAAAAAACTTATATCTTCTGCAATAACAAGAGCTTTTTCAATGTTGTTATTGTTAATATACTCAATATGTTCCTCTAACGTTTTTTGTGAAAAGCCAACTTTTGGTGCAACACAATCTGCATTATTAGGATTTCTAATAACAATTGCATCAAAAATATTTGCAGGCTCATCAATAGATTTAAAAACAAATCCATCTACAAAATAATAGTGGCTTGGTATATATGTTTGATTTACAAAAAATTCGTTCATATGCTTCAATCTATCCAAGTTTGAATTTTTATCGTTTTAAACACAAGGGGACAGTTCTTTTGTGTTCGTCCCATTATGTTTTTTTACTGACCTTAGTTCAAATATATCACTAAAAAAATAAAAAGTCAATTTAAAAGGCAGTTCAAAACGAACTGCCTTTTTGTTTTTTACTTATTTGAATTTCTTTTGAAGTTCAAGAATTGCATTTTGTACTTCTAAAGTTAACTCGTCAGTTGTTTTTCCGTCTGGGTAAATTGGTGTGCCAAATACAACATCAATTTGGAATTTCTTTTTGTTTTCCCAGTCATAGAATTTAATAAGCTTTGTATTCTTTGGACAAGCTTCAAGTGCACCGTTTACATAACAAGGTACGATTGGTGCATTTGCCTCAATAGCAAGAACAGATGCACCGTTCTTCATTTCACGGAAAATACCATCTGTACTTCTTGTGCCCTCTGGGTGAATTACAACACCCCAATTTTCATTAAGCTTATCGCTAAGTGCTTTCATTGACTTTGAGTTGTTAATGCCACCACGGTCAACCGGTACCATACCTGTTGATTTTACAAGTTGACGGCTAAATGGGTCATTTCTGAAAAGCTCTTTCTTTGCCATACAGCAAAGCTTTTGGAATTTGTCCTTTGGCAATGCCTCTGAAATATACATATAGTCAAGCTTTGAAACGTGGTTTGCACAAATAATATAGCCCTTTTCTGTTGGGATATTTTCTGCTCCCCCAACCTTAACCTTGTGGAACTTTGTAATAGTGTTCTTAACAAGGTTATATGCACGATAGTCCTTATCTGTCTTTTCTTGTGGATAAACTCTATCATCTTCAGTTTCAACTGATGATGCCTTAATGTTGCCACTTTCAATAGCATTTACAAGCTCTGCTACTGTAAGAGTTTTTGAGAAAAGGCTTTCAACATTTACACCATAAACATCTTCAATTTCAAGTGCTAAATCAACGGTGCTTAATGAATCAATAGCAAAGTCATTGAAAATTGCAGTTTCAGGCTTAATGTTACCCAATGAAGTAGAGGCAGCCTTTGCAATAAGCTTTGTAATCTTTGAATATGTTGTTTCTTCTGCTTGGTCATTTGTATTGTCAACAAGTTCTTCTGTTGCACCATTTTCTCTTTCTTCAAGAGCAAGCTTTTTAAGAAGATAACGTTTTGGCTTGCCAAGTCCTGATGTTCTTGGAATTTCATTAACAAAGTGAACCTTTGCAACCTTCATATATTGAACAAGGTCTGCTCCTTTTTCTCTGATTTGCTCTTCGATTTTTTCTTTTAAATCTGCAAATTCGGGAACAACAAACATATGAACCTCGTCATAGTCATTATCCTCAACAGGCACGCCACAGATTACCATCTCTTTTGCGCCTGAAATGCCAAGATATTTTTCTTCAATATCATCTGGAGTAATCTTTTTACCTGTTGCAAGAACAATATTTTCCTTTGAACGACCTGTAATATGTATGTAGCCCTTATCATCAATAAAGCCTATATCCCCTGATTTAAACCAACCATCTTCGGTAAACGCAGCCTTTGTTCCTTCTTCATCTCTGAAATAACCCTTCATCATATATGGTGATTTAATAAGGAATTCTCCATTGTCAGCCATTTTAACATCAATAACAGGATATGGAACACCACAAGAGTCTGTTTGAAGTCTGCCAGGCATATTACCAATTGTTGGAATATTAGTTTCTGTTGCGCCATAAGTGATAATCATATCAAAGCCTACGCCGTAGTAGAAATCTGCAACCTCTTTGCTGATTGGAGCACCTGCAGAGCACATAACTCTAAGGTTACCACCAAAGCCCTCGTGAATTGTTTTGAAAATCTTTTTACCAAGCAATGAGCCATTCTTTCTTCTTTGTTCATAGCAAATAGGAAAGAATTTTTCAAACATAACCTGTGTTACTTTTTTAGAATTAATCTTACGAAGAACTGCACTTCTGAAAAGCTCATAAACCTTTGGAACTGCAGGAAGAATTGTTGGATGATACTCTGCAAAAGCACCCAAGATTTGCTCTGCTGCAATTGATTCAATAAAGTGAACATCGCCACCTGTAAGAGTCGGACCTAAAACAAGGCAAATAAGACCATAAATATGGCTGTTTGGAAGAATTGACAAAAATCTATCTGTACTCTTAAGCTCTTGAATATTAATTGTCATTTGTGTTGTCTTAATAAGGCTTTCGTGATAGTGCATTATACCTGCTGATTTACGAGTTGTACCTGATGAGAAAATAATACAAGCAAGTGCCTCATCGCCATCTTCAGTAGCAGGAAGTTCTATCTTTTCACAAGATTTTTCAAATCTTGAGCAATCAAGAATATTAAATACTGGGTATTTGTAAGCACTAAAATCGTTTTCAAATTTGTCAACAGTTTTTGGTGATAAAAATGCTGCACGAACATCAGAACGAACAAGAAGCTCGTCAATTTCTGCCTTTGTTAAAGAAGCATCAAGTAAAGCAGCAGTACAATTCAACTTACAGATTGCTAAAAATGCAATTGTCCATTCAGGGCAACTTTCAGATGCAATTGCAACTCTATCCCCTGCTTTAATACCTGCATTTACAAGAATTTCAGCATATTCTTGAACTTTTGTGAACATATCACCATAAGTATAAAGACGCTTGTCCCCATTATCCATAGTAATTGACATAGCTCTTTTTTCAAGGTGAGATTTGTTAATGTCATAGACTGTTTGATAAATATTCATTCGAGTATATCCTCCAAGCAAAAATACGTAAATATTTTAACATAAACATATATTTGTGTCAATTATCTCATACTTTTAGATGTTTTTTTATAAGTCCAAAATTCACAAAAAAGTTACGGAATTTCTCATTTATTGACTTTTACACAATAAGTAGTATAATAAAATTACTAAAAAATTAGGGGGATTTTTTATGATTTGTCCAAAATGTAATGCACAAGTGCCAGACGGTGCTAAATTCTGTGGCGTTTGCGGAAATAAATTTGAAGTGGCTACTCCAGTAGCACCTGCAACACCCGTAGAGCCTGTTGCACCTGTTGCTCCTACTATGCCTGTAGCAAATGGTTTTGCTCCTGCACCTGTTGAAGCACCAAAGAAAAAGAAATCTGCTAAGAAGCTCATTTTTGCAGTTATTGCTGTTATTCTTGCTCTTGTTATTGGCACTTCAGGTATCGCTACTGCTGTTGTACTTAACAAGCCTTCAGTTAAACTTGCAAATGCTCTCAAAAAATCTTTTATAGATTCAGGCAGTTTTAATTTTTCTGTAGAATATGTAAATGATTATCATGTTGACAGTCGTGATATAAAATATTCTTATGACAGTTATTCAGGTGAATATTATAAAGACGGCTATACTTATCAAGATTATTACGGAATAGAAACTACAAAGATTGACGGTGCTATTGCACTTGGTCAAGACTTTGCAAGTACAAGCTACTACTTTGACTTTGAATATACTGACGATGATGACCGTTATGGCACCTACGAGAACGAGTTCCAAATGGTCTCTAACAATGGTCAAACAATTGTGCCAATGGATTTATTTGACGATGGGGCTGAGAAAAAATGGGCTATTACATTCAACACTCCAAATATCTATACTTATGCTAAAGAAAACAAAAGTGAAATCGCTGACTTCTTTGGCTATGATTTAAAAACATTTGAAAAAGACCTTGACAGATATTATGGTCTTACAATTGACCAAGCAACAGGTTGGGTTGATACTCTTGTTGTTGACGGCAAGTTTAACGAAAAAGTTCCACAAGATATTTATGACAACTGGTTTAGAGAATTCATCAGTGATGAGCTTGACGACCTTGATATTGAAGATATTCCTGAATACAAAGACCTTGAAAAATCTTTAACAGGATTCCTTACAAAAATTAGCAAAGATTCTATCTCTTTGAAGAAAACTGATTCAAAAGACGGTGTTACTTATTATGATGTAACAGTTAATATGGAAGAACTTTTAAGAGAATTCCTTGAATATGTTGAAGATAATAAAAATCTTGAAAACTTCTTAAGCACTGAATACGGTGAAGAATTTATTGAAGGTCTTGAAGACAGCATTGAATACTTTGAAGACGAAGCAGACAAAGAAGATAAATTCATTGAATTCAAGATTGGTATGGACGGTGGCTACATCACATACTTTGAATACACAATTGACAACGATTATAGTTGGGACTATGACGATGGCTCATACTATAACCACGAAGGCACAATCACAATTAAAGCAACTTTCTCTGGCTTTGATGAAGAAATTGATTTTGAAGAAAAATACAACGAAATTGCAGAAGGCAGAGAGTTAAAGACATTACAAGAGCTTTATGAAGATGCTGAAGAAAATATAAAAGAAAACACTTGCTGGAATAATATAGATAATATTCAAGCTAATGTACGCAACTATTATCTTGCATACGATGAAGTTCCTTCTCAAAGTGATATTGCAGAAATGTTTAAAGATGGAAAACTTCCAACCTGCCCATCAGGTGGTAAATACAATATCACCATTCACAATGATGGCACCGCAACAGTAACTTGCTCTGAACACGACCATTCATAATCTGTATTATATAAAGCAGTCAAGCTTCGGCTTGGCTGCTTTTTACATTATTTGGAGTATTCCTATACCCCCACTCCTCTGCTATAATATATATGCATATATGCAGAAAGGTGGAATATGAAAAAGTTATTATCTATTCTCTTATCAATGATTATTGCGGTGGGAATTTTTATGGTTCCTATAAAGACCAGTGCTGCTTCAAATACCTCTGTGGCAGGTACTGTTAATATATCAAGTGGTTATTTAAATGTAAGAAGTAATGCGAGTACAAGCTCATCTGTTAAAGCTACTTTAGGCAAAAACAGTTTTGTTACTCTTATTTCAAAAAGTGGCTCTTGGTGGTATGTAGAATATGGCAAGGGAGTTTATGGATATTGCCATTCAAACTATATTAAATCTGTTAGTAGCTCCCCTGCTACAGTAAAAGTACAATGGGGTTCATTAAATGTCAGAAGTGGTGCAGGTGTATCTTATGCCAAAGTTGGCACACTGGCAAAGGGTGAAACGGTACTTGTTTTATCAACTATAAATGGTTGGAGTAAAATTCTTTATCACGGTACAAAGATAGGTTATGTTAGTAGTCAATATTTAAGCACCTCGACTCAAAATTCATATCCTTATATCAAACTTAATGTACCTGATTTTAAGCAGACAGACTCTCGTTGGGCTAATGTAAAAATAGGCTCGTCAGGTAAGACTATCGGTCAAATCGGTTGTGTTACTACTGGCATTGCTATGATGGAATCTTATCGCACGGGCACTACTATTTATCCTGATACTATGTCAAAGAGGCTTTCTTACTCTTCAAGTGGTAATGTTTATTGGCCAAGCCACTATACTCCGGTTACAAGCAAAACTAATTATTTAAAAAATATTTATGACATTCTGCAAAGTGGCAAGCCTGTGCTTATTGGTGCAAAAAAATCTAATGGTACTCAACACTGGGTTGTTATTGTTGGTTATAACGGTGGAGATACTCTTTCAACATCTAATTTTATTATTAATGACCCTGCTACAAGCAAAAGAACAACTCTTGCACAATTCTTAAATGTTTACCCAATTTTTTATAAATACTTTTACTATTAAACACAACGGGACTGTTCTGATGAAGAACGGTCCTTTTGTTATTATTTTAACGAAATTTCCTTGACATAAACTTTTTATTTTTATATACTTATTATGTATGAAATTATGCCTTAAATGGCAACAAAAAGGATGTGTTTTTTGATGGACCAAAAGTATGAAGCATTGTTTACTCCTTGGAAAATCGGTAACGTTGAAATCAAAAACAGAATCGTAATGTGCCCTATGGGTGGTACATCACTTTTTGGTTGGTTTGAGCTTGGCGGTTGCCATTTTGACAAGGAAGCAGCTAAACTTTTCATTGAAAGAGCTAACAACAATGTTGGTCTTATTATCCCTGGTATTGCACCACTTCGTGATACATTCTGGGGCAAGTGGCTTTGGCAAAATCCAAAAATGTTTGAAGAACTTAAAGAGTTTATGGACGAAATCCATAAAACAGGTGCAAAGTTGTTCATTCAGTTGACTGCAGGTATGGGTAGAAGCTGGGCTATTACAGAACTTGTAGCACCACTTCACAGAAATAAATTTACTCGTGCTCTTATTAAGCCTGTTCTTGATACAAACCACGAATTAGCAGCTCCAAGCCCACAACCAAACCGTTGGGCTCACGATATTATCTGTCCTGAAATGACAAAAGAACAGATTCACGAAATTATTGAAGCATTCGCAAAAACTGCAAAACTCTGCCGTGATGCAGGTGTTGACGGTGTTGAAGTTCACGCTGTTCACGAGGGTTACCTTCTTGACCAGTTCGCAATTGAGTTCTTCAACAAGCGTACTGACGAATACGGTGGCAGTTTTGAAAACAGATACCGCTTTGCAGTTGAAGTTGTTAAAGCTATCAAGGGTGCTTGTGGTGACGACTATCCTGTATCACTTCGTTATTCTGCTGTATCAAAAATGAAAGGCTTCTGCGAAGGTGCAATGCCTGGCGAAGACTACAAAGAAGTTGGTCGTGATATGGAAGAATCAGAAAAGGCTGCTAAATACTTGCAAGACGCAGGTTATGATATGCTTAATGCTGATAACGGTACATACGACTCTTGGTATTGGTGTCACCCACCAATGTATATGCCACAGAACTGTAATCTTGAAGATGTTGCACACATTAAAAAGTTCGTTGATATTCCTGTTGTTTGTGCAGGTAGAATGGAACCTGATGTAGGTGCACAGGCTATTGCAGAGGGCAAAATTGACGGTGTTGGCGTTGCTCGTCAGTTCCTTGCAGACCCTGAATGGATTACAAAGATTATTGAAGACAGACTTGAAGATATTAAGCCTTGTATTTGCTGTCACGCAGGTTGCTTCAACATCTCATCATCAAAGGGCCACGCAAATACACAAGACCTTCTTGATACAATGGGTCTTTCTCGTTGTGCTATTAACCCTAAAACAATGCAGTCAAAGAAATATAAGATTGAACCTGCTAAGAAACAGAAGAAAATCGCAGTTATCGGTGGCGGTATCGGTGGTATGGAAGCTGCTATGGTTTGTGCACAGCGTGGCCACACAGTTGACCTTTATGAAAAGAGTGACAAACTTGGTGGTGTATTTATTGCTGCTGCAGCTCCATCATATAAAGAAAAAGACCGTGACCTTATTGCATGGTATAATCGTGAAATCGCTCGTTATGATGCAATCACAGTTCATATGAATACAGAAGTTAAAGATATCTCGGCACTTGATGCTGACGAAGTTATCGTTGCTACCGGTGCGGTTGCTAACAAGATTCCTGTTAAGGGTGCAGAAAAAGCAATTGAAGCAGTTGATTTTCTTCTTGATAACTCACTTGCAGGCGACAATGTTGTAGTTGTTGGCGGTGGTCTCACAGGTTGTGAAATCGCTTATGAGCTTTACCTTCAGGGCAAGAAACCTGTAATCGTTGAAATGCAGGATGACCTTGTTACAACTCCTGGTGTTGCACTTGCTAACACAAGTTATCTTCGTGATTTCTTCAAGACAAACAAAGTTCCTGTTTATCTTGAAAGCAGAACAACAGAAATCCGTGACAATGGTGTTACAATCGCAACTAAAGACGGTAACACAATCGACATTCCTGCTGATACAGTTATTCTTTCAGTTGGTTACAAACCAGCACCAATCGCAGAAAAGAGCAAGAAAGTACATATTATCGGTGACGCTAACAAAGTCGGTAATCTTCGTACAGTTATCTGGGGCGCTTGGGATGTTGCAATGAAATTATAATTTCATAAACACATAAATTTAGAGGAGAGTGCAAGCTCTCCTCTTTTTTTACAAGTTATTGGTAAAAAAGCAACTTTTTAGTGTTTTTTTAATTTTTTTATTGCACAAATGGTGGTAATGATTATATAATTGTTTTATCAAACAAAGCGAGGTGCGTTATGGCTACTTTTGAAAATGTAAAAAAGAATTTTGGCTTTGGGTGTATGCGTTTTCCAAGAAAAGGTCCACTTATTGACAACAAGCAGGTTTGTGAGATGGTTGATGCTTTTATGGATGCAGGCTTTAACTATTTTGACACTGCTCACGGATATATGGAAATGAGAAGTGAGAGCACCGTTAAAAAATGCCTTACAAGTCGTTATCCAAGAGAGAGCTTTGTACTTGTTGACAAGCTTTCAGAGGGCTTTTTCAAAAAGCAAGAGGATATTAGACCATTCTTTAACAAGCAATTAAAACTTTGTGGTGTTGAATACTTTGACTTTTATTTAATGCACGCTCAAAACGCTTCTAACTTTGAAAAATATAAAAAGTGCCGTGCTTATGAAACTGCTCTTGAATTAAAGGCAGAGGGCAAGATTAAGCATCTTGGTATTTCATTCCACGATAAAGCAACAGTCCTTGAGCAAATTCTTACAGAATATCCACAAGTTGAGGTTGTTCAAATTCAATTCAACTACCTTGATTATGAAGATGAGGGTGTTGAGGGTAGAAAATGCTATGAGGTTTGTCGTAAATTCAACAAGCCTGTTATAGTTATGGAGCCTGTTAAGGGTGGTAGCCTCGTTAATATTCCTGACGAAGCAAAGGCCATTTATAAAGAATTAGGCGATAACTCCCCTGCAAGCTATGCAATCAGATTTGCAGCAAGCTTTGAGGGTGTATTTATGGTGCTTTCAGGTATGAGTGATATGGCTCAAATGAATGATAACATCAGTTTTATGAAAGACTTTGAGCCACTTAATGAAAAAGAACTTGAGGCAGTTAGCAAGGTTTGCAACATAATTAAGGGTGAAAATCTTATTCCTTGTACTGCTTGCAGATATTGTGTTGACGGTTGTCCTGCAAATATTCCTATCCCTGAAATTTTTGCTTGCCTTAATGCAAAAAAGCAATTCAAAGATTGGAATTCTACATACTACTACAAGGAAGTTCATACTGCAGGCAAGGGTAAAGCATCTGACTGTATTCAATGTGGCAAGTGTGAAAAATCTTGTCCACAACACCTTGAAATTAGAAAACTTTTAAAGCAAGCATCAAAGGAATTTGGAAAATAAACTATGAAAAATAAAAAAATACAGAATATTGCTTTGTCTGCAATGTTTTTATCTCTTTGCCTTGTACTTCCCTTTTTAACGGGACAAATTAAGGAAATCGGCAATATGCTTTTGCCAATGCACTTCCCTGTTATGCTTTGTGGACTTGTTTGTGGTCCTCAATACGGTCTTTTAGTTGGACTTATTGCCCCAATTATGAGGTCAATGCTATTTTCAATGCCTATGCTCTACCCTACTGCTATTGCAATGGCATTTGAGCTTGGGACTTATGGCTTTGTTATAGGCTTTGTATTCTCAAAATCAAAGTGGCATTGCATTAAATCGCTTTACAAATCAATGATAATTGCTATGATTAGTGGCAGATTAGTTTGGGGCGTTGCACAAATTATTCTTTTAGGAATTCAAAGCAAGGGCTTTACTTTAACTGCATTTATTACTGCATCTATTTTAAACGCTATACCTGGAATAATCTTGCAACTTGTTTTAATTCCTGCAATTATGCTTTTGCTTAAAAAGACACATTTTAGACATAAAAAAGAGTGAGTAACAACTCACTCTTTTTTGTTAGTTTTTTTATTGGTTATTGTCAGCTTCGTTTATGCCTTCTTTAATGCCCTTTGCAACCTCTTTTGCAACTGTGCCCATTGTTGGAGCAAACTTTTCTGCTCCTTCTTGCACAATCGGCATTGTTTGTTGTACCGTAAATGCCATAATCTCACGACGTTTTGCAATAAACATTACAATTGCTGAATACATAACAGCTGCAATAATTATAAATACACCAAAGATAATAAATGGAATGTTCTTTGATTTTTCAATCGACTTCTTTGTGTCGTTATATTCTGTATTGTAATCACCAAACTCGTTTTCTATTTTCCATTTTTCAGACTTCAAATCACTAATTTGGTTATTCTTTTTATTTATTTTATTTTCAAGCTCATAATATTTTTCAGAAAAACCATTTTTATCAAATTCACTGCTTTTTTGTGCTTTAAGTGTTACAAGTTCATCATTCAAAGCATCAATTTCAGTTTCAATTTCTTCAACACTTTTAGCTGTTGGTCTTGTTAACTCTTCCAATTCATATTTTTTGTCAACTGCACTCATTCTTACAGCACCAACAACAATAAGAGTCAAACCAAGCAAAATACCTACGACTAAAATAATTATAGAAGCCATTGAAATTTTCTTTTTAGTTTGTTGATATTTTTGTTCATTTAAGTATTCATTTTGCATAATATCATCTCCCACAAAAATTGTAACACAAAGCCATTTTTAATGCAATAATATATATCCCCTTAACATTGACTTTTTAGGGGTAAAATGATAATATAAACAAGTAAATTTCATATGCGGACGTGGCGGAATTGGCAGACGCGCAGGTCTCAGACTCCTGTGGATATTGCTTCCTTGTGGGTTCAAGTCCCATCGTCCGCACCAAAAATACAATTGGTACTTTTATACCGATTTTTATTCTTTTTTTTATTATTTTGTTTTAGGACTTGAACCCTTGGGTTTTGCCGTTAAGAAAATGATTCGGTGAATCATTTTTAGGCAAAAGGCACGAGGCGTTTAGCCGAGTGTGTAGGATGCAAGGCTTTGCCTTGCAAACGGTCAAGTCCCATCGTCCGCACCAAAAATACAATTGGTACTTTTATACTTGATATATTCTTTTATTTGGGGACTTGAACCTCAAGTCCCAAACTTCCAGTTTTAACGGAGGCAAGGCTATGGCATATTTATTTACTCATTTTACAGAAACTAACGAAGATAAAGAATACATATGGTTTTCTGTCAGCCGTGATGGTCTTCACTGGACAGATATTGGCAGTGATGAGCCTGTTATCTCGTCAAAGCTTGGAACAAAAGGTATTCGTGACCCTTTTATTGTCTATGACGATAATTTGAAGAAATATTTTATTATTGCAACTGATTTGCTTACAACTAGTGGTAACTGGTACAACTTCTCTCACAAGGGTAGTCGCTCTTTACTTGTATGGGAAAGTGAAAACTTAATTAACTGGTCTGAAGAGCGTCTTATTGAGGTTGGAATAAAAGGTGCAGGTTGTGTTTGGGCACCTGAAGCAATCTTCTGTAAAGAAAAAAATATGTGGTTTGTTTTTTGGGCTTCTTGTGTGAAAGAAAAAGGTCAATTACACCACAAGCAAAGAATTTATGGTTCTTTTACAAACGATTTTAAAGAATTCTCCCCTGCTTTTAAGTTTATTGATGCAAAAACTGATATTATTGACACAAACATTGTTTGGGATAATGGTTTTTACTATCGTTTTTCGAAGGATGAAACAAACAAAGTAATCTCCATTGAAAGGGCCACAGAGATTTTAAGTGAAAATTGGGAAGTAATTCCTTGTGATACATTTGATAATTTCTTTGGACTTGAGGGTCCTGAGGTTTATTATCTTCACCACTTAAACAAATGGTGTTTAATTGCAGACCAATATCATACTCATAAGGGTTATGCTCCATTTTTGTGTGATGACCTTGCTCTTTGCAATTTTGAAAAGCTTGAAGACGACAAATTTGATTTAGGCAAACGGAAAAAGCGTCACGGTGGCGTTATTGAAATAACTGATGAGCAAATGGAAATGCTTATTAAATATTTTGGAATTGATGAATAATTAGTGTTGAGGTGATTTTATGAATAAAATTTCTTTTGGTACTGGTGGTTGGCGTGCAATAATCGGTGAAGATTTTGTTTGTGAAAATGTACGTCGTGTTGCAAAAGGTATTAGTCTTTTAATGCAAGAGGAAAAGAAAACTGACAAAACAATCATTATTGGTTTTGACAGACGATTTTTATCTGAAAATGCTGCAAAGTGGGTAGCAGAAGTATTTGCTCACGATAACATAAATGTATGGTTTATGGACCGCTCTGTACCTACACCGCTTGTTATGCATACTGTAAAAGATAAGTGTCTTGATTTTGGAATTGAAATTACTGCAAGTCATAACCCATCTTGTTACAATGGCATTAAACTTATTGTAAAAGAAGGCAGAGATGCTCCACTTGAGGTTACAAACCACCTTGAAGAATTAATTGACACAGTAGATACTGTTGAGTACACCGATTTTTCTGTTGCAGTTAATCAAGGACTTATTACATATATTAAAAATCCTTTCAACAAATTTCTTGATGATATTATTGAGCTTCTTGATATGAATGCTATGCGTGAAAGAGGACTTAGAGTGCTTTTTGACTCAATGCACGGTTCAGGCACATATCCTTTGCTTGTAATATTCCACACAGCAAGATGCACAATTGACACAATTAACATTAATAAAGATGCTTATTTTGGTGGTGTTATGCCTGCACCTTCTGAAAGAAGTCTTTTTACTCTTAAAAATCAAGTTATCAATGGTGGATACGACTTTGGTATTGCTATGGATGGCGACGGCGACAGACTTGGTATTATTGATGCCAATGGCAACTATATCAATGCTAACGAAATATTATGCTTGCTTTACTATTATCTTGTAAAATACAAGGGTTGGCGAGGTCCTGCAGTTAGAAATCTTGCTACAACACATATGCTTGATAAAATTGCAGAAAGTTTTGGCGAAAAGTGTTACGAAGTACCTGTTGGATTCAAATATATTTCATCAAAAATTGATGAAGTTGACGCAGTGCTTGGTGGCGAATCATCAGGTGGTCTTACTGTGCGTGGTCATATTCACGGCAAAGACTCTGTTTATGCTGCATCACTTTTTGCTGAAATGGTTAGTGTTACTGGCAAATCTCCTTCTGAATTACTTACTACACTCAAAAAAGAGTTTGGTACTTTTGTGCTTGTTGAGGATGATATGAGATTTGACCCAGCAATTAAACCTGTTGTAGAAAAAACTCTATTAGTTGATAAGCTTTTGCCAACCTTTAAAGATGAAATTATCCGTGTAAACTATGAAGATGGCTGCAAAGTTTATTTTGAGGATGGTTTTGTTATTTGCCGTTTTTCAGGCACTGAGCCACTTCTTCGTATTTTTGCAGAAAGCACAAATTCTGTTCGAGCAAAAGAATATATCGATACATTTAAGAAATTCTTGTTTGAATAATTAAGAATATTAAAAGTTAATGTTACCGCAAGGAGAACAAAGCAATGACTTTTGAGGTAAAAGGAAATCAATTTATAAAAGATGGTGAACCTATTAAAATCATTTCAGGTGCAGTTCACTATTTTAGAAATATGCCTGACACATGGCGTGATATTTTTAAGAAATTGCGTGCAATCGGTTGCAACTGTGTTGAAACTTATTGTGCTTGGAATATGCACGAAAAAAAGCCTGACGAATATGATTTTACAAACAATCTTGATATTGCAAAATTCCTTAAAATCGCCGGGGAAGAAGGTCTTATGGCAATAGTGCGACCTGGTCCATATATTTGTAGTGAATGGGAGTTCGGCGGACTTCCTTGGTGGATTCAGGCAGACGAAAATATGGAAATCCGTTGCTCAAACAAAGCATATATTGAGCGTTTTGACAAGTATCTTGACAAACTCTTTGACGAAGTACGCCCACTTCTTTGCACAAATGGTGGCAATGTTATTATGATGCAATGTGAAAATGAATATGGCTACTATGGAGATGACAAAAAGTATCTTGCTTATCTTCGTGATGGCTATATTAAGCGTGGCATTGATGTTCCACTTTTCACATCTGACGGTACATCTAAAGAGAATCTTTTAGACGGTAGCATTGAAGGTTGCTTTACAACTCTTAATTTTGGTAGTCGTGTTGAAGAAAACTTCAAAGCCCATGACGAATTGTACCCTAATGCACCAAAAATGTGTATGGAAATGTGGAACGGTTGGTTTGATGCGTGGGGTGATGAAAAGCATCACACAACATCTGCTGATGATTATGCTAAGGTTGTTGACGATATGCTTAATCGTGGTAGCCTTAATATGTATATGTTCATCGGTGGTACAAACTTTGGCTTTACAAGTGGTGCAAATCATTATGAAAAATTTGCCCCTGATGTTACGAGCTACGATTATGATGCAATGCTTACCGAGTGTGGTGATGTTACACCAAAATATTATGCAGTTAGAGATATAATCAAAAAATATGTTGACTGTGATTTACCATCTATCCCTGCAAATCGTGATAAAAAGGCATACGGTAAAGTGAAATTAACTGAGGTTGCAGGAATTTTCGATAATCTTTCTAATCTTGCAGAGAAAAAACATAACGATGTGCCACTTTGTATGGAGAAAAATGGTCAGGGCTATGGCTATATTGCATACACAACTATTTTAAATCGTGATTATATTGATACTACGCTTTCATTTGAAAGCCTTGGTGATAGAGCACAGATTTATATAAATCACGACCTTATTGGCATTGTTTATGTAAATGATGAAAAGCTTGGACTTCAAATCAATGCTAAAAAGGGCGACAGACTTACTATTCTTTGTGAAAATATGGGCAGAGCAATCTTTGGTGCAAAAATGATGCGTAAAAAAGGCATTGCAGGTCGTTGCCTTCTTGGTAGTATAATCCACTTTGACTGGGATGTTTATTGCCTTGAAATGAATAATCTTGATAAGGTAGTTTATAGTGATAAAACACCGAAAGAAAAGTCCGCTTTTTATAAAGGTACATTTACTATTGATGATGCAAAAGACACATTTATAAAACTTGATAACTTTACAAAAGGCTTTGTTACAATCAATGGCTTTAACCTTGGCAGATATTGGGAAATTGGCCCACAAGTTACACTTTATCTTCCTGCTTCACTTTTAAATGTTGGTGAAAATGAGATTATTGTTTTTGAAAGTGATGGAATCAAAGGCGAGCCTATTATAGAATTTGTTGACACCCCTATTCTTGATAAAAATGCATAACCGAGGGATTTTTATGACACTCAAATTATTATTTAGTGCAATAATCAAATTTACATTAGGCGTTGTTTTAGTTGGATTACTAATCTTTTTACCTGCAGGCACATTTTTCTTTAACGGCTTGTTACTTATGGGACTCTTATTCGTGCCTATGTTTATTGCAGGACTTGTAATGCTTGTAAAAAATCCAATGCTTTTAAAATCACGACTTGATGCAAAAGAAAAACAACAAGAGCAAAATCTTGTTGTTAAGCTTAGTGGTCTTATGTTTTTAGCAGGATTTGTTATTGCCGGTCTTGGTGTCCGTTTTAGTTGGTATATCTTGCCTAAAACAGTTGTAATTATTGCAAGTGTTTTATTTGTCATAGCATATCTTCTCTATGCAGAGGTGTTAAGAGAAAACACATATCTTAGTCGTACAATTAAGGTACAAGAAAATCAAAAGGTTATTGATACTGGTCTTTATGGTATTATAAGACATCCAATGTATAGCGCTACATTGCTTTTATTCTTATCTATGCCACTTGTGTTAGGCTCATTATACTCATTTATTATTTTTCTTGCATACCCTTTTATAATCGCAAAACGGATTAAAGGTGAAGAAGAATTACTTGAAAAAGAGCTTGACGGCTATATTGAATATAAGCAAAAAGTAAAATATCGTCTTATTCCATTTATTTGGTGATTAAATG
Source organism: Candidatus Fimenecus sp. (assembly GCA_045593645.1). Taxonomy (GTDB): domain Bacteria; phylum Bacillota; class Clostridia; order Oscillospirales; family Acutalibacteraceae; genus Fimenecus. The sequence goes on along the minus strand of JAZNWZ010000104.1, from coordinate 9,867 downwards.
AAATAATAAAGCCTTTGGATTTTGTCCAAAGGCTTTTTATTATGCTTTAAATTAAAGATTGTAGTACTTATCAAATTCTGCAGGGTGTGGAATTGCAGCAAGTTGTCTGCACTCTGCACGTTTTGCCTTAATGAAGTTTTGGAGAAGTTCAACTGGGAATACTCCACCTTCTGTAAGGTACTCATAGTCTTTTTCAAGACAATCAAGAGCTTCATCAAGAGATACCGGAAGACCTTGAAGCTTTGCTTTTTCTTCTTCAGGAAGGTTATAAAGGTTCATATCATAAGGACCCCAACCATTTGCATGAGGGTCAATCTTATTCTTAATGCCATCAAGACCTGCCATAAGAATTGCTGCATAACAGAAATATGGGTTACATGTAGCATCAGGGTTACGAAGCTCAAAACGGCGCTTATCAGGGCTCTTTGCATATGCAGGAATTCTGATAACTGCACTTCTGTTTGATGTTGCATAACCAACTGTTACAGGTGCTTCAAAGCCAGGAACAAGACGTTTAAATGAGTTTGTACTTGGGTTTGTAATAGCACAAAGTGAACCAATATGCTTAAGAAGACCACCCATAAAATAGTGAGCTGTTTCACTTAAATGTGAATAACCATTATCATCAGAGAAAACAGGCTCGCCATCTTTAAAGAGAATCATATGAACGTGCATACCACTACCTGCTTCACCATAAATTGGCTTTGGCATAAAAGTTGCACTCTTACCATATTTAAGAGCAGTATTATGAATAATGTATTTAATCATCATTGAAGCGTCTGCCATATGTACTACTTCACCGAGCTGTGGCTCAATTTCAAATTGACCAGAAGCAGCAACTTCAGGGTGATGATAGTTAATTTCAATTCCTGCTTCTTTCATAAGAAGGCACATTTCACTACGGCATTCATAAGATGTGTCAAATGGTTTTGCAATATGATAGTTCTTTTGCTTTGGAACAACAACACCATGACCCTCAACGTCTGAATTCCAGTATGATTGCTTTGCATCTACTGAAGCACCGATATATTGACCGCCCACATTCCAAGTTACATCATCGAAAAGATAGAACTCAAACTCAGGTAAAATTTTCATCTCGTCAGCAATGCCAGTATTTTTCATATACTCAACTGCTGCTTTAATAATGTTACGAGGATACTGTGCAAGAGGACGGTTTTCAGGTGTGTCTATTATCATAGCATTACCTGTCATTGAAAGTGTTGGTATATCACAGAATGGGTCAACAACTGCTGTATCAGGGTCAGGGATAAACACCATATCACTTTTTTCAACAACTGCATAGCCATAGTTTGATGCGTCAAAGCCTATACCACTTTTCATTGTATCTTCTGAAAAGTTTTCTGCAGGAATTGTAACGTGGCGATATTGACCATTGATATCAACCATTTTAAAATCGACCATTTTAATATCATTTTCCTTTATAAAAGCAAGGATATCTTGAACTGTTTTTGCCATAATAAAGCACCTCTTTTTTTGTTTTAACAAGTAATTTAAGTATAACAATTGCAAAGTTTGTTGTCAATAGAACGAAAAAAATAAAGCTATCTGCCCTGATAATTCAATGCTATATTTAAATATTTATTAATTATAAATTATTATTCTTTTTAAGGGAGTGGTGATTTTCTAAATGCAACGCTTATGCTTTGTCTGTGGCTTAAATGTTACGATTTTCGCAGTAAAACAACGATACCACTATTGGCACAAATTGTATCAATAGTGGTATCTGATTTGGCATAGACTATGCTATTTGATACAATTCGTCAATTTGGGAGTAGCGTTGCATTTCAAATCAACAGTACATTTTTCTAAATTAAAAAAATTGTAAAATTATTTATAGTATCACTCCGTCTTTAAAAATTGCTATCTCACGATAGTCGTTTTCTTCACTTTTGGTTTCTTTTCCGTTTGCGATTTCCGATATGAGATTGAACAGTTCTTCTTCATTTCCGTTCTGTGTATCAAAATCTATCCAATGATTTTTATTTTCGGCAAGTGCAGAATTAGTTGATATTTTAATTGTTGGTACGGGTGCACCGAGGGGTGTACCTCTACCGGTTGTAAAAAGAATAAGATGACAACCAACTGCAGTGAGATTTGTTATTGCAACTAAATCATTACCGGGACCATTTAAGAGATTTAAGCCTGACTTTGTGACTGTTTCACCATAGTCAAGCACATCAACAACAGGTGCGGTTCCGCCCTTTTGTACGCAACCGAGGGATTTTTCTTCAAGAGTGGTTATTCCACCTGCTTTGTTGCCCGGTGACGGATTTTCCGAAACAGGCTGACTGTGAGAGATGAAATATTCTTTATAATCGTTTATAAGCTTTACGGTTTGATTGAAGATATCTTCGTTTATACAGCGATTCATAAGAATCTGCTCTGCACCGAACATTTCGGGAACTTCAGTCAGCACAGCAGTTCCACCCATAGAAACAAGTCTGTTTGTAATCCTACCGCAAAGAGGATTAGCTGTGATACCCGAAAGTCCATCACTGCCACCGCATTTAAGACCAAGTTTCAATTTGCTTATTGTTACTTCTGTTCTTTCGTCTTTTTCTGCAATCAATTTAAGTTCGTCAATTATTTTAACACTTTTGGCGATTTCGTCCTCACAATCTTGTGCATCTAAAAAACGAATTCTCTCTTCATCATATTCACCGAGAACTTTTTTCAGTTCTGTTATATTGTTGTTTTCACAGCCAAGACCCAAAACGAGAACCCCACCAGCATTTGGGTGTTTAATAAGTCCGCACAATATTTTCTGAGTTCTCTCGTGGTCTCCGCCGAGCTGACTGCAACCGTAAGGGTGCGTGAAGGCAAATGCACCTGTAAGCCTTGCAATTTTTTCTGCTGTTTTATTGACACAGCCTACGGTAGGAATTATCCATATATCGTTTCTTATGCCTATGTCACCATTTTTGCGTATATATGCTTTTATCGTTTGTGGTTTTTCTTCTTCGGGGAACTTAAAATCGGGAGTATATGTATATTTCTGCGTTCCCGAAAGTGCAGTTTTCATATTGTGTGAATGTATATGCTCATCCTTGGAAATATCCTCAGTTGCCAAACCGATGGGATAGCCGTATTTGATTATTTTTTCACCGTTTGCAATATCTCTTACGGCATACTTATGCCCGTTTTCAAGCTTTACCTTAACATTATCATCGGGATGAATTAAGACATAGCCCATTTTAATGCCTCCTTAATTCCGCAGGCGTGTATTTTGTCAATGCTTTCTGTTATAAGCTCTGTTAATTGGCTTAAGTCCATGCCCCAAAGCTCTGTATTTGAAAGAATATTTGATATACTGTTTTCTTTTATATAGTTGATAACTTTTTCATTATCCTGCGGTTCATTGGTTTTGTAGTACACAATAAGACAAGCCAATGAAAATACCAGTGGTTTTGGCATTTCCTTTTTTGCGTTTATATAGTTAAGAATTGTAGGCAGAACTCTAACGGAAAACTTACTCACAGAGTTTAGTGATATGGACTTCCATAAATGTTTTATGTATGGATTTGAAAAGCGTTCAATAACAGAGTTTGCAAAGTCAACAGTTTCGTCTGTCTTATTGAGAATAGGCAAAATATGACCAAAAAGGCAGGATTTTAGATATCCTTTCAGAATTTCGTCATCAAGACTTTCTTTAACGGTTTCAATTCCACAAAGAAGTGACGGAAAAACAAGTGAGGTGTGAGCACCATTAAGAATTCGAACCTTTCTTTTTTTGTATGACGACACATCATCGGTCCATATAACATTTATACCTGCTTTTTTTAGAGGCATTTCATTTTCATAATTACCCTCAATGACCCAAAGATGAAATGGCTCGGCGGTATTGAGCAGTTTATCGTCATAACCGATAATGTTGCCCAATTCTTCTGCTTCATCTTTTGGATAACCCGTAACAATGCGGTCAACGAGTGTGTTACAGAAAGTGTTGTCATTTTCAATCCACTTTTTAAATTTCTCACCGAGATTCCACAATTGTGCATATTGAAGAACACACTTTTTTAGTTCGTCACCGTTATTATCAATAAGTTCGCAAGGCAAAAATACAAATCCACCAAGACCCGTTTCAAATCGATGATACAAAAGCTGTGTGAGTTTGCCGGGAAAAGAAAGTGCTGGTTTATCAGTAAAAGAACAATTATCATCAAATTCAATGCCCGCTTCTGTTGTGTTTGATATAATAAATCTCATCTCGGGATTTTCGGCTAATTTAAGATATTCTTCATAATCAGCATAAGGGTCAATACCTCGGCTGACAGAATTTATTTCGATATGGTCGCAAATTTCTTTATCGTTTACAATTCCACGCAAAAATAGATTATATTTTCCCTTTTGCTCATTTATTATTTTTGTTTTACCATTTTTCGTGGGCTGAACGATGACAATTTTGCCGTCATACAAGCCTTTTTCGTTCAGAATATGTACAAAATAGTCAGCGAAACCACGAAGAAAATTGCCGCTACCGAATTGTATAATCGTTTCTTTCAATTTGCTTCATCCCCCACGATTTTATAATACATTGTGCCTTTTATCCTATCACACAAAACAATCATTGTAAATAAAATCTTTATATTTATTGAAAAGATTTAATGCTTATGTTATTATTCAATTATTGTATATAATTAGGTGATTTTATGCTTATATTTGAACAGACAAAAGAATACTCATACCGTGACCCTGCAGCTTTTATTGAGAATGGTAAAATATATCTGTTTTTTACTTTGGTGGAAAATACAGGAGATAATCAATTTTTCTATATTGCACAGAGTGAAAGTTGTGACTTCATAAATTGGACTAAACCAATAATTCTCACAGAAAAGGATAATATGAAAAATTATTCTTCTCCGGGTAATGTCTTAAAGTATAATGGTTGTTATTATCTCACTTTGCAGAGCTATCCTCGTGAAAAAGGACAAATTTACGGGAACGAAAAATCAAGAATATTTACTATGAAAAGCAAGGATTTAACCCATTGGGATAAACCTGTTTTGCTTAAAGTTAAGGGTGATATTCCCGAAAATGAAATGGGTAGAATGATTGACCCATATATTCTTGAAGATGATGGTAATTTTATTTGTTTTTATAAACAAAACGGTGTTTCGTTCAGCACATCTAAAGATTTGATGAATTGGGATTATAAGGGCTATACCGAATGTGGTGAAAATGTATGCGTAATAAAAGAAAATGATGAATATATTATTTTCAATTCGCCAAAAAACGGAATAAATATAATGTCAACAAAGGACTTTGTTACTTTTACTGATGTTGAAACACTTTATCTCAATCAAAAGGATAAGCCTTGGGCAAAATACCGAATAACAGCAGGCTTTGTTTTGGATATTTCAACTTTGAACTTGCCATATAAGTATGCAATGTTTTATCATGGTGATAATGAAGATAACTATCTTTTCGGTGCATCATTGGCGGTCTCTTTTGCTAACAATTTTACCGATTGGACAGATTCAATATAACAAAAAATAAAGGCGGTAAGTAAACTCTTGCCGCCATTTTATTTCATTAGGTTGTCTTTTTGAACTTTTTATATATGTGATATTTTTCTTTTGTCGCTTCATGTACACTTTTTCCTGTTACATCACAGTACATTTCTGTAATAATCCTTTGAAATCTTTCTGTTTCTTGTTGACGGGTTGATTTTGTCAGTTTTTCTGTTGTAATAGTATGAGGTATTCCAATTTTGATTTTTGGACGGCGCCTTTTGAAAAGTCCAAATGTGCGATAAATAACTACGGGTAAAACTTTCACATTTGCCATTTTTGCAAGCAGCAGAAATCCTGATTGAAATTCGCTGATTTCTTGAGTTTTTAGCGTTGTACCTTCAGGAAAAAGAATAACTGACTTCCCCTTTTCCAATTCCTTTGCACAATCACGCGCCCATTTGGTTGTTGCAGAAAAACGGTCAACAGGAATACAATCAAGGTCTTTCATAAGAAAATTCCAAGGAAAACTTTCCATAATATCTTTGGCAGCTAAAGAACAAACATTTTTGTTTAGAAACGCATATCTTACAAGTGGACCATCTGCTTCAGCAACTCTGAATTTGTTAGTTTTTCTTGTATGGTTACAGATAATAACCATAGGTTCTTTCAGTTCTCTACTCTGAACACTTTCGTCTTCAAACAATATTTTGGGGTTGTAACAGAGCTTTACAAGAAAACAGGCTAGTTTTTCTTTAAAAGTTTCCAGATGATACATTTTATCCCTCCACATTGAGATATGCTTTTAATTCCGTCAATCTTTTCTTTGTATCGTTATAGCCTAAAAAATACAATTTGACAAGTTTTGAAAGGTCACTTTCCAATGTATCAATTTTCAGTTTTTTAGAAGGCGAAAAAACAAACAACTCTCCTGATTTTTCCAGACGAGCAATTTCATCACATTCTTTATTGTATTGCTTGTCGGCTTCTGCTAACACTTTTGATAAATTAGGATAATTGCGATATGAACGCTCAATTAAATAGTTAAAACTTATAGGATTATCTATGCGATATTCAGCGTTTTGATTTTTTACAACGATTATTTTTTTGTATCCGTTATCAATAGCCCATTGATAAGGGATTCTACACGAACACCCACCGTCAAAATAAGGAGTGTTGTTGATATAAACAGGTTTTGATACATACGGAAGTGTAGCCGAGGCTCTTACTGCTTGGAGAATATCTGTAAACTCATCCTTCTCGAAATATTCTGTTTTGCCCGTAAAACAGTTTGTTACAACGGCAACAAATCTTCGCGGTGTGACGTTAAATCTTTCAAAATCAAAAGGTTCATATTCGTTTATCTCGTTGAAAAGATAAGAAAATCCAATTACACTATTATCGCTTTTAAGTGCTTGCATACCAACAAAGCGGTCGTCCTGACGGAATTCAAGGTTAATTCGTGTGCTTCTGCCAATTTGACCTGATATATAATTCAAACCGTTAAGCGCACCTGCAGAAACACCCACCAGACAACTCATATTTATATCATTTTCCATTAAAGCATCAAGCACACCAGCACTATAAACGCCTCTGAATCCCCCACCTTCAACAACAATACAACCATCTGTAATTTTATCTGACGCTTTGCCTATGGGTATGCATTCAGTTCCTGTAAAGTAATCGTTTCTCATCATAAATCACCTATAAATCATATCAACGGTTAAACGGCTCTTTTGTTCAACCCTTGATACATAATTTTAGGAATAACCGATTATAAAGGAGAAGGATTTGTTTTTGGGGTGTTTTTTAATGATGCAGAAAAGTTAATTTCGGTTATTCCAGATGCAATCTGCCTCGGGTTGCCATTTGTTTGCATATTTACGGCATTTTTCGCATAAGTTCTCAACAGTTTCAGGAGATTCAAGGTCTGTGCTTACAGCTCCTGTTTCTTTTACCATTCTTTCTAATGCATCAGGATTTTCAAGCATCGGACAAGGCATAAGATGGTTTTCATTAAATGGTTGATTATTATGATATGCCATAAATAACGGACTTTGTAATACTTCAAGAATTGATGATGTATGTATATTCGAATCAGAATAATGAATGAATACACAAGGCTCTGCATCGCCTGCAGAATTTATATGGAAATAGTTCCTGCCAGCAGCAATACAACCACCAACATATTCACCGTCGTTTTGGAAATCCATTGGGAAGAATGGGATACTACATTCTTCTGAACGGATATATCTTATGCGTTCAATCATATATTTTCTTTGTTCAGGTGTTGGCAAAAGGTCAGTTACAGCCTTATTGCCAATTGGCATATAGTGAAAATAAAAACCGAATTTTGCACCTTTAGCAGAAAGCATTGACAAAAAGCTATCACTTGTAACAGCTTCAATATTTTGACTTGTATAACAGATTGATGTGCCGAAAAGAATACCGTGTTTTTTTAGTAAATCCATAGCACTCATAACCGCTTCGTAATGTCCGTCACCACGGCGAGCATCGTTTGTATCAGGTGAGCCTTCAATAGACAACAAAAATGCGATATTACCTACACGGGTTAACTCATTACAAAAATCTTCATCAATAAGAGTTGAGTTTGTATAAACGGCAAATTGAACATCATAATGCTTTTCAGCAAGTTTAATCAAATCATTTTTACGGACAAGTGGTTCACCACCTGTAAGCATATAGATATACACACCAAGCTCTTTACCTTGGGTTACAATTTTGTCCATATCCTCAAAACTCAAATTGTGCTTGTTGCCGTAAGTTCCCGCCCAGCACCCTGCACAATGCATATTACAAGCAGATGTGGGGTCAAAAAGGATTAGCCAAGGAATATTACAACCATATTTTTCACGATTTTTTCTTATTTGCTTTGTACCCCTGAAAAATGCCTCATAACCAAGATTCAAAAGTGTGGTTTTTGCTACATTAGGATGAGTTTCATCAAGGGCAAAGTTAATCATATTCATCCAACGACTATTAGGGTTTTTAATTTCAGCCCTTACCTTATCGTAAACACCATCTGAAAAATCATCGTCCCAAAATTGTTTAGCCATATCGACAATTTTAAGAAAAGATTCCTCACGGTTTTTGCTTAACTTACTCAACGCACCATCAACCAATGTACTAACAAGTTTTCTCTGCATAGAGTGTGACATAGAATTAATTGATTTTTCCATAATTGACTTCCTTTCAAAATCAAACAACCACCTTAATACGATTATATTTTCATTTTGAAAAAAAGTCATTGGACAACCTTTTTATTCTGTCTTAATTTTCGACAAAACTAAATAGTAGGGTATTAAAAAATATTACTCGTCGTTGCTGTATTTTTTATGAGCTGCTATGATTAGGCGGGTTACAAAGGAGCGTATTTTTCCTATAAACTCATCAGCAGACATATCATTATGAGATAGTAACCATCTTTCTAAAGCACACATGACACCATCGGTAATGATTTGAGTCTGGATTTTATCAAAAGAATCGTCAATGTCATCTTCGTTGAACAAGACATTTAACTCATTATAAAACTTTTCATATAGAATATCGTACAAGTGAGAACGAAATGAGTTTTGACCGTCAATAGCCAATGCTTTGCGATAAAATCTTCGGTTTTCATAGAGATAATAGCAAAGGCTGAGCATTAAATCCCAAGTTTCAAGACAAGACGAGCGAAGTGCGAACTCACGGAATTCCGTATCAAAAATCCAATTTAAAAGGTCGTATTTGTCCTTGAAATGGTAGTAAAAGCTTTTACGATTCATATTACAGCCTGTGCAAATATCATTTATGCCGATTTTGTGAAAACTTTTTTCTTGCATAAGTGCTTTAAGCGAATTTGCTAATGCCATTTTTGTAATGCTGGAATCTGCCATATTCTCAAACCTTTCTATAAAAAAAGACGGGACCTACCTGCGAAAACAGATAAGTCTCGTCATTTAAGATGATGCCAGGAATCAATCCAAGATGTTGACTTCATCGCACTTTAAGTGCTGACTACTCCCTTATTCAATTGTATTATATCAAAATTCGACATTCTTTTCAATAATATCTCTTTGGACAATTTTGCACAAGTGTCCAAAAACCTATTTGTAACTTTTATATGACTTTGTTACAACATCTTTCAGGTAGAGAGTTCCTTACTAATCAACTAAATAAGCAATAAAAAGCGTTGCAAGAGGGAAAGCAAAATCCCAAATGCAACGCTTAATTATTTTAAATGGCTTAAATGCTATATAAAACAACGATACCACTATCAACACAAATTGTATCAATAGTGGTATCTGATTTGGTTGCGGAGGGAGGACTTGAACCAACGACCTTCGGGTTATGAGCCCGACGAGCTACCAACTGCTCTACTCCGCGATATTTACTT
>JAZNWZ010000103.1:0-4981 GCA_045593645.1 Candidatus Fimenecus sp. | reverse complement strand
CATGGACAAAGCTCAAGCCAACCGCTGTGCTTACATGAAGGACAACCCTCACCACCACAGATAAGGCAAGAAATATCAAGCTCAAAGCCAGGCTCAACGAATGGGAAAAAGCCAGGACGAAGTCTGACTTTAATATCCTTTTGGAAAACCTCTGAAAGCATAGTTTTCATAAAGTAGATAAGGTTTGAAATTGAAATATCCTTATCAACCATAACACCTTCCATTTGGAAGAATGTGTTTTCGTGGCAAGCGTCAGTAGCTTCATTTCTAAAGCAACGACCAGGGAAAATAGCCTTAATTGGCATACCATCATTTATAAGAGCATCCTTATACTTCTTATAAATAGCGTTTTGTGCTGCAGATGTGTGAGATTTTAAAAGTTGACCATTTTCAAGGTAATATGTGTCTTGCATATCACGAGCAGGGTGGTGCTTTGGAATGTTAAGAGCCTCAAAGCACTCATAGTCAGTAACAACCTCAGAATAGTCTTCAATGTTAAAGCCCATTGTTCTGAACACGTTTTCACATTGTCTTTGAACAAGTGTAATAGGGTGGTATGAACCACGAGTTAAGTTTGCAGGAACAGAAATGTCAAAAACAGGAACACTTTCAATTTCCTTTTTCAACTCTGCTTCTTTTAATTCTTGTGTTTTTGCAGTAAGTTTTTCTTCAATGTAAGCTCTAACATCATTTGCAAGTTGTCCCATAATAGGTCTTTCTTCTGCAGAGAGAGAACCCATCATTTTAAGGATAGATGTAAGCTCACCTTTTTTGCCGAGAACTGCAATTCTGAAATTCTCAAGCTCGGCAGGGTCAGTAATAGCATTAAGCTCAGCCTCAGCCTTTACTCGAATTGCTTCAAGTTTTTCTTTCATCTTTTCTTCCTCACTTTGTAAAATAATCGGAAATAGGGAACAAAAAATCCCACACTCAAAAGAGTATGGGACGAATAAAATCCGCGGTACCACCCAAATTTTAGCAAAAAGCTAACACTTTCCGTATTCCTTAACGGGAATAAACCGTTGTTGCCTACTGCTAATTCAGCAACACCACTCCAAAGGGAACTTCAATTAAACTTTCAACTTATGTGCTTTCAGCCTGAGGCACAATTCTCTGTTAAGACTACTTATTTAATCTACTTTCTTTTTCAACGTGTTTTCAATATCTTAAGTATTATAGCAAAACAAAAATGTTAAGTCAAGAGCAATTTAAATGCAAAATGCAAAATGCAGAGTGCAAAGTGCAGAGTGCAAAATGCAAAATTTCGCACCGCAGGTCCTTAATTCTTCATTATTCATTATTCACTATTCATTCGTAGGGGTCGGCGTCCTCGACGACCCGTCCAAAGTGCAGAGTGCAAAATTTCGCACCGCAGGTCCTTAATTCTTCATTTAAATAAAAAAGCCTTCCTGATGGAAGGCTCTTTATTTAATTAGATTATTCGTTTTCTTCTTCTCTACGACGTTTCAACATATTAAGTGCCAATGCAATGCCACCTGTAACAACAAGTGCTACAAAAGCAGTTGAAATTGTTGTAATGAAGCCTGTTGATGATGTGCCAGGTAATGGACCAGGAACTGCACTTTCAGGAACAACATTGTCGCCGTTTGTTCCGTCAATAACTGCACCGTCAATTTCAACTACCTTAGAAATTGCAAACTGGTCAATTCTTGTAACTTTACCGTTTTTGTCAACACTATATGAGTCAAAGTAAAGATTACCACCGTCAACTTGAATATGTGAGTAAGAAGGAATATCAATTTCCATTACAAATTCAGCTTTAGGGAAATAACTTGTATATTCATCTTCTGCTTTTGGCACATAGTGCTTACTGCCTGCAGTACCGTTAATTGTGTAGATTGTTCCGTCTGGCTCAATCTTTGAAAGATAATACTCACCGTTATATCTGAGATATTGAGTATCAGTGTAAACTGTTTCGTTATTCTTCATAACACCTGTTCTCATATAAACGTGGTCGTGGCCTTGGAATACAAGGTCAACACCTAACTCAGGCATAAGCACTGAAAGTTGTTCACGAAGAGCAACAACATCGTCATCGTCAAGGTGTGAACCGTTTGAGTAAGGTGCTTTGTGAAGAACAACAAACTTCCAAGCCTTTGTTGAAGAACCCATATCGTTTTTAAGCCATTCAAGTTGAGCACCTGATAATGAACCATCATCATTAAGTTCATTTGTGTTAAGAACAGCAATATGTGCTGTGTTGTAGTCAAATGAATAATAAACGCCTGTTGTTGTGTCTTGTGATGGAAGGTTTGTATAGTAGAAGTTGTTTACTTGAGCATTTTCGCCCTTTTCTTCGTGGTTACCTGAAGCCATCATAAGAACGTTGCTCATAAGAACACTTGAGCTTGAGTTAAACATTCTCTTCCATTGTCTGAAATCGCCACCGTGGTCAACCATATCGCCGGCTGAAAGGATAAAGTCAGGGTCGTGCTTATCGTCAGCAACAGCAAGAAGGTTAGCCCAGTTTTCAGTGTATTGCTTTTCAGTAACAGATTGTGGGTCAGTAACATATAAGAAGTTGAATGCAGTTGAGTTATCAGCAGTTTCAATTACGCCAACAGGACTCCACCAACCACGAGAAGCATCACCAATACGGTAGCAATACTTTTGACCAGGCTCAAGACCTGTAATTGAGATTGTGTGTCTGTTAATGTTGATTTCGTGGTACAAGATACCAATAAAGCCTAAGTCGATAGAAGCATACTCACGAGTAACTTCTTGACAGTTTGTAGAAATATTAGCACTAACTGTTGTACCGTTTGCAAAGTTAGGAGCTTCTGAGTAAGGAACGATTTGAATATCTGTTCTTGTAATACTGTATTTTGTAAAGTAGCTGATATTTACTGATGTGCTTGTATCTTCACCAAATGTAAGAGCCACGTTTGAAGGAAGACGAAGATTTTCTTGAGTCTTAACAACAGGAGCTTTACCACTAACTACAACAGTACCGTTGTGGTCCATTTTAAGACTTGGGTTAGCATCAGATGTAAAGTCGTTAAGAACTCTGTAGAATTCACCGTCGATAATATCGTATTGGCTCTTTGTAAGGTATTCGTCAAGTGCACTATAAACAACATCGCTAAGCTTAGCGTCGTCGCCAAGAAGACCTGTCATAAGTATAATTGAGATAACATCGCCAAGTCCCATACCACTAAAGCCTTCTGCACCAATGATACTGTTGATACCGTCAACAACAGCTTTAACAAGGTCGCCTGACTCACTGTGAATACCAAATGAGATAGGGTCAATCTTAATTGTTTTAAGGATTTCACCTTGAAGAAGGTCGTCAAGTACAACTGTTAAAAGTGTATCAACAATAGCTTCTGCGTTTTCACCATTATTGAAACGCTCAAGAGCACTAACCATAAACTTGTCGTCAGAATAGTCTTCGTCATTTTGATAGTGATATGCAAGAACAGTTGAAGCAAGGTCGCCTAAAGTACCTTTATCACCCTCACTGCCAAAGCCTAATGTGCTCTTGAATTTTGTTGAAGGATAATCAGAAACCTCAATAGCTAAAAGTTTATCAAGCATTGGGTCAAGAATTTCAATTGTCTTTGCAGGGTCAGAGAGATAAGCTTGTTCAAGCTGGTGGCAAAGTGAGAAGAGAAGTGCCTTAACACCTGCTGAACCAATACCTGCAAGAGTTTCGTTTTGAAGAAGGTCTGCAATTAAAGCATCAAGGTCAAGTACTTGTGCAAGGTAGTTGTAAAGTCCACCTGCATCCTTAACATCTTTACCAAATCCGTAACGAAGTTGGAATTCAAGAAGGTTTGTAACAAATGATTTAATATCGCTACCACCAAAGTTTACACCAAATGTGTAATTTTTAATTGGTCTTGGTTGTGTAACACCGTTATATACGATAGGGAACATTTCGTCGATATCGTGTGATTCATAATCAACAGTAACTGTGTCGCCCTCAGTTGTCATTGTAACTGTTCTGTATTGGTTAGGGAAGTTAAGTGCAGAAGCAGTTGTAACATCAAGAATCTTGTTGCCGTTGTCAGAAACATATTCAGCAACATCGTTCATATGAACGTGTCCTGTAAAGAATGTGTTCATACCTGCATCAGCAAAGTTGTCAGCAAGTCTTTCCCAGTCTCTAAGAACAAAGTTGTCAAAAAGGTCAACTTCAGTATCAAAGTGAGGAATAACATTGTGGTGGATTAAGCCAACAATTGTTTTGCCCTCTGCTTTTGCCTTTGCACATTCTTCTAAAACCCAAGCTTCAAGTGTTGCAGAAATTTGACCTGCAGTTTCTTGTTCGTCAAGACCTGAGTCTGTATTGTCAGCACTATACATTTGAGAGTCAATAGCAATAAGACGATAGTTGCCAGGAAGGTCTGCTGTGTATGAAAGATAGCCTTCATAGTTGCCAGCAGCAGGCTTGTAAGTAGAAAGTGCTTCGTTGTAACCAAATTCAGCATAGATTTGTCTGAATTGTTCAGGTGTGCAAGAAGGTGCTTCAACAAAGTTTTCACCGTCATAGCTTGCAGCTCTGTCGTTATTAATATCGTGGTTACCGTTAATAACATAAATTGGAACGCCTGTTTCAATTTCAAATTGTCTCAACTTTTGTGCAAGCTCTTGGTGTGCATCAACCTCAGCGTTTCTTGTAAGGTCGCCAGGAAGAAGAATAAAGTCAAGTTCTCCTCTTAAGGCCTGTACCTTGTATGTAGCTAAAGCAACATCAAGAATACTTGGTGCTAAATAGGTTGTTGAGTTGTTAAGCTTACAGAATTTTTCAAACTCTGTTGGATTAACAATGCTTGATTTTGCAAAGTAGTGAAGGTCACTGAAAATAACAAAGTTAACTTCACTGCTACCTGTTGCAAATGCTGTAAATGGAATACAAACAGCAAAAATTGCAACTGAGAGCACAATGCAAAAAAGTTTTTTCAAAACATTTTTTTTCATACTCTTTTTCTCCTCTTTGAGTAAAAATAATTATACG
>JAZNWZ010000102.1:0-9459 GCA_045593645.1 Candidatus Fimenecus sp. | reverse complement strand
CCTTTAACACGTGCCATTTCTCTTTACCTCCGATTGAATAGATACATTGTTATGCGTTTTTCACGCTTCAATTATTGTGAAACAACAAGGTTCCGGGGCCCCGTCCACATTTCCAATGTGTTGACGGGTCGGGTTCTTATTTATAAGGAATAAGACGCTTAATCTGTGCTGTATTTGTCTTATCAGCAACAGCTGTTTGACGAAGGCCTCTTTTTCTCTTAGTTGACTTCTTTGTAAGAATGTGAGATTTGTTAGCGTGAGCTCTGATTGGCTTACCGTTCTTTGAAAGCTTAAAACGTTTCTTAGCGCCGCTATGTGTCTTAATTTTTGGCATAATAAATATCCTCCTAAAATAATTTACTAAGTTTATTTTGCTGATTTTGGAGAAAGGAACATAAGCATTTGTCTGCCTTCAAGTTTAGCAGCCTTATCAACAGTTCCAGACTCTGCAACAGCCTCAGCAAAGCGTTCCATAATACCATTACCTAAATGAGCGTGAGCCATTTCACGACCACGGAAACGGATAGAAACCTTTACCTTATGACCTGACTTAAGAAATTTAAGTGCGTGATTTACCTTAGTATCAAAATCGTGTGTATCAATGCTAACAGACAATCTGATTTCTTTTGTTTCGATAACTTTTTGATTTTTCTTGTTTTCTTTTTCTTTCTTAGCTTGGTCGAAACGGTATTTGCCATAGTCCATAATCTTACAAACAGGTGGTTGAGCGTTAGGAGCTACTTTAACAAGGTCAAGGCTTCTTTGTTCAGCCTTTTTGATAGCATCTTTAGCTGACATAACACCAAGTTGTTCACCGTCTTCAGTGATTACTCTGACTTCTTTGTCTTTAATTTCTTCATTGATTTGCAATTCTTTTGTACTGATAAATAAACACCCCTTATATTTTTTACAATAAAAAAGTGGACAGAAAAACTCTGCCCACTACAATACAAAAATTAAATGTATTGACCAGTCAACTCGCAGTCGAAAGGTGAGAACAGAATTACAGTTCTTCTTTATTGCTCTGTTATTATATCACATTTAATCCGTTTGTCAACTGTTTTTTATATAATTTACCAGCCCATAGCTTTTTTTGCACCCTCTTTAGTATTAGATAGAGCATATTTATACTCAGTAACATCATAGCATGCCTCATAGCCATAATAAACGACTGTCATACCATAAGTATTCATATACCAGTTTTTTGCATTTTCTGATAAAGCTTCACAACGAATTACAGCTCTACCATTACCATTTGAATAGACAATTTCAAAATCCATTTCGGATTTACCAAACGAACTCCCCATGTCGTCTTGAGCTCTCAACAAGCCCCTATATGCATCTTGGTCTGTGGTTACACTGTATCCACTATCACTGTCGTTGCTAAAAGATGCTATCGCAATAGGAACAAAAATGGCAAGGGCAACTATAGCAATTACTGCACATATTATTTCCATTTTATTATGGGCAGATTTTTTACTTTTTACTGTTTGAGTTGGTGTGTCAACTGACCGTTGTTGAGTTTCTTCTTGTGAATACAAAACCGTATAACCTGTTCCGTCTGTTTTATCAGTTGATTTTACAGGTACTTCTTTTGATTCAACTGGGCATCCACAATTCATGCAGAACTGTGCATTGGCTGGGAGTGCTTGCCCACAATCTTCGCACTTAATTGTGTCGAGCGAATAACCACAATATACGCAAAATTGTGCTTTATTTGAAACATCTTTTCCACAATTTCCACATTTTATTAAAGCCATTGATATATCCTCCAACATATATAGAACTTTTAAGTACTACAAAACGAATATATCACAAAAATATGGTAAAGTCAATAGTACTGATTAGTATTAAAGAGGTGGTAAGTTTGTACTTTCAAAGGCTAAGAGATTTGCGTGAAGACAAAGATTTAAAGCAAGCTGAAATTGCCGACATACTTGGAATTCAACAAACTGTTTACTCTCGCTATGAGCGTGGAATGCAAAATATTCCATTAGAGCATTTAATACATTTAGCTGATTTTTATGGTGTTTCAACAGACTATATTCTTGGTAGGACAAACAACCCTGAAACAAATTTATAAAACAAAAAAGACGGTCAAAAGACCGTCTTTTTTATTGTTTAAAAATTATTCCTCTTCGCGTTTTTTAATCATAACGCCTGATGATACTACGAAAAGACCTGCAATAACTGCAACTGATGTAATTGAGAGTGCTCTGCCTGAGCTTGTGTCAGGAATTTGCTCTCCGCCACCACCGATGATTCCACCGATAAAGTCGCCAAGTCCACCAAGTACGCCGTCAAGTCCTGTGCTTGGAGTATCCCCTGAGCCGTCTCCTGAGCCACCGTCGCCATTACCACCACCGATAATGCCACCGATATTATCTAACACGCCACCAATTGCACCTAAAAGACCTTCACCAGAATCGTCACCTGTATCGTCAGCATTAATATCTGTTACTAATTTGAGATGTGGGCATCTTGTAAGTTCGTCATTTGATACAGGCATAAACACAAATGTGTCAGTAACTGATGTCATTTGCATATTTGTAAGTGTATAAGTAATGTTAATAGCAAATGGCTTTGTTGTGCCGTTAAAGTTATTATTCTTAATAGCAAGATTTACAACCTTACCCTTTGTAACTTGCATACCTTGTGAATAGTTAAATGTAATATCAGCACCAACTGCTTCAATATTCCAAATAACCATGCTTGAATCAACGCTCATATTCTTAACACAAAGAGCGGTATCCTTTGTTGAGTGATAACCAACACTTGTGTTGTTAAATGACATATACATTGTCTCTGAGTCATTCTTTGAGAAGTTAAATTGTGGGAAATTCTTGTCAGAATAAACATCTACAAGGTCGCCCCAAAGGAATTCTTCAACAATTGCAGCAGAGTATTCGTCATGCATATACATACCGTGACCTTGTCCCTTGATATACCAAGTTGAATCAGGAGCAAAACCAGTTGAAGCATCAATATTAAAGTCAGGCGAAATGTGATAATGACTCTCATCATCACAAACTGTACCCTTTTGTTCATATCCTGCAGGGAATGTTTCACCTAAAAGTGCACAGTCTGCACCTGATGAAAGGTATGTATCAATAATATAGTCAGAGTTGTTGCCATGGCCATTAAGAGCACCATAGTCATAGCCAACAATATAACCTACTTGAAGACCATCTGCTTGAAGGTCCTTAAGAACATCTGCAAGACATTTTGTAATCCATGTTGACTCATGCTCTGTACGAGTTGAGTGATAAAGCCAAGTGTTTGTATATAATGAGCCTTTAATGTTAAATGCAGGCTTACCTGTTGCAGGATTTTCACTTTCTGCATATTCCATCGCAGCCTCAAAGGTATCTTCTGTTACAAAGTCCCAAAGTGAGCCAATTGACATAAGTCCTTGAAGAATATCAGGGTCTTGTAAAACCTTGTTTACACCCTCAACAACTCCATCAAGTGACAGAAGCATTGTGAGCCATTCCCAGTTTGTTTCTTCTTCAAAACCGTGTTGAATAAATCTAACAAGTGTTTCAACATCAAAATCAAGATATTCACCTGTGAAAATTGAGTCAACAATAGTTGTACCAAGTGTTGCAGGGTTTGCAAAAATAGCTTTTCTTACGTCGCCCTTATAACCATAATAATAAAGATATGATGTACCATATTGACCACCATGGCTAAGACCAAAAATATCAACTTGGTCTGCACCTGTAATCTCTTTTACCTCTTGAATATACTCGTCAAGTGCAGCAGCATATTCAACTTGACCTTTTCTCCAGTCATATGTAAAGCCGAAAATCATATCGTCGCTTAAATGTGTTTCTGCCATAGCAACAAGAGCATCTTCAGGAATATATTCTTCTTGACCTCTTGCCTTAAGCACAGAAACTTGTGTATTAGCAGCACCTGATGGATAAGGTGCAAGGTTGTATATTGATGAACCATCAAGATTTCTCTCTAATGGCGCTAATGTGCTTCTAACAAGTGGAAGCAATGTTTCAACAATGTCTGCGCCACCGATAATATCAGGAATCAAAGCAGTAACTTGTTCACCGATTTTACCAAAATCTAATGGCCAAGCCTTTTTAACATCCCCAGTTTCTGAATCGATAATAGGATTACCGTCTTCATCAACATAAACAAGTGTAGGACCAGAATAACCTTGAAGAACAACAAGTGGAACTTCAGGTTCTGCAGCTACCGCAGCTATTGATAACATTGACATCATCATCAATATAGCCAACAAAACAGAAATTACTTTCTTCATAATAATTCTCCTTAAAATTTTTTTGAGTATAACCCCTCAATTTTCATTTTACAACTATGAAGCTAAAAAGTCAACAAAAAGAGTGGCACATCAAAAGATATGCCACTCAAACTCAAAAATGTGTTTATTATTTACCAACCAAAGTTATATGTAATTGAAGATGTGCAAGGGAATTCAACTGTTACTGTGCCGTATTGTGCAAGAGCACCTGTAAATTTGATTTGTGCTGTAATGACCATATTCTTATCATAAGTTGCATACGTGATTTGGTCATTAACCGCATTAAAGCTTGCTAAAATTCTGCAAGGATTAAATGCAACTGTGAAATCTTCAACAACTAAATAGCCTTCTGCCACCTTGAATTGCTCTAAAATCTTGCTCTTTTCACGAAGTGAGAATGCCTTTAAAATACTTTCTTCATTATCACTAACTGTAATACAAATTGTTCTTACATATTCAGTTGCAACAAAAACATATTCGCCATGACTATCCTTTTTGTTGTCGCCATTTTCGTCAATGTCATAAGTGAGTGTAGGAATAATTGATGAATAAATAGCATTTTGTTGCTCTATCATATTATCCTTAGTGCTCTTTTCAGGCTTAATAAGGTCGTCAAGCAAAAGATTGCTTGCAAAGCTTTGTCCCCAAGGATACATAACATTTGTAAGGTCTGCACCCTTTTCAACTGCTTCATCTTGACCCTTATTCATAAGGAAACTACCGATATTTTGAAGACAAACATCTGCATAAAGACGGAATGCTGCTTTAAATTCACCTTGATTTTCAAGCTCATTACCATTAGCATCTTTAAAAACTACATTATCATAGTCAATCCAAAATGCTTCGTTATAAGAAATCTTTGCAAGACCTTGAGCCTTCATTTCATTAATGTGCTTGTTGTAATAATCAAGAACTGCTTGTTGGTTTGCCACGAATTTTGCCATATCTTCTTCTGAGATAAGGTTAATAATTTGTGGGAAATACTCTTTATCACCAAATTTTGCAACAAGCTCGTAATATGAAATATCAATTGTTTTATCGTCTGTTTTTTCATTGATATTTTCAAAAAGTGTTGCTAATTGGTCACCAGGAAGCACTTGTCTAAGTTGACCATAAGTAAATGTAAAGGTTACATCTTGAAGGTCAGTTTTAACTTGAACAGCAACAGGTCTTTCAATATTACCTGCTGTGCAGCCTGCAAAAGCACAGAGCATTAAAGCCACAACAAGAGCCATCGAAATAATTCTCATAACATTCTTTTTCATTTTATTTTCCCCTTTCGGTGAAATCAATATGTTTCTTTAAGTCCTTGCTCATCAAACAAAAATACAGTTTCAAGAGCAATTTTAAGTGAGTCTTCAACAGTTTTCATTTCAAGCATTTTAACTGTATCAAGACGAGTATGATAATATCTTGCAGGAGCAGGGTCCATACTTGTAAAAGCAACTGATTTGATGCCTGCTTGTTGCATTGCAGCTGCATCTGTTGAGCCAAGAGGAGTTGTTGTAAAGTTTACATTTACACCTGCATTTTCAGATGCTTTTTTCATTAAAGCACAAGCGCTCTTGTCAAGCTTAACTGTTGCCGTCATATCCTTTGTAACAACGCCCATAAACTCATAATCACGAAGTGTATCAAGGGCAACAAATACTGTTTCAACACCGTCGTTTTTATATTCTTCACCGTGAAGCTTTGCAAATGCTTTTGCACCACGAAGACCCTCTTCTTCAGCACCTGCAGACATTGCAATAACTTGAGTGTTTTCAAAACGAATGTCGTTGTTTTTAAGATAAAGAAGCACTGCCATTGATGTAAATACGCCTGTTAAGTCGTCGTTGGCACCATCAACAACTAATTTCCAATTCACAAAGAAAAGTACCGCAACCAAGAAAGGTACAACAACCGCTTGTGCAATAATCAAGCCGATGTTCAAGCTACCGTTATCAACAAATAAACCTGCAACACCAAGACCTAAGGTAACAAGAAGTCCCAAAATTGCACCTACAACAACTGTTGTTACCATTTTTGGACCACCCATATATGTGTAACGCCATTCATAAGCAGAGTCAATATGACCACTAACAATAATTCTTCTTTTTATCTCACCTGTTGGATTATATTTACAAATAACGTTACTTGATTCTTCTTTTTTAAAAAATGGGTCAAGCACTTGTTTATAAAGCAAAAATTCACCAATAATAAAGAACACTGCAACTGCACAAAGTATAACAGATACTATATGGAAAACATCTGCCACTTGTGGAATTGCACCTGTAAAAGCAACAATGCCTAAAACTGCAGAAATCAAAGCAAGAATACCATCAATAGTAACCCAACTCATAAATGCTTTTGGACTTAATGTGAATTTTTCTCTCACAACCTCATCTGCAATAGGAGTCATAAGTTTTTCAACATAATCTTGAGCTTTTTGCTCACCCTCATAACCTGCAGGACGAGGGCCAACTTGCTCACAAACCTTTTTTATTTCACGAACTGCAAAATTTGAACATTCACGAACTTTTGATGCATAATGTTTATGACTTTCATTAGCTTTCAATGCAAAGACCTCCGTTAATAGCATTTTTGCTACATATTCTTTATTATTTTATCACACTTTTTCTATCAAGTCTACTGTTTTAAAAAATTTTTGAAAGTCCATTCTCCTTTGCAATATTGACATTAAATAAAAAAAATAATAAACTATATAGTATACTTAAACTTTTTAGGAGCAGTTATGAAAAAAAGACATTTAAAAACTCAATTAAGTCTTTTTATGGTACTGATAGTCTTGCTTGGTGGACTGTCTGTTATTTATGTTGCTCTTATTCGTGGTAAAGGGTTCCATCAAATAAATATTGATAACCAAACAACACAAACCACAGTTGTTCAAAACGAAACAACGACTACACCTATTGTAGTCAACCCAGTTGTTCCTAATAATAAATCCCCTGTTTTTGACATTGAAGGCTGGAAAGAATACAACCCAACCGATAACCTTTTAGAAGAAAATTGGAGTTTAACTTTAATTAACAACAAATTTAGAATAAGTGAAAAATACAAGCCTAATCTTATGCCGATAATTGACGGCTCTGCATATATGGCAGATGAACGAATTGTTGATGCTTATAAGCAAATGTATAATGATGCTTTAGCACAAAACATTTTGCTCACACCTTGTGCAGGATACAATTCATATCATCGCCAAATTGAAGTGTATAACGAAAAGGTTTCTGTTTTTGTTACAGGTGGATACACAAAAGAAAATGCAGAACTCGAAGCAGCAAAAAGAGTTGGCAAGCCTTGTTGCAACGAAAGTGGTGCAGGACTTTCAATTGGAATAAAGCAAATGTCTGCTGATTTTGCATCAAGTAAGGAATATTCTTGGCTTGTAGAAAATGCTCATAATTATGGCTTTGTACTTCGATATCCTGAAGATAAGACAAATGTTACCGGTATGACTTATCAGCCTTGGCTTTGGCGTTATGTTGGAGTGGAAATTGCAACAGAGATGAAAGAAAAAAATCTTTGTCTTGAAGAATATTTGGGTTATGCAAAATACGAATAATAAAAACCACTTAGTTTTGTTAACTAAGTGGTTAATTTTTTTAGCTTATTCTTTTCTTTACTTTTCTTAAGGTTCTTTTCAAATAATAAATGCTCAAAATAAGTGCTACAATTTCAGCTATTGGGAATGCCAACCAAACAAGCTCTAATCTTCCTGTTAACGAGAGTAAGAAAGCCACAGGTAGCAATGCACCTAACTGACGACAAACTGATGTAATCAAGCTGTACATAGGGTTACCAATAGCCTGACAAACAGAACCTGCTATAATATTAAAGCCTGCTAATATTAAATGTGTGCCGATTATCCTCAAAGCAATAGTTCCCATTTTAAGCATTTTTTCTGATGGGCTAAACAGAGAAAGTAGTGTTTCTGGTATTAACTCAAAAGATAGTGTACCTATCGCCATAATGGTCATAGCAGTAATAATTGTATAAACAATCGTCTTTTTTACTCGTTTAAAATCTTTTGCACCATAGTTATAGCCGATAATTGGCACCATTCCGTTGTTAAGACCAAAAATTGGCATAAAAATGAAGCTTTGAAGCTTGAAATATGCACCAAAGACAGCTGTTGCAGTAATATCAAAGCTAATAAGGATTTTATTCATTGTAAATGTCATAACAGAGCCTATTGACTGCATTACGATTGATGGCAAACCAATTTTATAAATATCCTTTACAATCTCTTTATTAAATCTGATAAGCTTAAAGCTAATATGAACATCCTTATTATATTTTAAATTGAAAATTATAGCTAATAAGCCTGCAACGACTTGTCCTATAATCGTTGCTATTGCTGCACCTGCAACACCAAGCTTTGGAGCTCCTAAAAGACCAAATATAAGAATTGGGTCAAGAATAATATTTGTGATTGCTCCACACAAGTGAGTAATCATTGTGCAGAACGTTCTGCCTGTTGCTTGAAGCATTTTTTCAAAACAGAATTGAGCAGCAATACCTATTGAGCCACACAAGCAAATTGACACATAGCTTGTACCGTAATCCACAATTTCTTGTATGTTTGTCTGCGCCAAAAAGAATGGTCTTGAAATAGTTGCACCCAACAAGAAGAAAACTAAATAACTACAAATAAAGAGAAAAATACCTGTATTTGTTATCTTGTTGGCTCTGTCAAACTCCTTTGCACCTAATGCTCGTGAGAGAAGAGCATTCATACCAACTGCTGTACCTGCACAAACTGCTGTCATAAGTTGTTGAAGTGGGAAAGAAAGCGATACAGCATTGAGAGCATTCTCACTTATTCTTGCAACGAAAACACTGTCAACAATATTATAAAATGCCTGAACAAGCATTGATATCATCATAGGTGTTGACATTGATGCCAAAAGCTTGCCAACAGGCATTGTTCCCATTTTGTTTTCTTTTTCTAAAACTATTGTTTCTGCCATTTTATATCCTATCTAAATCACAAAAAGAAACCGTATAGCGTATTTACTATACGGTCTTTTTTATATTTTATTTCTTTTTACTATCTGATTCTTCACCGTAGCCATATCCATAACCATAGCCATATCCATAGCCATATCCATAACCCTTACGACGTTTTCTGCTTGACTTAATAAAGCTTACAGATGAGTCAGCATCAGCATCGTTAT
>JAZNWZ010000101.1:0-26528 GCA_045593645.1 Candidatus Fimenecus sp. | reverse complement strand
TGACATTAACATTGCATTTATGAACGAGCTTTCCATCATCTTCAACAAGATGGGCATTGATACAAAGTCGGTTTTAGAGGCTGCAGGTACAAAATGGAACTTCCTTAAGTTCTATCCGGGTCTTGTTGGTGGTCACTGTATCGGTGTTGACCCATACTATCTTACATATAAGGCAGAGCAGTTGGGTTACCATAGCCAGATTATTCTTTCAGGTCGTAGAATTAACGACGATATGGGTAAATATGTTGCTGAAAGCGTTGTTAAAAATCTTATTAAAGCAGATGTTGCAATTAAGAGTGCAAAGGTTGCAATTCTTGGTTTCACATTCAAAGAAAACTGCCCAGATACAAGAAATACAAAAATTATTGATATCTATAACGAACTTAAAGAGTATGGCATTACTGCAACAGTTGCAGACCCTGCAGCAGATGCTGATGAAGCAAAATGGCTTTATGGTATGGAATTTGTTGATATGTCAACAATTTCTGACTGTGATGCAGTAATTCTTGCAGTTGCTCATGAAGAATTCAAGGGCTTAACACAAGCTGACTTTGACAAGATGTTCAAAGCAGGCGATAACTCTACAAAAGTACTTGCTGATATTAAGGGCCTTCTTGACCGTAAAGAATATGAAGCAGCAGGCTACAATTACTGGAGATTATAATTAATAGCAATTCCGAAAGAAGGATTTTAATGAAATCAACTGTTACGGGTAATGCCGAAACAATTAAAAAGATACTTGCAAACAAACCACAGTATAAAGAGTGTCTTTTCTCAAGAGGATATTTAATTACAGAAGATATTTTAGATGTAAATGAATATCCATTTTATAACTTGTGGAAAACTGAAAAAATCGGAAAGTTTACTGCCTTTATACATAAAGACCAAGACCATTGTCTTTATGAAAAAGACGGTGTCAGCTTCCTTATTATCGGACACGCTTATAACCCATTCAATGATGTTTATGAAGAGAAAGAGTTATTAACTCTTGCTGCTGATGCTTATTTTCAGTCAAAAGAAGCTTTCTTTGAGTGCATAAATGAATGGACAGGCATTTATTGTGTGTATATTTTCGATAAAGATGTACTCGGAGTGCAAGACTGTGCAGGTATCAAAGCACTTTATTATGGTGCACCAAAGGGTAAAATTTGCTTTACATCACATCCACAGATGGTAGCAGATATCTATGGTCTTAAAATGGACCCATTTGTTGAAAAGCTTGTTGCAAACAGATTTTATAATATCGGTAACAGATATTTGCCTGGTGATTTATCACCATTCCAAGAGTTAAAAAGAAGTGGTGCAAATGTCTATGTAACTTGTGATGAAAACAAAAACTTCTCAATTACTCGTTTCTATCCTGTTAGAGCATTAGAAATGTGCAAAACAGAAGAGGATTATGAAAAGGGTATAGAAGAAGCGTATAAAATCCTTCATAAAAATATTGAATTAGCATCTAAAAAATGGCCAAATTCTGCAATTTCTCTTTCAGGTGGTACAGATAGCAAGACAACTCTTGCTTGTGCTAATGGCTATTATGACAGATTTACTTATTTTAGTTTCCAATCAAAAGATACAGAGGTTACTGACTCAAAGGCTGCTCGTGAAATTTGCGATAAAATCGGCTTAAAGCACGATATTTATCCAATTCCTGCTGAAAATAGCGAAATTGAAGATTATGACGACTTAAAAGCAATAATCGTTCACTCCTACGGTTATGTGCGTGGTCTTGCAGAAAGAGAAATCAGAAAGCATATCTGTATGTATCGTTGGAATTACTTTGACACAGAGATTAAATCTTGGATTTCAGAAATTGTACGTGTTTTCTTTGAAAGAAAATATGGCACAAAATTCCCTGAAAAATTAACTGCTCGTCATTTCAGTATTTTCCAAACAAGATATTTCTTATCACCATCACTTCTTCATAAGTCAGACAAGATTTATAAAGAATATATGGAAAAGTTTGACCTTGTTGAGCCAAAGTTTAATTTTGAGCATACTGATATGTATTATTGGGAAGTTCGTATGAGTAGCTGGGGTATGATGGTTACACAGTCTCTTGACTTGTGCCATAGAATTACATTCCCATTCAATAACAGAAAGTTAGTTGAGCTTATACTCACTTTACCTCGTGAGCACAGAAAAATAGATAAAGCACATAACGATATTATTAAGATTGCAAATAAAGATATTTATGATGCTAATATTCATATATTGAATAACTATTTCCATTCAAGAAGAATTATGCTTGAAAATGCATATTTCAAATATCGTACAATGTTTAAAAAATAAGAAAGAAGACGAATATGGGATTTAGTAAAAAACAGATTTTAAGGTCTGTTTCACACAAAATTGGCAATAAAGCCGTTAATAAAAAACTTAAGAAAAATCCAGATAAGTTTTTCACATTAAAACAAATTTGTGAAAAGGTTGGACTTGATGTTGATAGCTTTGATAAAGAAATTAAAGACAAATTCAGTGTAATTGTTACTCAGGTCAGCAGATTTGGAGATAGATTCACAAAAAACTGCATTTGTGTTCAGCTTTATGATGATACTGACGACATAATGAGAAAAGCAATGGCAGAGGGTGCTCTCGTTTGCATTACTGACCATAAAATTGAGGGTGTACCTTGCATTGTTGTTGAAAATACTGCAGTTACTTATGCTGATATGTGCAGTATTTATCGTGATATGGCAAGCATAAAAACAACTGTTGTAGTTGGCAGTATCGGTAAAACAACTGCAAAGAAAATGGTTGAAGCAGTTTATAGTAAAGGCTTTGACACATTATGCGACTCAGGTAACGATAATATTCTTGACAGTATTGGCTCAATTTCTCAGCATATTCCTGAAAAGGCAGAGCAATATATTGCTGAGGTTAGTGAAGATACACCTGGTCTTATTGCAGAAATGTCAAAAATCACTAAGCCTGATGTTGCTATTATCACAACTATTGATAAATCCCATATTGAATTTTACGGTAGTGAAGAAAATATCTTCAATGAATTCCGTTCAGTTACTAAGTATATGAGAGAAGACGGTGTTTGCATAATTTGTATTGATGATGCAAATGCTGGAAATCTCATAAAAGATAAAAAAGTAGTATTTGTTTCTGCAAAGGGTAACGATGCAGACTTTATGGCTACTGATATTAAGGTTACAAATGAAGGACTTAGCTTTAATGTGCTTGAAAAAGCAACAGGTAATTCATATCCTGTTAAGTTAATAAACTCATTTGCAATTCACAATGTTACTTCGGCACTTTATGGCTTTGCAGCAGGCGTTGTTGCAGGTGTAAGCTATGAAAAGATTGTTGAGGGACTTGGCTGTTATCGTGCAACAGGTATTCGTCAGAATATCTATAAATCAGGTAGTAATGTAGTTTATGCCGATTGCTATAACGCAGTTGCAAAAAGTGTTCGCTCTGCAGTAAACGCTTCTTGTGATATTCCAATTAGTGGTAAAAGAATTGCAGTGCTTGGCGACGTTGCTGAAGCAGGTGATTACACAGAGTCAACACACCTTGAAATTGTTGATATTGTAAACAAATCTAATTTTGATGTTGTTCTTACATATGGCACAGAGCTTAAAAAAGCTCTTGCAAACAGCAAAATGAGAGAAAATCTCACAGTTCTTACTTTTGACACTCAAAAAGATATGAACAAAGCCATTAAACAACAAGTCAAAAAGGGCGACCTTGTACTCTTTAAGGCAAGTCATAGTGGTAACCTTAAAGATTCAATTGCATCAACATTCCCAATGGCTTATTTATATCAGTCAATAAAATATTACACACCAAGAATTAAATGGCACTTTAAAGTTATTATGAATTAAGGAGTAACAGTATGGGCTACAAACACTTAAAATTTCCTGAAAATTCTGTATTCCTCGTAACAGGCGCAGCAGGCTTTATCGGCTCAAACCTTTGTGAGGCAATACTTAATATGGGTTATAAAGTAAAGGCACTTGATGACCTTTCAACAGGCAAACAAAAAAATGTTGATATGTTCCTTGACAACCCGAACTATACATTTATAAAAGGGGACATTAAAGACCTTGACACTTGTATGAAAGCTTGTGAAGGCGTTGATTATGTTCTTAATCAAGCAGCTTGGGGTAGCGTTCCTCGTTCAATTGAAATGCCTTTGTTCTATTGCAAGAATAACATCGAAGGCACACTTAATATGATGGAAGCTGCTCGTCAAAATGGCGTTAAGAAATTTGTTTACGCTTCAAGCTCATCAGTTTATGGTGATGAACCAAACCTTCCAAAGTATGAGGGTAGAGAGGGCAATCTTCTTTCACCTTACGCTCTTACGAAGCGTTGTGATGAAGAATGGGGTAAACTCTATACTAAACTTTATGGACTTGATACATATGGAATGAGATATTTCAATGTATTTGGTCGTCGTCAAGACCCAGATGGTGCTTATGCAGCAGTTATTCCAAAATTCTTAAAGCAACTTCTTAATGGTGAAACACCAACAATCAATGGCGATGGTAAACAAAGCCGTGATTTTACTTACATTGAAAATGTTATTGAAGCAAATCTTAAAGCTTGTTTAGCTCCAAGCGAAGCAGCAGGCGAGGCATATAATGTAGCTTATGGTGGCCGCGAATACTTAATTGATATTTACTATGGTCTTACAAAGGCTTTAGGACTTGATGTTGAGCCAAACTTCGGTCCTGACCGTAAAGGTGATATCAAACACAGTAATGCAGATATTTCAAAGGCAAAACGCCTTTTAGGATATGACCCTGATTATAGTTTCCAAGATGGTATTAAACTCGCAATCGAGTGGTATAAGGAGAATTTATAATGAGTGAAAAACTTGTGAATAGCGCAACTCCGCTTGTTTCCATAGTTATTCCTGTTTATAAAACTGAAGCCTTTCTTGAAAAAACAGTTGAGTCAGTTATAAACCAAACATATAGCAATAAGCAAATTGTCTTGGTTAATGATGGCTCACCTGATAACAGTCCTGCGCTTTGTGATGCCCTTGCAGAAAAATATAACTGCATTAAGGTTGTACATAAAGAAAATGGTGGACTTTCATCTGCTCGTAATGCAGGTATCGAAAATTCAAACGGTAAATATATATTGTTTCTTGATTCTGACGATACACTTGACATAAATGCAGTAGAAGAAATGGTTGAAATAGCAGAAAAAGACTGCTCACATGCTGTAATTCCAAACTCATACTATAAGGTGTATGATAATGGAACACCAAACGAGTTAGCATATCACTTTACAGAGGATATGTTTAAAGAGAATGCTCAAGATTATGCATTGGATATTCTTATAGGCAAGGCTCGTGGTCAGCGTTCAACTGCAGTGCTTTATAATTTGGAAATAATAAAGGATAACAAAATTAAATTTCCATTAGGCACAATTTCAGAAGACTTCTTCTTTAATGCAGATTTTATGGCTGTGGCAGAAAGAGTATCGTTATATAAAAGACCTTCATTGTTTAATTTGAAGCATATAGGTACAATTTCTACAACATTCCAGAAGAATATTATTGACACGGTCTGGCTTATGGATGATAAAGCAAACGAATTTATCAGAAAAATAGGTAAGACAGATAAAGTTTCGCAAGAAAAGGTTGACTGTTTGCTTTGCCGTGGTATTGTGGTGTACTTGTTTACCGTAATGGCGCCAAGCAACAAACTTTCAGACAAAGAAAAGATTGAACTTGCGAAAATCGTGCTTAAAAATCCAAAAGCCCGTAAAGTTTGGTGCAAAAAACACGAAATTCCTTATTTTGAAAGCAAAAAGACAACACTTGCTTTTAAAATCGTATATTTGTTGTTAAGATTTAGACTTATAGGTCTTGCATTAAAAGTTATGACAATAAGATAACTTTTTTGCTTAATTTGTTGTTGATGAGGAGAATTATTTACAATGGCAACTCGTGGTAGAGATATATTTTCAAAGTACAAAGGATTGATTTTGTTTTTATCAAAATTAGTAAAAATTTTTCCTTTGTGTTTTAGAAAAAAACTTTTTGAGCATTACAGAAGAACAAGGGGAGTTAAGGGCATTGCAATTCGCTATATTTTGTTGAAATCAATAGCAAAAAAATGTGGCGACAATGTTTCAATTCACCCTGACTGTTACATTTTTAATGCTGACAAACTTGAAATAGGTAATAATGTAAGCATTCATCCAATGTGTTATGTTGAAGCAATTGGCGGACTTAGCATTGGCAACGATGTTTCAATAGCACATTCAGTAACACTTTTAACAACAGGCCATCAGTTTGATAGATATGATATTCCAATAAAGGACCAAAGCTTCTTTGTTGAGAAAACAACAATCGCTGATAATGTTTGGCTCGGTGCAAAGGCAACTGTTTTATGCGGAATTACAGTTAATGCTGGTGCAGTAGTTGGTGCAGGCTCTGTTGTTACACATGATGTTGAAGAAAACTCAGTTGTAGTGGGTGCTGCTGCAAGAGAAATTAAAAAGAGATAACTCAAAATCAAGAGGTAGGTTAAGTTGAGAATTCTTATTGTATCAAATTCACCTTTAAGAAGTGATAATAGTTTTGGTAATACCTTTATCAATATTTTTGAAGATATTCCAGATATTGAAATTGCAAATATTTATTGTAAATATGGCAAGCCACAAAACAATATTGGCTCAAAGTATTATCAAATTACAGAAAAAACATTAATTAATAGTTTCCTTAAAGGTACACCATCAGGTAAAGAGGTTTTTCAAGAGGAAGAAACAGAGAAAAAACTTGACGATGGTGAAGCAACATTTAATAAGATGAGAAATCACAGAACAGTGCCTGTCTTTTGGGCAAGAGCATTGATTTGGAAAATTTTTCGTTGGAAAACAAAAGAACTTAAAAAGTTTGTTGATGAATTTCAACCAGAATTGCTTTTTGTTCCTGTGTACTTTTCACACTATATACACGATATAAATAAATTTATTAAAGATAGATTTAACATTCCAGTTTTAGGTTATGTTTCTGATGACGTGTATATTATGGACCACTATAAAGGCTCATTTTTACTTTGGCTCGATAAGAAAATTATGCGCTCAAAGATGAAAAAGGTCTTTTCTTGGTGTAAAACAGTATATGTAATTTCAGAGGTACAAAAGAGAGAATATACTGAAATCTTCGGTGATAAGTTTAAAATTCTCACAAAATGTGCAGATTTTGCAGATGAAAATAAGCCTGCGTTCAAAGAGCCTAGCGATGTTCTTAAAATGGTATATGCAGGTAATATTAGTATTGGTAGATATGAAATTCTTGCTGAACTTACAAAAACTGTTGAGAATATAAATAAAGACGGTAAAAAGTTTGAATTAGATATTTATACATTGACACCACTGACAGACGAGCAACAAAAATGCCTTAACACTGAGTCTGTTCATTTGTTGCCACCTGTAAATTATGAAAAACTTCGTGAAATTCAAGCAAATGCAGATATTTTAATTCACGCTGAGTCTTTTCAAAAGCAAGAGTGCCTTGCAGTACATCAATCTTTTTCAACTAAAATTGTTGATTATATGGCAACTAATCGTTGTATTTTTGCTATCGGTGATGATTATTGCTCATCAATTCAATATTTTATTGAAAATGAGTGTGGTGTAGTTGCAAAAAGTTATGAAGAAATCGAAACTCGTTTAAGAGAGTTAGATGAAAATCGTGATTTGTTCAAGTACTATGCTGATAAGGCGTGGGAAAGTGGTAAACGAAATCACGATAAGAAAAAAATTAAAACAATGGTTTATGAAGATATAAAAAATCTTTGTAAATAAAAAATAAATTAAAATTTAGAAAGGGGTGCAATTATGGTATATTTCATAAATATCTTTTTGATATTTTTCTGGGCAGTAGTACTTTTAAAGCTTAAACCAACTGAAAATAAAAGAAAATTATATTGTGGCATAGTTGCACTTCAATGGATTTTAATTTCGGGACTTCGACACTGGTCGGTAGGTTCGGATACATACTCATATTTTGCACGTTTCCAAATTGTTAAAAGAACATCATGGAGCGCAATTTTAAGAGAAAACTGGGACTATGTTTTCAATGGACTTGATGCAAAAGACCCTGGATATACTTTAGTAACCAAAGTTTTTCAAATTTTTTCGAATAACTATCAAACCTTTTTAATATTCATTGCCATAGTATTTACAAGCTTGATGGCTTGGTGGGTTTATAAATATTCCTCAATGCCTGAAATCAGTTTCTTAATTTATTCTGTTCTTTTCTATGCATTCTATGCAGTTACAGGACATAGACAAACCTTGGCTACTGCTTTAATTGTTTTCTTAGGATATGATTATGCAAAAGACCGTAAATGGCTAAAGTTTGCTATAGTATCATTTATAGCTTTCTTACTGCATAAGTCGTCTGTAGTGTTTATAATATATTATTTTATAGCTAATTTTAACATTACATTAGCATATTCGTCGCTAATGTTAGCAACTATACTTTTTGTTTCAGCATTAGGTATTAGATTATATGGACCAATAGCATTGGCACTGGGATTTGAAGAAGGCGCTATTTTGTATGAAGGTGGCGGCGCTGAAACTTATGCAACAGCGTTGTTGCTGGTATGTATTGCATCATTTGTTTGTTATCCATGGATAAGTAAGCGACGAGAAGATGCAAAATATCTTTATAATATGATGTTCTTGACAACAGCATCAACCTTGCTTGTATATCAACAACAAGGCTTTATGCGTATTCAACAATATTTCTCATTGTTTATTATGATAATGATTCCGGAACTTATTTTGTCCATTGAAAAGAAGTATAGAACAATAGCATATTTGGGAGTTGCAGGTATTCTTATTTTGTATTTAGTAACTATTCAGCCATATTATCGTTTCTATTTCTTGTAATATGAATTTTTTGTAGGAGGTTAAGACAATGAAAAAGATTTTTTATCTTGGATATTATGATACTGTTGATAATAAAGCAGAAAAGCGTGATACTTGTCTTGCTGCTACAAATAAAATGACATACATAGTTTCTGCTTTAGAAAAAGCAGGGTATGAGGTAGAACTTTTTTCTGCTTCACAGACAAAAGATAAAAAGAATAGTTATAAAGGTAAAACAGTAAAAATTGGTAACCATAGTAAATTGGTACTTTTTAAAACTTTGCCTTGGGGTAACAAAATTCAAAAATTATTAAGTATTATCAACTCAAAATATCAATTATATAGATACATAATTAAAAATATAGGGAAAAACGATACCCTTATTGTCTACCATTCGTTAGGATATTCTAAAATAGTATGTACTTTGAAAAGAATTATAAAGTTTAAGTTAGTTTTAGAAACAGAAGAGATTTATTCAGATGTTGTTGAAACAGATAAAAGCAGAGAAATTGAAACAGAAATTTTTAATATGGCAGATGCTTTTATTCTGTCAACTGAGCTCCTGAATAATAAAATCAATAAAAACAATAAACCTAATTGTACAATTTATGGTACATATAATGTTGAAGAAAACAGAAATTGTAAATTTAATGATGATAAAATTCATGTGGTATATGCAGGCACATTCCACCCGTTAAAAGGTGGTGCAGCGACTTCAATCTCTGCAGCGGAGTTTCTTGATTCCCGTTATCATTTGCATATTATTGGTTTTGGTAATGATGAAGATACGGCGACTGTAAAAAAACAGATTGAAGAGATTTCTAAAAAGACTAATTGCAAACTAACTTATGACGGTATGTTGACGGGCGAAGACTATATTCGTTTTCTTCAAAGTTGTCATATTGGTTTAAGCACTCAAAATCCTAATGCTGAGTATAACGACACATCTTTTCCATCGAAAATTCTTTCATATATGGCAAATGGATTAAATGTTGTTACAGTAAAAATTAAAGTGCTTGAGCAATCTGCTATTAACTCAATGTTGTATTATTACGAAGAAAGCAACGGAGAAGAAATTGCAAAAGCAATTCAAAATATTGATTTAAATAAGAATTATGATAGTAGAAAAATTGTTTCAAATTTAGACAAAAAGTTTATAGAAAACATTAGCAGAATATTAGGAGATTAGACGATGCTTTTATTTATTGACAGAATTATTCAAAAAATAAAAAGACAATATAGAAAAAATGTTTTTTGTAAAAAAATAAATTGTAAACATAAAAACATTAGCCTTGTGGGTAATGTTACGTTGATAAATAACAACATAACAATAGGTGAAAATGTAACTCTTTATCCTGAAGTAATGTTTTATGGTGATGGACCGATAGTAATAGGTGACAATGTGAGTATTGGAAACGGAACAGTTATTTATGCATCAAAAAATGGTGGGATTACAATAGGTAGTGGCACCATGATTGCAGCACAGACATATATTATTGATTGTGACCACGGAACAAAAGCAGGAAAGCCAGTTGCTGAACAAGAAAATTCTGTTGCAGCGGTAAATATTGGACAAGATGTTTGGTTAGGAACAAATGTTACTGTGCTTAAGGGTAGCAACATTAAAAATGGTGCAATAATTGGTGCAAAAGCACTTGTAAAAGGTGAAATTCCTGAAAATGCGATTGCAGTTGGTGTGCCTGCGAAAGTTTTGAAATATAGAGAGTAATTAGGAGTGCAAGTTATGAGAAAAAGTAATATTGATATACCAGTAGCACTTATATTTTTTAACAGACCTGAACAATTTGCAAAGGTTTTTGAAACAGTAAAAAAAGCAGCACCGTCTCAGTTGTTTCTTATTCAGGATGGTGCTCGTGAAAATAATAAAAAAGATATTGAAAACATTCAGAAATGTCGTGAAATCTTAAAAGGTATTGACTGGGAATGTGAAATTAACGAAGATTTTTCAGAAGAAAATCTTGGTTGTGGTAAGCGTATTTATACTGGTATTTCAAATTGTTTCAAAAAAGTTGACCGTCTTGTTGTTTTAGAAGATGACTGTGTCCCATCACAGAGTTTCTTTCCTTTTTGTAAAGAAGTGCTTGAAAAGTATAAAGATGATGACCGTGTAGGACTTGTTACTGGTATGAATCATTTGGGCGAATTTAATGAAGTTGAAAGTGATTACTTTTTCTCTTTAGTTGGTTCAATCGCAGGTTGGGCAACTTGGAAACGTTCTTGGGATATGATAGATTACGATTTAAGCGTAATAACTGATGATAAAGATGCTATGCGTTGGTTAAAACAGTTCCAAGATTTTGGACCAACAAGAAATAGAGTTTATAATGTAGTACTTAAGAAAAAAGAGATGTTGGATAAAGGTGGCAAGCTTTCATCTTGGTCAACACAGTTTGGCATTTATCAGATATTGCAATCAAAGCTTATTGTTGTACCAAGAGTAAATCTTATGTCAAACATCGGTTTAACAGAAGAATCTGCCAACAGCGTAAGTGATATAAAATTTATTCCAAAAGGACTTCGCAAATTATATGAGTTAAAACTTTATGAAATGGAGTTTCCATTAAAGCACCCAAAATACGTGTTTAATGATATTGAGTATTGTCATAGAGTTGACGATATTATGCGACCAAAAAAATCTGTTGCAAGACTTCGTCTTATTGAGTCTTTGTGGTTAAGACTCATACACGGCGATGCAAAAAATCTCTTCAAGAAACTCAAGAAAAAACTTTTCAAAAAATAGCAAGGTAGTTTTATGAATAATAGCTCAAAGCAAATTAAACTCGGTGCGGCTATGTCATATTTTGCAATAGCGTTCAATATGATATCCGGTCTTCTTTATACACCGTGGATGATTACACAAATAGGACAAAGCAATTACGGTCTTTATACTCTTGCAAACTCACTTATAACATTGTTCGTTATGGACTTTGGTATGAGTGCAGCAGTTACACGCTTTGTGTCAAAATATAATGCAGAGGGTAATCAGCAAAAGGTCAACGACTTTTTAGGAGTTGTTTATAAGCTCTATTTAGGGCTTGACGGTATAATTCTTGCAGTCCTTGTTGGTGTCAGCTTCTTTATTAATAGCATTTATGCTAACTTGTCGGCAAGTGAGCTTGCAATATTTAAGGATATTTATATAATTGTAGGGCTTTTTAGCGTAATTTCATTCCCATTTGTTAATCTTAAGGGAATTCTTACAGCTTATGAAAATTTTGTAGGATTAAAACTTGCAGATTTGTTTCATAAAGTTTTTATTGTGGTTGCTATGGTTATAGCATTACTTCTTGGTTATGGAGTATATGCTCTTGTCCTTGTAAACGCTTTGTCGGGGCTTTTAACAATTGCAATCAAACTTTTCATTATTAAAAAGAAAACACCTGTAAAGGTAAATTTTAAGCATAAAGACAAAGGTATGCTTAAAGAAATATTTGGCTTTTCTATGTGGACAACTATTTCAAGCCTTTCACAGCGTTTGATTTTTAATATAACACCATCAATTATTGTTGCTGTTTCTACAACTGGTGCAATTGGCTCTGCAATATTTGGCCTTGCATCAACAATTGAAGGGTATATCTATACATTTGCAAATGCAATCAACGGTATGTTTATGCCACGAATTTCAAAACTCGTTCATGAGGGCAAAAAAGATACTGCTCTTGTTGACCTTATGGTAAAAGTAGGTAGATTACAATGCATTATTATTGGTGCATTGGTCGTAGGCTTTATCTCGTTTGGTAAATCATTTGTAGTTGATATTTGGAATAAGCCCGATTTCGTAGAAAGCTATATTTGTGCTGTATTGCTCATTCTTCCAAGTTATTTCTATTTACCTATGCAGATTGCAAATACAACTGTCATCGTTGAAAACAAGGTTAAGTTGCAATCATTTGTATTTGTTACAATGGGCGTGATAAATGTTTGCATCTCATTGTTTGCTTCAAAATATTGGGGAGCAATTGGTGCATCACTTTCAATTTGCATTGCATATATGGTTAGAAACGCTTTAATGCTTTGCATTCATATTAAAGTCCTTCACCTTGATATGAAAACATTTTTCAAGAAAACTTTCTTGAAAATTACACCATTCTTACTTTTAATGTTAGGAATAGGACTTTCTCTTGAATATTTTAATCCAATGTCAAAAGGCTTGTTAAGATTTGGTCTTAATGGTGTTGTTTTTGTAGGTGTTTTTGGATTGCTTTTATATAAGTTTGTTATTAATGAATATGAAAAAAATCTTTTCTTAGGAGTTTTCAAAAAGGTTTTAAGAAAAGTAAAAAAATAAATGATAGGTGGTGAGCCAAATGAAAATAGTACAAATCAATGCAGTTTATAATATAGGCAGTACAGGTCGTACAACTGCAGAAATGCACGAAGCTTTGCAAAAAGCAGGGCATGAATCTTTTGTTGTTTATTCACAAACAAATGTAAATGGTGTTGAAAATTCATATCATATGGGCTCTCCATTAGATATAAAAATTCACGGATTTTTATCAAGATTATCAGGGCAACAAGGGTATTTTTCAGTAGGCTCAACAAGAAAACTTCTTAAGCTTTTAGACCATATTAAACCTGATGTTGTTCATTTGAGAAATTTACACGGTAACTATGTGAATTTGCCAATGTTGCTTAAATATCTTGCTAAAAAGGATATTGCAACAGTTATTACATTACACGATTTTTGGTTTATAACAGGCAAGTGTGTTCACTATATTACAGAAAAATGTGATAAGTGGCAGAGTCAGTGTGATAATTGTCCAAATATCAACAATGGTAATCCATCTTGGTTCTTTGATAGAACAAAGAAAATGCATAAGGATAAAAAAGAGCTTTTTGGCAATATTCCACGACTAGCAATAACAGGCGTGTCAAAGTGGGTAACAGGTGAGGCTAAAAAATCTCCAATTTCTAAAAATGCAGTTACTCAAAGAATATATAACTGGATAGATTTTAATAAGTTCTATCCACGAGATGTTGAAACTCTCAAAACAGAAAAGGGCTTAAATGATAAGTTTACAATTCTCGGTGTTGCATCTGGTTGGGTAGCACGAAAAGGCTTAGATAGTTTTATTTCTCTTGCAAAACAGAAAAAAGACTATAACTTTATTTTGGTTGGCAATATGCCAACAAATGTAAGCTTGCCTGAAAATATGACTGCAGTAGGTTCACTTTCATCAGTTGATGCATTGGCAGAATATTATAGCCTTGCAGATGTTTTTGTAACTTTTTCAACAGCAGAAACATTTGGTAAGGTTTCTGCTGAAGCTATGGCGTGTGGTACACCTGTTGTGTGTCATAACCAAACAGCGTGTCCTGAAATCCTTGGTGAAAATTGTGGATATTCAGTTGATGTTAACAACATTCAAGCAGTGGCAGATGCTATTGATAAAGTCTGTAAAAATAAAAAAAGTTTTTATAGTGAAAATTGCATTAAGCATGCAAGAGCAACCTTTGAAAAGAGTACTTTAATAAACGAGTATATTGACCTTTATTCAAAACTTTGTGAGGACAGATAACAATGAAAAAACTACTTTTTGTTACAAGTTCATATCCTTACGGTATGGGTGAGGCGAGTTTTATCAGACCTGAGATGATTAGTCTCTCTGAAAAATTCCAAGTAACAGTAGTTTCACGAAATGCCGTTGACGAGCAAACTTCCCAAGTACCTGAAAATGTTAGAGTTTTACGATATGCCTTTAATTCATCATCTTCAATGGTAAAATATGCCCTTAAAACAGTTTTTTCTTCTTACATTTATAAAGAAATTTCCTATTTAATTAAAAAGAAGAAATTTAGTTTATCAAAGGTTAAAAGAGCATTTAGAAATTGCACAAGAGCATTTCATTTTGCAGATTATCTTGAAGATGTCCGTAAAGATATGGGCGACAATGTTGTTTTGTATACTTATTGGAACGACTATTCTGCACTTTCTTTATCAATGATAAAGAGAAAAGGGGACAAGCTTGTTTCTCGTGCACATAGAAGAGATTTATATTTATTGCCTGATAATGATTTTTATTTGCCATTAAAAGAGTTGTCAAATAAAAAGACAGATGCTGTTGTGTTCATCAGTGAAGAGGGCAAAGAATATTACGAAAATAATTTCAATGTGCCTTCTCAAAAAATGATATACAGATTAGGTGTTTCTGAGCAACAAGTGAGAGAATATACTCCACAAGAAAACAGTATTTCAATTTTGAGTCTTTCATATGTTGTGCCAATTAAGAGAATTGACCGTATTATTGATGCTATTGCAAAAATTGATAATGTAAAAGTCAATTGGGTACATATTGGCGATGGTAAGCTTATGGGGGAAATAAGCGAAAGAGCAAAATCAGCATTTTCACAAAAAGAGAATGTTACTTATTGTTTTAAAGGTGCTATGGATAACATACAAGCCCTTGAATATATTAGAAATAATCATATAGATTTATTCGTTAATACATCTGATTCTGAGGGATTACCGGTTTCAATGATGGAGGCAATGTCCTTCTCAATTCCTGTTTTAGGTCTTGATGTAGGTGGTGTGTCTGAAATCATTTCTCACAATGAAAACGGATTCTTGTTACCTGAAAATCCTGATGTGCAGATGATAACAGATACAATTTGCAACTTTGCAAATTTAACTGTTAATGAAAAACAAAAAATGCGTGAAAATGCATTGAATACTTGGAAAGAAAAATACAACAGTAAAAAGAATTATGATAATTTTGCAGAAATGCTTTACTGTTTATAGAATTGATTTTAAAGAAAAGAGGTGATACCGTGATTGAGTTTATGCTTGTATTAGTTTTACTCGCTATTTTGAATGCAACTATTGCAAAAAAACATTTAAAATTATTTTTAGTGCTTTCAACTGTAATTTTGGCAACACTTGCATATCATATTGTGGCTTTTGAAGCATCTGACTTGTATAGATATATGGGCACAATGGATTTGTGTCGTGAAATGGGTTGGGAATGGATATATAAATATTATGGACCACATAACCCATTGACATATGCTTTCTTGTATGCAATAGCAATGCTTAATAATGATGCAATACTTCCTGCTCTTGCAGTATTTGTAACATATGGTCTTTCATTTGTGCTTTTATACAAAGCATCAAAGAAGCTTGAGTCAAGTTTTTCAGAAATTACAATAGCATATTGGTTTTTAATACTTAATATGAACTTTATGTATGTTGCAACAGTTATTCGTTTCTATATAGCCTTTGCAATAATGGCATATTTCCTTTATATGGATATTATTGAAAAGAAAAACAGACCAATTTGCTTTATAGCATATCTTATTTTGTGCTATTATCACTATGCAATGCTCGTTTTCCTTTTATTGAGAGTCGTATTTATATTCTCAAGAAAATTAAGAG
This sequence comes from Candidatus Fimenecus sp., assembly GCA_045593645.1. Classification (GTDB taxonomy): domain Bacteria; phylum Bacillota; class Clostridia; order Oscillospirales; family Acutalibacteraceae; genus Fimenecus. Next base: position 10,282 of record JAZNWZ010000101.1, on the reverse strand, counting down.
GACTTTTATCTGGTATCGGTACAGTTTTAATACCTGTTATTTTGATGTTGGGATATACCTTTGTTGATATGTTTGGTGGGGGAACAAGTTCACTTTTCAAGAGTGCAAGTGATAGATTACAAGGCTATGAATCTTATGATGTTTTTGGAATTTGGCAATTCTTAGCATCAATGGTCAGAGTTGTTGTGTTTGTTGTAATTTGTATTTTGGCAGTTTTGGTTTGTAATAAGATGCAAGAGGTTGAAAAACAAAAGCATCTTAGCCAGCACGAGCTTCGCCATAGAGCAGACCAAATAAATCGTTTTTATGATTTCAATACATTCTGCTTGTATCTCACAATTACGGTTATCACATTTATTACAAACTTCCAGTTTGTTTTAAGAACGCCATACTTTATTCAAACAATGATTTCTGTTGTAGTGTTGTTAACGCTTGCAGGATTAAGAGAATATGATAGGCGATTAAATAGTGTTGTTAGAACAACCTTGATTGTTGAAAGCATAGCCCATTTAGGCTATTTGATGATTTACGTTTACAACTCGTTACAATTTGCTTAAAAAGGAGTGAAAAAAGATGAACAGAAAAACAGGCGTAATTCTTTCTTATGTACTGTTAGTAGTTGAGATTTTCTCGACTCTTTTGTTCACGCCTTTTTTAATTCGCTCATTAGGACAAGCAGAATATGGTATTTATCAGCTTGTTATTTCAATAACTGCATATCTCGCTTTACTCGATTTAGGCGTAGGTAATTCAGTTATCAGATATATCGCAAAATATCGTGCTAATAATGATAAATACTCTCAACGCAAATTCTTAGGCATCACAACAATTTATTATGCTGTGATTGCAGTAATTGTTTTGATAATTGGTGGCATAATACTATTAAACTTCTCATCAATTTTTGCAAAAGGACTTAACGATGCAGAAATTATTTTGGCAAAAAAACTGTTTACAGTAACAATATTTGGTACAGCTTTTTCACTTGCAACCTCTGCATTTTCAAATGTAGTTATTGCTTATGAAAGATTTTCTGTATCAAAAGGTACAGTGATTATTCTTACCATATTAAAAATCTTAGCAAGCGTAGTTGCTTTGATAATGGGCTTTGGTAGTTTTGGTATTGTGGTTGTTCATTTTGCAGTCTCAGTTATAGCTCGTGGAATTTATATATTTTATGTTTTGTTTAAGCTTAAAATTGTACCTGTATTTAAAGACTTTGACTTTAAATTTATTAAAGAGGTTGCTTCATATTCATCATTTATATTATTACAGATGATTGCAGGTAACATAAATGGACTTGCAAACCAAGTGCTTCTTGCAATGTTTGCAGAGGGTGCAGCAGTTATAATTGGCATTTATGGTATCGGTGCACAGATTTTGCAATATTTCAAAACCCTGGGTTCACACTTTACAAGTGTGTTAATGCCGGGACTTGTAAAGCTTGTTGAAAGTGGTGCAGACAGTAAAAAATACGAATCCGAAATGGTTCGTATAAGTAGAATTGTTTTTATGGCACTTTCTCTTGTTTGGACAGTATTTGCAGTAAATGGTGAAGATTTTGTAGTCTTGTGGGCAGGGGAAGTAAACAAACGAGCATATTTTGTAGCAATCGTTTTGATGTTCCCACAAATGCTTTCTTATGTGCAGGGTGTTGGCTTTCAGCTTTTGCAAGCAATGGCAAAGCATAAAGTACCATCAATTATCACATCGGTGTCTGCAATACTTAACATAATAATTACAATAATACTTATTCAATGGAACCCTCTCATAGGTGCAGTTGCAGGTGGCTTTATTGCCTTGTTCCTTTGTGAATTTGTAGTAATGACGATTATGTATAAAAAGCTTATCGGCATTCGTTTAACAGTTTATTATAGAGGACTTTTTAAAGGCATATTACCTTGCTTAATTGTAACAACAATAGCAGGGTTAGGCTTTAGAATGCTAAATTTAAACCGCTTTGGTTGGATAGGTTTTATTGTGAATTGTGGTGTAATGCTTGCAATTTACGGTGTAACAATGTTATTATATGGTATGAATAACTATGAAAAGCAGTTAATATTCAAACCATTAAAAAAGATATTAAAGAAATTTCATATTGTAAAGGATGTATAGAAATGTTCAAAGGAAAGACTTTAATGATAACAGGTGGAACAGGTTCATTCGGTAATACTGTTCTCAGAAGATTTTTGGAAACAGATATTGGTGAAATTCGTGTTTTCTCTCGTGATGAGAAAAAGCAAGATGATATGCGCCATGAGTTTCAACAAAAATATCCTGAAGTTGCCGATAAGCTTAAGTTCTATATTGGCGATGTAAGAGATTTACAATCAGTTAAAAACGCTATGCACGGAGTTGACTATATCTTCCATGCTGCAGCACGTAAACAAGTTCCATCTTGCGTATTTTTCCCAGTTGAAGCAGTAAAAACTAATGTTTTAGGTACTGACAATGTTCTTACAGCAGCAATTGATGAAGGTGTTAAGTGTGTAATCTGCCTTTCAACAGATAAGGCTGCATACCCTGTAAATGCAATGGGTACATCAAAGGCTATGATGGAAAAGGTTGTTGTTGCAAAGAGCAGAACAGTATCACCTGAAAGAACAAAGATTTGCTGTACTCGTTATGGTAATGTTCTTTGCTCACGTGGTTCAGTTGTTCCACTTTGGATTGACCAAATTCGTGAAGGCAAACCAATTACAATTACAGAGCCATCAATGACTCGTTTCGTAATGAGCCTTGAAGAAGCAGTTGACCTTGTACTCTTTGCATTCGAAAATGGTGAAAGTGGCGATATTCTCGTTCAAAAAGCACCTGCTTGCACAATTGAGGTTCTTGCAAAAGCAGTTACAGAGCTTTTTGCACCTGAAACAGAAATTAAAGTTATTGGTATTCGTCATGGTGAGAAAATGTATGAAACACTTCTCACAAATGAAGAATGTGCGAACGCTATTGATATGGGCGATTTCTATCGTGTACCTGCAGATAAGCGTGGCTTAAATTATGATAAATACTTTAAAGATGGCGACAAAGAGAGAAATCCTCTTACAGAGTTTAACTCAAATAATACTGACCTTTGGACAGTTGAACAAGTTAAAGAAAAGCTCTTAACCCTTTCATACATTCAAAACGAACTTGCAAATTGGGGTAAATAAAATGAAAATACTCGTTACTGGTGCAAAAGGTTTTGTAGGTAAAAACCTTGTTGCAACGCTTAATACAATTAAAGAGGGCAAGAACAAAACAACAAAATTACCAACAGATTTAGAAATCTGTGAGTTCGATATTGACACAGATAAAGCTCTTTTAGACGAATTTTGTAATGGTTGCGATTTTGTTGTAAATCTTGCAGGCGTTAATAGACCACAAAACACAGAAGAGTTTATGCAAGGTAATTTTGGCTTTGCATCAACTCTTTTGGATACACTTAAAAAATATAACAATACTTGTCCTGTGCTTTTGTCATCATCAACTCAAGCTGCTCTTGATAACCCTTATGGTCAAAGCAAAAAAGCAGGTGAGGACCTTTTCTTCAAATATGCTGAAGAAACAGGTGCAAAGGTGCTTGTGTATCGTTATCCAAATGTGTTTGGCAAATGGTGTAGACCAAACTATAACAGTGCAGTTGCAACATTCTGCAATAACATTGCAAATGATTTACCAATTCAAGTAAACGACAGAAACCACCCTATGACTCTCGTCTATGTTGATGATGTTGTAAACGAAATCATCAATGCTATGTGTGGTGAAGAAACAAAAGACGGTGAATTTTGCAAAGTACCGGTAGAGCATAAAATCACATTAGGTGAAATTGTTGACTTGATTTATTCATTTAAAGAAAGTCGTGAAAATAAGCAAGTGCCTGATATGACTGAAGGTAGTTTTTCAAAGAAACTTTACAGTACATATCTTTCGTACTTGCCAAAAGATAAATTCTCATATCCACTTAAAATGAATGTTGACGACCGTGGCTCGTTTACTGAGATTTTAAGAACAGTCAATAACGGTCAGTTTTCAGTGAATATTTCAAAGCCACACATCACAAAGGGTCAGCACTGGCATCATACAAAAAATGAAAAATTCTTGGTAGTTGCAGGTAATGGTGTAATCCGTTTCAGAAAAATCGATAGTGATGAAGTGATTGAGTATTATGTTTCAGGTGAAAAACTTGAAGTAGTTGATATTCCAACAGGCTATACTCATAACATTGAAAACCTTGGCGACACAGATATGGTAACATTTATGTGGTGTAATGAGTGCTTTAATCCTGAAAAACCTGATACTTTCTTTTTAGAGGTATAATATGAGTACAATAGTAAAAAAGGAGAGAAACATAGGTTTAGATATTTTAAGGATATTATCAATGTTTCTTATTACTGCAAGACATTATATAGGATATTCAGAAGTTGCAGGAGTTTTGGGCTTTTCAGCTAATGGTATTCTTGTAAATGCATTGTCTGCAATTAGTGTTACTGCTGCAAATATTTTTGTGCTCATAAGTGGTTATTTTTTGGTGAATTCAGCCTTTAAACCAAAAAGAATTGTGAAAATCTGGGCAGAAACATTTTTCTATTCAGTGCTGTTTTTTATAGTTGGCCTAATTTTGAATTTTAAAAGGTTTTCATTGTCTAATTTGATTTTTGCATTATTACCATTTTTAAGTAGACACTATTGGTTTTCAGTTGCATATATTGTGTTGGTAGCAGTATCACCGTTTCTCAATAAATTGATTAAAACAATTACTGAAAAAGAACATAGATTGCTCATTATTGGTGGAGCAATACTTTTGTCTGGCTGGACAACCTTTGTTTATTTTTCTCAAGGCGTTGTTACAGGTGGTAATAGGGGATTATTATGGTTTATGTATTTGTACCTAATTGGTGCATACATAAATCTTTACAGAGAAAAGATTAAGTTTAACACAATAAATATTATTGTAACCTTTGCTTCGTTTGTAGTGCTTTTAGCATATAACCTTTTACTGCCAAAGATTCCATTTGTAAGCAACTTCCCAATTTCCACAGACGACTCAATTTTCAGTCTTATTCTTTCAGTTGCACTGTTTGTTGCATTTTTAAATGTTAAAATCAACAATGAAAAAATAAAAAAAATAATCGTTGCTTTAGCAACATCATCATTTGGTGTATATTTAATACAAGAAAACTGTATGATAAGATATTTCTTATGGCAAGACACAGTAAACGCTAACAAGTTTGCAGATAGCGTTTTGTTGTTTGTAGTATTGCTTGTTTGCTTTATAGTTTTATTAGCAATGTCTTATGGTTGTGAAAAATTATTTTCAGTTATATATGGCAAAATTCTTGAAAAATTTAAAATAATAGCGAAGGTGAAGAAATAATGAAACTTGATTATTCAGATATTAAATTTAAAGATAATGGCAAGTTAAAGCTTTTAATCATTGTAGGCACAAGACCTGAGATTATTCGTCTTGCTGCAGTTATCAATAAGGCTCGTAAGTATTTTGACTGCATTTTAGCACATACAGGTCAAAATTATGACTATAACCTTAATGGCGTATTCTTTAAGGATTTAGAGCTCCAAGACCCTGAGGTTTATATGGATGCAGTAGGCGATGACCTCGGTGCAACAGTTGGTAATATCATTAACTGTTCATATAAGCTTATGGCAGAAATCAAGCCTGATGCTTTGCTTATTTTGGGCGATACAAACTCTTGCCTTTCTGCAATTCCTGCAAAACGTCTTCACATTCCAATTTTCCATATGGAAGCAGGTAATCGTTGTAAAGACGAATGTCTTCCTGAAGAAACAAACAGAAGAATAGTTGATATTATTTCAGACGTTAACCTTGCGTATTCTGAGCATGCAAGAAAATATCTTCACGATTGTGGACTTCCAAAGGAAAGAACATATGTTACTGGCTCACCAATGGCAGAGGTCCTTCATAATAATCTTGAAAAAATCCAAGCAAGTAATATTCACGAAAAATTAGGACTTCAAAGGGGTAGATATATTCTTCTTTCTGCTCACAGAGAAGAAAATATTGATACAGAAAAGAATTTCTTATCACTTTTCAATGCAATTAACAAGGTTGCAGAAAAATATGATATGCCAATTCTTTATTCTTGCCACCCACGTTCAAAAAAACGTCTTGAAACAAGTGGATTTAAGCTTGACGAGAGAGTTATTCAACACGAGCCACTTGGCTTCCACGATTATAACTGCTTGCAAATGAATGCTTTTGCAGTAGTTTCTGATAGTGGTACATTACCTGAAGAAAGCTCGTTCTTCACATCTGTTGGACAACCTTACCCTGCAGTTTGTATTCGTACATCAACAGAGCGTCCTGTACCACTTGATAAGGCTTGCTTTGTACTTGCAGGTATTGATGAAAAATCACTTCTTCAAGCGATTGATACTGCAGTTGAGTTAAATCTCAACAAAGAAATTGGAATTCCGGTACCTGATTATGTTGATGAAAATGTTTCAACAAAGGTGATTAAACTTATTCAGTCATACACAGGTGTAGTTGACAAAATGGTTTGGAGAAAATTCTAATAAAAAATAAAACCTACTAACTTTTGTAGTTAGTAGGTTTCTTTTATTTTAACCCGGATTTTTCAAAAATCTCTTTCATAATGTCCACATCTTTTTGTTGAACATTTTTGAATTTTTCATATCGTGTTGACGAATCATTAAATTTAAACAGCTTTTTAATAATTCTTACAACCCAGAAAAATGGTAATAGTATTGGAATTTTCTTAAGAATTTCGTATTGCAAAATCATTACCTTGTAGCTTGGAAAAAGCTTTTCAATGATTTTTTGAGTCTTGCTTTTATTCTCAACTGCAATTTTTGATGTTTCATTTGCGTTTTTGACAGGTGCACCAAAAACAATAAAGTTTTCCATCATTGTAAGAGTATCGTTATAATCGGCATCGTTAAACATACAGTGATAAAGATTTACAATATTTTTTGCAAAGTCTTCAATGCCAATTTCTTTAAATTGCTTGTAAATATATTCAAAATCAAGTTCGTTTTCATAGTGCTTATGCATTAAAAACAAGTCCATCATTGGTCTAAAACACGAGCCTGCTTCAAGATAATGCTCTGCAAGGTGAGCAAGAGTATAAACATATAAATCATTAATAGGCATCTTGTATTCAAATTCGCTAACCTTTTCAACTCTGTCCCAAACAGAACTAAAATATTGATGCATAAAATATCCTTCAATAAAGAGCATTTTGTGAAGCTCAATAGTAAGCATAGGCTCTTTAATAAGCACAATATCTTTACCGTTATTCATCTCTTGCTTAAAGCCACGAGAAAGAATAATGTCTCTGCCCTTATTCATATCATTTTCGTGAATAAGCACGTCCATATCAACCATAAAACGAATTTCAGGGATAGGGTAGAGTGCTTTAAGATGTGAGCCCTTTAAAAGCATAAATTCAATATGGTTTTCAGAGAAAGATTTTCTGATAAACTCAATTTCTTCAACCTGAGAAGCCTCTCTCATAAGAGTTGCCATATATGATTTTTTAAGCTTTTCTGTAAGGTCATTAGGAAGTTTAACTGCACCCTTTGTTGTTGCAATATGTAGAATACCTTGAACAGCATTTTTTACTGACAATTTATACAACTTGTTTAAATCAATATTATCGCTACAAACAGGAATAGGTCGGTCGCAAATCACTGCACCAACCATCTCTAAAAAGTATTTTTTTGTAGCCATAATATCTTGCATTATTAAAACAACCTTTTTATTTTTCTCATAGGGACTAAAAAAAGATTTCTAATAGGTAAAATCAAAGTCCAAAGTTTAACATATAACTTGTAAGAAACCTTGTCAACAGTAAAAGTTTTGCCTTTTCTTGTAATAGATTTCACAACTGCAATAATGTGATTTTCAGTTATTCCGTATTCCTTTTTAACCTGATTATCACCACAAAGAATAAAGCCTTTGTCGTTTTTACCTACAATACGGTGAAGTACAAATTGACCGTTATCACGACGATAAAATATAATGTCATATTTCTGTGGATTTTCACATTTAATAAGCTCAACAGAATCTCTGCCCCAATAGAGTAGAGGGTTCATACTAGTCCCTGTAATAGGTATTTGCACTGTGCCACCATTCTGGAGTTTTTCTTTGATTACCGGATAAATCTCTTGGAGCGAGATTTTCTTTTTATTAAAGTTTTCCATAAAAATACCTCACTCGAAGTCTTTAGTCAATTATAGTTGAATATACGCTAAATATCAAGCCTTTTTCTTTAAGGAATTCCAAGCATTGAATATAGCGGCTGCAATAATAATTGCATATCCAACAAAGCTCAAGGCATCAGGTAAATCACCGAATACAATAAGGCTTAAAAGCGTTGTAAATATAATCTGTGAGTAGTCATAAATTGATATTTCTTTTGCAGGTGCTTTTGAATAGGCAGTAGTAATAAAATATTGTCCGCCACTAGCAGAAAGTCCCGCAAGAATTAAGTATAACCATTGTGTAGCACTCATAGGTGTAAAATCAAAAATTAGCCAAGGTAATGTAACTATACAAGAAAAAGCCGAGAAATAGAAAATAATCAAACTACCCTTAAATCCGTTTTGAGTAAGTTTTCTCACACAAGCGTAAGCAAGTCCTGCACCGAGTCCTCCTAAAAAGCCCATAAAAGCAGGTAAGCCTTCAAATGAGAAAGTAGGCTTCATAACAAACAAAGCACCTATAAACGCTATTGTAACCGCCAAAATCTGCTTAAAACTTGCTTTTTCTTTAAGAATAAATAAAGAGAAAATAACTGCAAAGAAAGGGGAGAGTTTATTAAGCATTGAAGCATCTGCAAGATTCATATTGCTTAAAGCATAGAAGTTGCAAAGAATACCAGTTGTTCCCGCAATAGCACGAACAAGTAAAAATCCCACATTCTTGCCCTTTGGTAATGCCCATTCTTTATTCTTTGTAATAAGAAAGAATGCAAAAATCATTGCTACAAAGTTTCTGAAAAAGCTTTTTTGAATAGTAGGCAAATCACCCGATAATTTCACAAAAAGCCCCATAAGAGCAAAGAAAAAGGCAGAAATGATAATATATATAATTCCTTTAGTTTTGTCGTTTTTAATCATTAAAAGTCACCTTATATATCATACCACAAAACTCCTTTTATAACAACCACTTTGTAGGGGCGATTCACGAATCGCCCGCAAAAAAATCCCCACGAAACTAATCCGTGGGGATAAATTATTGAATTACTGATTATTCAGCATCTTCGTCTTCTTCGCTTCTGTTTTTACCTGTATTTACAATTAAGTTTGTAATAATACCAAAGATAAGGGCAGTTGCAAGAGCTGTAACCTGAACAAGTGGTCCGTTTGTAATTGGGTTGAAACCGAAGTTGAGTGAAAGACCACCAATACCAATAACAAGAATTGCACTTACAATGTAAAGATTCTTGCTCTTGCCAAGGTCAACATCTTTAAGCATTGAAAGACCTGATACAGCAATAAGACCGTAAAGAGCAACACAAGCACCACCCATTACGCACTTAGGAATTGAGTTGATAAGTGCTACAAATGGTGTGAAGAATGAAAGAATCATACAACCAATGCCTGCTGTGATGATTGAAATAACTGAAGCATTCTTTGTAATAGCAACACAACCGATTGATTCGCCATAAGTTGTGTTAGCAGCACCACCGAAGAAACCACCAATGATTGAACCAACACCATCACCGATAAGTGTTCTGTCGAGACCTGGGTCTTTAATAAGGTCTTTACCAATAAGGTTACCAAGGTTCTTGTGGTCAGCAATGTGCTGAGCAAGTTCAACAACTGCGATTGGAACGAAAGTGATTGCAATGTTACCAACAGCAGCACCGTCAATAGGAAGAATACCGTCAACCTTATCTGTCATTGCCTGAAGGAATGTAAATTTAGGATAATCAACAATTGACTGAATTGTGAATGGGTCAAATGCTGCCTTGAATGAGTCGAAACTTAAAATCTGAAGAGCAGCAATATCAGCAGCGTTGCCGATAAGAGTAAGAATAAGAGCAAAAATGTAACCTGCGCCAACACCGATAATGAAAGGAATAAGGCGAAGATTCTTTGAACCCTTAACTGAAACAATAACAATTGCAAAGAATGTAACTGCACCAACAAGGATTGTTACAAGGCTGTAGTCAGGGCCACCGTTTGTTGACATCCAGCCTGTCGCTGTGCTTGAAAGTGAAAGACCGATAATAGTAACAATAGGACCTGCAATTACAGGAGGCATAAGTTTGTTAACCCAACCTGAACCTGCAAG
>JAZNWZ010000100.1:0-8062 GCA_045593645.1 Candidatus Fimenecus sp. | reverse complement strand
TTGGCCTCCGACTTGAAAAAATGATGACAGAAGAAGGCGTGACTTTGAAAGAAGTAGCTGATGCGTATGAAAGAAAACTCGGTGATGTATTAACTGATTCCGGATGTGGAATTTATCAAATTATGGCAAGTGAAACTATTGCATCGCCTGAAAATATCGAGCTCCTCGGAAATGAAGAGAATGGATTCGGGGAATACGCATTTGAGGGCGGAACAACTTTAGAAGCTATTGAAAATGCCGGAAACTTACAATCTCTTGCCGACTTTTGTAACAGAATAAACGGACGAGAACTTAATGCAAAAAGTTTAGAATGGCTTATAAAATGCGGTGCTTTTGACAATATTGAAAATAATAGAAAAAAAGTTTACAATATAGTTATAAAAGGGGGATGTGCATGAAACGAGAAAACAAAACAGGTAAGAAAAAAGGGCTTAAGCTTGTTGTAAGCTTTTTAATTACGATAGCGATTGTTGTGGGCTTATCTATTGGTGCAGTTGCAATTTATAATCAAATTGAACTTAGTAAGCCTGACGCAGCAACTCAAACATATTTAAATCTTGCTGAACAATATTCAGAAATATCTTATGATGAGGAAAGTGGCGTTGCATATGTTAACAATGAAATTGTTATTATTGCAAAAGAAGATGCCACAATGACAGATATAGAATCACTTGTTAAAAGATATGATGCTACAATTTCTAATACAATGGACGATATTGGAGTTTATAAGATAGCTTTTAGCAGTGCGTTAGAGCTTGAAGATTTGGAGAAAAAGGTTAATAAGATTAAAAACGAAAAAGTGGTTGAGGATGCATATGTTAACACAATTATTCTTTTAGAAGAAGGCGAATTTGCGACTCCTGAGGGATTTGATTATGCATTTACTCCAAAATTGCCATCAGACCCATGGGAAACGGACGATGAGGATTGGGATGCAGAAAATCCAAGTGGCAACAATTGGGGCTTAGAAGCAGTTGACGCTATGGGTGCTTGGGCATATGCTGAATATATGGAAAAGGTCAATATCGGTATTATAGATTCAGTGCCGGATGCAGAGCATGAAGACTTAAACTTTGCAAAATTGGCATATGCCGGCTCGGATGGTACCATTTATAAGTTTGAAAGTGGCGATTACAAAGCAGCAGACCATGGCTCACATGTTGCAGGTACAATTGGTGCAGAATGGAACGACGAAGGTGTTTCAGGCATAATGATGGATAAAGGCAACATTTACTACTGTGGTGTAGCTTCATCAAGTTCAAATGATTACTATACAACACCATACACATATTTTGCTGCAATCAAATATCTTGCTGACAATGATGTGAGAGCGATAAATATAAGTCAAAACACTAACAGATTGTTGGATTTTGCTGCAAGTAAGGGTAATAAAAAAGCTAAGGATATTCTTGAACAACAAGCGAGTGTGTTGGAGGGACTTTTAGAGCGCTACATAGCAAAAAGAGAACAACAAGGCGAGCCAGATTTTGTTATCTGTGTGTCTGCCGGCAATACAAATGGTAATACCTTTTATCAAGATGCAGACTCTCCATATGGTTATCGTTCTGCAGACAAACTTAAAGGCGTTAAAAAGCTTCAGGGCGGTGCACTTGCAAAATATAACAATTATATAAGTTTGATTGATTCTGAAACAGTTTCAGAAAGAGTGATTGTTGTAGGCTCTGCAGGTATGAATGTGAATAGCGACGGAATTGTTACATACACATACAGTTACTTTTCGTGTGTTGGTGATAGAGTTGATGTTGTAGCACCGGGTGAAAACATCTGGAGTTGTATAGTGTCGGGATATGATTCTTTTGATGGCACATCGATGGCAGCACCACATGTAACCGGTGCAGCTGGATTGATTTTTGCAAGTAATCCGGATTTAACTGGTAAAGAGGTTAAAGCGATTATTAAAAACACAACAACAGGAAAATTTGTTTATGAAGGTGGAACTAGTGGACTTCTTAATATTAAAAATTGTGTTGTGTCTGCACTTGCCTCTAAAAAGGGTGAAATTAATCAAATAATTAAACAAAACAAAGGATTAGACATTTGTTTTGTAATTGATACAACAGGCTCAATGGGAGACGATATTGAAAATGCAAAAGAAAATATGAATAAAATCATAGCTTCATTGAGCGGAAAAACGGAAGATTATCGTGTTGCCATTGTTGACTATCGTGATTTCCCAGAAGAGGGAGATGAGTATGACTACCCTGCAAAGGTGCAACTAAAATTCACTAATGATACAAATAAAATAACTTCAACTATAAACGGTCTTGATTTAGGTAATGGTGGCGATACTGACGAAACAGTATATTCAGGTATTATGACTGCACTTTCTCTTAATTGGAGACCTGATGCTGAAAAGATTATTATTGTGCTTGGTGATGCACCACCTAAAGACCCAGAGCCAAACACAGGATACACATATGAGCAGGTTTTGTGTGCTCTTTATAATGCTGACGTGGGCGTTGGTGAAGAAGAATATAAAAACTGGACGGGAAAAGATAGCGACGATTACCTTGTAAATGTTTTCACTATCGATACTGGTTATGGAGTAGATTTCTTTGAAAATGTGGCAGACTCTACAGGTGGTATTCATACACAAGTTGATAGTGCAGACGAGGTGTCAAGTGCTATTATCGAATCTATTGACCATATTGATGTTGTAAAGACAGTTACAGTTAAAACACCTTTTGGTGAAAAGTATTCAGGTGAGCAAGTCGATATATATTTAGATGATGAATACTATTTCTCTTATGTTTTAGATGAAGATGGTAATGGTACTATATCAGGTTTTGTTCCTGATTCATACACATGGAAAATAGACCGTTTAAATGTTGAAGGCGAGCTTGATATAAAAGAAAAATCAAAAACGATTACACCAGTTTTTGAAAAAATCCCTTGGTATAATTTTGTTTTTGAAATTTGGTATAGACATAGAGTAGAATTTATTGTAGGCAGTATCTCAAGTCTTATTATTCTTATTGCTTTTATTGTTTTTGTGATAAAGTTCAAAAAATATTTAAAGGAAAGAAAGATGGAAAAAGAGGCTCAAAAGGCGGAACAAGCAAGACTTGAATTAGAAAGATATAATCAACTAATTGAAAGTCAAAAGGCAGCACTGGCTGCGCAACAACAAGCCCAACCACCAAAAGAGATTTTCTGTCCACAATGTGGAGCCAAAAATAACCCAACAGTAAAATTCTGCGCAAAGTGTGGAACACTATTTCCAAAAAATTAACAAATAAAATAAAAGACTCGCAAGAATTTTGCGAGTCTTTTGCTTTTTAACTAATTATTCATTAATAATAGATTGCACATTTTTTTCCATAAGGTCAAAGAAATTATTTACGATTTTCTTATCCTCCTCATTGCCACGAACACACATTGAAAGTGTAATAACCTTATTATATGAGGTTGCAGTGAGAAGAACGAATGGCTTGTATTTAACGGCACCTGACATAAATGCGTCAGTTGGTTCATGCCCTGCAAGGGCGAAGTCTTTGCCATTGAGCACGCCGATATTACTCATTGCAAGAAGTGGGTTTGAATAGCCAATTTTAATAATTTCCTCTGAAGCAGCGTGTGGCATAATGCTATAGCCCAAGTTGAGAAGGGGAAGGCCATAAAGTCCCATAAACTTATCCTTTTTGAATTTGTTTGAGCTTCTGACAGTATATGTTATTGTTTCAAAAATATCTCTACCACGCTCAGGAATTGCACATTGCATCCAAGCTGTATGATTTGTAAATCCCTTTGTTGCAACGCTATCTTTTTCCATATGACGACGAAGGTCAATAGCACAAGAAATCATAACCTTGTCAGTTATCGGATAATCTGCCAATTCATAAAGGCTATAGAAATAACAAGCGACGAGCATATCATTAATTGTTGCACCGATTTCTTTGCCTTTTGCCTTAAGCTTTTCAAAGGTTTCAGCACTAAATTTTCTTCTTGCGATAAACGATTTATCACGAATATTGTCCTTTGTTAATGGAAAAGCATGATTATCTTTTGAGTTGATGTTTTTGAAAAGACGTTTTGCAGCTTCAGATTCTGTTTTTGAAAAGCCTGAATAAACATCGTCATAAGCACGAGAGCCTGTTTTATAGTTGATAGGGCTTTTACCCTCGAGCACATACTTGCTATAATTTTCACAGAAGGCTTGAAGAAAATATTTAAGGTCGCCACCATCCATACACATATGATTTTCAACCATACAAAGTGTGCTTTTACCATCTTTAATGAAAAGTGCAAATTTCATTTGAATATCGGCATCAGGCGCGATATATTGAGTTAAAAATTCTTCAACTGCTTCTTCTACATTATCGGGATAAGCGATAGTGAGAACATCGTCAATATCATAGGGTTTAACAACCCAGTGAGTTGAAAGCTTTGTGTCAACAAAGGTTGAGTGAAGCACAGGAACCTTTTCAAAGGCACAGATGATAGAGGTTTTAAGAGCATCAATGTCAGGAACAAAATCGTAGTTAAGCTCAACGTGCACCATACGGTCGTTAAAATCACGGAAGAGATAGTGCATTTTGTCCCAAAGCTCAGCATTTAATCTGCGTTCTGCCATTATTCATCATCCTCCTGCTTATACATAAAATATTTTGCATTACTTGCAACTATTGATAAAGCATAAATTATATCGACAAATACACCTGAAATAATTACAAGCCAACCAAATGAGCCTACAAGTCCATAAGCATTAAGAATTACAAAGAGCATTGTAGAAATAACAGGCATATAAATCATAGTAGTAATAGTGCGGAATTTTTGCTTTGTTGCAAAAGCAAAGCAGATATCTGCAACAAGAGCAAGAATAATACCTGCAATAACAATTGGCCACATTTTTGTTTCTAAAGGTCTTGTTGAAAGCATAAGGGCACAAAGGAATGCAAACACCATAATAAGCATTACACAAAGCACAATAAGTGCTCTGGCAATTGGGTGAAAAACTCTTCTCATTCTACAGATTCGCTTAATTCCAAAGCTTGTGTAGAAAATAATAAGTCCGAATATAGCACCCAAAATAATAAGCCAAGACCAACGATAGCCTGAAACGGTGTGAGTGCCTAAAATATCGTCATTATATCCATAATAAGTAAATGTTGTGTTTTCTCCAACAACAAAGAAAAGAATAAGTGCAGTAAAGAAAACAACGACGCCACCTAATGCCATTACCCAACGCATAATTTTTGCCATACGACGCTTTTTCTCAGCTTTTTCCCAAGCAGGAAAATTCTCTGCAAGATTAGGAAATTCGTCTTGCATAAGGTCAGCAAGCACAGCCTCATCTTTAAGTCCAGCGTGAGTAATTTCATTAGCTCTGTCAGTCATTTTATCGAGAATGCTTTTTTTGTACAAATAAGACATTTGAGTATCTTTTAAATCTGCACAAGATTTTTCGATATATTCAATAAAACTTGTCATATAGTCGCCTCCAAATTTTACTAAACAAATTATAACAGAAATGTTGCTTAGTTTCAAGATTTTTATGTTGTGTACAATCACAAATTTACAATATGGAAACATTTTCATCTATACATTTTAGTTTACAAAAGGTAAACTGTTGGTTGCAAATAAAAAATAATAATGATATAATGTATTTATAAACATAAAAGGGGAGCAGAAAATGGCAAAAAGAACTATTTATCTATTCCGTGCAGAAAAAGGCGTGTGGCTTTCAGAGTTGGCAGAAAGGCTTGAAATGACAGAACAAGAATTAACTGCCATTGAGCAAGACGAAATTGTGTCAGAAGAAATTGCAGAAAAAATCATTGATTTTTATGGTTTGCCTGAAAACTATTTCACAGAAGAAGTTAAATCACCATTTAAAGCAAAAAAGAAAATAAAAAAAATAACACCTAAAAAACCGTTTGGTTATTTTTTAGGCATTTCAATAGTATGGATGATTTTAGTTTCATTTGTTTTGGCGGTTATTCAATTGCCAAAGGTAGCATCAACCGTAACACAATCAGGTGGGGCACCACAGTTCTTAGCAATATTTGAATTGATTTGTAGCACACTTATAACAGCCGTTTCAGGTGTATATCTCTCAACCTTTATAATGAGAAGAACAACTTACGGAAAAAGAGTTACAAAATATGAATTCTTATATCCATATTTCCTTAACAAAATGATTTTGTTCCCTGTTTTACTTAACATACTTATTCTTGTTAAGCCAAACTTAACTGACAAAACCTTGTTGATTATCAATTCAGTTGTAAGCGTTGCAGAGGTTATAGTTGCAGGTGTAATGATTGCTTTTATGTTGATGGCAACCATTACAGAAAGCAAAAAGCTTAAAGACAAAATTGTGTATATTCTTTGTGGCAGTAATGCACTTTTACAGATAGCAAGCTTTGGATTATATTGGTTTAATTCTCACAGAGTAGGGGCGCCACTTAGCACACAGTCAATTTTAAGCTTTGTAATTAGAATGGTGTTCGTAGTGCTTATTGCTTTTGGTATGACAATAGGCGAAAAGAAATTTCCTAAGCTTAACAAGCTTTGGTTTACAATTATTCCACTTGTTGCAATAATTCTTCCAACAGTAATTTCAATAGTTACAATGTTATAAAAATAAAAAAGGCAGGTCGTTTGACCTGCCTTTTGCTTTTAGTTTACTCTTTATCTTTTTTGTCTTTATCGCCAAGTTTTGTTGCAAACTTGTTTAGTAAAGATGACATAAGAATAAGTACGCCCATAACAATAATGATACAAACCATACCAATTCCCATATATTTAAGATTATAAACGAAGTTCATTGGCTCAAATTGAAAAGCCAAAAATGTAAGAAATAAATTTTGTAACATAATTTAAGCCCTCCTTATTTCATAAAGAAATTCAAGATAAGACCGCCTGCGATAACAGATGCGATTTGTCCTGAAACGTTTACACCGATTGAGTGCATAAGCAAGAAGTTTTGAGGGTCTTCTTTAAGTCCCATCTTATGAACAATACGACCTGACATTGGGAAAGCAGAAATGCCTGCTGCACCAATCATTGGGTTGATTTTTTTGCCCTTTGGTAAGAATACGTTCATAAGCTTTGCAAACATAACGCCACCCGCTGTGTCGAAAATGAAAGCAAAAAGTCCAAGACCTAAAATAAGAAGTGTATCTGGTGCTAAGAAAGATGAATAGTGCATCTTTGTAGCGATTGTAATACCAAGGAAAATTGTAATAAGGTTTGCAAGAACCTTTTGTGCTGTTTCTGAAAGTGAATCAAGAACACCACATTCACGAATAAGGTTACCAAACATAAGGAAACCAACAAGTGAAACTGATGCAGGGGCAACAAGACCTGCTACGATTGTGATGATAATAGGGAAGAGAATTCTTGTAAGCTTTTTAACTTCCTTTTGAGCAAAAGGCATACGAATCATACGCTCTTTTTTAGTTGTAAGAAGCTTGATAACTGGTGGTTGAATAATAGGAACAAGAGCCATATATGAATATGCAGCAACCATAATTGCACCTAAATATTCTGAGTTAACCTTGTTAGCAACAACGATTGATGTAGGACCGACAGCAGCACCGATAATAGCGATTGAAGCTGCATCGTTGATTGGGAAGAACATTGATGCTAAGCAAAGTGTAAAGAAAATACCAAACTGGGCAGCAGCACCAAAAATCATAAGCTTTGGATTTGAAAGAAGTGGTCCAAAGTCAATCATTGCACCGATACCGATGAAAAGAATGAGTGGGAACAATTCGTTTGCAATGCCTGCGTTAAAGAGAACATCTAACGCGCCTACCTCTTCACCTTGAGTAATAGCGCCTGACAATGGTAAGTTTACCATTATTGCACCAAAGCCCATTGGCAAAAGAAGTGTTGGTTCCATTTCCTTTTTAATTGCAAGGTAAATGAGAATACCACCGATAATCCACATTACAAGCATTTTTGGGTCAAACTCAAAAAAGTTTTTGTAAAGGATATCAAAGTTTTCAAGAAAAGAAATTACCTTATCCATCATTTTTCTCCTTGTGTTTTTACGACATTTTTTAATAGCAAAAAATCAAAGCCAAATTCTTCGCCA
>JAZNWZ010000099.1:0-7864 GCA_045593645.1 Candidatus Fimenecus sp. | reverse complement strand
CCTATTATGAAGTTGCTTACAACTAAAAAGGAAAGAGAAATTAAAATGAATCAGCTTAGAACAGTTAGTAAAGCTGAAAAAATTATCTTCCCTATTGTTGTTACTGTTATCTGTGTTCTTATTCTTCCATCTGTTGCTCCGCTTCTTGGTTTCCTTATGCTCGGTAACCTTTTCAAAGAAAGTGGACTTACAGACAGACTTTCAGACACAGCACAAAACTCACTTTGCAACATTGTTACAATATTGCTTGGTACAACAGTTGGTGCTACTGCTGAAGGCTCAGCATTCCTTAACAAGAAAACTCTTCTTGTTATCTGTATAGGCTTACTTGCATTCGCATTTTCAACTGCAGGTGGTGTAATTTTTGCTAAGATTATGAATATAGCAACAAAAGGCAGAGTTAACCCTCTTATCGGTTCAGCAGGTGTTTCTGCGGTTCCTATGGCTGCTCGTGTTTCACAAACTGAGGGTAGAAAATACAACCCTTCAAACTTCCTTTTGATGCACGCTATGGGCCCAAATGTTGCAGGTGTTATTGGTTCAGCAGTTGCAGCAGGATTCTTACTTTCACAATTTGGTGCTTAATCCAAACACAAACACATATAAACAAATGCCGTGGTCAAATTGACTACGGCATTTTAATTTTTATCGGATTATTAAGTTTTATTTCATCGGGTGTTACCACACTATCATACACAAATATTTTAACACCGTTTTCGTATGCTCTTTTTAGTTCTTCTGCAAATTCAGGATGTGTTTTATAATTAGGCTCAAAGTACTTGACATTATTCATTTGAACAAGAAACACTACACAAGCCCTATAACCGTCTAAAACTGCTTTTTGTAATTCTTTAAGATGTTTTATTCCCCTTTCGGTTGGTGCGTCAGGAAAACTCACCACGCCATCATTTTCAAGGGTTACGCCTTTAACTTCAACAAAGATTTTTTCTGTTTTTGTTTCAACATAAATATCAAATCGAGAATTACCATACTTATACTCTTGTTTAACAAAAATTATATCACTAAAAATCTTGTTAAGTGACTCTGCAACAACAAAATTTGGAATTTGGCTATCCATATTGATTAATATATCGTTCTTTTCAACAGCAATAAGGTCAAATTGCGTTTTTCTGTTTGGGTTAGAACTTTTCTCAAGAAAAACTGTTGCACCTTTAACGAGCAATTCTCGGCATCTGCCTGTATTTTTAACATGGCAGACTTCTTCTTTACCGTCAATTTCACAAATTGCAATAAATCGGTTTGGTCGTTCAAGGAATGTTCCTTTATAAATATTACTATACTTCATAATACACCAAAAAAAGACGGTGATAGTCACCTACCACCGTCCGATATTCTATTAACGATTTATTTTGTTGCTTTTCTTGCTTCAATTTCAGCAACCATTTCTGCCTGTCTCTTTTCTGTAATTGTGTAGAAGAACATAGGCACTGCACAAGCGAACATACTGATAACGCCTGAAAGAACAAGCATATTCCAAAGTGTTTGTGCACCTTCTGCTGAAATATAACCTGTTTCAGCATTGATACCTGCTGCTGCGAAAGAAATAACACCGATGAAAGCACCAACAGCCATACCAATCTTATTGATAAGTGTCTGCATAGCGAAGCAGATACCTTCACCACGCTCACCTGTTTTCCATTCAAGGTAGTCAACAGTGTCACCAATCATAGCGTAAGTGATAATGTTGTTAACACCCTGTGGAATACCAAGAAGAACAAGACCAATTGCTGCAACAATAAGTTTCCATGTTGCATCATAGCCTACAAAGTACATAATGCCCATTACAACGCCGCCAAAGAGATGAACAATAATGTATGCCCATTTCTTTGTGAATTTCTTTGACATCCAAGGAACAAGAAGTGATGCTACAAGACCACCAGGAACAACAAGAAGTGTAATCAAGCTGTACATACCTTCGTTCTGAAGAACATATTTTGCGAAGTAAAGACCGCCTGTGTATGTATAAACCATTCTTGCGCCACCAAGAATACCAGAAAGAACGATAAGAAGAAGTTCCTTATTCTTGAAAAGGAGTTTCATATTATGACCAAAGCTTGGTGGGTTATCGTCAGCAGTAAAGCGCTCTTTTGTATGCTTAAAGCCATAGAAGAACATTGGAACTGCTGCAACAACGAGAATAACTGCTGCAATGAAATATGTCCACTTAAGAGTGTTTGCATTTGCAACTTCTTGACCCTTAATAACTGTGTTAATGAAAGTATTTGCTGCTTCTTCAACAGTAAGACCTTGTTTTTCAACAAGGTTTGCAATAGCGTCAGCTTTATCAATCATAATTTGGTCAATCATATCAGCTGTATATCTGTATTTTGCAGTAATTGCACCAGTAATGATTGGAATGAAAACTGTAACGATACCTGCACCAAGAGTACAAAGAAGACGAGTAACTGTAAGAAGGTTACCACGAACAACTGTGTCATTTGTCATACAAGTTGAAAGTCCCCAATAAGGAACGTCAGCAACCGTATAAGCAACAGACCAAAGAACATAAATAATTGAAATAATGATAAATGTTGATGTTGCTTTTGCCTGGAACACAGGTAAGAAACAAGCAATTGTCATAATTGCGATTGGAATAGCCATACATTTAAGGTAAGGACGACATTTACCCCACTTTGTTCTTGTCTTATCAACAATTGAGCCCATGATTGGGTCATTGAATGCGTCAAAAATACGACAACCTAACATAAGGTAAGCAACTGCCATTGCACCAGTAAGTGTGCCGATTGTAACGCCTTCTGCACCAAAAAGAAGAGCATCAGTTAAGAAAACTGTGAGATAAGAACCAATAATTGTACAGATAAAGTTTTGGCCGAAACCTGCAACACCATAAGCAAGTGCTTCTTTTGGTTGAAGACTTGATGGGTCATTAGGATTTGTGCCATAAACCTTATGCAAAAGGTCATTGATTTTCATAAAATCCCTCTTTCATAAATTTAATACTATGATTATATCACAAGTGTTTGTTGATTTCAATGATAAATTAATAAAAAATGAACACAATGTTAAAAAAACTCCCCTATTTACATAGGAGAGTCTAGTTGTTATTAAATTACTGTTTTGCTCCGTTATCAAACATTTCAAGAACTTTAACACTTGCTGCGAAACAATCTGCAAGACAACCTTTATTGAGTTTTTCAGGAGTGTCAAGTCTAGTATGATAGAAATCAGGAAGAGCGTGGTTAAGTGCTGTTATACCTGTTGAACGCATACCCGCCTGTGCAAAAGCTGCTGAGTCAGTTGCACCGCCAAGTGGTGGAACCATACCTTTACCACACTTAATGCCAAGTTCTTCACAAGCCTCAACATAAAGGTCTGAAACATCTTTATCAGCTTTAACTGTTGCATTAAGGTCACGATAGTTTGCTTGCATATATTCAGGCTGTGTGATTGTGTCATAAGAATAAACGAATGTAGGAACATCGTTAAATTCGTGAGCGTGTGCTTCACACCATGCTTTAGCACCACGAAGACCTGCTTCTTCTGAACCTGTAAGAACAACACCGATTTCTGTATTTTCAAATTCGATGCCTTCTTCTTTAAGCGCTTTAAGAATTGCAATACCTATATAGCAACCTGAAAGGTTGTCGTTAGCACCGTCAACAACTCTCTTTTTGTTCCACATAAAGTAAAGACCGAACCAGAAAGGAACGAAAACAAGACCAATAAGACCAAGCTTTGTAGCAATTGCAGCGTCAACACCTGCAAGTTTTGCAATTGCAATGCCAACCATATAGAGTGCACCGATAATGCAAACCGACATATGAATATCAAAGCCAAGATATGTAAACTTGTATTTGAATGGCCATTCCCAAGTAGCGTCAGGGTGACCGTTGAAGATGATTCTTCTCTTTACTTCACCTGTTGGTTTTTTGAAACCTGCTGCGTTGTGGCCTGTTAACTCTTTGAAGCATTTATCAAGTGCTTTTTTATAAAGACCAAACTGTAATACACAAAGAGTAAGACCAATTACAATAAATGCGATTGAAAGTGCAGGCATAAAGAAATATGATGCGAATGCTAAGAAACAGCAAGTAATTGTAAAGTAAATCCAACCATAGAATGAATCAGGATTTTCTTTGAACTCGTCAACATAAACTTCGTCACAACCTAACTCTTTCAACTGGTCTGCCATATATTCACAAGCCTGTTGTTCACCGTAAGTGCCCGGTGCTCTTTTTTCGAACTTTGTGCAGATATGAGTGATTTCATCAATCATAAACTGGGCAGCTTCGTTCTTTTTGTCAATAATCTTCTTTAAATCCATATTTATTCCCCCTAAAATATGTATATTATTAATCTAACATATTAAAACAGAAAAATCAATAGTAAACACAATGTCTAAAAACATTTTCTTAAGATAAATTTTGCTTTGCTATTGACTTTTTGACTCTAATTTCATATAATAAACCAGTCGAATAAATGCCGGTGTGATGGAATTGGCAGACGTGCTGGACTCAAAATCCAGTGGTAGCGATACCGTACCGGTTCGACCCCGGTCACCGGCACCAAAAAAACCTCGTTCAATGAACGAGGTTTTTTATTTATTTAATTTTCTTGTTGTTCTGCTTTTTCTTGTTTTCGTTCTTTTCTGCTCTTTGTAACAAAACGGTCGCAAGTTGCTATAAGTCCCGGTAATACGAAAAGAATAAGAAGAATTGCAGTAAGTGCACCAATTGAGATAACACGACAAATTTGTGCAATTGTTGGGTCAACCGGACTCATACCAATAGCACCTGTAACAAGTACAATAATAAGTCCTGAAGTTAAAATTGTATGGATTGAGCCGTTATATGCACTTAAAAGTGCACCTTTAATATCCATTGTCTTACGATTTTCACGATAGTAATTTGTGAAAAGAATTCCATAGTCAATGGTTGCACCCATCAAGATACATTGAACAATAAGTACAGCAAGATAATACATACTGTATCCTAATAGTCCATTTACTGTCATTGTTAAGAAAACGCCACATTGAACAAGCAATACAAGTGCAGCCGGAATTAAAAGCGAACGGAATGTAAGCATAACAACAATAAAAATCGCAACTGCAGTAAGAATTGTTATAAGCAAAAATTCTGTATCAAAGCTTTGCTCCATCTCATAGTTCATTGGAGAATTGCCAATTAAATAAACTTCATCATCAAGGTTATTTTCAAAAGTATCTAAACTGTTTTTAATAAATGCACTTGTTTCAACCGATTCAGCAGGAAGAGATGTCTCAATCATCATAATTGAGTAATTCTTGCCAACAAGCTGATTTATACCATCATCAAGTTGCGTTTTCATACCCTTGATTTCTGCTACTGCTTTTTCTCCTAAAAGTTCATCAAGATTATAATCTTCAATAAATTCTTCGGAAATATAACGGAACAACTCAACAATTGTAAGTTTCCATTCATCATTGCTATTTTTTAGACCTGCATTGAAGAGATAGAGAAGCTTTACTGTATTTAAATTAATGTCTTCTGATATGCCACCGAGCATTTCAGTCATTTCTTCTACTGTATATGTCTCACCTGAAATTACTGCTTTTACTATTAAATCTGCACTTTGTAAAAGACTTGCAGTATTATCGTCAAAGAAGCTTTCATACATCTCGTTTGTCAAAACATCACTTGCAATAAATGAAATTAAACTTTCTATTGATGCTTTCCAACTACTTGTATCACCATTTTGAGTGATATATAAGAGATAGAGTTGCTTCACTTGTGATGCATCTAATTCCATAATATTGGCCATTTGAGTTGGTGTATATGACTTTTCTGAAACTGTTGCATTTACAACATTTTTACCCATATCAAGCTTGTCAAGGTCCTTGACCATTTCTTCGCCACCATCAATTTTAGATGCCAGGTTTTTAATTGTTCTCTTATTTGCAGAAACAAAGTTCAAAAGTTCTTGAACTGTCATTTCGTGAGGGCATTGAACAATATGCCACGCTGCATAGTTTGTAACCACTTGGTCATAGTTAACATTCTTTGGATTTCTCAAATATTCATAATGATAGCAATAAAGGAAAAGTGCATATTCTTCATCAATTCCTAATAATTGTGCCATTGATTGATATGTACGTTTTTCTGTTACAGCCTTTTTATCAGTAAATGTTGTGAGCATAGAAAGTTGTTCTTTTGTTTCAGCATCAAACATACTCGAATACTGTGGATTATTTGCAACTTCATTTACAATGAAGTCTGCAAATTGTGGCATTGTCATTGTGCCATAATCAGCACCAGGATTACCGCTATAATAAAGCACAAAAAGTTGCTCAATTTCATCTTCACTCATACCAAATGCATCTGCAAGCTCTGCAGGAGTTTTTTCTTTTGTAAGTTCATCTGGATTTGAGAAGGACTTTAAAAGACCAATGCTTTCTTTCATATCATCATTAATAAAGTTTGAAAACATTGGATTAGGTGCGATTTCATCTGAAATAAGCTTAAGCATATCTGACGCAGTCATTGGTAAAAGAGTACCGTCATAATAGCTATAATAAACCACATTAAGTAATGATGGGTCAATGCTCATATCCAAACCCATTTTACCGACCATATCAGCCAATCCTTGTGCAGTAACATCTCTACCTAAAGTTGTTGAATAGCTCATTACACTCTTAACATTTTCATCTTTTTCAATATCAAGAGCAAGCTTTGTAACTTTTTCTTCATCCTTGTTATTATAAAGCACAACAATTGGGTTTGATGGTGTGAAAATATCTGCAATTGGATCTTCAGGTGAAAGTGAATAAACTGTTTTTGAAAGGTTTTGTGTAAAGAAAGACACGATAAATAAAACTACAAAAAGAATTGCAATTGGTTTACGTGCTTTATATTCTGTGCGAGAAAGGAATCCCATTGGAACGTGAACTTCTTTTTTCTCTGTTTTTGTTATAACCTTATCGAATATAAGAATAAGTGCAGGAAGTACTGTAAGTACACAAACCATACTTAAAAATACGCCTTTTGCAAGCACAATACCTAAGTCCATACCAATCTTAAAGCTCATAAACACAAGCATAATAAGACCGATAACAGTAGTCATACCACTACTCATAACTGATGACATTGCACCCTGCCAAGCACTCTTCATTGCTTCATTCTTATCTTCACAATTCATTTTTTCTTGACGATAACGATTCGTCAAAATAATTGAATAGTCCATTGAAAGTACAAGTTGAAGAATTGCTGCAATAGACATTGTGATTTGAGAAACGCTGCCGAGCACAAGGTTTGTGCCCATATTTATAACTACTGCAATACCGATAGTTAACAAGAATAACACCGGCTCGAACCAAGAGCCACACATTACAAAAAGGATAATCAAAAGCAGCACAAGAGCAACTGCAATAACTACCCAAGGCAACTCCATTGTGCTTGTATTATCATTCATAAGCTCAACATTTAAAGATTCATATTTATCTTCAATTGCTTTTTCAATGGCAACCTCTTCAGGTGAGCCATATGTAAATGAGGTGTTTACAACAAATTTTGTGTAGCCATCTTTATTATAATCTTCACTGCCTGCGACATAAGAAACACTTGAAACATTAGGAATTGCTGCAAGGTCTTCTTTAATCTCTGAAATCTGCTTTTCGTCAAGGTCCTTGAACATAACTCTGATTGTTTGTGTTGTTGACATATTATCAAAGTTTTCTTTCATTAATTCAACGCCCTGAGCCATTGAAGATTTGTCAGGAAGATATTTAGTCATATCAGTATTGATTTCGACTTTTGAAATTAAAACACCACAAAGAATTGTAATTACAAGCATAAGCAATAACACAAGCTTATACTTATTTACAATAAAATTTGCAACTTTTTTCAAA
>JAZNWZ010000098.1:0-1617 GCA_045593645.1 Candidatus Fimenecus sp. | reverse complement strand
TTAAAAAATATTATATCATAAATCATATGCTTTGCAAACTGCAAAATAGACGAGGTGTAAATAATTGTAAAAATTATTAAAATATTGTAATAATTGTTGAAATTGTGTTGCTTTTTTAGTATAGTTATAATGATAAACTTTAGGGGTTTTTATATGGAGTTAATTTTCAAGTCTGAAAAAGCTTTAAAAAGAATAGAAGAATTCAGAGCTTTCCTTTTGAGTAGCAAATGGATGGCTTTTTTGGCTTGTATTTCAGCAGCAGCAATTACAATTACCCATTTCTTTCCGGGACAAGATATTGAAATAAAATTTACAGTCATTTTTGTGTACATTACTGTATTATGCTTTGCAATTTGTAAAGATGTTTTTGCAACGCTTTTGCCGTTAATGTGTACTTATATGGTTGCTATTCAGTGCTTTGATTCTTTTGATAAGTTTATGGCAATCAAATGGTGGCTTTTACCTGCTTTTATACCTGTGCTTTTTCATATTGTATGCTACAGAAAGCGACTTACTACAAAAGGCACACAATTTTTGCCACTTTTGTTAGTTTCTGTTTCAATTGTTTTAGGTGGTATAGGCTTTATTACAAAGGCTGAGTATTTTTCAGGCACATCAATTTATCATATGCTTGGCTTAGGCTTTGGAATGTTGCTTATTTATTCATATCTTTTTGCACATATTGAAGTAAAAAAAGATTATGACATAACAGAAATGATTACCAAAATAATGGTAATAACAGGCACATTGGCATCATTTATGGTTGTTAGCTTTTACCTTATCAATATTGATATGGTTGTTTCATCTATTGAAACAAGAAGCGTAATTTATATGCAATGGAGAAATAACTGTTCAACAATTTTAATGATGTCAATTCCATTTGCATTTATGTGGGCAAATAAAAAGTCTTATGCTTCAATTTTAGGCTTTGTATTCTATTTTGCAATTTTGCTTACGGGCTCTCGTGGTGGAATGGTATTTGGCTCAATAGAGCTTGTAATGTGCATTATTATGTTTATGCTTTATGACAAGCGTAGACGAGTTGCATATGTTGTAATATGTGCTTGTGTTGCATTTGGTTGTCTTGTATTTGCTCCACAAATCACAGAGCTTTTAGGTAGCACAATAGACCGACTTTTCAATGCTATTAACGGCTTCTTGTTAGGGGACAGAACAGAAATCAGAGTTAGACACTATGCTCAAGGTATTCAGGACTTTTTAGGTCAACCAATTTTTGGTACAGGTCTTGGATATATGGGTAACAGAGATATTCACGAATCAAAGAAATTTGCGCTTTGCTGGTATCACTGTGAGCCAATTCAAATCTTGGCAAGCTTTGGTATTGTGGGCGTAGTTACATTTGTTTACCAATTCTTGCACAGAATGGCTCTTTTATGGAGAAAGTCAAGTCTTTTCAATGTAACAATTTTCTTGTCATATATAAGCCTTGAGCTTATGTCATTGGTAAATCCAGGCATACTTTGTCCATTGCCTTATTTGTTCTTAGTTGTTCTTTTTATGGTTATTGTTGAGAAAAATGATGAGGGCAAGGAGTTTAAACGATTTAAATTTTTATATAAAGATAGAAAAGTAAAGTAGGGTAAAAGCCCTACTTTA
>JAZNWZ010000097.1:0-5996 GCA_045593645.1 Candidatus Fimenecus sp. | reverse complement strand
CCCCTTGTCAGGGGAGCTGTCAACGAAGTTGACTGAGGGGTAGTCAAAAATCACTTATTAAAACCTATCTCTCCCTCCGTCAACGCTACCGCGTTGCCACCTCCCTCGTCAGAGGGAGGAAATATATAATCGCAACGCAGTGACCACACTTTGCGCTTTGCATTTTGCACTTTGCATTCTGTTCGACAAACTCTAATTTGTTATATTGTCATATGGGGCTGTGTGTAATAAAAGCTGTTGAATTCATGCTTTTTCTATGCTAATATAATGATGAGGTGTTTTTATGAAAAATAAATTAAAGTTAGTATTACATTGGCTTTTATGTGTTGTAATTAGTTTTGCATTAATATATCTTTTTGTTTTTGTTGGTGGATGGAAACTATTTGAATCAGGCGATGTAATTTTAATAGAAATCGGTGTAGCTATAATTGTGGGTACAGTTTTATATTTGTTTTGTGAAGTTAATGATAAAATAGAAAAAGATTATTCATCAAAAATCACCGAACTCGAAAAACGCATTGTAGAATTAGAGAAAAAAAGGTGAATAATATGCAAAACTACCCAAACCCTTTTATACCCCAACGTGCTGACCCTTATGTTACAAAGGGTCCTGACTCATTTTATTATTTTACAGCCTCCTACCCTGCTTATTTAAATGTAGATGCAGGCTATGACAGAATAATTTTAAGAAAAAGTGATACTGTTTTAGGACTTGCAAGTGCAGAGGAACACACAATTTGGTCTGCTCACAATGAGGGTGTAATGTCAAAGCATATTTGGGCACCTGAAATTCATTATATAAGTGGAAAATGGTATATTTTCTTTGCTGCAGGTGAAAAAGAAGCAATTTGGAATATTCGTCCTTTTATGCTTATGTGTGAGGGACAAGACCCAATAAATGACAAATGGATTGAAATGGGCAAAATACAAGCAAGTGATGATGACGACAAATCCTTTACCGAATTTTCACTTGATATGACATATTTTGAAAATAACGGCAAGCATTTTTTGGTTTGGGCAGAAAAGCTTGGGGACTCTTCTCTTTTTATGGCAGAAATCAATCCTGAAAAGCCTTGGAAGCTTATTTCAAAGCCTATTCTTCTCACTAAGCCTGAATATGATTGGGAACTTATTCGTCATAAGGTTAATGAAGGTCCTGCAGTGCTTAAAACTGATAATCAAGTTTATGTTTTCTTTTCTGCTTCAGGCACAGGTTCAGAATACTGTATGGGAATGGTCTTTGCTGACAGAAATGCAGATTTAATGAATATAAGCAACTGGACAAAGTCCCCTATTCCTGCACTACAAACAGAAGATTTAGTTGACGAGGCAGGCCCTGGGCACAACAGCTTTGTTGTTGACGAAAATGGTGATTTGCTTATAGTTTATCACGCCCGCCCACATTCTCATTTTGAAAAAAACTGTGGCACATATTGTGATGAGCCACTTTATGACCCTTGCAGACACGCAAGAATCAGAAAAGTTCGTTTTGACGAAAATGGTACGCCAATACTCAAATAAGATTTTTATTGAAAGGTTGTGGACAAGTGAAAAAGCTTATAAACTTTGCTTGTATACTTTTATGTTTAAGTATACTTTGCTCTTGCTCTGCAAAAGTGGATACTCAAGCCACTACAACAGAAACCACAACTACACAAGAAATATCGTCAACAACTGAATTGCAAACAGAATTGACAACTGAAGAATCTACAACAGAAACAACAACTGAAGAAATTACAGAAACGACTACCGTTCCAGTTCAAACTGAAGAGCCATTTGAAGAAAAAATCATTGTAAACTTTGGCGATAGCATTTTTGGCAATTATCAAGATTTATCTGGTGAAAATCAGTCAATTTCTTCTATGATTGCAGATATGACAGGTGCAACCGTTTACAACTGTGGCTTCGGTGGTTGTAAAATGGCTTACGCCTCAGGCACGGGACATCAATGGTTTTCAATGGTAAAAATTGCTGATTCTATTGCAAGTGGTGATTTCAGTACTCAAGAAAATGCAATTCCAAACTGGTCAGCATTTGAATATTATGGTAAAAAGTCCTTTGAAACTCTCAAAGCTATTGATTTTAATAAAGTTGACATTATAACTATTGCTTATGGCACAAATGATTATAGCGTTGGAATTGATTTGGATAATTCAAGAAATCCATATGATATTTACACCTATGGTGGTGCATTGAGATATTCTATTCAAAAAATAAAATCTGCTTATCCACACATAAAAATCTTTGTTTGCACACCAATTTACAGATACTGGGTAAACAATGGTATTTGCACAGACAGCAACACAGTGAAAAATGCTGACGGAAATCTACTTACAGATTTTGTTTCACTGACAAAGGAGATTGCCAAAGATTTAGGAATTATTTGTATTGACAATTACTATGGCAGTGGCATAAATACAGAAACAAAAGAGCTTTGCTTTTCAAATGGTGATACCACTCACCCTAACCTTTACGGCAGAAAGCTTATTGCACAAAATATTGTGTCTGTTTTGAAAAAGAGTTGAAATATTAACTATATATCGTCTTGACATTTATAGAAACTAATAGTATAATTAGTTTTGCAAACAAGTTTACATGACTGACGGATTTCGTGGGTTACCACGGGGGAATGTAAACATTATATATGCCGACCGTCTGGGCAATTCTATTTTGTTTACAAAGTGGAATTGCCCTTTTTTGTTTACTGGGTAATTCACTAGAAGGAGGAAAATATGGAACATAAAAATTGGAATGGTTTCAAACAAGGTGCTTGGCAAAATGAAATCAATGTTCGTGATTTCATTCAAGTTAATTATAAAGAATATAAAGGCGATCACTCTTTCCTTGCTTCTGCTACTGAACGCACAAACGAACTTATGAAAAGGCTTAATCACCTTTTCAAGCTTGAGCGTCAATACGGTGGCGTGCTTGATATTGATACTGCAACAGTATCTTCTCTTACAAGTTTTTCACCTGGATATCTTGATAAAGATAACGAACTTATTGTTGGTTTACAGACTAATCGTCCTTTAAAGCGTGGTGTTAATCCATTTGGTGGTATGAGAATGGTGCGTCAGGCTTGTGAGGCTTATGGCTATAAATTAAGTGAAAAAGTTGAAGAAGAATTTAAATTCAGAACAACTCATAACGATGGCGTTTTTCGTGCTTATACTGATGAGATGCGTGCAGCTCGTAAGTGCCATGTAATCACAGGTCTTCCTGATGCTTATGGTCGTGGTAGAATTATCGGCGACTATCGTAGAGTTGCACTTTATGGTGTTGATAAACTTATTGAAGAAAAGAAAAAAGATAAAGCTAATCGTGTTGCAGGTGATTTGCAAACAGAAAACATCCGTTTATCAGAAGAACTTTATCAACAAATCGCATTTTTAGGATATCTTAAAGAAATGGCTGCTATGTATGGCTATGATATTAGTGAGCCTGCAAGCAACGCTCGTGAAGCAATTCAATGGACATATTTTGCATATCTTGCCGCAATTAAAGAGCAAAACGGTGCAGCAATGTCATTGGGCCGTGTTAGTACTTTCTTTGATATTTATATTGAAAGAGATATCGAAAATGGTGTGCTTACTGAAGAAGGCGCTCAAGAACTTATGGACGATTTTGTTATGAAGCTTCGTATGGCTCGTCATCTTCGTACACCTGAATACAACGAACTTTTCGGTGGAGACCCTATGTGGATTACTGAGGCAGTTGGTGGTATGGGTATTGATGGTAGAACTCTTGTTACAAAAAACAGTTTCCGTATACTCAACACTCTCTACACTCTTGGCTCATCACCTGAACCTAATCTTACAATTTTATGGTCAACAAAACTCCCTGAAAACTTCAAGAAGTTCTGTGCAAAAGTTTCTGCAGATACTGACTCAATTCAATATGAAAATGACGATGTTATGCGCCCACACTATGGCGATGACTATGCTATTGCTTGTTGTGTATCTGCTATGAAAGTGGGCAAGCAAATGCAATTCTTTGGCGCTCGTTGTAATCTTGCAAAACTTTTGCTCATTGCTATAAATGGTGGTTATGACACTACAAGCAAAATGCACATTGGTCCACAAATGCCAGTTTTGGAAACTCTTGATTATGACAAGGTTTTAGAGCGTTTTCAAGTTTATATAGAATGGTTGAGCCACTTATATGTAAACACAATGAATGTTATTCACTATATGCACGACAAATACGCTTATGAAAAAATCCAAATGGCTCTTCACGACACAGATGTTGAGCGTTTTATGGCTTTTGGTATTGCAGGACTTTCAGTTGTTGCAGACT
This sequence comes from Candidatus Fimenecus sp., assembly GCA_045593645.1. Taxonomy (GTDB): domain Bacteria; phylum Bacillota; class Clostridia; order Oscillospirales; family Acutalibacteraceae; genus Fimenecus. The sequence goes on along the minus strand of JAZNWZ010000097.1, from coordinate 1,700 downwards.
CATTAAGTGCTATTAAGTTTGCAAATGTCAAGCCAATTAAAGACGAAGGCGGCTTTATAGCGGACTTTGAAACTGTTGGTGATTTCCCTAAATTTGGTAATGATGATGACCGTGTTGACCTTATTGCAAAGGATATGACACACAGAATGATTACTGCTCTTCGCGAAACACCAACATATAGAAATGCAATCCATACACTTTCTGTGCTTACAATCACATCAAATGTTATGTATGGTAAAAACACAGGCTCAACTCCTGACGGCAGAAAAAATGGCGAGCCTTTTGCACCTGGCGCTAACCCTATGCATAATCGTGAAGAAAATGGTGCCTTAGCATCTCTTAACTCTGTTGCAAAAATCAGCTATGATGATTGTAGAGACGGTATTTCAAATACATTCTCAATTACACCTGAAGCACTTGGTCGTGATGAAGAAGAGAGAGTTAACAATCTTGTTGCAATTCTTGACGGATATTTTGCAAAAAAAGCACACCATATCAATGTAAATGTGCTTAATCGTGAAACTCTTATGGATGCTTATGAAAACCCTGAAAAATACCCTAACCTTACAATTCGCGTGTCAGGTTATGCTGTTAACTTCAACAAACTTTCAAAAGCACAACAAAAAGAAGTTATTAGTCGTACATTCCACGAGGCAATGTAGTTATGAGTATTTTAGGACAAGTCCACTCAATACAATCTCTTGGCACTCTTGATGGTCCTGGTGTTAGATTTGTAGTTTTTTTGCAAGGTTGTAATCTTCGTTGTAAATGTTGCCACAACCCTGACACTTGGGATATGCAAAGTGATAAACAACTTACGGCAGAAGAAATAGTTGAAAAGGCAATAAAATACAAAGAATATTTCGGCGAAAACGGTGGAATTACATTGTCGGGTGGTGAGCCACTTTTACAAGCAGATTTTTGTTATGAAATATTTAAACTTTGCTATAAAAATGATATAAACACTTGTCTTGATACTTCTGGTAGTATTCTTAACGATAATGTAAAAAAACTTCTTGCTGTTACAGATAGAGTTTTACTTGATATTAAATATACAAACAATTCTCAATACCTTGAAAATGTTGGTTGTAGTTTAGAGAAGCCATTGAATTTTTTAAGTTATCTTAATGAAAACCAAATTCCAACAACAATAAGGCAGGTTATTATTCCAACATTAAATGATGACGAAGAAAACGTTGAGAAGTTAAAAGGGTTTGCAAATAAATATTCTTGCGTTGACAAAATTGAACTTTTACCATTTAAAAAAATATGTCAAGCGAAGTATGATAATTTGCAAATTCCCTTCCCTTTTGCAGATATTCCAACTCCTACAAAAGAAATGATGGAATATTTAAATAAAAAATTGTAATGAATAATTCTAATAAATTTTTGGAGGAAAATATTATGCTTACTGACATCCAAATCGCACAACAAACTGAATGTTTACCAATTGGTGAAATCGCAAAAAAACTCAACATTGATGTTGACGACCTTGAAATGTATGGAAAATACAAGGCAAAGTTACCTCTTTCTCTTAATGAAAAATATGCAGACCGTAAAGACGGTAAACTTATTCTTGTTACTGCTATTAACCCTACTCCTGCAGGTGAAGGCAAAACAACTATCACAGTTGGTCTTGGTCAAGCTATGAACAAAATCGGTAAAAATGCTTGTATTGCACTTCGTGAACCATCAATGGG
>JAZNWZ010000096.1:0-6209 GCA_045593645.1 Candidatus Fimenecus sp. | reverse complement strand
AATGTAAGGTCTTTACAATCTGCAACTGTCTTATATTGGTCAGCCTTGTCAGCAGGAACAACAATAACCTGAGCATTGTTGCAATAAGGATTTGAACAATCCATACCAGCCTTAACTTCATCAGTAAGTGTCATACCGTTCCAAACACAGTCAATGTTTTTACCGTCAAGTTCCATAATCTTGTTATCCCAGTTGATTTCAACAAACTCAACCTCAACACCAAGATATTTAGCAAATGCCTTTGCCATATCAGCATCGAAACCAATCCAATTGCCGTTTTCGTCTTGATAGTCCATTGGAGCAAAGTCAGTAATACCAACAACAAGCTTACCTTTTGCCTTAACGTATTCTAAATCTGTTTGTTCTTTCTTTTCACCACAAGCTGCAAAGCAACCTACGATAAGTACTAATGCCAAAAGTACTGCAAGAATCTTTTTCATTTTCATAATAAATACTCCTTTAATATGCTAAAGTGCTAATGTGATAATATAATACAATATTAAATGAGTTTTGTCAACAGAAATCATCAAATAGATTTTTTATTATTTTTTCAGCTGATTCTGTTTTTTCTGCACTCTCATTTGGCTTTTTAAAAGTAATCAAAACTGTTGCAAGTATAATTACACCTAATATTATTGCAGATGCAGAGCTTAAAACAGTTTTTGTATATAAATAATAAAGGTAACGCCAAGCACCCATTGAAACAAGAATATACACAGCTCTAATAATTGGGTCATAAAGTTTATCGTAAACCATTACATATTCAACGAAAGAGCCTTTTTCATCTTCACCAACTTCTAAAAGATAAAAATATCTATCATAAGTCTGTGGTTGAAGTTGTCTATTACGAGAGTGTATGTATTTTACTCTATATACATCTTCTTTCTTCAAATATTTACCATAAATACCTGTTGTATCACTATCTGCAACAGGCGTTTTAAAAGCAATATTAAGTTTTTCTCTGATTTTCACAGTTGGCAAGTCAAGATATATTTTTTTAGACTCACCTATGATTTTATATTGAGTTGTATTTAATTTCATATAATCACCAAAAATATTCTATAATAAAATCTTGCAACTTTCAAGTTGAAAAGCAATTTAAGTTGTGGTATATTTAATTGATACAACATTGAGGTGCAAAAATGAAAAGTTTTACTATCAACAAAAATGACGCTGACCAGCGACTTGACAAGTTTATAACTAAATCCGTTCCCCTACTCCCTAAAACGCTTATGTATAAGTACATAAGAATTAAAAGAATTAAGGTAAACGGTAAGCGTGCTGAGATTTCAACTCGTCTTAATCTCGGTGATGTTGTTGATATGTATATAAATGACGAGTTTTTTGAAAAAACACCTGAAAAGTATGATTTTCTTAAAGCATCTAAAAATCTCAACATTATTTATGAAGATGAAAATATTATACTTTGCGATAAAAAAGTTGGTGTACTCTCCCACCCTGACGATAATGAATATATTGATACTTTGATTGGCAGAATCAAGCGTTATCTTTATGAAAAGGGTGAATACAAACCTGATGACGAAAACTCATTTGTACCATCTCTTGTAAATAGAATTGACCGTAATACAGGTGGTATTGTAATTGCAGCTAAAAATGCTGAAACACTTCGTATTCTTAACCAGAAAATGAAAGACCGTGAATTACACAAATTTTATCTTTGCATAGTTCACGGCGAAATTAAGAAAAAGAGCGGACTTCTTGAGGGATATCTTGTTAAAGACGAAAGCAAGAATAAAGTTACTGTTTCTAAAAAGAAAATTGAAGATTCAAAAGAAATCCGTACTAAATACAGTGTTATTGATAGTGATGGGGATTTAAGTCTTGTTGAGGTTGAATTGCTCACAGGTCGAACACATCAAATTAGAGCACATTTTGCATCAATCGGTCACCCATTACTTGGTGATGGAAAATATGGCACTAATGCTCAAAATAAAAAATATGGTTATAAAAAGCAGTTTTTATATTCATATAAACTTGTATTTGATTTCACAACAGATGCAGGAATACTTAAATACTTAAATCATAAGGAATTTGAAGTTGACGATGTTTGGTTTAAGAATGAGTTTTATAATAAAGGTTTATAAAGACAAGAAGGACGGTTTTATTAAACCGTCCTTTTGTTATTTTATCATTTCAGCAAATTGTTCTTCGTTGATTATTTTTACACCTAAATCGGTTGCTTTTTGGAGTTTTGAGCCTGCCGCCTCACCTGCTAAAACATAAGTTGTTTTCTTTGATACAGATGAAGATGCTTTACCGCCGTAAGACTCAATAATCTCTTGTGCTTCTTTTCTGCCATAGGTTGAAAGAGTTCCAGTAAGCACGAAGGTCATACCCTCAAAACGATTATCTTTGATTTCTCGCTGACTTTCCATATTAAGACCAAAACTTTTAAGTTCTTCAATCATTTGTTTTGTTTGTTCTAATGAAAAGAAATCAACAACCGAATCAGCCATAATTTCACCAAATCCCTCAATATTCAGGATTTCTTCTTTAGATGCTGAAATTATGTTATCAAGTGTTAAAAAGTGGTCAGAGAGCAATTTTGAAGCCTTTTGACCTATATGACGGATACCGAAAGCAAAAAGAAGTTTAGACAAGTCATTCTGCTTTGACTTTTCAACTGCATTTCGCATATTATCAGCACTCTTTTTGCCCATACCCTCAAGTTGTGCAATCTTATTATAGTCAATATTATAAATATCTGCAATTTTACTGATTAACCCTTTATTGAGTAATGTTTCAAGAACTGCATCGCCAAGGCCCTCAATGTCCATAGCATCACGAGAACAGAAATGAATAAGCACTCGTAAAAGCTGTGCAGGACAATCGGGATTATCGCAACGGATTGCAGCCTCACCATTTTCACGATGAACGGGAGAGTTACAAGACGGACAAAAATCAGGCATTTTATATGGTGTTGAATCATCACAATGTTCAACCACACACAAAACTTCAGGAATAATGTCCCCTGCTTTTCTGATTTTTACGGTATCACCAATTCTTATACCCTTTTCTGTTATAAAATCTTCATTATGAAGTGTTGCACGACTAACTGTTGAACCTGCAACAAGTACAGGCTCAAATACTGCTGTTGGTGTCAGCACACCTGTTCTGCCAACATTGATTTCGATGTCAACAAGTTTTGTTTCTTTTTCTTCAGGTGGATATTTATAAGCCAATGCCCATTTAGGAAACTTTGCAGTACTTCCAATAGTTTCACGCATTGAGAAATCGTCAGTTTTTATTACTGCACCATCAATATCGAATGGTAAAGTATAACGAATTTCGCCAATACGCTCAATTTCTTTTAATGTGTCATCAATGTTATCAAATTTATTAAAGAATGGGATTGTCTTAAAGCCCAACTCTTTCAAAAATACAAGTGATTCATAATGACCTTTAATTTCTACACCCTCAACTTGCTGAATGTTAAAGACATAAATGTCAAGATTGCGTTCGGCAGTAATTTTAGGATTCTTCTGTCTTATGCTACCTGAAGCCGCGTTTCTTGGATTTTTGAATGGCTTTTCGCCATTAAGTTCTTGTTTTTCAACAATCTTCAAAAAAACTTCGCGTGGCATATACACTTCACCACGAACTTCAATAAACGGAATCTCTTTTTTAAGGCGTAATGGTATTGATTTTACAGTACGAAGATTTGCAGTAATGTCTTCACCCTGAACACCATCACCACGAGTTGAACCACGAGTGAACACACCATTTGTGTATTCAAGTGACACAGAAAGACCATCAATTTTAGGCTCAACGACATATTCAGCATTTGCAAAAGTATCTTTAACTCTCTTATCAAAATCACGAACTTCATCGTGGCTAAAAGCATCTTGTAAACTTTCCATTTTGACAGTATGAACAACTGTTTCAAAAAGTCCGTCAGCCTGACCACCTACTCTGTGAGTTGGCGAATCCGCTGTTAAAAGTTCTGGGTATTCTTTTTCGATTGAGTCAAGTTCACGCATAAGCATATCATACTCATAGTCCGAGATATCATTTTCGTTTTCAACATAATAGCGATAGATATGATGATTAAGCTCTTTACGCAATTCTTCAGCTCTTAACTTTTTCTGTTCAAAATCGTTCATTAGTTTCACCTAAGATAAAAAATTCATAAATAAAATCAATTATACACTTCTTTAATGACTAATTAACTTGAAATTTGGAGATAATGTATCAGGGTGATTTTTATGATAAATTCAATAAAATATATTTTAATTTTGCTTATTGGAGGGTTCGGTTACGGTTTAATAGAGATTTTGTTTCGAGGATACACACATTGGTCAATGGTTCTAACCGGTGGTGCAGCCTTTTTATCTCTTTTTCTAATTGACAGTTTCTTTCCAACAACATCAATATTTATAAAAGCATTTTACGGAATGCTGATTATAACAACGATGGAATTTTTTGTTGGCATTGTAGTCAATAAAATATTCCATTTTGGCGTATGGGATTATACTAATATGTTCGGAAACCTATTAGGTCAAATCTCACTGCCTTTTTCTGCTTGTTGGTACGGACTATCATTAATATTGTTTACGCTTTTTAAGGCAGTAAACCAAATTATTTTTCAACTGCAATTCGGAAAACCTTAACACCATGAGATTGTACAGAAGCGGTAATCTTATCAGTAATAACTTCTTCTGTTTTATCCCATAATTCTTTACAAACATATTTATCTGCTTTTGGCAAGGTTACATTTGTAATATTATGCAAGCTATTTATATCATAAGACATATTTGCAGTTGATAAGCCTTTATTAAAGAAGCAAACTGCAACCTCATTATCAACAAGTGGTTTAACAAGAACGTCTGTTAATCCATTTGTTTTTACTCTTTTACATTGAATACCAAGTTTATCTTGGTCAATAGCGATGACATCCTTATCAGTTAAAATTTTGAGAATTTTACTGTCAGTATCAACTGTGCCATCTTCTTTTATAAATGCTCTTAAGTCATTACCAAGAATAAGTGGTGCAGCCATCATTGCCCATAATGTAAAGTGCGATTTGTTTTCTTCAAATGTTAAATTACCATTGCCAACCTCAAGCATATCAGGGTCATTAAAAGCACCTGGGCAAGCATATTTATCAAGTCTTACATTAACTTCATAAATACCAACAACAGACAACCAATTTGCTTGAATATCAGGAGTTGTTCTCCAAACATTGCCTGCTTTACCGCCCCACTTCCAAGGCTGATTTTGACCCCATTCACAGATTGAATAAGCAATTTTCTTTTCTTCACAATTGTTTTCTTCAGCAAATTTCTTTGTTGCTCGTTTAAGCTCACGGCCCATTATTTCATATTGCAATGCAGCACTATCCATTGGTGAACCTACCGGATTTACAATTGAAATTGTGTTTTTGCCTGCTTTGAGATTTACAAAAAGTTGACGTCTGCCTTCACGAGTAAATGCTTTTTGTTGAGAAATTAAGAATTCATATTTGTCTGTGCCATTAACTGTAATTACACAGAATTGACCATCGCAAGTGTTCTTTTTCAAAATAAGTGTAAGTACATATTCGCCGTCTTTGTCAACAACAATATCATTAAACTCAATTGAGCCTATACCACTGCAGAGACCTTTAACATAGCTTTCGCCATTATCTTCATTAACAACCTTTGCTTCACCCTTAAGGACTGCATCCTTAGCTTTAAAAATGAGTTCACCGTCAATTCCGTTACCACCAATTGAAATGCTATCAATATATGGTGCTTCTGTTGGAATTAAAACGTGATGACAATAATCATATTTAAAATACTCAACACCCCATTCAGCAAAGGTTTCTGCATCTATTCTCTCATTATAAAGTGATGCAGGTAAATCTTCACAAGTGAGAGTACCGTTTGATGAATATATACCAAGTTTAAGCCCAAGGTCATTTACTTGACCTACAAGCCATTTAATACCATGCGGAAATGTTGTCAAATCACCTTGAAGCTTACCATTTTCATCTCTCATAGATGATTGCCAACAGTCGTCAATGTTTACATAGCAATAGCCTGCATCTGCAAGTCCACTATCTTTCATAGCCTTAGCAATGCTTAAAATAACATTTTCATCAATTTTATTTCTGAACAAATTCCAGCTTGACCAACCCATTGGTGGTGTAAGGCAAACCCCATTATTATAAAGTTCGTCCTTTGTATAATGAATTTTAGTTTTTGCAA
>JAZNWZ010000095.1:0-16220 GCA_045593645.1 Candidatus Fimenecus sp. | reverse complement strand
TTACCAAAAAGAGTTTATGCAAAAATCAATCTTGACAACATAAAAAAGAATATTCAAACTGTCCGTGAAAGGTTTGGCAATGAAGTTGCAATTATGGGCATTGTAAAAGCCAATGCTTATGGCCACGGTGCAGTGCCGGTTGCAAAAGCACTTGTAGAAGCAGGAGCAAGTGCGTTAGGCGTTGCCGCTATTGATGAGGCAGTTGAGCTTCGTGAAGGTGGAATTGTTGAGCCTATTCTCATTTTAGGTCAAATTTTCCGTCAAGATTATCAAATAGCAATTGAAAACGATATTACATGTACTGTAATCGATGTGGTTACAGCACAAGGTCTTTCTCGAAAAGCAAAAGAGCTTGGCAAAATAGCAAAAGTGCATATAAAAATCGATACAGGCATGGGTAGAATAGGTTTTCAACCTGATACAGATGGCGAGATGCAAATTAAATCTGTATATGACCTTGAAAATTTACAGGTGGATGGTGCTTTTACTCATTTTGCAAATGCTGATACAATTGACAAAACATCTGCAAAAACACAAAAAGAAAAATTCCTTAATTTTACTGATAAACTTATAAAAGATGGTTATAAGTTGCCAATTCGTCATATGTATAATAGTGCATCTGTTATGGAGCTTGATGGTTACTGTGGTGAAATGGTACGTTGTGGAATTTTGTCCTATGGCCTTTATCCATCAGACGAAATGAATAGAGAGTATAAGCTTTATCCTGCATTAGAATTTAAGAGTAGCGTTTCATTTGTAAAATCTGTTAAAAAGGGCTTTGCTGTAAGCTATGGCTCAACTTATGTGGCAGAAAAAGATATGAAAATAGCAACTGTACCTGCAGGATATGGTGATGGATATCCAAGATACTTATCAAATAAAGGTGAAGTGTTAATTCAAGGTACTCGTTGCAAAATCGTTGGTAGAGTGTGTATGGACCAGTTTATGGTTGATGTTTCACATCTCGAGGATGTGCAGATTGCAGATGAAGTCACATTAGTAGGTACTGACGGAAACGAAACAATTACAGTTGAAGATGTTTCAGATAAAGAATCACGCTTTAATTATGAGTTTTGTTGTCTTATCACGCCTCGTGTACCACGAATTTATATTAAAGACGGAAAAATTTCCGATATATAAGATTAAAAAGGAGCATTTGCTCCTTTTTTTAATTGTAATTCAAAAAAATATGTGCTATACTGATATAGATACATATTTAACTACTATAAGGGGTGTTATTTTATGAACAAAGCTTGGTATAAAGAAATGGTTGTTTACCAGATTTGGCCAAGAAGCTTTAAAGACTCAAATGGTGACGGTATTGGCGACCTTGAGGGTATCTATGAAAAGCTTGATTATGTTAAGTCAATCGGTATTGATGCTATCTGGTTCTCACCACTTTTCAAATCAGCAAATGCTGACTATGGTTATGATATCTCCGACTATATGGACATTAACCCTGAATACGGTGATATGGAAACATTCAAAAAAGTTCTTAACGGTTGACACGAGCGTGGTATGAAAGTTTTTATGGACCTTGTTGTTAACCACACATCTACTGAACATCATTGGTTCAAAGAGGCTTGCAAGAGCGTTGATAATCCTTATCACGACTATTACATTTGGCGTAAAGGTAAGGGCAAAAACGGTAAAAAACCACCTAACAACTGGCTTTCAACATTTGAGGGTGGCGCTTGGGAATATGTTCCTGAAGTTGATGAGTATTATCTTCATGTATTCACAAAAGGTCAACCTGACCTTAATATGGATAACCCTAAAGTCCGTGAAGAAGTTAAGAATGTTATGAAATTCTGGCTTGATATGGGTGTTGACGGTTTCCGTGAAGACGTTATTACATACATTTCAAAGAAAGAGGGACTTCCAAACGGTATTCCAATTCCTGTGGCAGCAGGTATGGAGCATTATAACTGTGGTCCACACCTTTATGAGTATCTTAAAGAGTTCCACGATGATGTTCTTTCAAAGTATGACTGCTTTACAGTTGGTGAGGGTCCACTTATCACACCTGAAAAGGTTCTTCGCTTTGTTAAAGAAGACGAAACTCAAGTTCTTAAAACAATGTTCAGTTTTGACCATCTTGAAGCAGACTGCTTTATGACTGACTGGATTAAGACTCCTTTCAGCCTTAAAAAGATGAAGAAGTGTTACCAAAAATGGTATGACGCTATGAATGGTAAGGGCTGGCATACACTTTATCTTGAAAATCATGACCACCCAAGAATTATTGACCGTTACGGTTCACTTAAATACAGAGTTGAAAGTGCAAAGATGCTTGCAACAATGTGCTATCTTCAAAAGGGTACTCCTTTCATTTATCAAGGTCAAGAAATCGGTATGACAAATATCGAGCTTCATTCTATTGATGAATTCAAGGATATGATGACATTTAACAATGAAAAGACTTTTGCAAAGTTAGGTATTAAGGGCGAAAAATTCTTAAAGCTTGCTAATGGTGGTTCTCGTGAAAACTCAAGAACACCTGTTCAATGGGATGATTCTGATTTTGCAGGCTTCTCAACAGTTGAACCTTGGTTTAATCTTAATCCTAATTATACAGAAATTAATGTAGCCCAAGCTGAGGCTGATGAAAACTCAATCCTCAATTATTACCGTAAACTTCTCAAATTCCGTAAGGAGCACGAGGTTGCAATTTATGGCGATTTCAAGCAATATTATGCAAATAGTGGCGACCTTTTCGTTTATGAGAGAAATCTTGACGGCGAAAAAGTTCTTGTTGTATGCTCATTTACAGAAAAGAGCATTCAATTTAAAGCACCTGAAGGAATTGACCTTGAAAAAGGTGAGCTTGTACTTTCAAACTATAAGCTTAACCCAATGTCAAAGAATTCATTTGTAACAAGACCTTACGAAGCAAGAGTATATTATTTCAAATAATTTGAGGTATAAAAAATGAGTAATAATGGTAAACTTTCAAAGCGTGTCTGGACTGGCATTTTGCTCTTTATGTTTATGGGCTTGCTTGCTTGGAACGTTGAAAATATGTATTTTAACACATTCTTAAATGACTGTGTTTATAATGAGGGCATTTTAGGTGCATCTCTTACACTTACTGATGCAGTAAACATAATGGTTACACTTTCTGCAGTCACAGCAGTTGTAACAACTTTTATTATGGGTACTCTTAGTGAAAAACTTAAAAACCGTAAAGCATTTATCTCATTTGGATATATTGCTTGGGGTATCGTAACTGCACTTTTTGGCTTTATTACAAAAGACAACATTGCAAAAATTTTTGGACTTACAGAGCCTGGTCAGATTATTACTGTAACTGCATGGGTCGTTATTATTATGGATATGGTAATGACATTTATGGGTTCAACAAGTAATGACTCTGCATTTAATGCTTGGGTTACAGACGTTACAACACCTGAGTCTCGACCAAAGGTTGAAACAGCATCAACATTCATGGGATTCCTTGCAATGGCTGTAATTATGGTAGTTGGCTCACTTGCTCAAAGTGGCACAATCTCATATACAACATTCTTTGTTGGTATGGGTGCAATTGTTGCAGTTGTCGGTGTTGCAGGCGTATTTCTTATTGATAACCCTAAAAAGTTTGAAAATGCAACAAAGTCAAACACAAGCTATTGGGCGGACCTTGTATATGGCTTCCGTCCAAGTGTTATTAAAAAGAACAGCACACTTTATTTAATTTTTGCTGCTTTTTGTATTTTTAACTGTGCATTCCAAGTATTCTTCCCATACCTTATAATTTATTTGGGTTCAGTAGTACTTCCTGCAAATGCAAGCATAAACCTTCTTTCAGCTGGCATAATTATTCCTGCAGTTATTTCAGTTGCAACAATTCTTGCAGGTATCGTAATTCTTATGAAAGTCGCTGTAAAGAATAAGGCGTTAACTTTCCTTGTTAGCTCAGTTCTTCTTGTTGTAGGACTTTTCATTCTTTCAACTTCAACCCACATTATGACAATTATAGTTGGTATTGCACCTGTACTTATTGGTTACCTTGTACTCACAATTCAACTTGGTGCTTCAATACGCGACTACACACCACAAGATAGCGTTGGCTTGTTCCAAGGTATCAGAATGGTATTTGCAGTGCTTATTCCAATGGTTGTTGGTCCTACACTTGGTAACATTGCAACAAAGAATACATCAGGTGCTGAAGATGTGCTCCCAACAAAAGCAATTTTCCTTTATGGAGCAGTTGTTGCAGTATTTATTTTTGTACCAATGATTGCACTTATTAAGAATATGAAAAAAGAAGCAAAATAAAATATTTTTCAAACAATAAAAATCTCACCAAACTAATTGGTGAGATTTTTTTATTTTTATAATCATCACTATGAACCACTCGTGTTCACTAATTGTTAAATATCATAAATTATTAACAAAAAATTCATACATTTTGAACATATGGATTTTATTTACATTATGTTGATTAGTTGGTATAATGTAAGTGTAAAAAACTGTAAAGAGGAGAAATAGATTTATGAAAAGATTTACAAAAATTCTTTCAGTCGTTTTGGCAATAGTTTTGATGCTCTCTTGCTTACCAATTTTTAGTAGTGCAGCAGCACCAAAAGTTATTCCAACAATTATTATTCCTGGTCTTTTCCAAAGCAATTTCCATTATTATGAGAACGGTCAAATTGCAACGAATGCAGATGGTGAGCCTTTAGCACCACCTTTCTTTGTTGACATTGACGAAGAATTCATTACAAAAGCATTGAACGAGGCTCTTATTCCAGTTATGACAATGTTCTTAACTCAAGAAGACAGAGACCAAGCAGCTGCAAAGGTAGTTGCAGATATTCTTGCAGAGGTACTCGTTGGCAAGCAAAAATGTGATGAAACAGGTAAGTTCGTAACAGATATTCGTGCAGAGTATTATAATGGTAGCTTTGCAACTCTCTCTGAAGAAGATAAAACAACAGTTTTATCACATTTCCCAATTGAAGAGTATTTTGAACTTGCTGGTGAAGAATATCTCTATGTATTCAACTATGTTTCAACAGGCAATATGATTGATACAGTTGAAGCACTTTATGATTACATTCAATTTGTAAAGAAAGATTCTGGTTCAAGCAAGGTTAATATTGTTCCAGTTAGCCAAGGCGGTTCAATCGCTAATGGCCTTATGAAGTATTATGACGAAAACGATATTTCATTATCAAGAGATATTAACAGAATCGTATTTGTTGTTCCTGCGCTTGATGGTGCTGCACTTATCGGTGATAGCTACAGATATGGCTTTACAAAGGACACAGAAGTTCTTTATAACACAATGATGCCATCACTTGTTGGTAAAGAAAATTATCTTTCATACATTATCAATATTGCAATGCGCCTTATGCCAAATGCAGATGTTAACAACCTTTTAGATGTTGTTGTTGACACACTTGTTAATGATTATTTAAGATATTCAACACTTATGTGGGGTCTTTGCCCATCAGGTGATTATGAGTTCTGCCGTGATAAGTATCTTTCAGAACCACAACTTGCTGAAATTCGCAGACAAGCAGACTGGTATTATGATGCACAACTTAACTCAGAAAGCTACATTTTAAAAGCAAAATTTGAAGGTGTTAAGATTTTTGATATCGTTGACACAAACGTTACACTTTATCAACTTGCAGTTTCACATGATAAGACAAATGCTGATGGTATGATTCACTTAAGCTCAACATCAATGGGTGCTTATTCAGTAGGTGTTAACCAAAAACTTCCTGATGATTATGTACCAGAAAGAATTATGTGCTTAAACCCATTCCATAATCATGACGACCCAGAAGGAATTGTTGATGCTCGTGCAGGTCTTCTTCCTGATACAACATTCTATTTCAGTGGTCAAAACCATGCTGATACAGCATCAAACGATGTTATTATGAGTCTTATTATTCATCTTCTCACAGATGAAAGCTTTACAAGCGTATTCTCATATTCATACAAATTCCCACAATTTAACTATGGACGTAATACAAAGCAACTTCGCATTGACCTTAAAGCAGCAAAAGAAATTGATAAGTCAACACTTTCATCTTCAGATGCAACTGAACTTGATGCTGCAATTAAGCAAGCAGAAGAAATGCTTACACACACAGTTGTAAATGTAAATGAAGTTGAAGAGGCAACAACTCGCTTCTATGCTATCTATGATAAGATTGTTGACGGTGCTAACCCATTCTCAACAAAGAAGACAAATAAGATTTTGTACTTCATTACAGAAAACATTAGCACAGGACTTTACAACAACTTTGGTAGTGCAGCATTCAGCGAAATGCCAATGCTTATAATTGAAAAAATTATACAACCAGGTATTGTTATGTAATTAAAATTAAAAGTCCCTTGAGGAAACTCAAGGGACTTTTTTTATTGTCTTAAATTATATAATTTTCAAACTTGTCCAAATCTTTAGTTGAAAGAATAACCTTTAAAAGAGTACCTTCTTCGGTGAATTCTTCACTTAGAATTTTGCCATGATTACGAATAACATTTACAGCTGCACCCTTTGAATAGGGGATAAGAAGTGAAACCTGTGCAGTTTTTTGTTCAAGGCATTTTTCAATTTCTTTTAAAAGTAAATCAAGGTTTATGCCTTTTAAAGCACTAATCATAACTGTTTTATTAAAGGTGAGCAAATCAAAAAGGTTTTCTGACTTATCACACTTGTTCATAACAGTAATAATGTTATCGCTAACACAACCCAAATCTTTTAAAATTTCAGTTGTAATGTTAATGTGGTCGTTGCACTTTTCGTCAGATGCATCACATACATTTAAGATTATGTCTGCCTTTGCAGCCTCTTCAAGTGTAGATTTGAAAGCCTTAACTAAATCGTGAGGAAGACGACTGACAAACCCAACGGTGTCAATAAGCATAACATCTTGACCATTAGGCAAGGTAAGCTTTCGAGCAGTAGGGTCAAGAGTCGCAAAAAGCTTGTCCTCAGCAAGCACACCTGCATTTGTAAGAGCATTCATAAGAGTTGATTTACCGGCATTTGTATAGCCTACAAGAGCTACAGTAGTAATCTCGTTCTTTTCTCGTCTTTTACGAAGTATTGCACGACGCTTTTCAACTTCGTCAAGCTGTTCTTCAAGAGCGTGAATTCGTCGCATAATATGGCGTCTGTCACTTTCTAATTTACTTTCACCGGGTCCACGAGTACCAATGCCACCACCAAGACGAGAAAGCTCTTTACCTTTGCCCGTAAGACGGGGGAGGGCATATTTCATTTGAGCAAGCTCAACCTGAAGCTTGCCTTCTTTTGTTTTAGCACGAAGAGCAAAAATATCGAGAATAAGTTGAGTTCTATCAATAACCTTAACTTTTGTTGCATTTTCTATATTGCGAATTTGTGATGGAGTCAATTCACCATCACAAATAATAAGGTCAATTTCTTGAACACTACAAAATTCTTCAGCCTCAATAAGCTTGCCACGACCTAAATATGTTGCACCGTCAGGAGTACTTTTTCTTTGTATAATTGAACCTAAAACTTGAGCACCTGCACTTTCTGCAAGTAGTGTTAACTCATCTATTGATGCATCAGCATCGAAATCGCCCGTATCAACAGATATAAGCAGTGCTCTTTCAGGTGAGTTGTCAATTTCGTAAAAATCCATAAAAATCCTTTGATTAAAAAGTGGTGGTGAAGAAACCCTCCACCACCACTTTTATTTAAAATTCTTTGCTTTTATATCAGTCTAAAAATTAGCAGCATCTGTTCATGCAGCCACAGTCGTTGCAGTCGTTGTTGCAACCACAACCGTTGTTATTATCAGAGAGAAGAATTAAGATGATGATAATAATCAACCAAGTGTTGTTACCGAAGAAGTTACACATTTATTTTTTCCTCCTTCCGCTTTGTAATTACATTACATATTATGGAATTTGGAAAAAATGTGTTACAGTAAACACTTATTTAAGTGATGCAAGAAGTCCACCCTTTGAAATAATATTCTGAATAAATTCAGGGAAAGGTTGAGCCTTATAGCTTGTTTCTTTTGTAAGATTTGTGATTACGCCACTATCAAAATCAACAGAAACTTCATCACCATTTTCAATGGCATCACAAGCCTCAGGACATTCAAGGATAGGAAGTCCGATATTAAGTGAGTTTCTGTAAAAAATTCTTGCAAAAGTCTTTGCAATAACGCAAGAAACACCTGCAGCCTTAATAGCAATAGGTGCGTGTTCACGAGATGAGCCACAACCGAAATTAACACCTGCAACCATAATGTCGCCATCTTTAACTTTATTAATAAAATCCTTGTCGATATCTTCCATACAATGTGTTGCCAATTCCTTGTGGTCAGCAGTATTTAAGTATCTTGCAGGAATAATAACGTCTGTATCAACATGGTCACCGTATTTATGTACTGAACCTTGTATCTTCATTTTACATAACCTCCTCTGGAGTGCAGATATAACCTGCGATTGCACTTGCAGCAGCCACATAAGGGCTCGCAAGATAAACTTCACTTGTAGGATGTCCCATTCTGCCTACAAAGTTACGATTTGTAGTAGAAATTGCCTTTTCTTCAGCAGCGAGAATACCCATATGACCGCCAAGACAAGGACCGCAAGTTGGTGTTGAGAATACAGCACCTGCTTCTACAAAAATTTCAGCAAGACCTTCTCGTACACATTGGAGATATACATTCTGTGTTGCAGGAATAACGATACAACGAACATTTTCGTTAACCTTTTTGCCTTTAAGCACTTCAGCAGCAGCACGCATATCTTCAATTCTACCATTTGTACAAGAGCCGATAACTGACTGGTCAACATGGATTTTATCAAATTCCCCAACAATATGAGCATTTTCAGGAAGGTGAGGGAATGCAACTGTTGATTTAAGTTCGCCTAAATCAATATTGATAACCTCATCATAAACTGCGTCTTCGTCTGCTGTGAAGATTACAGGTTCACGGTCAGTTCTGCCTTTCATATATTCGAGTGTCTTTTCGTCAACTGGGAAAATACCGTTCTTTGCACCACATTCAATAGCCATATTTGCGATACAGAATCTATCGTCCATTGAAAGATTTGCTATTCCGTCACCTGTGAATTCAAGTGAACGATATAAAGCACCGTCAACACCGATTTTGCCGATAAGGTGAAGAATCAAATCCTTACCGCTAACCCACTTGTTGAACTTCCCTGTAACATTAACTTTGATTGCAGATGGAACTTTGAACCAAGCCATACCTGAAATCATACCTGCAGCCATATCAGTTGAACCAACACCTGTTGAGAATGCACCGAGTGCACCGTATGTACAAGTGTGAGAGTCAGCACCGATAACTGTATCACCACTGATTACAATTCCTTTTTCAGGGAGCAAAGCGTGTTCAATACCCATTTGTCCAACATCAAAGAAATTCTTGATTTTATATTCTCTTGCGAACTGTCTTACCTGTTTGCAGTGTTCAGCAGATTTAATGTCCTTGTTAGGTGTGAAATGGTCCATAACAAGAGCTATTTTCTCTCTGTCAAAAACATCAGTAAAGCCTTTTGCTTTCATTTCGTTGATTGCAACAGGGCTTGTAACATCGTTACCCATTACTAAATCAAGACGAACATTGATAAGCTGACCGGCCTCAACCTTATCCAATCCTGCATGTGCTGCAAGGATTTTTTGTGTCATTGTCATTCCCATATTATTCAACTCCCTTAATGTTTCTGTCGCCACTTTCAAGAGCAGTAAGACCTGAACGAGAAAGCTCGATAATTTGATGTTTTTCCATTTTATCAATAAATTTATCAATAAGGGAAGGAAGACCTGTAAGCTCTGCAGTAATTGTTACATGGCCGATGTCCTTAACCTTAGCACCGAATCCATTGATAGTCTTAAGCACCTTTTTTCTATCTTTGTTAAGCGCTTGAACTTTAATAAGCAAAAGCTCACTTTGAATTGTTTCACTTTCATCAAGAGTAATAACTTTGATTACATCTTCAAGACGAGAAAGCTGTTGTTGTACCATTGTAACCTTGTATTCTTCAACATCGGAAACAATAGTCATTCTTGAAAATTCAGGGCTTTCGGTTTCAGAAACTGTAAGTGAAACAACGTTGTATCCACGACGTGCAAAAAGACCAGCAACACGTAAAAGTACACCGGTTTTGTTATATACAAGAGCAGAAAGATAAACTCTTTTAATTTCTTTATTTTCCATAGTCTTAATTCCTTATTATACTGTAATTTTATAAATTGTAGTTGTCTTAACAATCTTATCTTTGTCAAATACACAGTTGTAAAATGTTGGTGTGTTTGTAGCGTTTGGATAGTATTGTGTTTCAAGGCAGAATCCTGTTCTAAATTCCATTGGAGTATTGTTTTTACCAATTTTACCTTCAAGGAAGTTGCCAACATAAAGTTGCATACCTGGCAAGTCTGTAAAACAGTCAAGCTTTACGCCGTTAGGAGCTGTAACAGTAGCAGCAAGACGAACCTCTTTGTTGTAATTGTTAATGCAGAAATTGTGGTCATAACCGTTACCTGCATCTAACTGCTCATAATCCATACCGATATCTCTGCCGATTGTTTTTGGCTCCCTGAAATCGAACGGAGTACCTGTAACATCTCTGATTTCGCCTGTTGGCACAAGTCCTTCACCCATAGGAGTGAATGCGTCGGCATTTATATAAAGTGTGTGGTCAAGAATGTCACCGTTTTGATACCCTTTAAGATTAAAGTAAGCGTGATTTGTAAGATTAAATGCAGTTTTCTTATCAGAAACAGCAGTGTAATCAATAATGATTTCATTTTTATCTGTAAGAGTGTATTTTACAGTTACTTTTTTGTTGCCAGGGAACCCTTCTGTGCCGTCTGCACTAAAATATGAAAATTCAACAGCATCACTGTCAACAATTATAGCATCCCAGACAGCAGTTGAAAATTCTCCATTACTGTGAAGAGTAACATCACCGTGAGTTGTTGTAACCGGTACTTTTACACCGTCAATTGTAAGTCCACCTTTAGAAATTCTGTTAGCAACAGGTCCGACAATAACACCTTGATAATCATGTCTTTCTTCAAAACCTTGCATATCGTCAAAGCCTAAAAGCAAATCGATTTCATTTTCGTCTTTATCCTTAACAAGAATGCTTTGTAAAGTAGCACCCCAAGTGATTAGAGTAATCTTCATATTGTTGTTGTTTTCAATATGAAAAGCATCAACTTTTTTGCCGTCTTTTGTGTAACCAAAAAGTGATTTTGTTATGCCCATAAATAACACCGCCAAAATAAAAATATATACATAACAATTATATAACTTTAATGTGCTAAAGTCAATGATTTTACACACTGCATTTTACATTTTGTCCTTAATTTTTTCATTGCAAAATAAGAAAATATATGCTATACTTATTTTCCCTACCTATTTACCATATTTATTTTATTGAAAGGAGAGAGATTATGTTTAAAATAAACCCTAAAGTTTATTCATCAATGTTTTCATTACCAACTGAAATTGTTGATAAAGGCCTTAAATTTGCAACAGGCGAACAGTTAAAAGTTATTCTTTGCATTTTCAGAAATCCTGAGATTACAGCACAAGACATTGCCAAAAAGACAAATCTCTCTAAGTCAGAAATAGATGAATGTATTGAGTATTGGCAAGGTGCAGGAGTGCTTGATTCTGTCGAAACAGAAAAAATAGTAAAAACTGAAGTTCTTAATAAAGAAATAAAAGAAAAAGTAAAAATGCCTTTACCAGAAATTCGTTTTTCAAATCCTACTCAAGAAGAAATTGAAAAGATTCTCAAGAAAAACGGCTCAATCAAACGCCTTTTTAATGAGGCACAAGAAATTTTAGGTAGTACAATCGGATATACAATGCAATGCACGATTTATGCCGTTGTATATCGCTATGGAATTAAACCTGATGTGGCAAACTGCCTTTTGTATTTTGCAAAAAGTATTGAAAAGACATCACAAAATGATATTTTAAGCATCGCAAAATATTGGGCAGAGAATGATATTACAACTCTCTCTGCTGCTGATGATTACATAAGAGAAAGTGAAAAAGCAACATCGCTTTTTAAAGAACTTGCAAATAAAACAAATAACGATTTAAGTGTGCCAAGCTTTTCTGTGCTTGAAGTGTTTAGCGAGTGGATTCGTTGGGGTTATGGCATTGACCTTGTTGAAAAAGCTTTTAATATTATGAAAGCAGAAAAAGAAACAGGCCGTCTTGTGTGGAATAATGTTTGTCATATGAATGGCACAATTAAAAAATGGCGTTCAATGGGTATTACTACACTTGAAGACCTTGAAAAAGGCACAAAGAATTTTTCAACTAAAAAGCAAAGAACAAATAAAGAAACATCCTTTGATGTTGACCTTGCAGAAAAGCAAGCTCGTGAAGGTACAAAGGATTTTGGCTCAATGAAAAATAAAAAGAGAAGGAGGGCATAAAATTGGCATATTCAAAAGAGGTTTATGAACAAGCAATGGGCATAATCAAAAAAAGACGACTTGATGCTGAATACACTGCAGAAGTGCATAAAAAAGAATTAAGCGTAAAATATCCTGAATTTCAATTTATAGAAACAGAACTTGCAAAAACTGGTATGTCGGTTTTTTCTGCCTTTTCACTTCCAAAAGAAGAAGCTGAGAAAAAGCTTCAAGAAATTCGTAAAAAGAATACTCAGTTGAGAAAAGAAAGAGCGAAACTTTTAAAAGCATTAAAGTTGCCTGAAGATTATCTTGATGTTAAATATACTTGTACAAAGTGTAACGACACAGGCTTTGTAGAAGAGCGTGATGATGCTGTAGGAGTTTCGTATGGCACAAAGCTTTGTTCATGTCATAAGGACATTTTAAAAGAGTTATCTGTTAAAAGCCTTTTACGTTCAACACCACTTGATTTAAGTTGCTTTGAAGATTTTGACTTAAATTACTATTCAAAATCTAAAAAAGATGGCGTTTCACCTTATGAAAGAATGAACACTGTTTATAACAGATGCGTTAAATATGCTCAAACCTTTGACCTTGACTCGGTAAGCCTTTATTTCTATGGCAGAACAGGACTTGGCAAAACTCATTTATCATTGGCAATTGCAAATGAAGCAATCAAAAAAGGTTATACAGTGCTTTATGGCTCTGTTATAAATTTCCTTAATAAGATTGAAAAAGAAAAGTTCGGCAGGGCAGAGGACTTGGATACAGAAAATATGCTTATTGATGTAGACTTGCTTATTCTTGACGATTTAGGAGCGGAATTTACAACTGCATTGTCAACATCAGTGCTTTATAACATAATAAACAGTAGAATTTGTAGAGGCGTACCAACAATTATAAGTTCAAATCTTGATTTTCACGATTTGAAAGAGCGCTATCCTGAAAGTATATCTTCAAGAATAATTGGAACATATACCGGTGTGAATTTTGTTGGCGATGATGTTCGTCAAATTCAAAATAACGAGTAAAATAAGGACACCTTGATTAAGACTCAAGGTGTTTTTTGTTATTCAAAAAGGTCTAAACCAAAAATTTTTACCGAAATATTCGTCAAGTTGCACAAAAACTCGCTTGCTAAATTGTAAAACTGTGACAATGGACGAAAGTTAAAAAATTAACGAATTATTATTGACTTTACAATTTTGCCGTTGTAATATATAGACAAATAAAGGCATGCATATATGTGCAAATTTAACAAAAGAAAGGCGAAAATATTACAAATGGCAAAAATCCTTAAAAATATGAACCCAGCAAAAATTTTAGAAGAAAACAACGGAGCAAAAAGAATGACACTTATGCCTTTGAGCATTTTGATTATGGGCTTTGCAGTTTCAATTTTCTCTTATTCAGGAATGGGCGTTGACCCTTTTACTGCTCTTAATATGAGCGTGAGTGCAAAACTCGGTATAAGCTTTGGCTTTTATCAAATGTGTGTAAATAGTGTAATCCTTCTTCTTGTAGCATTTGTTGCTCAAAAGCTTATTAACATTGGCACAGTCGTAAATATGATTGGCGTTGGATATGTGTGTGAATTTTTCACAGAACTTTACAACGAGATTTTACCACAAAACCCACATATTATAGTAAAAACTATTGCAATGCTTTTAGGTGTATTTCTCTTAAGTCTTTCAGCATCACTTTATTTCAACTGTGATTTAGGTGTTTCACCTTATGATGCTTTAGGCTTTGTTATGGAAGAAAAAACAAAGCTTAAATATAAATGGTGCAGAGTAGCAACTGACCTTGTTTGCACATTAGGCGCATTTGTACTTGGTGGTCCAATAGGTATCGGCACAGTTATTACAGCATTCTTTATGGGACCGGTAATCTCATTCTGTGATAATGCGATTTCAAAGAAAGTACTTTCATTTAAGTCAAAACTTCTTAAACAATTCACAGTTATCAGATATTACGACTTAGGATATATCCAAGGCAACAAGGTTGCTTAAAACTAAAAACAAAAAAAGAGCAGGAATTCCTGCTCTTTTTTTGTTACTTTATATTATTGTTTGTGAGCATTACAACAAGCACAATTACCGTTACAGCCTGATGCCTTAGATTCTTCAGTATCACGATAATATTGAGTGTGTGTATCTCTGTGTGGATAAGTTTCCCACAATTCTTCTGCAACAGGCTTCCAAGCTTTTGCATATTCAACACATTTATCGCAAAGCTCATCTGCAGTTTCTTGATGCATAAGGTCAGAGGAATGAGCACCTGTCTCTTTAATCATCTTGCGAAGATACTCAGGATTTTCAAGCATAGGACAAGGTCTTAAGTGATTATCGTTAAATGGTTGGTTTTTGTAATATGCCATAAAGAGAGGGGATTGCAATGCCTCTAAAAGAGTGTGAGTCTTAATGTTTGAGTCAGAGAAGTGAATGAAAACACATGGTTCAATATCACCTGCAGAGTTAACATGGAAATAGTTTCTACCACCTGCAATACAACCACCAACAAACTCACCATCGTTTTGGAAGTCCATAACAAATATTGGTTTACCTGTTTCGCCATTTCTCATAACTCGAAGCCATTTGTACATAGCTTTTCTTTGCTCAGGTGTAGGAATTAAGTCAACATCTGCACCAACGCCAACTGGCATATAGTTAAAGAAAAGTGAATATTTAGCACCACCGTCAATAAGCATGTCTATAAAGTCATCACTTGTAACAGTTTCAATATTCTTTTGTGTATAGCAAACAGAAACGCCAAAAATACACTTGTTTTTCTTTAAAAGTTCCATTGCTTTAAGTGTCTTTTGATAAACACCGTCTCCACGACGCCAGTCGTTAGTTTCTTCAGTACCTTCAAGACTTAAAGCAAGAGTAACGTTGCCACATTCATTCATAGCTTTGCAGAATTCTTCATCAACAAGAGTCGCATTTGTGAAAACTAAGAAAATGCAGTCCTTGTTGTTTCTGCATAACTCAAGAACATCTTTTTTGCGAATAAGAGGCTCACCACCAGTAAGCCAATAGAAATGGCAACCAAGCTCTTTACCTTGTGAAACAATGCTTTGCATCTCTTCGTTAGTAAGGTTTGATTGATGTCCATATTCTGCAGCCCAACAACCCTTGCAACGAAGATTACAAGCAGAAGTAGGGTCTAAAAGAATGTTAAAAGGAATGTTGCACTTATATTTTTCACGGTTTTTACGAACTGCTTTTGTACCATAAAGACCTGCATCAATACCAAAAGACAAAAGCATTTGCTTAATAACTGCTTTGTCAACATCGTTGATAATGTTCAAAGCAAATTTATTCCAAACATTGTTTGGGTCTTCGGCAACAGCTTTGATTTTTATGAAATTTTCAGGTGGAAATATCTTGTTAAAAATAGGCTCGATTTTTCTGCTCAATTTAATAATATTACCTTGAGGGTCTTTGTCAATATATTTGAGCAAACGGTCAATAGTAAAACCCATGCCTGCTTTTTGAAGATTATAAATAATTTTCATAGCTGCACCTTTCAAGATTTAGGGCTAATACCCCAAAATCAAAATACTCATACTATTTTATTGTAATTTTTGGCTTATGTCAATGATTTTATGTGTTGTTTAACAAAAATTTTAAAACTATTGATTATTTTATACCAAAGGTGAAAAAATAAACAGAAAGGATTTTCAGAAATATGGCATTTGACAGACAGATATATGAAAAAGCTGAAAATGAAATCAAGCAAAGACGCTTCAATGCTGAAAATAAACTTAATAATCGATTGGAAGAAGTTTATACGGTAATTCCTG
>JAZNWZ010000094.1:0-5983 GCA_045593645.1 Candidatus Fimenecus sp. | reverse complement strand
CTTCATCCCCGTCACGGCTCAGTTATGCACATTACAGATGAAGAATATGAAAGAATTGTAAATGTTAAATCCTGAGCATAAAAAAAGAGCATCTTTCAAGACGCCCAACATATTTATAATATCAAATATAAAAGCAAAAGTCAATAGAATTTCAAAATCTTTATTAGCATAATATACAAAATCTCCGTTTTAAATAATAGAAATATATTAACTTTGTACAAATTTACATATTGAAAAATGCTTTTTTCTGTGTTATATTATAGACACAGAAAGGAAATGGTGATTCCAATGTACAGGTAAATCACAAAAGGTTCTTAAAAGAAAATAGAACTTAGTTTAAAAGAAAAAGTTTAAGTGTAGCAAGCAGCACAGACGAAAATAATAATAAAAAAATTTATATAGATTAAATGCTTGCAAACTAAAGTTTATTTTCAAAAATAAAGAACCTGCCAAAAGAAGTCTTCCAAAAATTGACAAATAGGTTCTGATGCATGAAAGGGTCTCGCTTTTCGAGAATGATTGATGACTGTAGAGAGTGTAATGGAGTTGAAAATCAAGAACAGGAAGACAAAGAATCTGTAGAATGAGAGGTAGATAAAAAGATGTTAGATATCAAGAGTGAACAGAAATAACCCTCCGAGTCAGTGAAAGATGTGTAAAGAAACATCGGCTCCGAGGGTTATTTCATTTTTATAATCACTTTTTTATATTTTGTTGATTTCCGTCCCAAAGGGGCGTTTTTTTTATGCCTTTTGCCTGTTTTTTCCTTTGTTTTCCTTGACATATATTTTTATGAGTATTATAATTTCTCTGTTACAAAAATCGTTCAACCAAAACTTATGAAAGGAGGCAGATACCGTGACAAACCGTTGGTATAATTATCGAATAATAAATATAAATGAACATTTCTGCCCTTTTCTTCAATACATACCCTTTTCTTGCGATTGATTTTATCATTTAGGATATTGTATTTCGTCACCGTGGGTAGAAGTACCTACGGCTTTTTTATTTTCAATAAAAAGGAGAAAACTTATGAGGTGGATTAAACTTCACGAGCCTGTTAAAGTCCCCATCTTCAAAAATGCTTTATTTGCGTTAAAGCTTGTATGGGAAGCGGACAAAAGACTTTTAATCGGCTATCTTGTTACGGAAATATCTAACAAGGTTTTATCAATGTATGTTCAGAATATTTTGTTCTTAAAGGTTCTTTTAAGCATAATTGATGGCGACGCAGATTTTAAAACATATTTTGTTTATCTTTTGCTTTTCTTCGGTGTGTATCTGCTTGTAAACGTGATTTCAGCATTTGCCGAGAAAACAAGACTGATTTCCGCTAAAGTTGTTCTTAAGGAGCTTAACAACAAAATTTTTGAGAAAGCAACACAGCTTGACGTAAGCTGTTATGAAAATCCTGAATTTTACGACAAGTATCAGAGAGCCACTCTTGTGCTTTCATCAAGTTATTATGACCTTATTTGTTGGGATGTCGCTGCAATTATCGGCGGTATAATTGCACTTATCTGCGTTGTAACGACAGTTACAGTTATTAACCCGTTATATTTACTTTTCCTGTTACCTGTTACATTGGTGTTTGTCATTGAAATTTATAAAAGCAAGGCTGTTTATAAGCGTGACCTTGAAATGACAACAAATAACAGAATCAAAGCATATACACAACGAACAATGTTCTTAAAAGAATATTCAAAGGATATGAGAACATCAAACATTTTTGCAGTTCTCATCGGAAAATTTAAAAAGGCAATTGACGGAAATGTTGAAATACTAAAAAAATACGGTCTTAAACTGTTTATTTACAGTATGCTCAGCTCACTTTTCAGTGATTTTATACCGATTATCGGTACTTATGCTCTTGCAGGTTATCAATTTATTTACACAAAATCACTTACAATTTCCGACTTTTCAGTTGTGCTTTCGTCAATCAACTCTGTCCGTGATTCAACAATGAGTATTGCGGAAGGTTTTGATGAATTATCTCAGATGGCTCTTTACTTTCAGAATTTAAGGGATTTCTTTGATTATGAACCAAAGATTACTGACGGTGGCAAAGATGCAGAGGAATTCCAAAGCCTTGAGTTTAAAAATGTCAGCTTTAAATATCCTGACACAAGCAAGATTATCCTTAAAAATGTATCATTCAAAATCAACAAGGGTGAAACTATTGCTGTTGTTGGCATAAACGGTGCAGGTAAATCAACTCTTGTAAAACTGCTTTTGCGTTTTTATGACCCTGATGAAGGTGAAATTCTCTATAATGGTATAAATATAAAAGAGTATAATGTTATTTCTTTGAGAAATGCTTTTGCAACAGTTTTTCAGGATTATAAAAACTTTGCAGTTTCCGTTAATGAGAATATTATGTGCCACGAATGTAATGATGAAGAAAAGAAGCTTGCAGAAAAAGCACTCCGTCAAAGTGGTGTTTGGGATAAAATTCAGAGTCTTCCAAAGGGTGCCGACACCGTTCTTACAAGAGAATTTGAGATTGACGGTGCAGGACTTTCAGGCGGTGAAAACCAAAAGGTATCTGCAGCAAGACTTTTTGCAAGGGACTTTGAAATTGCAATTCTTGATGAACCAAGCTCTGCACTTGACCCTATTGCAGAGTACAAAATGTATGAAAACTTAATTGAAGTAACAAAAAACAAAACTGTTATCTATATTTCACACAGACTTTCAAGTGCTGTACTTTCTGACAGAATTTTCGTTCTCGGTAACGGTACAATTCTTGAGTCAGGCTCTCACAGTGAGCTTATGGCACAGAATGGTGAATACAGTAAGATGTTTACACTTCAGGCATCAAGCTACAAAGGTGAAAGCGAGGTGAGTGAAAATGTTTAAGAAAAAGGAAAAAGAAAAGACACTTCACTCAATGCCATCAAACATTTTCTTCTTTGTAAAGCTTCTTTTCAGCGTATCTCCCCTGTTAGTGCTTGGTGAATTTATGTGGGGACTTTTAATGATTCTCCCTAACAACCTCATCCGTGTTATCGGTGTCAAATATATCATTGATGTTGTAACTGAAGGCAAAAACCTCCACAGAATTTTCTATGCAGTTATTGTAATTGCTCTTGTTCTAATCGGTTCAACAGTTATTTCCTGGCTTTTCCGTGAGTTTTATTGGAACACGGAAAGAGAAAGACTTTATTATGGTCTTAACCAGAAGTTATATGACAAAGCAAGAAGCCTTGACCTTGAGTCTTATGATAACCCTGAATTTTACAATAACTTCATTCTTACAATCGAGTCATCTTCAGGTAACATTCAGAATCTTTTAGGTCTTGTGAGAATGTATGTGGGACATATTATTTCACTTGTGACGGTTTCATCAGTTTTGTTCACCATTGACCCTTGGTGTCTTGTGATTATCCTTACTGTTATCTGCATTTTCCTGCCTATCAGTAAAAGAGTCGGTTCTCTTATGATGGAAAGACGAATTGACAATGCAAAATATCACAGACGCAGTGACTATTTCCAGCGTATTTTCTATTTACAGGACTATGCAAAGGAAGTGCGAATGAACAACATTACTCCTTTGCTTATGGACAGATACAATGACGCTGCTGATGATGTTATCAACAATCAGAAAAAGTATTGGAACAAGATTTCAGCACTTAACTGCATTCAAAAAGTCGGTGTTCAAGGACTTGGATTTATGTTTATCCTGCCACTTTACCTTGGATATTGTGTTCTTGTTAAGGAAACTCTTTCAGCAGGCGACTTTGTTGCCACTTTCAACGGTGCTCATTCAGTTGCTATGTCATTCCAATTCCTTACAATCTGGGCATTGGCTCGTTTTTCAGAGCAAGGCAAAATGATTGACAAGTATCGTGAATTTCTTAATGCTGATTTCAAGATTAAAAATGGCGGTAAAAAAGCCGAAAAAACAGAACCTAAAGAGATAACTATTAAGAATCTGTCATTTACCTACCCTAACAATGACAAGCCAACACTTGAGGACATTAATCTCACCATTAAGCCTTATGAAAAAATTGCATTGGTTGGTTATAACGGTGCAGGTAAAACAACTCTTACAAATCTGTTATTACGGCTTTATGATGCAACTGAAGGTGAAATACTCATTGATGGTGAGAATATAAGAAGCGTTACCGCAGACTCTCACCGTGACAGATTTGCAGCAGTATTTCAGGATTTCCAGATTTTCTCATGTAGTCTTGGTGAAAATGTTGCACTTGACATTAACCCTGACGAAGAAAGAGTATGGGATGCATTAAAACACAGTGGTTTTAATAAGGAGCTTAAAAACGGTATCAATTCGGAGCTTTTACGAGAATTTGACGATGACGGTGTTATGCTTTCAGGTGGTGAAGCACAAAAAACCGCTATTGCACGAGCATTCTATAAGGATTGTCCTTATGTTATCCTTGATGAACCAAGCGCAAACCTTGACCCTGTTGCCGAATATAATCTTAATCAGGCAATGATTGAAGCAGCAGACCATAAAACTGTTATTTTCATTTCTCACAGACTTTCAACTACCGTCAACGCTGACAGAATTTATGTTATGGAAAACGGTAGAATTATAGAAAGTGGTAGTCATCAGGAATTAATGGAGCTGGGTGGCACTTATGCCTATATGTTCAATCTTCAGGCAGAGAAATATAAAAATTGAGTGTAAAATAAAAAAAGTCATTCTGAGGAGCAAAGCGACGAAGAATCTCTCTTGATTTAAAAGATTAATTGTAGAAGAGATTCTTCACTTCGTTCAGAATGACTTTTTTCTTTACATCGGTTCTTGGTTTGTGCTATAATATGCAAAACAACACAAAGGAGAATAATTTATGTTAAGAATTGTTCGTTACATTACTGCTCTTGTTATGGTGGCATTTAATCTTTTCAATTTCCTTTTTAATGATTATGCTTATCCTGCATTATCAAGAAAAGACGCTTATCTTTTCGTTTATTTCACAGGGAACTCCGTTGAAGAACAAAGAATCAATATGGCAATAAGCTCTGACGGTTACAGATTTCAGGCACTCAATGACAATAAGCCAATTATTGAACAGAAGCTCGGTACTGAATGTTGTCGTGACCCTTATATACTTAAAGGTCAGGACGGTTGCTATTACATTATCGCAACCGATATGGATGCAAACCTTGGTTGGACATCAAATCACGCTCTTGTTACTTGGAAATCAGAGGACCTTATCAACTGGACTGACGAAACAATAATCGATATCCGCCAGCTTGGCGGTGAATTTGCAAACACAACCCGTGCATGGGCACCACAGGCAATATGGGACCCTGAAGTAGAGATGTATATGATTTACTGGGCACACTCAACTGCTGAAAACGATATTGCAGGTCACTATTACGCCTATACAAAAGATTTCAAGACATTTGAAACTGAACCAAAGCCACTTTACGGTCGTTGGGAAGAAGGTATTCAGTGTATTGATGCTGACATCGTTTACAATGAGAAGAACGATTATTACTACCTCTATTTCAAATATGACGAAACACAGAAAATCGCTTATGTTAAATCAAAGAATCTTACAGGACCTTATGACACAGAAGAACCTGTAATCGTATCTCTCGGTTATTTCGGTGTTGAAGGCAGTACAATGTACAACATCAACGGAACAGATAAATGGGTTATGATTATGGACGAATACGGTACAGGTCATTTCTATACACAGCAGACAAGTGACTTTGAAAACTTCAAACGAGTTAACCGTGACATTACTGCTATGGACCACTTAAAGCCTCGTCACGGTTCAGTTGTTACAATTACTGCAAAAGAATACAAAGCACTTAAAAACGAATTTGGTGTTCAAAAAATTCCTGCAAACCCAACAATTAAATAACATTAAAAAAGCCACTCGTAATGAGTGGCTTAATATTTTTATTTGAGATATTCCAATATACTTTCTTTTACTCCTGTGATTTTTCCTTGTGCATAGGTATCTCGTCCGCCACCTTTACCATTAAAGGCTTTGTTGAG
>JAZNWZ010000093.1:0-4359 GCA_045593645.1 Candidatus Fimenecus sp. | reverse complement strand
TTGAATGGGAAAAAGGAAAACTCACAAAAGCCACAATCACTTCAAATATGGGTGGTGCTTGCAAACTAT
The DNA here is from genome assembly GCA_045593645.1 of Candidatus Fimenecus sp. Taxonomy (GTDB): domain Bacteria; phylum Bacillota; class Clostridia; order Oscillospirales; family Acutalibacteraceae; genus Fimenecus. The sequence goes on along the minus strand of JAZNWZ010000093.1, from coordinate 4,290 downwards.
ATTATGATAAGTCTGAATACATAGTAGAAAATGTTTGTTCAAGTGAGAAAGGCTTTGCAGAGTTCAATACTGAACAAGGCAAAACCTATACAATCAAAATTAAATAAAATATATTTCACGGCTCCCCTGAAAGGGGAGCTGTCATTTTTATAAAAATGACTGAGGGGTTAAAATTCCTTGATTTTATAAGCTTTGCAACCGATAGTTTACATATTTTTTCATAGTTGACAAGCAAAGTTTCTGTTGCAACCGAGCAAAATTTATTATCATATTGTCGTAGCCAAAAGCAAGGCACACTAAAACAATAAATAATAAATTTTATATATCAAGGAGAAACCAATTATGAAAATCACAAACACAATTAATTTTGGAATTCAAAGAAAAATCGTTGCAAATATGACTACTGAAAGCTGGGAGACAATTCCTCACGTAACATATAATTATGAGCCTGATGTAACCGAATTTATGAAGGAGTACAGAAAGCTTAATTTTGACCGTCGCGGTGCAGATAAGATTACAGTAAATACTTTAATGCTTAAAGTAATTTCTGAAGGACTTAAAGCAGCACCAATTATGAATTCACATATTGAGTATAATCGTAAGCTTGTACGTGGCGAAATTAAAACATTTGAAGATATCAATATTTCAATGCCGATGATTATGCCAAATGGCGAAATGATGACTATTAATCTTCATAATTTTGAAAACAAAAATCTCGATGAAATGACAGACTATATCAATGATGTTCAAAGAAGATTTGAAAAAACAGATTTGACAGAAGCAATGTTTGAGGTGTCTCTTGACAATACTTTAACCGCACTTAAAAAGGGTAAAATCAAACAAGCAATTTATCGTCTTATCGGTTCAAAAACAGGTAAGCATAAAGTTAAAACTCTTAAAGGCAAGGCAAAGAAAGAGTATGAAAGTATTCCAAGAACAGATAGAATTACAAAAAAAGATATTGAGCAGGGTACAGTAACAATTTCAAATATTGGTTCACTTTATCGTGGACAGCGAGGCAATGTAGGACTTCTTGAAATTATCCCACCACAAGTTTCTGCTTTTGGTGTTGGAGCAGTACAAGATAGACCTGTTGTTGTAACAGATGAAAACGGTAACAAAAGTATTGAAATCAGACAAGTGCTTCCAATCTGTATTGCATTTGACCATAGAGCACTTGACTTTGGTGAGACAGTGCCATTCATTAAACGCCTTGACGATATCTTTTATAATCCAGAGCAAATCCATTCTTGGAAAGGCGAAGAAAAGAATAGTAAATATCAAGAGTTTAAAATCACAGCAGTATAACAAAAAAGCCTCCCTTGTTAAAGGGAGGGGGACCGCGTTAGCGGTGGAGAAATTCGAAAAAAGACGTCTCAAACGAGTCGGCTTTAATAGTTTAATTAATTATTTATTTTTCTTAGCAGCTTTTTTAGCAGCCTTTTCAGCCTTTAATTGAGCAGCATAAGCTTCAGCTTCTTCTTTTTCCTTGCGAGCTTTTTCTTCAGCCTCTGCTTGAGCTTGTTCATAACGAGCCTTTGCTTCTTCATACATTTCAGCAATATCGTCAAAATGCTTGTAGTTTGCTTCTTGCTTAACAAGCTTTTCAGCATCAAGATAAGGTTTTGCAGCACGAGCAAAGTAAGCGTGTCTGTCCATTTCTGCCTTTGAAGCTTTGCGAATTTCGTTCTTCTTTGCTTCGTAAGCTTTTATGTCTGCTTTAATTTCTTTAGCAGTACCGTCTTTTGCTTTCTTTGCATCTTTAAGAGCAAGATAAAGTTCTTTAAGCTTTGCATCACATTCGTCTTCTGCATCAAAGAGTTTTTCAAGTTCTGCAAAGTCAGGTTGAACAAGTTCTTCGTTAGCAAAGTATTTGTTGAGTGCTTTGTAAGCTGATTTCTTGTTTCTTGCAATTTCAATTGCAAATTTACGAACTTCTTTTTCCTCTGTAGTTTCTTTAGGCATAGCCTTTGCAGCAGCAAGTTCAGTTTTAATATCTTCAAGGCTCATAGCTTTAAGACCGTTAAGTCCTGCTTCATAAATAGCTTTTTGAACTCTGTATTGATATTTAAAAGTATCTGTTGAGAATTTATCAAGCTCTGCACAAACAAACTTTGAAATTTCAATTTCTTCGTTAAATTCAAAATTTGCTCTATATTCTTTTTTAGCTGCTTTACGTTCAGCTTTATCTTTAATTGATTTATAGGTTTTCTTATCAAGAGTGATAGGGGTTTTTGTAGCCATATCTCTTGCGTTACGGATAAGGTCGATAGATTCAACAAGTTGACCATCGTTTACAATACCATTACCATAGTCTTCAAAGAGAGCGCGAACTTTAAGAACGCGAACAACTGATTTTTGCTTTCTTTCATTAAAGTCATACCAGAAATAAGGAATAACGTTCATGAAAGCACCAACAGCAGCAATTATAATGAGAGCGTGCATAAGAGGAAGGAAAATGTCTAAATCATACAATGCAGAATATGGGTTTGCATAGTTGTTTTGACCAGCTTCTAATTGCTCTGCAAGAATTTCACCAACAGTTTTACCATCGCCAAGCATGCGGTTTAAAACTTCAGGGTTTGAAGTAACCTCTTTTGCTTTTGCAGCAGTAATTCCGCCCTTTTCATAGATAACAGGAAGAACGGCAGATGTACCAAGAGTAATAATTGTACCAATTGTAGCAACGGCTGAGAACATACCGTCAATTCTTTCGCCAGTTTGATATTGTTGATAGTCACGAATATCTGCTTGAATTGTTGGGTTGAGAATGTGAGCAAATGAACCCATCAAAGCATTAAGATAAAGACATCCCATAACAAGCCAAATAGTAAGGTTGTTGATTTCTCTTGTGAAAGGAAGCATCATAAGGATAAAGCAAACGTTCATAAGGTTTGTAACAACAAGAACTGCCTTTTTGCCCCATTTTCTAATACAGAATGGTGCAGCAATCATACCCCAAAGTGAAGCGTTACCATAAAGAGTAACAACAAGACCGTAAACGTTACCGTTACAAGCACCACCATAGTTGTAAAGCCAGTTGAGAATGTTTGCGTAAGCACTTTCAAGGAATCCAATCCAACCAGCAAGTGAGATAATCCAGAAATACTTATTCTTAGCAACTGCGCGAAGAGCATCAGTAAATTTGATTTGAACAACGTGAGTTCTTGCTTGAATAATCTTTTCTTCAGTGTGCTTATAAACAACAATACAAAGAAGAATGCCAGCAACAGCAAGAATAGGATAAAGGAATCTGTAAACACGAATATCAGTTGTGTTTGTATGGAAAAGATTTCTCGCAATAATTGGTGTGAAAAGGTTTACAACGGTAGGAGCGAATGAATAAACAACGCTTTTGATTGATGCAACGTCAGCTCTTTCTTGTGTGTTAGGAGAAAGAACGTGAATAAGATTTTCATATCCGTCATAGAAGAAATAGTAGATAAAGTTTAAAACAATGTTAAGAACAAGAATTATTGCACATTTAGCTATGTATCCGTATTCGGTGAATATTGCTTTACCAAATTGATCAAATTGCCATGGAATGTGAACACTGCCAGGTAATAATTCGTAGAGCATTTCATAAGGGAACCAAACCATAGCAATGCAGATAATAGCAGAAGGAATAGCCATTCTAACTATGTATGGACGATATTTACCTGCTTTATTTCTTGTGTTATCGATAATGTTCGCACGAATTCCTGTAAAAGGAATGTTAATAAGAATTGCGATAACATAGAGTAAATACATGTCTGTTGCACCAACACCAAGTGTTGAAGAAATGAGCGTATTACCCATAGATAAAAGGCAAGCATTACCTAATGTGATAATCATATAGGCACCGATACCGCCACCTGAATAAGCGGCGATTTCTTTGTAAGGCATATATCTGCCTTTTGGTGGTGTTTTCCAATGGGTTTTAACCATATCAACACCGTTTTTTGCGGTTTGAACTGCGGTTTGAACTAAACTCATACAACGCGCTCCTTTTTTATTAGTATATACATTCAGTAATTCTATCATATTTTTTATTTATCTTCAATGGAAAAACAATTTTTTAACAAAAAATGAACACGAAAAAACCATTTTCGTTAAAATCCACCAAATTTAGTAATTTTAAACTGTGCAAGATGTCAATGGGCAAAAAAGTAAAAAATGCATAAAAATTCTAAAAATTTCTATTGACAAAATACTTTAAAAGGTTGATAATAAACAAGTAATAACCTATTCGGTAGGTAAGGCTACCACAGGGATACGGATTACTGCCGCGAAATGGTGGAGACACTATTA
>JAZNWZ010000092.1:0-2412 GCA_045593645.1 Candidatus Fimenecus sp. | reverse complement strand
CGTTTGATGAATCGTAATTATTGATTTCAGGAATTTCCATAGAAGCTTGTGTTGAAACGTCTTTAAGTTGGAAAGCACCAATGATTTGTTTGAGCATTTGTGCCTGACCTGAAAGTTCTTCTGAAGCAGAAGCGATTTCATCAATCTTACCTGAAACAGTATTAACCTTTTCAACAACTTCAAGAAGTGAAGAAGCTGTTTCATCAGCAATCTTTGTACCGTTTTCAATAGCTTTAATAGCACTTTCAATAAGAACTGTTGTGCTCTTTGCTGCCTCTGCAGATTTTGCTGCGAGATTACGAACTTCATCTGCAACAACTGCGAAGCCTTTACCTGCCGCACCTGCTCTTGCAGCTTCAACTGCAGCATTAAGTGCTAAGATATTTGTCTGGAATGCAATATCATCAATAGTTTTGATAATCTTGCTGATTTCGTTTGATGTGTTAGTAATGTCATTCATTGCAACAACCATTTCTTGCATCTGAGCATTACTTTCATTGATACCATCTGAAGCAATATTTGCTTGCTCAGTAGCTTCAACTGCATTCTTAGCAGTATGGTTAATGTGTTCAGAAATTTCAACAATTGTAGCAGAAAGCTCTTCAACACTACTTGCTTGTTCAGTAGCACCTTGAGAAAGAGCCTGAGCACCACTTGCTACCTGGTCTGCACCATTTGCAACTTGTTCTGAACCTTGGTAAATCTGATACATTGTATCTGTTAAATCAACAACAATCTTGTCGAGTGACTCAAGAAGTGGAGCAAAGCCACCAACATAAGCCTCTGGATGTTCTGAAGAAACATTCAAGTTACCCTTTGCAATTTCTGAAAGAATATTACCTTGGTCGTTAACGATTGTTCTGAAGTTATCGGTAATTTTAACAGTTGCATTATAAACCATACCTGTTTCGTCCTGAGACTTAACTGTAGGAACATCTGATTCAATATCGCCTTCAGCAAGTTTTTCAAGTCTGTCTGCACATTTCTTAAGTGGGTCAGCAATAAGCTTAGAGAGAACCACACCATAAACAATTGCTATAATGCAAACTAAGAGAATCATACCATACATAAAGTACTCTGTAAATTGTGTACGGAAAGATGCGTGAGCTGAACCATAAGCTGTTGCTTGTTGTTTAACTGAAACAATTTCGAAAACACCATCGTAAAGAGGGTCGTAAAGAGGGTCAATTTTTTCAACAAACTGAGCCTGAATATCTGCAGTATCAACAGTACCTACTTGAGCTAAAATGCCATCAATAGCTTCGCAATAAGCTTTATAATAACCCATTGTTTGTTCATATAACTCAACTTCATTAACAAATTCTTCATCGCTGATTTGATTTTCAGGTAACATTAATGGTTTTAATTGTTCCATATACATTTCGAACTCAGCTTTGTATGTATCAATTTCTGCCTGTGCTTCTGCTCTAAGCTCTTCATTCTGAAAACCTACAGCATCGTGTAAGTATTCATCAATTAAGCAGAATGAAGCCAAAGCATCACCAGCAATACCCTGAGCGTTACCATCATAAGTTAAGAGCTCTGTATAAGTCTGGTCGATAGTTTTCATTGCGGATCCGATTAAAGCAGCTACAATCATTAAAATTACTGTAACAACAATGAATGATGAAAGAATTTTTCTTCTTATTGACATTTTTTTTGATATGTTTTTCATTTTGGGGATACTCCTTGGTATTTTTATTTACACAATATTAATAAAGTTATTTACCTCATTAATATTTATCATCATAAGATGCTTCGTAGCTTTGTGGTGCTTCGTAAGAAGCGTAATCAACGAGTGATACAGAAGATGTATCAACATCTTTAAGCTTGAAGTTACCAATGATTTGTTTGAGCATCTGAGCCTGACCAGAAAGTTCTTCTGAAGCAGAAGCACTTTCTTCTGAAGTTGCTGAGTTAGTCTGAACAACTGCTGAGATTTGCTCAATACCACCTTTAAGCTGTGTAACTGCTGTTGCCTGTTCTTCTGATGCTGTTGCAATTTCATCAATCTTTGATGAAACGTTATTAACTTTTTCAACAACCTCAAGAAGTGAAGAAGCTGTTTCATCTGCAATCTTTGTACCGTTTTCAATAGCTTTAATAGCACTTTCAATAAGAACTGTTGTGCTCTTTGCTGCCTCTGCAGATTTTGCTGCGAGATTACGAACTTCATCTGCAACAACTGCGAAGCCTTTACCAGCTGCACCTGCTCTTGCTGCTTCAACTGCCGCATTAAGAGCTAAGATATTTGTCTGGAATGCAATATCATCAATAGTTTTGATAATCTTGCTGATTTCGTTTGATGTGTTAGTAATGTCATTCATTGCAACAACCATCTCTTGCATCTGTGCATTACTTTCATTGATACCATCTGAAGCAATATTTGCTTGCTCTGTAGCTTCAACTGCA
>JAZNWZ010000091.1:0-13260 GCA_045593645.1 Candidatus Fimenecus sp. | reverse complement strand
AGACCTTGCTGACAGAATTATTGAAGAATTAAAAGTAAATACACCTGATTCACACACTGCCGTAAGAAAATTATCCGGCGGTAATGTTCAAAAAGTGCTTGTTGGTCGCGAAATTGCTGCTGCTCCTGCAATTTTAATGACCGCCTACCCTGTTCGTGGACTTGATATTAACTCGTCATACACTATATATAATCTCCTTAATGAACAAAAGCAAAAAGGCGTTTCTGTAATTTTTGTTGGTGAAGATTTGGATGTGTTAATGGCACTTAGTGACAGAATATTAGTTTTAAGTGGCGGCAAGGTTTCAGGTATTGTTGATGCCAGAACAACCACAAAGGATGAAATTGGTCTTTTGATGGTGCAATCTAAAGAAAATGGGGTGACGGAATGAAAAAGAACAAGAACAACTTAAAAGAGCCTTTCGTTCGAATTGTTAAACGAGACAATATTAAAATTCAAAAAATAATTCTTATTTATTCCATCGCCATTGTTGGAGGACTTCTTTTAAGCGGATTTATTTCTATGATGTTTTCCGATAAAAATTTAATTGATTTCTTCCAGTCATTATTTACAGGTGCATTTGGTAGTGAACGCAAATTCTGGCTTTTGCTTCAGGATACTTCTCTCCTTCTCGGCACATCAATGGCATTACTTCCTGCTTTCAAAATGAAATTCTGGAACTTAGGTGGTAACGGTCAGATTCTTGTTGGTTGCCTTGCTGCAATTGCTTGTATGTTTTATCTTGGTGGTAAATTAGATGATTCTATTTTAATTTTACTTATGCTATTGGCTAGTGTGTTTGCTGGTGCAATTTGGGCAGCTATTCCTGCTATTTTCAAAGCGAAGTTTAACACTAATGAATCCTTATTTACTCTTATGATGAACTACATTGCACAAGGTCTTGTTTCTTTATGCATTACAATTTGGGTTAAGTCTGGCTCAGGTGTTTTAGCTCCAATTGCTTACGGTAATATTCCTGACATAGGAAACAAATATTTATTGCCTATCATTTTGTTCGTAGTAATTACAGTTTTAATGCATGTTTATCTTCGTTCATCAAAACATGGTTATGAAATATCTGTAGTTGGTGAAAGCATTAATACAGCAAAATATGTAGGAATTAGAGTTGATAAGGTTATTATCAGAACAATGATTTTATCAGGTGCAATTGCAGGTCTTGTAGGCTTTGTTCTTGCAGGTTCAATTAACCATACAATCAGTACAGCATCTGCTAACAATATGGGCTTTACTGGTATAATGGCTACTTGGCTTGCAACCTTTAACCCGTTAATGATTATTCTTACAAGCTTTTTCATCACCTTTATTTCTAAAGGTATGGTAGAAGTTAGAAAGACATTTATGTTTACAAACGATTCAATATCAAACATCGTTGTTGGTGTTGTGTATTTTGCTGTAATTATTTGCTCATTCTTTATAAACTATAAGCTTGCGTTCAGAAAAAAAGAAAAGGAGGAAATTAAGAAATGACAGTTACATTCTTAATGAGTGCTATTGCAATCGGCACAGTTCTTCTTTTCGGTTGTATCGGTGAAACAATTACTGAAAAGGCAGGTCACTTAAACCTTGGTATTCCAGGTATTATGTGTACAGGTACTGTTGGCGGATGTCTTTTTGTAAGTTTGTATATGAATAGTTTGGAAACAGTTGAAAACGCATCATGGATTATGCTTATTTTATTCTCCGTTTTCGGTGCGTTCCTATTCGCATCTCTAACTGGTGCTATTTATGCAGTAATGACAATTACATTCCGTTGTAATCAAAATATCACAGGCCTTGCGATTACAATTTTCGGTAATGGCGTAACTCAATTCTTAATGCACTCATATGTTGATAAAACTAACTTTTCTATAGCAGGTAAAATTATCGCTAAATGCTTACCTTTTGCTGAAGGGTCAGACGGTTTTGTTAAAGTATTATTCGGTCACGGCTTTTATGTATATTTAGCAATTATTATTGCTTTGATTACTACCTTTATATTCAACCGAACTAAAGTTGGTCTTAATCTCCGTGCAATTGGCGAAAATACTGCAACTGCTGACGCAATGGGTGTTAATATCACATTATATAAATATGTTGCAATCTTAATAGGTAGCGGTATAGCCGGCTTTGGTGGCGTATTCTATATTATGGACTATGTTAAGGGAAGTTGGGAAAACGCGTCAACTATTGAGGCATTTGGTTGGCTTGCAATCGCACTTGTTATTTTCACATTATGGAAACCAAATATTTCAATAATTGGTTCTTATCTTTTTGGTGCATTATATATTGCTGCTTTTGTCTTTGGAAACATTTCATTCTCAGGACGAGAAATCTTGAAAATGTTGCCATATGTAATCACAATTGTTGTTTTAATTGTTACAAGTATGATGAATAAAAAAGAAAATCAGCCCCCTGCTTCACTTGGATTATCATACTTCAGAGAAGACAGATAAAAAGGAATGATTATTATGAATAATAAATTTGATGTAATTATTATTGGTGCAGGTCCATCAGGTATATTTTGTGCTTATGAACTTTTGGCTAAAAAGCCTGACATCAATATTTTAATGATTGAAAAGGGACGTTCTATTGAAAAAAGAATGTGTCCAAAAAGAACAACTAAAAAGTGTGTCGGTTGCAAACCTTGTTCTATTACAACAGGCTTTGCCGGTGCAGGTGCGTTTTCTGACGGTAAACTCTCACTTTCACCTGATGTTGGTGGTCATCTTCCCGAAATCCTCGGTTATGAAGAGACTATGGGATTATTAAAAGAAGCAGATGATGTATATTTAAGTTTCGGTGCAGACACTAATGTTTATGGTGTTGACAAGCGTGCTGAAATCGAAGAAATCCGTAGAAAAGCAATCAATGCAAATCTTAAATTGATTGAATGTCCAATTCGTCATTTAGGAACAGAAGAAGGCTATAAAATTTATGGCAGACTTCAAAAGCACCTTGAAGATAATGGTTGTAACATTATTTTCAACACAATGGTTGAAGATATTATAATTGAAGATGGTTCTGTCAAAGGCGTTGTTGCAGGTGGCAAAACTTATTATTCAAATAAAATCGTTGCTGCAGTAGGTCGTGAAGGTGCAGAATGGCTTAGCCACATTTGTAAGGACCATAACATTGAAACTGAAGTTGGTACTGTTGATGTTGGTGTCAGAGTTGAAGTTCGTGACGAGGTTATGAAATTCTTGAACGAAAACCTTTATGAAGCAAAACTTGTCTATTATTCACAGACATTTGATGACAAAGTAAGAACTTTCTGTTCTAACCCATCCGGCGAAGTAGCAACTGAATATTATGACAATGGTCTTGCTGTTGTAAACGGTCACGCTTATAAATCTGCAGAATATAAAACAAATAACACTAACTTTGCACTTCTTGTATCAAAGAATTTTACAAAGCCATTCAAGTCACCTATTGAATATGGTAAGCAAATTGCACAGTTAAGCAACATGCTTTGTGACGGTAAAATTCTTGTTCAGACTTATGGTGATTTTAAGCGTGGACGAAGAACTACACCTGAAAGACTTTGCAGAAACAACCTTATTCCTACACTTAAAGATGCAGTACCTGGCGATTTATCTCTTGTTTTTCCACACAGAATTATGGTGGACATTGCAGAAATGCTTGAAGCACTTGATAAAGTTACTCCTGGTATTGCTAGTGATGAGACACTTCTTTATGGTGTTGAGGTTAAATTCTACTCAAACAAAGTTGTTGTTGATACAAACTTTGAAACAAGCGTTAAAGGTCTTCACGCTATCGGTGATGGTGCGTCAGTCACACGCGGACTTATGCAAGCATCATCAAATGGTATCAGTGTAGCAAGAAGTATTCTTGAAACTTTATAATTTTTTTAGGGACTGTATGACCAGTCCCTTATTTTTGGTGATTATATGATTAAAGATTTAACTGTCGGCAGTCCTGCCAAAGTTTTAACAAGATTCACATTACCGATGTTGGTATCTGTAATGTTTCAACAACTTTATAACATTGCTGACAGTATTATTGCAGGTCAATTTTTAGGTGGAAATGCACTAGCATCCATTGGTATTTCTTATACTATAACAATGATTTATATGGCAATTGCTAATGGCTCAAATATTGGTTCTTGTGTTGTAATTTCCCAATTTTTCGGCAACAAAAACTATTCTAAAATGAAAACCTGCGTAAGTACTGCACTTATATCAGTTTCAATTTTAAGCTGTGTTTTAACAGTTTTGGGATTGATTTTATCTAATGTGATCTTAAAGCTTATGAATACACCAACTGATTTATATAATGATTCAATTACATATTTAAATATTTACACATTGGGACTCATCTTTTTGTTTGTATATAATATTTGTACTGGAATTTTTACTGCACTTGGTGATTCAAAAACACCTTTAATATTTTTAATTTTTTCTTCTGTATTTAATGTTGCACTTGATTATATTTTAGTAAAATATACTTCAATGGGTGTATCCGGTGTTGCTTGGGCAACATTTATTGCACAAGGAATAGCTTGTGTTTTAGCATTTATTTCTCTTTTAAAAAGATTAAATAACGTTAAAACAGAAAAGCCAAAACTATTTTCAATTAAAATGCTTAAAAACATTCTTTTTGTAGCAATTCCAAGTATTTTACAACAAAGTTTTGTATCTGTGGGAAATATTTTCATTCAAGGACTTGTAAATACTTTTGGTGAGATTGTTGTTGCAGGTTTTTCTGCAGCAGGAAAATTAAATACTTTCACTATTACAACACTTACTGCACTTGGTAACAGTATGTCGAGCTATACTGCACAAAATGTCGGTGCAAATAAACTTGACAGAATTAAAAATGGTGTAAAAAGCTTATACTTGATATCTTATTGTATTACCATTCCCCTTTTCATTTTGTTTTTCTTTTTCCCAGAAAATATGATGAAAATATTCGTTTCAGATAATAATGCAGCAATTATTTTTTCAGGTGTTAAATTCTTAAAAACAGTTGCACCTTTCTACTTATTTATTTCAATAAAACTTATAATTGACGGTGTGCTTCGTGGTAGTGGCACAATGAAAATGTTTATGGTTTCAACATTTTCAGATTTACTTTTAAGAGTTGTTTTATCATACATCCTTGCTCCTATTTTTAATGAACAAGGAATATGGTATTCGTGGCCTGCAGGATGGCTTTTAGCAACGGGAATTTCTTGTGTTTTTTATTTTGCAGGATTATGGAAAAAACACATCAACAACTTAACTCAAAAATAATTTTAAGGACTAAATTATGCTTATTTCTCTTACTAACGTTTCAAAAGGTTTTCTTGACAAAAGCATACTCAAAAACATTAACCTATCTGTTAACGATAACGACAGAATAGGTCTTTTAGGCATTAATGGAGTAGGCAAAACTACCCTTTTAAACATTATTTCAGGCAATCTTGAGTGTGATGATGGCACAATAGCAATTAAACCTAATTTGAGAATTGGCTATCTTAAACAAAACGAGTCATTAACATCTTCAAACACATTAAGAGAAGAAATCAATGACTCATTAAAGTTAGTATTTGATACAAGAAAAAGGCTTGAAGAACTATCAAAAAAACTTGCTTCAAGCACTGGAGCAGATTACGACGCTTTATCAGTTGAATATGACAATTATACAAATCTTTATAATGCACTTGACGGATACAATGCAGAAGTTAGAATAAACACTATTCTAAATGGTATGGGGTTTGGCAATTTTAATTTAGATGGCAGTATATCATCACTTTCTGGTGGTGAAAAAACACGATTTGCCCTTGCAAAAATACTTGTTGAAAATCCTAATTTACTTATTCTCGACGAGCCAACTAACCATCTCGATTTTTCTATGCTCAACTGGCTTGAGAGTTATCTTGAAAATTACAAGGGTGCTGTTGTTATTGTTTCTCACGATAGATATTTTTTAAACTCTGTTGCATCAGATATTTGTGAAATTGAAAACGGCGAGCTTTACAGATATAAGGGTGGATATTCTTCGTTTTTAGTTCAAAAAGAAGAACGAATTAAAACATTGACAAAAGAATATGAAAAACAACAAAAAGAACTTGCAGAACTTAGAGATTATGTTCGTAAAAACCTTGCTAAATCAAGCAGTATTAACAGTGTTGGCTCACGTGTAAAGGCACTTGAAAAGATGGAAATGCTTGCAAAGCCAAATCCAACTGTTAAAGATTTACATATTTCTTTTCCTTTTGATATTGAACCACATAAGGTCGTTTTAGATTGTAAAAACTTAAGTGTTTCTGTTGGTAAAGCAGAGAATAAACGTGTATTATTTAAAAAATTTGATTTAACTATTGAAAAAGATGAAAAAGTTGCTTTTATCGGTAAAAATGGTGTTGGTAAATCTTCATTTTTAAAAGCTATTCTCAAAAAAATGCCTTATGAAGGTATTGTTCGTTGGGGTGGCAATGTTAAAATCTCATATTTTGACCAAGAGTTATCCTCCCTTGACCTTAATATGACAGTTATTGAATCTGTTCATAGAAAATTTCCTACAAAGACTGAATATGAAATTCGTTCAATGCTTGCTCGTTTTCTTATTGAAGATGAAGATGTTTTCAAACGAATTCGTGAAATGAGCGGTGCAAATCGTGCAAAAGTTGTTCTCTCTATAATTGCTTTTGAACGCTCAAATGTGCTTGTTTTAGACGAGCCTACTAATCACCTTGATTATAAGGCAAAAGAGGCTTTAGACCTTGCTTTACGCCAATATGAAGGCACTATAATTATGGTATCTCACGATAGATATTTACTTAACTCTGTGCCTACTAAAATTATTGAGATGAAGCCTGACTCAGTTGTCATTTACAAAGGCAATTACGAGTATTATAAAGCAAATCAACAACTTGATATTATTGAAGAAAAAGCACAAAGCAAGTCTGTTGAAAGCAAAAATGAATATACTGAAACAAAGAAAAACAAGGCCGAAGATAGAAAAAGACGAGCAAAGCTTATGAATGTTGAAAAAGAAATGACATCACTTCAAGCTGAGCTTGATAATTTAAAAGAGCTTTGTAACGACCCAGAAATTTCAAGCAATTACACAAAGCTTTCTGAAATTCTTGAAGAAATCAAAATTAAAGAAAATCAACTTGAAGAATTAGAAACCTTATGGCTTGAATTAGCCTAATTACTGTTATACCCTGCCGGCGGTAAAGAAGAATGTTCTGATTTACCTGCCGGTATTTTTGTACCCAAAAGTCTACAACCTGAAAAAATAATATCCTTCCCCATTCTTTTTCTCATATCTAAGACCATATAATCTACATTTTCTTGTTTTTCATAAGCACTCATATTAAGTCCTAATGGAATTTGGCAAAAAGCATCTTCACTAATCAAATTATATGTTCTTACAGTTATTGAACGAATGTTAATATTCCAGTTATAATTTTTTATTAGTTTTTCTGACTCTTGTATAATCATTTGAAAGTTTTGAGTTGGAATTATTAAGTTGGATGAATATTGTTGGACGACAAGATTATCGTTTCTTATGGCTATTTGTACTCCTTTTGCTAATAAATGCTCTTGATGAAGGGCTTTTGAAACTTGCATAGATAATTCTGCTATAACTCGTAAAGCCTCATTTGTGGACTTTAAACTATCAACACAAGTGATTCCCCTACTAACACTTTGTGGAATTACCTTTGAGTCAACGTGAGATACCGGTGAAGTATCTAAGCCATTAGCATATAGCCACAAATCATAACCGTTTTTGCCTAATAATCTTCTCATAAAATTTGGCGTTGATAAAGCAATATCACCTATTGTTCTTATTCCGTTTTTTTGTAAATTGGCACTTGTGTTTCTGCCTACAAAAAGCATTTCTCTTGCAGGTAATTTCCAGATTTTTTCTTTAAAGTTTTCTTGTGAAATAACTGTTGTAGCATTTGGCTTTTTCATATCACTTCCAAGCTTTGCAAAAACCTTATTAAAGGATACACCAACAGATATGGTTAGTCCTGTTTCTTCAGAAACTTCATATCTTAATCTATCTGCAATATTTTTTCCATTGCCAAAAAGTTTTTCACTTCCACTAACATCAAGCCAACACTCATCCATTCCAAAAGGCTCAATTAAATCTGTATATCTTTTATAAATCTTCTTAACCTTTTCTGAATATTCATAATATGAATCAAAGTCCGTATGAACAATAATCAAATCCGGACTTTTTCTTTTTGCTTCAATTATTGTATCACCGGTTTTTACATTTTGTTGCTTTGATAATTGAGATTTTGCAAGGACAATTCCGTGCCTATCATCTGTATTACCACAAACTGCAACGGCTTTGCCTTGTAATTTTGGATTTTTAGCACACTCTACTGATGCATAAAAATTATTTAAATCACAATGAAGAATTGTTCTGTTCAAAACTATCACTCCACAATTTGATAGTTATATTATATCGAACATTTGTTCTGTTGTCAAATAAAAAAATACGAGGATAATCAATACCCTCGTATCTAAATTATTCTACAAAACTTAATTCTGCAAATATTGGGAAGTGGTCGCTTGAATAAACTCCATCATAAGTATCATCAACAACTTTATATGCTAAAACATTAAAACCCGTTTTTGAAATTAAAATATAGTCAATACAGTTTCTATCAAGCTGTTCGCCCCATTTTTGATAAGTGCATCCTGAGTCTGTATTGCTTGTTTGATACTTAACATCAAGGAAATTTTGAGTAGCACTTCTATACGTCTCTGAATCTTCTTCAGCATTTAAGTCGCCCATCAAAATTGCAGGAATTGAGCCAAATTCTGCAATCTTATTAAGCACAACTTGAATTCCATTTATTCTTGCTTCATCGCTAACATGGTCAAGATGAGTATTAAATACAACAAACTGCTTTGCAGTTGCCTTGTCCTTAAGAATTACATAACTACAAATTCGATAACAAGCAGCGCCCCAGTCTTTGCTCATCTTATCAGGTGTTTCTGAAAGCCAAAACGAACCTTTTTCTACAAGCTCATAAAGTTCTGTTCTGTAAAACACAGGACAACCTTCTGAATTAAATGCATCATCACGATAATCAATTACAGAATCATAACCTTGCATGGATTCAGTTAAATAATCATACTGCCATTTAGTTACCTCTTGAAAACCAATAACACCCGGCAAATTATTTTGAATACCCTGCATTATTAAATCAGCACGGTAAAACCAACTCTTTTTACCCATATCCATTACATTAAAGCAACGAACATTGCAACTCATGACAGCAACTCTGTTTTCGTACCACACATCTTCAAAATAAATTTGTATTTTATTGTTTTTATAATGTGGATAATACCAAAAAAATGCTGCACCATAAACAATTGCTAATGCTAAGACAACCGCCACAACAATCAAAATAATTTTTACTGATTTTTTCATAACAAAATCCCCCTTACTATTTAAACTCATTCTAACACAAAAACTCCCATTTGAACAGTACCTATTTATATAGCTTCATTGACTTTATTTTTTTGATGTGATAATATATTTCCATTATGAAAAAGAGTTTAAATAAAAGAACAATTACAGTATTTTTTTGGATAATTTCATCTATATTAGTGCTCACTTTATTGTATTTTACAATAGGGTGTCCTTTTAGATTTCTTTTTGGTATTTGTTGTCCTGGTTGTGGTATGACAAGGGCTGCAATTAGTATTTTACATTTTGATTTTGTTGCTGCTTTTTATAATCACCCAATGATATACTTTATGCCATTTTTCCTTTTAGCATTAATTCTACAAAAGTATATTCCACAAAAACACAGAAAAATCATTTTAGGAATTTTTATTATTCTAATGCTTAGTGTTTATTTCATTAGACTATTTATTGGCAGCGAAATTGTGTATATAAATCTTGACAAAGGCTATTTGTTTCAATTATTAAAAAATATAAAGAATAATTAGACTTTTGCTTGATTTATTTTGAAAAATGCAATATTATATAAGGGAATTATTTCTATATACGGAGGTTATAGGATATGAAAGAAGAAAACAGAAAATATGCCGAGCTTGCATATGACTTAGTCAAAGATGCAGAAAGTTTTGGCTCTCGCCTTCCAGGTTCTGAAGGTGAAAGAAAATATGCTGATTTTATGGGTAAAAAACTTGAAGAAATTGGCATTAAATCAAAGAAAGAAGAATTTGCTGTTTCTCCAAGGTCTGCTATTGGTGGTCTTCCATATGCAGGTTGGGCCGGCTTTATTCTCAGTGTACTTACATACTTTGCACTTGGAAATTCATCGCTTTGGTTTGGTATGGCACTTTTTGGCCTTGTATTTGTATTCTGGCTTGTTACTTGCGTTTTCCTTTATGGAACATGGTCAGATATTTTCTTCAGACAAAGAATTTCACAAAATGTTTATGGTGAATTAGTGCCTGAAGATGGTAAATACGACTACACAATTATTCTTTCAGGTCATACAGATACTTGCTGGACTTGGAGACATTCAGAAAACACATACAAATATCGTAAAAATCCTATCAAAGGTCTTATCATTACATATGCTAAAGTAGGTTTCGGTGCAGTTTGTGTGTTCCTTAATGTTGGTATTGCAGTTGCAATGGCAGTAATTTATGGTGCTTTAATGTTTAAAGCAGACTGGGCTGCAGAAACAGTTATGTCAGATTCATTTAGAATCTTCAATTATGCACTTCACTTTATTCCAGTAATCACAGCAATAGGCAGTTTAATTATTGCTGCTTGGAACGACCCACATGATGACACTGCATCACCTGGTGCTATGGATAATGCAACAGGCTGTGCATTAAGCTATGCAGTTATTAAATACTTTAAAGAAAATCCTGAAAAAATGCCAAAGAACTGCCGTATTATCGATTTTAACTGTGGTTCTGAAGAAGCTGGTCTTCGTGGCTCAATGGCATTTGCTGAAGAGCACAAATATGACGATATGCTTAAAAATGCTTGGAACATCAACATTGACTCAGTTGCAGACAAAGATTTTTTTGAAGTTGTTATTCAAGATGACTGGCAAATGTGTAGATTTGATACTGACCTTGAAAAGATGTTCAAGGATACTTTTGCAGAGTTAGGTATTGAAAGCAAAACAAATGGTTGTATCCATAACCCTGTTGGTGGTTGCGACAGTACACCAATGACAAAAGCAGGTATTAAATCAGTTACATTTGCTGCTCAAGACCCAACAATGACTTATTATTACCATACTTGGAGAGATAAGGCAGACAGATTTGAAGTTGAAACTGTTGGTACAGGTTTTGATGTTGTACTTAGCGTTATCGACAAGATTGCTGATTTCCAAGAAAAGAACGGATTTAACGGTCCACAAAAGAAAACAAAATAATGCAATATTAGAGAGATATAGGCAATAGCTTATATCTCTTTTTATTTGACACTTTTTATAGTTTATGGTAAATTAAGTAGTATAAATTTTGTAATGGTGATTAAATGAAAAAGCTTTTAAAATTTATCTGTGTTTTTATGAGCATTACCCTTCTTCTTTGCTCTTGCACAAAACCTGATAATAATCATTTAGATAAATTCAAGTATTATCTATCAAATAATCAGTTTAACGAGTGTCAACAACTTATTGCAACACTAAATGATGAAGAAAAGCATAGTCTTAACAACGATATTTGCAACTTAATTGCAAATAAATTCAATGAACTTGCAAAAATTGAGCGAATAGATTTTAATAATCCATACGACTTAAGCTCATATGACAATGAGTTTACAGAAATATGCTATAAGCTTTGGGGTATTTTAAAAACATTGACTGTTGATGAAAAATCAGAAAACTATCAAACCTTTGTCTACATAAGATATTTTGCTGAGTCAAACGAGTTTATAAAGAACAGAGAATTATATAGAATTCTTAATAAAGTTCATCAAAATGGATATTTAGATACTGTTAATACTGCATTGTTTGAATATAGCAAGTCAAAATCAACTAAATTGTTTGAATCAGCATATAATTCAGTTAAATCCTTTAGCTTTAACGATTTTGATAATCAACAAAATACAGTTATTGAATACAAATCTGCACACAATGAGCTTATCAGTGGTTTTGAAACTGCATTAAAGGCAATAAAAGATAATAAATCTTATGATTTAGCAAAAGCAGTAAATGCTTTACATTCAACACTTACAAAGATTATGTCATTTATTGATACTCTTAAATCAGTTCACTCTTTGCAAAATTCGCTTTTTATTGAGTTATCAAAACCAGGAAATCTTTATTCAACTTTTAAGGTTTCTATTAAACCTGAAAACAGAGTATATACTCCAGGTATTAACTTTAAGCTTAGTTCTATTTTTGGAAATTTAGAGTTTATTGATGATAGTGATTTAACCAACTTGCCTAACAGAGAAAATGATTTAACTCTTGATGAAGCATTATCAGTAGTTATCAATTCAATTAATAAAACAAAAGCATATATGGGTGAAATATCAATTGATATTACTGAACAAAGAGATGTTTTAATGACCTCATTTATTACTGATACAACGGTAACATCGTCTCTTGAATTAATTAAAAATGAATTTAATGCAGAAATTGAAAAGACAAACGGTACAAGCTCTGCAAATTTCGTTTTTAAGGGTGGAATTTGTGAAGAAAAAACACTTTTAACTTTTATACCACCAAAAATCGGTAACGCTCAACTTGTTGCAAACGCTGTTGAGAGTTATACTGCCGTCCGTGGTGATGCCGGATATATCATTACCTTGACTTTAAAAGCAGATACAACAAACAACGATAATCCATATTCAAATGTCGGCTCAATTGTAAATGGCTTCGCTCTTGACAACTATGCAGGCGTAAATAAATTTAATTCAACATATTCCCCTACTGCTATTATGTTAGTCATAAATAATAGTGGTTATTTAGTTAAATTCCAATATACTGTTATTGGTACAAGCTCTTGCGACTTTATTTCTGATGACGGAAAAGATGAAGCTACTGCAGTTTTCTCTTTTGACGACAGATTTATGTATAAATTTAAGTATTAAAATAGAATACTACTGATTATTATACATTTATTTGACATTTTTCTAATATTTATTCATAAACCATTAAAAAATCATTAAAATTCAATTGACTTATATGGTAAATTGTAGTATATTAATACATATATTTTTAAAATATATGAGTTGACAAACTCACAAACTCAAGGAGGAATTTTATTATGAAAAACTTTAAAAGAGTTTTTGCAGTTGTATTAGCAGTTGCTATTATTGCTACTTGCTTTGCAGCTTGCG
>JAZNWZ010000090.1:0-5876 GCA_045593645.1 Candidatus Fimenecus sp. | reverse complement strand
CGCAGCATATTTACGCGATAAAATTGAAAAACTTAAATCGGAGAAATAAATGACACACGATAAAATTATTATTAAAGGTGCAAAAGAAAATAACCTTAAGAATATTGATATTGAAATACCACGCGATAAACTTGTAGTTTTTACAGGACTTTCAGGCTCGGGTAAATCTTCGCTTGCTTTTGACACTATTTATGCAGAGGGTCAAAGACGCTATATAGAGTCTTTATCGTCTTATGCAAGAATGTTTTTAGGTCAGATGGAAAAACCTAATGTAGAGGCGATTGAGGGGCTTTCTCCTGCAATTTCAATTGACCAGAAAACAACATCAAAAAATCCCCGTTCAACAGTAGGTACTGTTACGGAGATTTATGATTATTTGCGACTTTTGTATGCAAGAATTGGTATCCCACATTGTCCCGTTTGTGGCAGAGAAATCAAACAGCAAACTGTTGACCAAATTGTTGACAGTATCATGAGTTTGCCTGAAGGCACAAAGTTTCAGATTTTGTCACCTGTAGTTCGTGGTAAAAAAGGTGAACACGCAAAAGAACTTGCAAATGCGTTAAAAGCAGGCTTTGTCAGAGCAAGAATTGACGGTGAAGTTACTGAACTTGTTGAAGATATGAAACTTCAAAAGACCTTCAAGCACACAATTGAAATTATTGTTGACCGTCTTGTTGTTAAAGAGGGAATAAGAACAAGACTTGCTGACTCAATCGAGACTACAACTCAACATTCAGGCGGTAATGTAATAATTGATGTTATAGGTGATAAAGAATACCTTTATTCACTTAATTATGCTTGTCCCGAGCACGGAATCAGTATGGACGAACTCTCACCACGAATGTTTTCGTTTAACAATCCTTACGGTGCTTGTCCTACTTGTACGGGTCTCGGTACATTTATGAAAGTCAATCCTGACCTTGTAATTCCTAATAAGAATTTATCTATTGCTGATGGTGGTATATGTGCAAGCGGTTGGAGTAAAGCAGAAAAAGGCTCAATTGCAGGAATGTATTATACTGCCATTGGTAAACAGTTTGGATTTACACTTAAAACACCAATTAAAGATATTTCAGAGGATGGCGTCAATGCCATTCTTTATGGTACAGATTCAAAACTTAAAATGACAAGACCTACACTTTACGGTGCGGGGTCATATATGTCAGAGTTTGAGGGTGTTATAAATAATCTTGAACGCCGTTATAAAGAGACAACAAGTGATTGGGCAAGATGGGAAATTGAGCAAGTTATGACTGCTTGTAAATGCCCTGATTGTAATGGAACTCGTCTTAAACCTGAAATTCTTTCAGTTACTGTTGGTGGTAAAAATATTAGCGAATTTTGTGATATGTCAATTGTTAAGGCAATTGATTTCATTGATAATCTTAAATTAACCGAAAAAGAACAATTTATTGCAGAATCAATTATTAAAGAAATCAATAGCAGACTTAACTTCTTAAAGAGTGTTGGCCTTGAATATCTTACTCTTTCCCGTTCATCAGGTACACTTTCAGGTGGGGAAAGTCAGCGTATAAGACTTGCAACACAAATTGGTTCTTCACTTATGGGAGTTGTTTATATTCTTGATGAGCCAAGTATTGGCTTGCACCAAAGAGATAATGATAAATTACTTGGCACTTTAGAACGACTTCGCGATTTGGGTAACACCCTTATTGTTGTTGAACACGATGAAGACACAATACGTGCAGCAGATTATATCGTGGATATAGGTCCCGGTGCAGGTGTTCACGGTGGCGAAGTTGTATGTGCAGGTACTATTGACGATATTGTTGATTGCAAAGACTCAATAACCGGTATGTATCTTTCGGGTAAAAGGAAGATTCCTGTTCCTGAAAACCGTCGTAAGGGTAATGGGAATATACTTACCGTTAAAGGTGCAGCTGAAAATAACCTTAAAAATATTGATGTTGATTTTCCTTTAGGATGTTTTACTTGTATTACAGGTGTTTCGGGCTCAGGTAAATCGTCACTTATAAATGAAATACTTTATAAAAATCTTGCCAATGAACTTAATAATGCTAAAAAATCAGTAGGTAAGTTTGATAAGATTTTAGGTCTTGAACATCTTGATAAAGTTATTGATATTGACCAGTCTCCAATTGGCAGAACTCCTCGTTCTAACCCTGCAACATATACGGGTGTATTCACTGATATTCGCGAATTGTTTGCTCAAACTCAAGATGCAAAAGTTCGTGGTTATAATTCAGGTAGATTTTCATTTAATGTAAAGGGTGGTCGCTGTGAGGCTTGTCAGGGTGATGGTATTGTAAAAATCGAAATGCATTTCCTTGCTGATGTTTATGTACCTTGTGAAGTTTGTAAAGGTGCACGATATAACCGTGAAACTCTTGAAGTAAAATATAAAGGAAAAAGTATTTACGATGTGCTTGAAATGACCGTTGAAGAAGCACTTGAGTTTTTCAGTAGTATTCCAAAAATTAAAAGAAAATTACAAACTCTTTATGATCTTGGCCTTGGTTATATTAAACTTGGTCAATCTGCAACAACTCTTTCAGGTGGTGAAGCACAACGCGTTAAACTCTCTACAGAGCTTTCTAAACGCTCAACAGGTAAAACTGTTTATATTCTTGATGAGCCTACAACAGGGCTTCATAGCGCCGATGTGCACAAGCTCATAGAGGTTTTACAGAAACTTGTTGACGGTGGTAACACGGTAATTGTTATTGAGCATAATCTTGATGTTATCAAAACTGCAGACTACATTATTGATTTAGGTCCTGAAGGGGGAGACAAGGGCGGAAAAATTGTCGCTTGCGGTACTCCTGAAGAAGTTGCAAAATGCAAAAAGTCATACACCGGTCAATATCTTAAAAAAATATTATAAAAATAAGTCCCTACTGAAATAGTAGGGACTTTCTTTTATTCATTAAATGTTATTTCTACATCATCTTTATCATTGCTATTTTGTTCATTAAGGGCAATATCAGCACGTTGCCATAAGTTTGGTTTTGGGTTTTTAAAGACAAGAAGTTTTAACTCCTTCATTATTACTGCAATTAGTAAAAGAAGGGTGAACATAACAGAAATTGATTGTGATAATTTGAAATATTTAGGATTATACTCAAAAGATATTTCGTGTTTTCCTTCTTTAACCTTAACACCAATTAAAGCATCTGAAATTTTAACAATGTTTTCTTCAGAAGCTTTCTCACCATCAATATAGATATTCCAACCACTATCATATGGAATTGATGTGTAAAGAACTTCATCTTTTTCAGCAGTGAAATTACCACTAATAAATGTATCTGTAAATGCTGTGTATTCAAGTTGACCAGACTTTAATTTTTCATAGCCTTCAACGAATTTCTCTTTATTTACTGTAAATGGTATATATTTAACACTTGCATAATCTGTATCGTCTTTTAATTCAATCTCAATATCAATTAAATCACCAGCACGATGTTGACCTAAATCAAGAATAAAGCCATCTGCAACAGACACTTTTCTACTCATTGTAGGTGTATATATTGAAATATCCTTAATATTACGTGATTGAAGGTAAATATATATGTTTTCGTCATTTTGAACTGTTATTGTAGTAGTTAAAATACATTTTTGACCACTTGAAGCTCTTCTTATTGAAAGTGAGCCTGACTCAAGTCCAGTTCTTAATTGAAAATCTGATGTTGATACATTCAATGGATTATAGTTAAATTCAACTGCATCTGTACTTAAATAGTTAAATACGCCATCAACACCAGTTGCAAGATAAAAATACTCTGATTGAACTTCAACAGGATTTTCTCCCTTAGAGGCATCCCAAGTAAGAATATCGTCAGAAACAGGGTAGGCAATATTGAGCATATAGTTGTTTTCATATGCTGTGAAAGTGTCATTTGCATCAACAAAACTATAATAATCGCCTGAATTTACATAAGAATTTTTATCATAAATATATTTTACTGAGAACATTGCATTGTAAACAGGTGTTTGTGGATTATATGTGTAACTGTTAATTTTATTACCAAATAATCCTATATACTTTTGCATATTTGAGGTTTTTTCATAAGCCATTGATGAAAAGGTTGAAACGCCATTATAGCCATACCAACAAGGGTCCATTCTTGCTCTTAAATATGACATTTCACTTCTATAGAACAATTCATCATCACTTAAATTAACTTTTGATTGTAAAGCTTTATATGCATCATAATCTTCAGCAAATGCAGTTTTTGTTTGGTTAGCAACATAATGTTGAGTATTTGCCATAATTGCTTCAGTAATTGTTGAACATAACAACAAAACTGAAAGTGCATAATATTGAGATTTTTTACTATTTATTAAGCCTAAAACAATAGTAAAGAAAACTACAAAAGCAATACTCAAATAAACTGTTGTATCTGTAACATTTTTAGATGTAATTTTTTGTACCATTACAATAAAGGCTACTATTCCAATACCTGCAGCCAATATTTGTCTTTTATCAAAATCGTGGATAAACATAAATGCTTTGTGTGCCATAATCACAAGCAAAAATGAATACATAAATGATTGTCTATAAGGAAGGTCGTTGGGGAAGTGAAGTCCATGCCATAAATAATTCAAATAGTTATTATTAAAGCTAAAATAAAGAATTGCAAGTAATACAACAGAAGCAACCTTTTCAATGTTTGATATTCTCTTAGAGAATAAATACAAAGGAATTAAAATTACTGTTAAAATGCCACAGTAAACATTAGGTAAGACATCTTCACCACTACTTCTAATTGTAGGCTCGAGGCTTGCAAGATGATTTGCAAGAAAATCAAAAATATCGTAATAAAATTTTTGCTCTTCAGGTGCCGTGCCAGATGTTGCAGAGCAAGAACGAAGAACATGAAGAATAGGAACCAGCATAAACAAAAGTATAATTCCTACAGTTGCAGATGCAAGTGCAAATCGAATACCACTGTTTAAAAAGAATGAGTTTGTACATTTATCTAAAAGAGACCTGTTATCTAATAAGTCTCTTTTTTGTTTAAGTCTTGTAAATGAACTTGCATAATAATATAAAAAGTAAAGACAAGAAAAGATACAAATCATAAATCCAATATAATAATTGGAGAAAATAGCCCAAACAAGAGCAAGTATATATGTCCTAACTCTGCCGGTATCAATTATTCTTTCAATGCCTAGCACAACTAATGGCAAAATATACATAGAATCAATCCACATAACATTCCAATAGTATGCAATAAAATATGCACTGAAAGCATAAACAACGCCAAAAGCACATATAGAAAAGTCATTAGTTTTTCGTGAAGATTTAAGATAATATGCCATTGACATTGAGCTCAAAACTGCCTTTATGGCAATCATTGCTGCAACAGCTTCAAATGTGTTTTTATGACCAAATAAAATAATAATAAATGAAATAGGGCTTGAAAGATAATTGAAGAAATTACCAATAAAAGCACTACCCAAACCAGAATTCCAGGAATAGAGGAATGAACCACCATTTGTAATTCTGTCATACAATTCTGAAAACAACGGTCCGTATTGATGGTACAAATCCATTCTATAAATGGTTTTATCACCAAATGGAATCAATTCAAAACAGAAATATACAAGCAAAATAATTAAAAGTGCTGCTCCACCTGAACATAAAACATATTTGTTATTGTCATAAAATTCTTTAATCTTATTCACAAAAAACATCCTTTTTACAAATATCGCTTTATTATATCATATAACAATTTCCATTTCAAGAAAGTTTTGTACTAAAAGGGGACAAGTAATCATATGAATTATCGAGGTGATAATATGGAAAAAGATTTTTATGATTTATTTTTAGAAACTGTTTCTTATATATCTCCAAGAATTAAAAATTCATTGCTGAAACTTCCACTTCA
>JAZNWZ010000089.1:0-22165 GCA_045593645.1 Candidatus Fimenecus sp. | reverse complement strand
TACACGAACAGATTTGTTGCCAAACTTTACAACCTTATCACCATTAAGAGAAGCTACAAGGAAATGTACTCTCTCTGTGCCGGTAGGCAAAATAAGAGTTTGACCACCACAAAGCACTGCTTTTCTGTCCTTTGGCATTTTAAAGCAAACACCGTCTGCATAAACCTCTTCAGGCGTAATTTCACAAGGCATAGTCTTGTTAATAACAGGTAAAGTGCCACGAGGGGACTTGTTATCAGAAAAAGCAACAACATTAGCAGGGTAGTGAATGTCAAGTTGATTTGGCTCTTTGTAGTTGTGCTTGTTAACCGTAAGAGCAAATGAACGAATTTCATAAGGCTTTAAGTCGAAAACAAGCTTGCCATCTTGAAGAGGGATTTCTCTGATATGCTCTTCTGATGCATAGATTTCACGAGCAGAAATAATTTGGTCGCAAAGTTCAAAGCAAACATTCTTTTGTTCTTTCTTTTCACCCTCACCAACACGAATAACAATCTCGTCGCTGTTTTCTGCCTTTTTCATAGCACGAAGAATAGCGTCACCTGAAAGTTTACCAAATGAGAATTCGCTACCCAAATCGCCACCGTGCTTTGAACAAACAAATGGTACCATAGGCATAATGAATTCACGAGCAACGTTTTGAGTATCCTGACCAACTGTGCCTTCGTGAGAATAAATTGCATAGGAATATCTGTTAAGACCTAAATCCATCATTGATTGCATACTGTCAATTTTATAGTTTTTAAGTGGAGTATGCATAAGAGTAAGTCTTAATGTGTTATTGTCAAATTTATCCCAACCGTATTTGCATTCACTAATAACAGAAACACCGAATGTGCCGTCGTTGTCAGTAATATCTGCCCATTTTTGAGCAGGCACTTCAAAGAGTTTTTCTGTCATATTGCCACGCTTAATTGCACCAAGACCTAAATCGTATGTAGCATTGTGATTTTCTGCAGTAAATGAGAAAATTTCCTTTGCAAGTGAGCATCTGCTTTGCCACTCTGTTTCAGTATAAACCTCAACCGCCTTGCCACCGAG
The DNA here is from genome assembly GCA_045593645.1 of Candidatus Fimenecus sp. Lineage (GTDB taxonomy): Bacteria > Bacillota > Clostridia > Oscillospirales > Acutalibacteraceae > Fimenecus. The sequence goes on along the minus strand of JAZNWZ010000089.1, from coordinate 21,124 downwards.
AGAAAGAGCAATAATTGAAGTAAATGTACTGTTGTTGTGAGTTTTTACAACCTTAAGAGCAACACGACAAGCGCCGTTTTCAATAACATCAATAGATTTGATTTTTGCATAGTGCTGAGGCTCACGATTTAACTCGTCATAGTTTAATTCCCAAGCAGGCCAGCTACTGCTACCGTTATAATCAAAAATGCCTGTAACAACTGGTTTTTTGAGAATTTCTTTGTTTAATTCTTTGTCGAAAATTGAAGAAATATCGCCATTATTGTCAATAGTAACCTTGTATTTCTCGTTTTCAAGCATTTCAACTGAAGCCTTGAGAGTAGACTTAATTGTAGGCTTTTTCGCTCTTACATCAATAATCTTATAGCCTAATGCAGGCACAGTAACCTTAATAAGCAAGGTTGCATAAGAGTTTGTATAGTCAATAACCTGTGTAGGTAATTCGTTGCCTTTAGCATCAAAAGCAGTCATATCCTTAAAGCAGAGTCTTGCAGGAATTCTTGCCTTAACAAGACCTGTTCTCTCATATTCCATAGGGTTTTGAACAAGCATTCCAATGCCCTCACAGAATGAAGCGTCAAGTCTGTCGTTAATACTTCTGACTGCACCACTATATTCACTTTGGAATTGGTTAAGGGACATTGCATAGTCATTCCAAGAACGACGGTATGCTCTTTGAACAGATGTGCCAGGAATATCGTCGTGGAATTGGTGAGCAATAACACGTTTCCAAGCACGAGTAAGTGTTTCTTGTGGATATTTATGACCACTGATAACGGTTGCAGCAACATTTGCACGCTCTGCCATATCTGCAAGCTCTTCATTTCGTCTGTTCCAACGCTTGCCGATAGCACGAGATGTGTATCCACCGACTGCATGGTTAGTCATAACAAGCTCGTTATTCCAAACAGGAAGTTTTTCCTTTTGCTCATCAGAAAGAGCATCAAGGTCTCTATACATTTCGTCTGCAACTGCAGAAATTACCTTAATATTATCACTGTTGTTTGATTTGATTTCATCACAAACAGTTTTAATTGAACTGTCTTTAGGTGCACCACCTCTGTCTCCAACACCGTGGAAAACTGAGGTCATATCAAGACCGAATTTTTCGTTTTCTTCAAGTTTCTCTTTAACGAAATTGTATTTTCTCACAGCAGAGAGAGCCTTTGTATAAGAGCCCATTTTTATGCTTGCAAAAATATAGTTTCCGTCAACGCCATACCATTTACCTAAATCAAAAGGAGTGCCGTAAGCAGAGCCCCAAGAAAGCTTTTGAGTAGTAAAGCCCTTTAAGTTAGCGTGGTGCATAATTGATGGCAAAGCATAGCCAAAGCCAAAGCAGTCAGGCAAGAAAATATCACAACTGCGTTTGCCAAAGTTTTTATAGAAGTATTCGTTACCAAGAAGAATATTTCTGAAAAGTGCTTCAGGAGATGGCACATTCACATCCCCATTTTCAAAGGCACTGCCACAAACATTCCAACGACCTTTAGAAATATAACTTTTCATCTTTTCCCAAAGCTCAGGATAATATTCCTTCATAAGCTCATATCTGTAAGAGCCTTCAAAGTTGAATTTATAGTCAGGATACTTTTCAAACATTTTAAAGTTGTGCTCTAAAGTGTTCAAAAGATATTCTCTGACAGTTGTTTCAAAATCCCAACTCCAGATAGTATCCAGGTGAGCCGTTGCAACTGTGTAAACCTTTTTCATATTTGCCACCCCACGCAAAATAAATATTTATAGTAAAATTATATATTTTCTTCATAAAAATTGCAATAGAAAAGGAAAAAGGTGTTGACAAATTATTTTTTATATGATATTTTCAAAGTGTAACAACTGTGCTATTACAGATAGCACAGTTGAAAGCAGGAGGTGAAACCGTTGAATATTTTTCTTGACTTTCATTCAAGAACACCAATTTATGAGCAAATCAAAGAACAAATAGTTCTTGATATCAGCAGGGGAGTTCTCAAAAAAGACGACCAGCTACCGTCTTTGAGACAATTATCTGCAAGCCTTAGTCTTAATATCAACACGGTAAAACGCGCGTTATCGGAGTTGGAGGCACAGGGCGTAATATACACTATTGCAGGTAAGGGAATATTCGTAAGCGGAAATGCCGAGTCCCAAAATATTTATTTGGAACAATCTTTAGAAAATCTTAAGGGAGCACTTGTCAATGCAAAAATGATGGGTGCAGATAAAGAGCAAATATTGGGACTGCTTGAAGATATTTTTAAAGGAGCTGAAGAAAATGATTGAATTTAATAATATAACAAAAAAATTCGGCGATTTCACAGCCATTGAGGGAATTACATTTAAAATTGAGCCTTCATCAATTTATGGTTTAATAGGTTATAACGGTGCAGGTAAAACAACACTTTTGAAAACTGCTGCAGGTATTTATAAGGCAGACGAGGGCGAAGTGTTGATGAATGGTCAAGTAACCTTTGATAACGATGATATCAGAAGAGAAATGTTTTATATTCCTGATGATTTATATTTCCCTACAAATGCAACAATCAAAAGTATGGCAAGATTTTATGCTAATTATTATCCGAATTTTAGCTTTAATACTCTTGATAATCTTGTTGAAGTGTTTGGACTTGACAAAAAGAAAAAAATTAGAGGCTTTTCAAAGGGTATGCAACGTCAAACAGAAATTGTTTTAGCACTTGCATCTCGTCCTAAATTTATGCTTCTTGATGAAACCTTTGACGGACTTGACCCACAGAAAAAAGAAATCACCAAAAAGCTTTTTATTGAATATGTGGCAGAGAGCGAGTGCTCACTTATAATATCTTCACACAATCTTTCAGAGCTTTCTGACCTTTGTGATAATGTGGGACTTATCAATGGTAAAAAGCTGACAATGGACTGTTCAGTTTATGATATTTCAGCAAATTACAGTAAATTCAGACTTATTTTTGACAGAGACATTACTGTTGATGATTTTAAGGATATTCAATACAAATCTCTTGACATTGACGGTAAAGTGGCAATGATTATTTTTGATAAAAACACAGACGAGCAAAAAATTAAGCTTAATGCGCTTCTTCCTGTGGCTGTTGACGAATACAGACTTACAATGGAAGAAGTATTCTTAAACGAAATGGAGGATAAGAAATATGACATCACAAAAATCTTTGAAAAATAATGTAAATATAAAAGATTTGAAAAGAAGTTTTATTGATTCGCTTGCATTTCCTTTGATTGCTTTTGGCGTATTGTTCTTTTTAGTAACAGTAGGTGTTATAGGCTATTTCACAAGTGAGCGTTTTGCCTTTTCAAAAACGGACTGGTTATATTACTTTATTGCATCTAATACATTATTTTATGATGCATTCAGCATTTTGCCAATGGGTATGGTGCTTTGTGGTATGTTGACTGCTTTCAAATCCTTTTATTTTGTTTTATCAAGAAAACAAGTAAATGTATATTTTAGTCTTGGCTTAAAAAGAGCAACAATTTTCAAAAACAGACTTATAGCAGGCGCTTCTAATTTGTTTTTGAGCGTGTTTATTCCAATAACAATAATTCTTTTGGTAAACATTGCATATCTTGGTGCTTCAGCACAGCTTTTTAAAGTGTATTTTTATTTTGTTTTTGCACTTTTTACTTGTGCAATGGTGGGCTTTTCAATGGCAAGCTTAACGATTGCCGTTACAGGAAATATTGTTGAAGCAGTTGGAACTTGTGGCGTGCTTTCATTTTTGCCAATGGTATGCACATACTTAGTCATAACTATAAGAAATGCTTTCCTAAAGGGCAATATTTTCGAATCTGACATTAGCTCTTATGGAGAACTTCTCTCACCTTGGATGTTTGTTCGTTCAACTGAAAGTCAAGTAAACAACACGGGATATTATGACAGAAATTATGTTTCAGTAAGTAAGCTCATAAGTGGCTTTGACAAGCTTTCAGTTGCTGATGGAAAGCTTCCTGAAGCTTATTATGTAGACAGTACATTTATTGCACCTGTTTTGGGTTGGGCAATAGCAACAGTTGTATTGTTGGTTATAGGCTATTTCCTTTTTAAGAGAAGAAAAGCAGAAAATTCAAACTCTATCGGCAAATTTGCAATTTCAAGAGCAATTATTTCAACATTAGCCTTTGCCGTTGTTTCATTGATTTGCACAGAGTTTTTAAATGAGTACTATGGAGTAGCAGTTACCACTCTTTTAGCACTTGCAGGTGCAACAGTTGCATTTTTCATTGTTCAGTTGATACTCACAAGAAAAATTAAGGTTGCATTAAAATCAATGGCTGTTTGTAGCGTTTGGGCAGTAGCACTTATATCTGTGACCACATTTTTCGGCACAGAGTGTTTCGGCACATACAACAAATTACCTGAAAAAGAAAAAATCAAGAGTGTGTCTATAAGCATTAGCGCAAGTGTTGGAAATAGTACACCGATGTTTGGAGACTATATTTCAAGTGCAAATCCTGACGATATTGATATGGTTATAGATTTGTTTGAAAAAACAAGAAAAGATACAGGAAAATACAACGAAGAAATCACTTGGATTTACTTTGAAGTTGTTGACGAAAACGGTAAAAAAATGAATCGTGTTTTCGATGTTTGGAGTGCAGAATTATACTCATATTATCTTGAAAAAACAACAAATTCTGATTTCTTTGATGCATTACTTGAAGAAGAGTTAATTGGTTATGGCGATGACAACAAGTCAGAAAACGGATTATATACTTTAAACAGAACTGATGACTATAATGAATATGATAAAATAACTGAAGATTTAGTATTTAGCTTTAATTTATATGATACACAAATGATTGTCCCTGTAATAGAAGACAAGGCACGTGATTATGAAATAGAAAAAGGCGATGCTCTTGCAGTTGCACTTTATAATGACTTGTCAAAAATGACTTATGACCAGATTTACAGAAACAACAATAAGCCTTATGTAGTATTAGGTTTTGAAGACCAATATATAACAGACGTAAATCAAAAATACTCTCTAAGAGATTATACAGGTCGCTATGATATGCCAGAGCAAGTGGGAACAAATTATTATGTTTCACCAATTGTATGTGTATATCCTGAAATGACTGAAACAATGTCTGTCATTGAAGCAGAGGGCTATGAAATCAGTGTAAGATATGAAGGAAAAATAAAACAAATTCTTTATACCGATGCACCAATAAGCATTTTTGAAGCATTATATAGATATAAGCTGGAAAATGAAAAAGATTATAACAGTACTGTTACTTATAAATATGTGTTAAGAAATGTCTGTACAAGTGCAAAACGACACACATTCGATTCACATGATTGTATGTATTTAGATGCAAGTATAATTGATTTTATTGATGAAGATACAACAAATCTTCAAATGCTTAATATTGTTTATTCAGATATAGGTCATCCTTTGACAGTGCTTGACGAGAGCAAGTATGATTCAGTTATTGCAAAGTGCCTTCCTGAATATAACACATATAATAACAACGGTAGATATGTTTTCATTATCTATGAAGACGGTTCAATTGTTGCTCATTATATCCCAGAAGTAAATATTGGTGTGTTAAAATAATTGAAAATTTGTGAAAACAATCACGCTACATTAAAAAAAGCCTTCCTGCTGGAAGGCTTTTTGTTGTGCTATTAGATTTTCTTTAATCTGTCAAGATTTTTAAGAATATGAGGAATACCCTTTAAGATAATCTTAAGACCTTTACCGAGTTTGTCTTCATGAATAATCATAATAAGACCTTCTGCCATTTCAGGACTGAAAAGACCAAAGCTCATTGAGATAAAGTTCTTGATAGGAAGCTGTGTTGCAACTGCACCAGCCATTGTGTCTGCACCAAGAAGCTTAATGAGAAGACGGTAAATTCTGCCACCCCATTTGCTATCTTGAGAATCTTCAATAGTATTAAGAACTGTAAATGGAGCGTTCTTATCTCTCTCTGATGGTGGAAGTGGTTGACCGTAAACTGCTTCAAACTCGTTTGCAGGAACATTCATAATGTTAGCGCCGTAGTATGATGGAGCAGTAGCCTTGTAGTCAGGAACAACTGCATCAACAGTTGACTCTACATTGATTGAAGCTTCAAGTCTTATATCACGGCTTGATGCACCAACTAAAATCTTGAATTCACCACTTTCAACGTGCCAGTCGTGAATGTTTACATTGTAGTAAGCAAAAGCACGCTTGTCGAGTACGATTTCAACTTCTTTTTCTTCGCCTGGCTCTAAGAATACCTTCTTAAATCCACGAAGCTCTTTTACAGGACGGAAAATTGTGCTTTCAACATCGTTAACATAAAGTTGAGCAACCTCAGCACCTGCAACATCACCAGTATTCTTAATCTTGAATGAAACTGTAACTGTGTCAGTATCTTTAATGTTATTTGCAGATACTTTAATATCGCTGTATTCAAATGTTGTGTATGAAAGACCAAAGCCGAATGGGAATGCAACTTGCTTGTTTGCTGTGTCGTAGTATTTGTAACCTACATAAACGCCTTCTCTGTATTCAACAGAAACAGGTGTGCCAGGGAAGTAGTTGTGGCTTGAGTTGTCAGAGAGTGCTAATGGATATGTTTCACTGAGTTTACCACTTGGGTTAACATCACCAAAAAGAATATCGCAAACTGCACTGCCACCAGCTTGACCTGTAAGGAACATATTGAGAATTGCAGGAACTTTATCAGCCCAAGGCATTTCTACTGATGCACCACCTGAAAGAACAACAACTGTGTTAGGGTTAACCTTAAGCACTTGTTCAACAAGAGCATTGTGCATTGGTGGGATAGAAAGGTGATGTCTGTCAGCACCTTCTGTTTCATATTCGTCAGTAAGACCAATGAAAACAACTGCAACATCTGCAGCCGCCGCCTTTTTCTTTGCATCTAAAATAAGTTCCCAAGACTTCTTTTCTTTGCATTTCTTAAGCTCATAGCCCTTTGAGAATGTAAGGTCAATGCCCATATCCTTCATTGTTTGATATGCACAGTCAAGCTTAATTGGGTTAATAAGTGATGAACCTGCACCTTGATAACGAGGTGTGTGAGCCATTTCACCGATAAGAGCAACCTTAGCATCCTTTTTAAGAGGAAGAAGGTTGTTGTCGTTCTTCATAAGAACCATACATTGACTTGCAATTTCACGAGCAAGCTTGTGGTGAGCATCACTATCATATGTATAAGTGCCACCAAGTACTGGTTCAGCCTTCTTTGTAAGCTCAATAATCTTGTCAACAGCTTTGTCAAGAACAGCTACATCAAGTGTGCCGTCGTTTACTGCATCAATAATTTTCTTTGTGCCGATGCCTGAAGATGTAGGCATTTCAATTTCTTGACCTGCAATAAGACCAGGAACTCTTTCGTTTTCTGCACCCCAGTCAGTAATATCAACACCTTCATAACCGAAGTCATCACGAAGAACATCAGTTAAGAGCCACTTGTTTTCAGCAGCATAAGTACCGTTAAGACGGTTATATGAGTTCATAACAGTCCAAGGTTGAGCCTTTTTAACTGCAATTTCAAATGGAAGAAGATATGTTTCACGAAGAGTTCTTTCATCAACAACTGCGTTAACTGTCATACGGCGAGTTTCTTGGTTGTTAGCAGCATAGTGCTTTAAAGATGTACCAATGCCCTTGCTTTGAACACCATTTACAAATGCAGCAGACATTTCACCTGCAAGAAGACCATCTTCTGAGAAATATTCAAAGTTTCTACCACAAAGAGGTGAACGCTTAATGTTTGTACCAGGTCCTAAAAGTACTGAAACTTGTTCTTTTCTGCATTCATCACCAAGTGCTTCACCCATTTTGTAGATAAGGTCAGTATCCCAAGAACAAGCAGTAGCAGATGCTGTTGGGAAACAGATTGCAGGTAATCCCTTCAAAACATCTGTGTTTTCTTTTGGGTCACCTTTTTTACGGATACCGTGAGGTCCGTCGTTAAGACTGATAGACTTAATGCCAACTCTTTCTACAGGTTGGCTGTGCCAGTAGTCAAGACCGTCGCACATACTTGCTTTTTCTTCAAGTGTCATTTGTGCGATAATGTCAGCGTGTTTAAGAGCCATAATTATTCTCCTTCTCATAAAATATATGATAGTTTTTAATACCAAATTATATAATACAATAATTTTTTGTATGTTGCAAGTGTTATTCTTCTAAAATGTCTATGTCTGTGCCTTCAAATAAAAGTCTATCGGCAGAAGCAGTATCAATTGCCTCAATGTTTTTAAGCTTGCGTTGAATGTAAAGGTTTTTACGCTCAGCATCTTCAAGAATTTTGCCTGCCTCGTCAACCTTTTTCTTTGATTTTGCAAGTAAGTCGCCGAATTTTTCGTATTGTGCCTTTGCTGCACCAAGAATTTCACGAACTTCGTTTGCTTTTTCGTTGATTGCAATAGTCTTAAAGCCCATTGAAAGTGAGTTGAGAAGTGCGGTGATTGTTGACGGACCTGCAATCATAATGTTGTAGTCGTTTTGCAGTTTTTCAGGAAGCCCTGTTCTTGAAGATGCAATTTCAGCATAAAGGCCTTCAGTTGCAAGGTACATAATTGCAAAAGGCGTTGTGTCAGGCACATGAATATATTTTGCAATAGTTTTTGCTTCATTTTCAACTTTCTTTTCAAGTTCTTTTCTTGCAATTTTCACTGCATCAGCATCTGCACGGTCAGCAGCATCGCAAAGTCTTATGTAATCTTCCATAGGGAACTTTGAGTCAACAGGCAAGAAAATATCTTTGCCATCTTTGTCGCTTGAAGGAATACGAATTGCAAATTCAACTCTGTCAAGAGAGCCAGGCACAGTAGCCACATTTTTTTCATACATATTAGGGATTGTCTGGTCTAAAATGCCCTCAAGCTGAACCTCTGCCCAAGTACCACGAGCCTTAACATTTGTAAGCACTCGATTAAGTGCAGTAACATTTTCAGTAACACCGGTGGAGAGCTTTTGCATTTCGCCAAGAGATTTATATAAGTTTTCAAGCTGGTCAGAAACTGTTTTAAATGAAGAATTTAAACGAGTTGTAAGTGTTGCAGTAAGCTTTTCGTCAACAGTAACTCTCATTTCTTCAAGCTTTTTCTCGTTTGACTCTTGCATTTTTGAAATTGATGCTTCAAGCGTTTTGTTCTGCTTTTCACTTTGTTCAGCATTCTTTTCACTCATTGTAACAAGCATCTCACTCATTTTTTCACGATGCTCAAAGTTACCCTTGTTCATATGGTCAATACGAAGTGCCATTTCATCAAGGCTTTTCTTAACATCTTCACGAATTTCTTTGTTTGAGTTTTGATTTTCAAGACGAACTCTGTGGAATTCATCACCCATATTTTTTGTTATGTAGTCAATTTTGTTTTCAAGAGATTTAAGCTCACCGTCGTCTTCACTATCACTCTCTTTAATTGCTTTTGTAAGCTTGCCTATATAAATAGCAAAAATAATAAAGCTTACAGCCATAAAAATTATAGCAAACCATTTTAACAAATCGAGAAACAATTCCATATTTTTCACTCCTACGTAAAATATACATCTTATTATACCAAAAATATGAGATAAAAGATAGTTTTTTATAAAATTTTTTATCAAAATATAGCACTATTTTATTTTTTTTGCTATACTGTATGAAAGGTGATTAAATGAGCAGAAAAATCATAGCATTTTTTATGTGCTTTGTGGTGCTTTTAACTTGCTTTGCAGGTTGCACTAAAGACAAAACAAATAAAGCCTTTTATTTTGCAATCAGTGAAATGCCAAGATATTTTGACCCACAGGTTGCACAGTCAACAGGTGAAAAGATGATAGCTGTCAATATTTTTGACGGTCTTTTCAAGTTGTCAGAAAATGGTGAAATAGTAAAATGTGCAGTTAGCGATTATTCTGTTTCTGCTGATGGACTTGTTTACACCTTTAAAATCAGAAATGACCTTAAATATTATATTTCTTCATCTGCTCAAGATTTTATTGAAGAGAAAAATGCAGAAATCTCAAAAAATATTACTGCTCACGACTTTGCCTTTGGCATTGTAAGAAGCATTTTGCCTGAAACAAAAGCATCTGCCTTTTCACTTGTCACTGCAATTAAAAATGCAGTTGCAGTCAATAAGGGCGAGTTGGCAAAGGAAGAATTAGGCGTTAAGGTAATTGACGACTATACACTTGAAATCACACTTGAATATGCTAATAAGGATTTCCTTTATGCACTTACTCAACCTGTTTCTTTCCCTTGTGATGAAGAATTTTTCAACCTTACTGCAGGCAGATACGGACTTGATAATGAATACCTTATCTCAAATGGTGCATTTTATCTTTCAAGTGTAAACGATGAAAAGTCAGTTAAGATTTCAAAAAACAGTGAATATGTAGGTGATTTCTCTGCAATTCCTGCATCAGTAACCTTCTTTTTAAATGCAGATTCAGTTGATGTTGCAAAAAAAGTTAAAAAAGGCACTTATGACTGTGGCTTTTTCTCAACTGACGAAGCCAAAAACGAATTAGGCAACAAAACAGTAAAAACTGACCTTGATAATATTACAAGAGCATTGCTTTTTAATACTCAAAATGAGTATCTTAAAAACGTGAATTTAAGAGTAGGACTTGCATCTTGTGTTGAAAAAACAACAATACCTAATGAAAGCTTTGATTATATTATTCCATCATTTTATAAGCTTTTAGGTGTTGAAATTGAAAACAATAAAATAGAGATTAACTCATATAACATTGAAGCTGCAAGAGAAAAGCTTGTAGACGCTTTTGATGAGCTTGATATAAAAACTTTAACTGTTGAAGTGCTTTGTACTGCAAAATATGAGCAGGTGGCAAAATTAGTTGTAAACAGTTGGCAAAAAAATATTGGTGTTGAGCTTATTGGTGTTGTAAAAGTAGTTGAAGATGCTGAGTTTCAAAGCAAAATCAAAAAAGGTGAGTATCAAGTAGCAATTTATCCATTTACAGTTGACTCGCAAAACGCAATTATGTTTGCTTCAATGTTTACTACTGATAGCCCACTTAATAATTTTGGATATGCAAGTACAGAATATGATAAACTATTTGCAGAGTTAGAAAAAACACAGTCAATGGATAGCTTGTGTGCTTGTGAAAGCCACCTTCTTAAAAATGCGGTTGTGTTGCCACTTTATAAAGAGCAAACAACCTTTGCCTTATCAAAAAATGTTGAGGGTGTTTATTTCTGTAATGACAGTGCAAATGTGTATTTCTATAAAGGACTTAAAGAATGACAAAGAATAAAGTATATATAATAATCTCGTGGATTTTGGTTGTGGCTTGTATGGGTGTGATTTTTTATTTGTCAGCAAGACCTGCAACAGAATCTCAAGAGATGAGTGACTCGCTAATATTTAAAATAGTTGAAATTTTCGGCATTGAGTTTTCATCACGATTTATAAGAAAACTTGCTCATGCAACAGAATTTTGCATTTTGTCAATTTTGCTTGCAAATGCAATCAATGTAACCTTCAAATCAAAATATACTTGGCTTTTTGCACTTGGCACCACTATTATTTATGGCATAAGTGATGAAATCCATCAGATTTTTGTTGAGGGCAGAGCTTGTCAGTTTAAAGATATGCTGATTGATAGCCTTGGTGCATTAGCAGGTGTGATAATCTGGTTAATATTTTTCACTATAATAAAAAGAAATAATGAAAGAGGTAAGAAGAATGGCAACTCTTAAACCATTTAAAGCAGTAAGACCAAAAAACGAATATGCTTCACAGGTTGGTGCATTACCATATGATGTAATGAATTCTGACGAGGCAAGAGAAATGGTAAAGGATAAGCCTTGGTCATTTTTGCACGTTGACAAGGCAGAAATCGACTTGCCTTTAGGCACAGACCTTTACAGTGATGAGGTTTATAACAAAGCAAAGGAAAATCTTGATGCTCTCACAGAAAACGGTGTGTGTATGCAAGACGAAAAGCCAATGCTTTATATATACCGTCAAATTATGAATGGCAGACCACAAACAGGTATTGTTGGTTGCACATCAGTTGACGATTATCTTGACAACATTATTAAAAAGCACGAGTTTACAAGAGCCGACAAAGAGGCTGACAGAATTCGTCACGTTGACACTTGTGATGCAAATACAGGTCCAATCTTCCTTACATACCGTGAAAACAAAACAGTTGAAAGCATTGTGGAAAATTGGAAAAACGACCACAAGCCTGTTTATGACTTTGTAAGTGATGATGGAGTTTCACAAACAGTCTGGGTGATTGACAATGACGAAATCATTGAAATTCTCGTAAATGAGTTTGAAAAAATCCCATTCCTTTATATTGCTGATGGACACCACAGATGTGCATCTGCAGTTAGAGTAGGTGAAAAGAGAAGGGGTAACGGTGCATATGATAAAAATGCAGAGTTCAACTTCTTCTTGTCAGTAATTTTCCCTTGCGACCAGTTAGAAATTATGGATTATAACCGTGTAATCGCAGATTTGAATGGCTATACAAGTGAAGAATTTATTGAAAAAATCAGTGAAAAATTCACAGTGGAAGAAGCAACAAAAGCACCTTATGAGCCAGAAGCACGCCATACATTTGGTATGTATCTTGACGAAAAATGGTATAAGCTTACTGCAAAGGCAGAGTTTATCAATGAAAATGACCCTGTGCTTTGTCTTGATGTTTCAATTCTTCAAAATAATCTTATTGCACCAATTCTCAATATTACAGACCCAAGAACAGACAAGAGAATTGACTTTGTTGGTGGTATTCGTGGTTTAGGTGAGTTAGAAAGAAGATGCAAAGAGGGAATGAAATTAGCATTTTCAATGTATCCAACCTCTTTGGGCGAGCTTATGGATATTGCCGATGCAGGCAAGGTTATGCCACCAAAATCAACTTGGTTTGAGCCAAAATTATTGTCAGGCTTGTTCATTCATAAATTATCATAATTAGAGAAAAACGAATAGGTTATAGGGGACGAGAAGAAAGCTCGTCCCTTTTAATTTGTGATTATGTAAATTTCTGTTCTGTATTTTTAATATCTTCTTCGTGGCTTATTTTTCTTTGTGCCAAAATCTACGCCCTCCTGTGCTCTTAATTCGGCTTTTTCCACATCAAAGCTAACTTGTCTTTCAGGCTTTTGAAAAGGCTTTTCAGGGCGTTTCTGTGGCAAAGAAGAACTGTTTCTTTTTTTGCAGAAAATATCGTTTACATAAATCTTTTTTGCTCTGCAAGCACCTTGAGAAACTCGTTTTATAAGTCCTTTTTCTTCAAGCTTTTGAAAATAGATAGAAGCAGTTTTATAGCTTGTTCCTAACGCCTTTTGTGCCGACTCAATGGTGAAATAAACAAAGATGCCTTGTTCATCACTAAAGGTACGCTTGTTGGTGGTGGACTGATAATGCTTTGCAAGTAAAATTGAATAAAGCACCTTTTCATAAATTGTCATATCCTTATATTCTTCTTGATATAAAAAATCATTTGGAATTGGTGTAAAAGTAAAATTAAAAATAGGTTTCAAAAAAAATACCCCCCATATATAGCGCGGAAAGGCACTTTTGTCTCAGGATTTGTGAGACGAAATGGGATTTTCTTTAAATTGTTTACAGATAGTTTACAAATAACACCAAATTTCAATGATTTTCATCATAAATCGACAACTTGAATAGTTAATCGACTGACTATTTTTTGAATTGTATAATTCTTATATCTATTATTTTTTATATTATTATATATTGTGTGTAAAATTTACTAATCCATATAGTAAAAACTACCACTCCATACGGTAAATTCTACTACACCATACTGTAAAATTTACCAGTCAACAACACAAAAATTAAGCTCTATCTCTTGACACATTTTCAATAGTTTGGGATAATTAAATATAGGAAGTGATTTTATGTTATGTCAGAATTGTGGCAAATACGATGCAACAACTCACCTTAAAAGAATTATAAATGGTGAAAGTGCTGAGGCACACCTTTGCTCTGAATGTGCTCATGCTTTGGGCTATGGTGATGTTTTTGGTGGCTTTGGCAACACATTTACTGATTTGTTAGGCTCGTTTTTTGGTGAGCCTGCAGGTGCTCTTGGCTCAAGAACGATTCGTTGTGAAAAATGTGGCAACACCTTTAACGATATTGTGAATAGTGGTAAGCTTGGCTGTGCTGATTGTTACAGAACATTTTACGACAAGCTTTTACCATCATTACAGAGAATTCACGGTAAAACAAAGCACGAGGGAAAAGTTCCTGCAATTACACAAGCAGAGAATAAAAAATCTGCTCAAAGCTTAATCAGCCTTGAGGCACAGCTTAAAGAGGCAGTTGATAATCAAGATTTTGAAAGAGCGGCAGTTATCCGTGATAGAATTAACGAGTTAAAGGAGAGTGCAAGCAATGAGTAAATGGTATCTCGGTGCAGGTGAGCAAAGCGATATCGTTGTCAGCACTCGAATTCGACTTGCTCGCAATATAAATGACTATCCTTTTCCAAACAAGCTTAATACAAAAAGCAGAATTGAGCTTAACAATATAATTAAGGCTGCAGTTGAAAAGGATAATAAGTATAATCTTCGATATGTTGAGATGAAAACTCTTGCTCGATTTGAAGCAGCATCAATGGCAGAAAGACATATTATAAGCCCTGAGTTTGCATCTGATGCAGATGGCAGAGCACTTCTTATGTCTAATGAAGAAGATATTGTAATTATGCTTAATGAAGAAGACCATTTAAGAATTCAGGTTATGAAATCGGGTTTTGCTCTTGATGAGGCTTATGAAATTGCTGATAGCCTTGATAATAGCTTTAACGAAAAATTTGACTTTGCATTTGATTCAAGAATTGGTTATCTTACACAATGTCCAACAAATCTTGGCACAGGTATGAGAGCATCAGTTATGCTTCATCTTCCTGCATTGACAATGTCCGGTCAAATCAACAAGCTTATAAATACAATTACAAAGTTGGGACTTACTTTCCGTGGTGCTTTTGGGGATGGCACAGGTGCTATAGGGGATATTTATCAGTTGAGTAATCAAATCACCTTGGGAATAAGTGAAGAATTTGCAGTTAAAAATTTAAAGGCAATTACATTACAGCTTTGTGCACAAGAAAGACAAGCTCGTGCAGAGCTTGAAAACTCAGTTGATACAGAGGATAGTATTTTCCGTGCTTATGGACTTTTAAAGTGGGCAAGACTTTTAACAACAAAAGAGCTTATGGAAAATCTCTCACTTGTCAGACTTGGCTCTGTGCTTGGCAAAATCAAGTGCGATGTTGAAACAATAAACGAGCTTATGATTTCAATGCAGCCTGCAAGCATAAATGTGTTGGCAGAGCAAAAGCTTGAGGCAAAGGACAGAGATATGTTCCGTGCAAAGCTTGTAAGAGAAAGATTGTAATTGGTAATGCGTAATTTGCAGAGGGGTTCTAAATTTTCACTATATATTGGAGAAGGATATGGAAAAACGTAGTTTTTTAGATAAGGCTCTTGCAAGACCTGAAAAAGAAGACAAAATTGAATATTTTAATTTAAAGGGAAGAGTATCTGCAAATGTGCTTGTGTCATCACAAGAAAATATCCCAAGCCCTGCTTATGTCTATAATGTTGACATAACAAAACTTTGGGATGAATTTCAAGCACTTAAAAAATCTTGCGATTACAGACTGACCTTTAATACCTTGATGATGAGAGTTATGATTGAAGGGCTTAAAAGTGCCCCAAGACTTAATGCACATCTTCAGTATAAGAAAAAGTCTTCTTGTGGCAGACTTATTATCAAAAAGCATATGAATATTGCAATGCCTGTTGTGTTAAAAACAGGGGAGACATTTCCTGTGAATATTCTTGAAGCAGAAAATAAATCGCTTCGTGAATTATCTGCACAAATTGAAGATGTTGTTCGTCGTTTTAACAGCACACCAAATGTTAATCCTGTTTTATCTGAAATTGTTGCAACAAGGTCAGTTGGCTTTATTCTCAAGGGCAAAGTCTTCTCAACTATTGCACAGACAATTACAGGGTATATAGGAAAATACAAGGTTGTAAGGTTTAAAGGCATTTTCTTCCCAGAAAAAAGAACTGAAGACTGGATTAAGGCTGACGAGCTTAACGAAGGTACAGTTTGCTTTACAAACTGGGGTGCTCTTGACAAAAAACTCAAGGGTGATGTTACATATGCACCAATTCTTCATCCACAAGTATTTTTAATGGCAATGGGCAATATCAAAAATGAAGAATATGTTTATAAAAACGAACAAGGTGTTATTGATTTAGGCACAAAAAAGGTGTTGCCTTTGACACTTGTGTTTGACCATAGACTTGGTGGCTTTGCAGATATATTGCCATTTATTCAACGAATTGACGAAATCTTCGAAAATCCAGAAATAATTAAAAACTGGTAGTTTTTAAATGCAAAGTGCAAAGTGCAAAGTGCAAAGTGCAAAATGCAAAATGCAAAGTGCAAAATGCAGAATGCAAAATGCAAAGTGATACTTTTAATAAATTTATTTTATAAATTAGCGTCGCAGACCCTTAATTATTCACTATTCATTATTCATTATTCATTAAAATTCCATTTGCTATTGTTTTTTTAAAAAAATTAGTATATAATATTTCTATTGAATTACATTGGAGGTGGCGAAAATGCTCGACCCTAACAAAACCATACAATTTTCATTAAAGGATGAGCGTGAGGCTACAACACGACAAACTCTTGTTACTGTGTATAATGCTTTAGTTGAAAAGGGCTATAACCCAATCAATCAAATCGTTGGTTACATTCTTTCTGAAGACCCAACATACATTACAACTCACAATAATGCGAGAAGTCTTATTCGCCGTCTTGACAGAGATGAGCTTTTACAAGACCTTGTGAAAGAATATCTTAAAATTTCAAAATAATAATTTGAGGTGTTTATTATGGCAGAAAAATTCCTCACTTATAAGGGCAAGCCATTAGTTAGAAATGGCAACACTCTTTATTACGGTAACCCATCTGACCCTTATGTTATAATGATGCAAATTCTCGCATCAAAAGAGGTTGACGGAGTTGAAGTTGCTTCAAAGGTTTCAATTCAACTTATCAATACTGACCCTAACGTAAGCTTCCGTGAGAAAATTGTTAAATCAAGTGAGAAAAAAGGCCTTTACGCAGCAATGGATATTGCAGAAATCTGGTTATCACGTGCGTTGGCAAACTAAATTGTAAAAAGGAGTGGTGGTAGGTTTACTGCCACTTTTTGCTTTATATGTGAAAAAGGGGATTGATTATATGTTTCATAAAATGACTATTGCAGGGCTTGAGAGACATTTGCCACTCTGCCCACTTAACGAAGAGCTTATGATTGCAGGCTTTGTAATTTTTGGGGACCCAGAGCTTACAACTGCTTGTGCAAAGGAGCTTTTAGAAAAAGCACCTGAATATGATTACATAATCACAGCAGAGGCAAAGGGTATTCCTTTAGCACACGAAATGGCAAGACTTCAAAATAATGAAAAATACTTTGTAGCAAGAAAAAAACCAAAGCTTTATATGACAGGTGTTTTTGAATCAACAGTTAACTCAATTACAACACAAGGCGAGCAAAAGCTTTATCTTGATAAGGCAGATGCAGACCTTATGAAAGGCAAAAAAATCCTTATTGTTGATGACGTTGTTTCATTAGGTGAATCACTTAAAGCAGTTGAAAAGCTTGTTAACGATGCAGGTGGCATTGTTTGTGGCAAAATGTTTATTTTAGCTGAGGGCGACGCTGCAAAGAGAGATGATATTATCTATCTTGAAGAATTACCATTGTTCACAAAGGACGGAAACGTTCTTTAAATGCAAAATGCAAAACGCAGAGTGCAAAATACTTGAGCAAGGAGAATGACGAATGTTAAAAAAAATTTTTAGCTTATTTCTGTGTGGAATAATGTTATTAAGTTTAGTAGCTTGTGGTAAAAATAGTGTAACTAACACTCCGTTATCAGATAATTCAAATTCTAACAAAATAACAAGTGAAACAAATGAGTCAAAGAAAGTTTTTGATACAGAAAACATCGCTCGTATAACTTTTTATTCATATTATGGTGCAGGTCAAGGAAGTGAAGTTCCAACCGAACAATTAGAAGAGATTAAAAAGTGGCTGGGTTCATTTACTATTGGCGAAAAAGCTCCTGATATATTGCCACCAGGAACAAATACTTATTATGTAGAAATTGAATATGCAGACGGAACTATAATAAAAACTGGCTTAGATGCAATAGCAATTGACGGTGTAACTTATTATATAACAAGTGATAAAGAACCTGAATGTTTTAAGGAAATTATATCAAAAACAAGTTTATAGTAATGAGTGCAAAGTGCAGAACGCAGAGTGCAAAATGCAAAATGCAGAGTGCAAAATTTCGCACCGCAGGTCCTTAATTCTTCACTATTCATTAAATAAAAAAGGCACCTCAAGGTGCCTTTTTTTTATGCCTTTATGATTTAAGTGGGATATTTTGTTTTGCTAACTCGTCGATAATTCCGTTTGCAACATCCATAACTTCTTCTCTTGTAAGAGTCTTTTCTGGATGTGAGAATGTAATTCTTGTTGTAATGCTCTTGCCGTTTTCATCACGGTAAGTGTCAACAACCTGTACATTCTTAATAAGTTCGCAGTTAGCATCTTTGATTGCCTTGCCGATTGGTGCAAACACATCACTGACAAATGAAAGGTCAACATCAATTGCAGGGAAGCGAGATGGCTCTTCATAATGAATACCTGCATCTGCAAGGTGTGAGAAATCTGCAACATCAATTTCAGCAAATACGATAGCAGCCTTTTTATCAATCTTCTTAGCAACTGTTGGGTGAACAATACCAATTTTACCAAGAACAACACCGTCACAAGAAATCTCGTTTAAGTTTCTTGGGTGCTCATAAGAAAGTGTAGCATCCATAGGAACAAATGTGAGAGCCTTGTGCTTAATGTTGTCAGTAATAACTGAAAGCATTGTTGCAAGTTCAGTATAAAGTGTTTCAAGTGATTTTGTCTTGCTGAAAAGTGTAATGCAGAGTTTCTTGTGCTCATCACATAAGCCATCAGCCTTAAGACCGTTAATTACTCTACCAACCTCAAATACGCCAAAATCTGCACTGTAATTTACATTTGTCTTAACTTGGCAAAGCTGTGTAGGAATAATTGATTTACGAATAGTTTCAATATTAGGGTTTGTAGCAGCTTGAAGCTTAATGTTATCTTCAATTTCAATGCCTAATGCCTTATATTCGTCATAATATTGCCATACATAAGAGTGTAACTCGTGAAGTGAATAACGGTGAACAAGAATGTCCTTAATTCTATCTTCAATGCTCTTTTCAACATCTGCACGAACAGGGTAGAGTGGAGCTGCTGCTGTGTGAACATCAAAGTTGTCGTAACCATAAATACGAGTGATTTCTTCAACAATATCAGCCTTGATTGTAACATCTTTTGTTGCTCTCCAAGAAGGTACTTCAACTGTGAATTTATCACCGTCGTTAGTAGCCTTAAAGCCTAAAGAGTTAAGAGTATTTACAATTGTATCGTTTGGAATTTCAATTCCTGTATACTTGTCAATAAATGCTTTGTCAAAATCAAGTGTAACTTGTGGATAACGATAAGCATATTCGTCAGTAAGTGAAGAAACTACTTGTGCATCAGGGTCAATATCAACAAGAAGCTTAACAAATCTTGCAATAGCAGGAACTGTCATTTCAGGGTCAAGGCACTTTTCATATCTCATTGAAGCATCTGTACGGTGAGCAAGACGAACAGTTGATTTACGAATTGATGAAGCATCAAATGTTGCAGATTCAAGTGTTAAAGTTGTTGTGTCTTCAACAATTTCACTGTCAAGACCACCCATAATGCCTGCAATAGCAACAGGAGTGTTGTCGTTGCAAATCATAAGTGTGTTTTCGTCAATGTTTCTGTCAACACCGTCAAGAGTCTGGAATGTGAAAGGTGCTGGGAATCTCTTAATTCTGATTTTTTCAACTTTTCTTGAGTCAAAAGCGTGCATTGGTTGACCCATTTCAAGCATTAAGTAGTTTGTAAGGTCAGCAAGCAAGTTAATTCCTCTCATACCACAATAGTAAAGACGGATTCTCATATTTACAGGGCTTACATTCTTTGTAATGTTTGCAACTTGAAGACAAGAATATCTTTGGCAAAGGTCGTCTTCAATTTTAAGGTCGATTTTTGGAAGATTGTCGTATTTTGTCAAATCAACTTGTGGCAATGGCTTTAATTCTCTGCCTGCAAGTGAAGCAAATTCACGAGCAATACCATAATGACCCCAAAGGTCAGGACGGTTAGTAAGAGATTTGTTGTCAACCTCAAAAATAATATCGTCGATTTGCCATAAATCCTTAACAGATGTACCGTTCTTTACATCTTCAGTAATATCCATAATGCCTGAGTTGTCGTCAGAAATACCGATTTCCTTTTCAGAACAGCACATACCGTTTGACATAAAGCCTGCAAGTGGGCGAGGTGCAATTTCGATTTCACCGATTTTAGCACCAACCTTTGCAAATGCAGTTTTCATACCAACTCTAACATTTGGAGCACCACAAACAACATCTACAAGCTCTGCTTCACCAATATCAACTTTTAAAAGGTGGAGCTTTTCTGATTTTGGATGATTTTCAACAGATTTGATTTCAGCAACAACGATTCCGTCAATATCAGAGCCTTTAAAGAAAATATCATTCTCAACTTCTGCAGTAGAAAGTGAAAATCTATGGATTAAGTCCATTTTGTCAAGACCAGAAAGGTCAACGAAATCGCTAATCCAATTCATTGATAAAAACATAATTTACTCCTCCTTCTCTTATTTATCATCAGTAAATTGTGATAATGTTTTAAGATTACCACTATTTAAATCACGAATATCCTTAACGCCATAGGTCATCATAGCAAGACGAGTAAGACCAAGTCCGAATGGGAAACCTGTGTATTCTTCAGGGTCAATTCCACCTGCTTTAAGCACCTCAGGGTGAATCATACCACATGGACAAAGCTCAAGCCAACCGCTGTGCTTACATGAAGGACAACCCTCACCACCACAGATAAGGCAAGAAATATCAAGCTCAAAGCCAGGCTCAACGAATGGGAAAAAGCCAGGACGAAGTCTGACTTTAATATCCTTT
>JAZNWZ010000088.1:0-17645 GCA_045593645.1 Candidatus Fimenecus sp. | reverse complement strand
ACCATTCATACTTGTGTCGCCACCGTACCAACCAAAGTAGTGGTTGTATGAAACAACATCAGAAATATGAACATATGGGTCGTCAGGTGAGCACATTGAAACTGCAGCAATAGTGGTAAGACGAGTTTTGTCCATTTCGTGTACTAAATTGTTCAAATCTTCATGGTTTTTAATAAGATTTGGATTTGAACCTGCAATTGTAATTTCGTTTGAAAGACCCCAAACAACAATTGATGGGTGGTTGTAGTTTTGGCTAACAAGCTCTTTCATTTGTGAAATTGTGTTGTCATAACCTGTTGGCATATGGCTTGAAATATATGGAATTTCAGCCCAAAGCACAAGACCTGCTTCGTCGCAAAGGTCATAGAAAACTTGTGAGTGTTGATAGTGAGCAAGACGAATTGTGTTAGCGCCCATTTCAACGATTAAATCAAGGTCTTCCTTGTGCATATCAGGTGTAAGAGCATTACCAACATCAGGTCTGTCTTGATGACGAGATACACCACGAAGTGGATATTCACGACCATTGAGGATAAATCCTTTTTCAGGGTCAATTTTGAATGTACGGCAACCAAAACGAGCTGAAACTTGGTCAACTTCTGCACCATCACAAATAAGAGTGGCCTTTGCAGTATAAAGATATGGGTCTTTTAAACCGTCCCAAAGGTGAACATTTTCGATTTTAACAGTAACTTCGTCGTTACCTTCAGCAGTAGCAATAACTTCACCGTCTGCAGTAATTTCATATTTAACAGTGCAGTTGTTTTCTGCCTTTAAGAATGTTTTAATTGTAACATTAGCATCTGCGCCGTTAATTTCAGGTGTAACCATAATACCAGGTGCACCATAATAATCAAGGTCAAAGTGATTTTCAGGAACTGCAACAACGCTTACATCACGGTAAATACCACCGTAGAATGTAAAGTCTGCATTTTGTGGATAAACTCTGTCGTTTGCAGAGTTATCAACTGCAACAACAAGCAAGTTAGCATCCTTAATATCTTTAATTTGAACTCTGAAAGTTGAATAACCACCGTCGTGCTTTGTGATTTCTTTACCATTCCAGTAAACTACGCAAGATGAGTTAACACCATCAAATTGAAGATATTTTACTGCGCCTTCAGGTAAATCTGAAGCCTTAATTTCTTTTGCAAAATAGCAAGTGCCACGATAATAGTCGTTGCCACCATCTTGACCGTCTTTGCCATTCCAAGTAAAAGGCAAGTTAAGTTGTTCCCAATCAGTAGGGAGAGTTGCAGGAGCAGATTTAGCGCTTTTAGAAAACAACCAGTTTTCATTAATTACGTTAATTTTTCTCATAATAAACCTCCGTTAAAGTTATCATTACTATTATAAACTTTTATGGTATATTTTTCAATATTTGGCAAAAGTAAATTCTTGTGTTTATTTAGTACAAATTTTGTGATATAATTTATTAAAGACAAAAACAAGGTGAAGAAATGAAAAAAGAACAAATTGTTGAGTTTTTTGACTCGTTAGCAGAAAATTGGGATAAAAATTTAATAATAGACAACGCAAAGATTAACAAGATTTTAGATATTTCAAAAATATATGAAAACGAAACAGTTTTAGATGTTGCTTGTGGCACAGGGGTTTTGTTTCCTTTTTATATTGAACGAAAAGTCAAGAAAATTATTGGAACAGATTTTTCAAAAAATATGCTTGCTATTGCAGAAACAAAATACAAAAGGGAAGACACAGAGTTTTATTGTACCGATATTGAAACCTTAAAGCTTAATGAAAAAGTAAGCAGAATAATGGTATTTAATGCTTTTCCACATTTTATTGCACCTGAAAAGGTAATAGAGAATTTACAGAATTGCATAAATGAAGGTGGCAGACTAACAATTGCTCACGATATGGGCAGAGCACAACTCGATAAACACCATTCAGGTTGTGCAAAAAATGTTTCTAAAGGACTTATCCCTGCAACAGAGTTAGCACAAATGGAAGAAAAGTATTTTGCAGTTGACACAGTAATTGACGAAGAAGATATTTATATTGTTTCAGGAGTAAAGAAATAAAAGAAAAGCCGTTTCAAAAGAAACGGCTTTTTGGCACCCCCAACAGGAATCGAACCTGTAACTAACCCTTAGGAGGGGTTTATTATATCCATTTAACTATGGAGGCATATATTAGGGACGGATGTTGTCATCCGTCCTTTTTATTTGACGATGTAATTTTTAGTCCAGTTGTCAATAATTTTTGAAAATTCTTCGCCCTTCATTTTTTTGAGGCAATCATCACGATAAGTTTCATAATATCTATAATTATTGCTAAAAATGTCAATCTTTTGAACAAGGAAAATATAGTCTCCAAGCACAACAGTTGCTGTTTTTCCTATTTCTATGCTTTTAGCAGCAGCAAAGAAACCAGTTGGAAATGTACCGTCAGAAAAAGAATTTATTAAAGCGTCGTGAATTTCTTGAGAGTCTCCAAGAGCAACAATTGAGCTTTCAAAAGAAGTATCAATTGTTTCGCCCTCTTCGTCTTTGTTTTCTGCAGAAGTATCATTTATCAAGGTTGCGACAGTATTATATGTTTCAATAATCGTGCTTCTCTCTTCAGCAGACATTGATACAGACACACCATTTTCATCAATATTAAAAAGATAACCAACAACATATCTGATTGCACAGTAGTTATCGCTAAAATATGCTTTTAACTCATCTTCACTGACAGGTGAAACACCGTCTGCACTATAATAATTAACAAGAAGAGCAATTTCATATTCTTTTGAACGCTCAATCTTATAAATTGTTTGCTTTGAAACACCGATTTCACCATAATGAGTGCCAAACAAATTCCACAAATTATTTACATTTGTTGAAAGCTCTGCCTTTTGAGATTTTGTAAGAGAAAGTTTTTTGTTTTCAAACTCAGAGTTAATTGCAACATATCGTGCAATTTCTGCCTTGACTGCTTTATCTAACTCTGCATCCTTATATTCCTTTTTTAACAAATCCTCAAAATATAAATAAACTTCATTATCAATAGGAGTGCCGTTTACTGTGATTTTTGAAGATGTTTCTGCAGTACAGGAAGAAAACAGTCCGATTAAAACAGACAAAACAAGAAAAAGAGCTACAACTTTTTTCATTTTATTCCTCCCCATTTTTTTCAATATATTCATTATAAAGCTTGTCTTTTAAAACACGCTTTGCATTTTCTTTTTGTCTTATTGCTTTGATTTCTGCTTTGTTTTTACCAATAAGACCATTTCTTAAAAAGGTAACAACAAGCATACCACAAACAGCACCGATAGATGCCATAATCATATCAACCATTGTGTCAAAAAGTGAGTTGTTTTGCAATGTCATACCATAAATTTGGTCCATTGAAAACTCATAAACTTCCCAACCAAGTGCAATTGTCTCTGCAAAGCCTAATGAGAAAAGAGCCGAAACTGCAGGCCCTAAATCTCCACGTTTACGGAAAATTATATTTGCAAAGTCATAGCCAAACCAAGCAGATAAAACGCCTGATGCACAATGGGTAACTAAATCAAAATGCTCAAAGGTTGTTCTGTTGTTAAGAGTTGAGCCAATAACAACAGCAATGAAAATGAAAAAGTTTAACAAGGTTTGAGTTGAGTAATCAACCTCAATAATAAAGGATTTGCCACCAAAAATCTGGAAAAAGTCCCAAAGGTGAGTAAAAATTATTGCAAAAATTGCTTCTAAAAACTCAACAACAGAACCGTGGAAAAGACCATAAATTCCCCAGCATAATATAATAACTCTTAAAACAATCCAGAGTATTTTATGAGATTTTGGTAAATATCCAAACTGTGTCATACATTTAACTGCCACTTTTGGCAAGCCCTTTCAAATTAGTCCATTGTAATTTTAACAATAACGCCTTTTTTCTTATTATTATCACTTGGGTTTTCCATAATTGAGAAACCTCTGTCGTTTGACAATGAATAGCCAACGCCAATAAAGTTACCATCAGAAAGCTTGCAAAGACCAAGGAATGCATCGTCTTTTGTACCGCCAACGCCTCTGATTGTTGTAAATCTACCTGATGCACTGTATGTTGCAATAAATGCATCGTTTTTACCTAAATTGCCTATAAGATTAAAGTCTTTTGTAGTAGATGCTGAATAGCCACTTACATAAATTGTTCCATCTGTATTAACAAAAACATCAGTAAAGCAGTCGTCCTTTGTGCCTGCACAAGTGTCATACCAGTCAATAGAGCCAGTGCCGTTCCATTTTATAATGAAAGCATCAAGTCCACCACCAGCAGGAACACCACTAAGGTTTCCGTCAGAAGATTTTGTGTAGCCTACTACAAGAATACCACCGTCAGATGTTGCTTCAATACTTGTAGCATAGTCAAGTTGTGAACCACCCCAACTCTTTGCCCAAGTTTGATTAAGAGCTGTGTCGAATTTAACTAAGCCTACATCTGACCAACCTTTGTTTGTGAATAAGCTTGTTGCAGTTTTTGATGAGAAACTACCACAAACAAAAAGTTCATCATTACCATTTATATCAATTTGATAGAAAACATCTTGCCAAGAACCAACACCTGTGCTTTTTACAAGGTTGCCGTTTGAATCAAACTTAACAACAACAGCTTTTGAATCTGCTTTTGCGATATTAAGAGTAGAAGCATCGCCATCTTGTGAATATGACATACCAACTGCATAGATGTTGCCATTAGAGTCTGTTGCTACATCGTAGAACAAATCACCTAATTTACCACCCCAAGTAGATGTGAAAGCAAGATTACCTGATGCAGAATATTTTTGAACAAAGCCGTCATATTCTGAACCTATAATAGCAAAGGTTGAATCCTTTGTTGAGCCTGCAACGAAAATATCGCCATTTGAATTAACAGTAATTCCGTTAATTGATGTATTGCCGTGTCCACCCACTGCTTTTTTCCATTGAAGGTTGCCGTCTTTGTCATATTTGCAAATTACTGCAAGCTTGCCCCAAAAACCTTCACCAACAGGAATATCTCCGTCTAATGAAGAAGTGTCTAACACTGCAACAAATCCACCGTCAGGAGTTGCTTCAACACATACAAATTCATCTTCACCTGAACCACCAAATGACTTTTCATACTTAACATAGTTTGGTGCAGTTTGAGGAATAGATGATGGAGGAATAATAACTGCAGTTGTTGGAGGTGGGTCGTCAGGCATTGGAACACCAATGTTAGTTGTACCAACAACATTACCCTTATCATCAGTAACCGGAATAGGAACAGTTTGTGATTCATACTCAATAGTTGTAACAACATTACCGTTTTCATCAGTAATTTCTTCACCGTTTGCACCGGTAATTACAACAACTTGAGTAACAGGAATAACCGTAATAACTTCTCCGTGCTCATCAGTAATAGGTTGACCGTGCTCATCAGTAACAACAATAGGTTCAAGACCACCCTTGCTACAAGCAGCAAAAGTTATCAACATAAACATAAAAGCGAAAAGCATTATAAAAACCGTTTTCTTATTTTTCATAGCAATTCCTCCGTAAACATACTAAAAATATATCATATTATATGCGCTTTTGCAAGATTGCAAAAGAGTAACCATCAATAGAAACCTCACGGTTTGTGATGCTGTTTCCCATAAGAAGTATTGCATTTTCAAACTCCTCAGGAACACAGTATGAAATGTGATGGTCGTTACGATTAACAATAACCATAATGTCTTCATCAGCGTTTCTTCGTCTGTAGGCTACACAACCAAGCATATATGAAACAGGAATAAACACACCATCTTTAAAAGCAGAATGACTGTTTCTTAAGCTACCAAGTTCTTTATAGAACTCAACAAGGTCAGTATTTTCATTTCCCCAAGGATAACAACCGCGATTAAATGGGTCTTTGTATCCCTGCATTCCTGCTTCGTCTCCATAATATACAGATGGAACACCTGGTAATGTATATTGTAAAGCAGCAGCACATTTCAAAAGCCTTTTGCCATTGCTTTTTTGCTCATCACTTAAACTGTGGCAGCTTTGCCATGTTCTATCTCTATATTCACAAGATTCACCTGCGATTTTTGTTATTGCTCTTTCAGTATCGTGAGTGCCAATGTGATTCATCATAACATCAAGGCATTGTTTTGGATAGTTTTCAACAATTTTTAAAATTGTTGCCATAAAGCTTTCTGCTTTTCCTGTTTTGCAAAAATCAATAATAGCATTTGCAAAAGGATAATTCATAATTGAGTCAAATTGACTGCCTAAAAGGTATCGTCTACGATAACCATAGCTGTGCTTTGTTGTAGCATCTTCCCAAACCTCACCCATAAGCAATGCATCTGACTTTGTTTCTTTAAGTCTTGCTCTTAACTCGTCAATAAAAATATCAGGCAACTCATCTGCAACATCAAGGCGAAAACCATCTGCTCCTAAAGTGAGCCATTTTTCAATAATTCCACCTTTACCGTTGATAAATTCACGATATTCTTGACCTTCTTCAATAACCTCAGGCAAGGTTTCGAAACCCCACCAGCTTTGGTATTTGTCAGGATAATTTACAAATTTATACCAGTTAAAATATGGACTTTCTTTTGAATTATAAGCACCTAAGGTTTTGTATCTGCCTTTTCTGTTGAAATAAACACTATCGTCCCCGGTATGTGAGAAAACACCGTCAAGAATAATATGTATTCCAAGCTCTTTTGCAGATTTACAAAGACTCTTAAAGTCTTCTTCCGTACCAAGAATAGGGTCGATTTTACTGTAATCAGCCGTGTCATAACGGTGATTTGAGTGAGCCTCAAAAATAGGATTTAAGTAAATGCAATTTACACCTAAACTCTTAATATATGGAAGTTTTTCTTCAATTCCCTTTAGGTCTCCACCAAAAAAATCGTTATTCAATACTTTGCCTTGAGCATTTGGTCTCCAAACAGGCTCATTGCCCCAGTCGTCTCTTAAAATTCGGTCAGAAGGAACATTTTGTTTGTTAGTCCTTGAATTATAAAAACGGTCAGGGAAGATTTGATAAATTATTCCACCCTTAAGCCAGTCAGGTGTACTAAAACCTTTTTCAAAAACGGTAAGTTGCCAGTCTTTTTTAGCACCACAACTACCAACAAAACTACCGATACCATCAGAAATTTCAAGAATTGAGCTTCTACCGTAAGAAGAGCAGTAGTCAAAATGGTACCAATAAAGTCCCTCACGGTCTAAGGATGTGGTGATTTCCCAAGTCTCGCAGTCGTCGCCACACATACCAGCCCAAGTCATAGGCTTTTCAATATAATTTTCATCATCACGACGAATCATAAGAATTGTGCTTGTGCAACAAAAAGAGCGTGGCAAAACAAGACGGAAACGAATCTCTTCGCCCATCTCGATGCTACCGAATCTGTCTTTAAAAAACAAATCTCTTGAATTGTATGGCACAAAACCCATAAATACACCTTCAGTTATTTGTCTATATACTTAATTAAATCTTCACGAGTGTTATGGACTTTGCCGTCCATAACACCATTGAGACATTTTTCTAAAATCTTGCCGATTTCTTTACCTTTAAAGCCTAATTCAATTAAATCGTTACCGTTTATTGCAAGGCTTTTAATATTGAAGCACTCGTTGTTGTTTATAATTCTATCAATAATAGACAAGGCTTCGTTATAAAAATCGTCTCCACGATAATATTTTTCACTTTGACCTAAATTGTCGCAACGCTTAATTTCTATTAAATCGTAAGTTGCATCAACTCCGATTTTACTTAAAATTCTCTTGAGCCTTTTTTCACTAATGCTCTCATCAAGCATAATTGGCGTATCGTGAAGCTCAACAAGTGTTACAACCTTGTTTTTAGTGTCGTTATCAAACTTTAATCTTGTTAAAATTTGTTCTGTAAGCGCTGCACTCTTTTTAGGGTGGTTATAAAAATGCTGTTCACCATCTTCATCAAAACGAGCCACCAAAGGCTTGGCAATATCGTGAAAAAGAAGAGCCAAACGAATATGCTTTTCTTTTTTGCTTTGCTCAAGAGCCTTAAGAGTATGTGTAAACACATCGAAAATATGATGCCGATTATGTTGGTCAAAGCCAATAGTAGCCTTTAACTCTGGAATAAAAACACAAATTACATCAGAGTATTCGTTGAGAATTAAATGTGCATTTTTACCACAAATAAGCTTAACAAACTCAACTTGAATACGCTCAGCAGAAATGTTTTTTAATAAATTCTTGCATTTGTGAATAGCAAGAGATGTCTTTTCTTCAATAGTAAAACCTAAAACTGAAGAAAATCGTAAAGCACGAAGAATTCTCAAAGCATCTTCACGAAATCTCAATTCTGCATCACCAATGCAACGAATTGTCTTGTTTTTAATATCGTCAATTCCACCTGTGTAATCGCAAAAGCCGTTTTGAAAATTATAGGCAATAGCATTCATAGTGAAATCACGACGAATAACATCATCTTCTAATGAGTTTGAAAAACTCACACTATCAGGATGACGATTATCAGAATAGGTAGTTTCACTTCTGTATGTGGTGATTTCAATAGGCTCATTATCAACGAGTACGGTAACAGTACCGTGCTTTATGCCTGTTTCTATCACACGAAAATCTTTAAAAACTTCTTCAACCTGATTTGGAGTAGCATTTGTTGTAATATCAATATCACCAATAGGTAACTCCATAATAAAATCACGAACACTACCACCAATTAAATATGCTTCAAATCCGTTTTCTTTAAGCATATTTAATGCCACAAAAGAAGCTTTTTTGAATTCTCTGTTACTCATTATTTAAAGCCTCTTGAAGTGCAAGTGCTAATTGGTCAGGACAAGATGTTTGTTTAAAGCCACATTTAATGCCTTTAAGAGAGTCAATTACTTCAGTTGCAGGCTTGTCCTTAACAAGAGAAGAAATTCCCTTTAAATTGCCGTTGCAACCGCCAAAAAACACAACATCTTTAACGATTCCGTTTTCAAGTTCAATATCAATTTGTCTTGAGCAAGTGCCCTTTGTTCTATATGAATATTTCATTTATTTTACCTCAAAAATTTTATTGGAAAGTTCAACTAATTGTTCCATTGTAAGTGCTTCAGCACGAGCAGTAGAAGAAAGTCCTGCTTTTTCGACTGCCTCTGTGATTTTGCTTTTATCAATTCCCATTCCACTTGAAAGAGAGTTGAGAATGGTTTTTCTTCTTTGTGCAAAAGCCGATTTAACCATTTTAAAGAAAAGAGCTTCGTCTAATACTTTATAATCTCCCTTTTTAGTTAAATCAAGCTCAATAACGCAACTGTCAACATTAGGACTTGGCATAAAGCTACCACGAGAAACATCAAAAAGCTTGCGTGCTTTTGCATAATAGTTAACTGCAACAGTAACAGCGCCACTTTCTCTTGTGCCCACTTTAGCGCAAAGTCTGTCTCCTGCCTCTTTTTGTACCATAACAATAATCTTTTTGAATGGAAGCTTTTCTTCTAAAAGTCTCATAATGACAGGGGATGTTATATAGTAAGGAAGATTTGCACAAACAAACACTTCCATATCTTTAAAATTATCCTCAATTGTTTTTGCAAGGTCTATTTTAAGAATATCACCACTTACAAGTGTAAAATTGTCGTATCCTGCGAGAGTGTCGTCAAGCACAGGAAAAAGTCTTGTATCAAGCTCAACACAAACAACCTTTTCACATCTTTCAAGTAACTCTTTTGTAAGAACACCAACACCTGCACCGATTTCAAGCACACCAATTCTACCGTCTGTGCTTTCGCGAACAGCCTCTGCCATTCGTGGACAAACAGTTGGATTAACAAGGAAATTTTGACCTAATCCCTTTGAAAAGGTAACGCCGTTTTCTCCCATAACCTTTTTAATTGTTGAAATATCGGTGAGTGTGTAGTTCTTCTTTTCCATTTAAAAGTCCTTATTTTACAAATTTAGCTTTAACACGGCCAAGCGCTTTCATACCTTCAACAATTTTTTCATTTGAAGGTGTTGAGAAGTTCATTCTAAAGCAGTTTGTTGTTTCGTCGTTAATCATAAATGCAGTGCCAGGAACAACAGCAACCTTTTCTTTAATACATTCTTGAACAAATTCAATCATATCAACATTTTCAGGTAATTCGCACCATACAAAAAGTCCACCTTCAGGACGAACATATTTAACAAAGTCCCCAAGCTCACTATCAATAAGGTCGCACATAAGGTTAAGCTTTTCACGGTAAATTGCTCTGATTTTTTCAATATGAGCTTCGATGTCATATTGGTCCATCCATTTATCAACAAGCATTTGTGAAAATACAGGTGTATGAACGTCAGCAGCTTGTTTACCAACAGTCATTTTTGCGATAATTGGAGCAGGTGCACAAATGTAGCCAACACGAATACCAGGTGCTAAAAGCTTTGAGAAAGAGCCTGCGTAAATAACAATTCCGTCTTCGTCCATACTCTTAATTGATGGAACATCTTCACCTGAAACTCTTAAATCGCCATAAGGGTTGTCCTCAAGAATAAGAAGACCATATTTTTTAGCAAGAGCGTAAACAGCCTTTCTCTTTTCAAGGCTCATTGTAGCACCAGATGGATTTTGGAAGTTAGGAATTGTATAAATAAATCTTGGATTTTCTGCATTTTTAATAGCAGCTTCAAGCTCTTCGATATTCATACCATCAGCCTCAACATTAACTCCTGCTAACTTGCAACCATAAGAACGGAAGCAGTTAAGAGAGCCAATAAATGATGGACTTTCACAAATAATCGTGTCCCCAAAATCGCAAAGAGCCTTTGTTGCAAGGTCCATTACCTGTTGAGCGCCTGAAGTAACGATAAGTGAGTCAAAATCTTTACCAATATTGTATCTATCTTTAATAAATTTTGTTAAACGATTACGAAGTGGAGTGTAGCCTTCTGTAACGCCATATTGTAAAGCAGTTACAGGCTCATTTGCAAAAATTTCAGCAGATATTTTCTTAACCTCTTCCATTGGGAATGTTGCAACATCAGGGTTGCCTGCTGCAAAAGGAATAATCTCAGGGTTTTGAGTAGCCTTTAAGATTTCACGAATAGCAGATGGTTGAAGACCTGAAATTCTTTTTGAAAAATAATAATCCATTTTTATCACCTGATTTTAAGATTTGTGTAAAAACACGTATATACATTTATTCTATCACATTGAGCGATAGTTTTCAATAAAAGCACGCTTAAAAAGTGGTTAAATAATATTAATTTTAAATAGCAGTTGTTAAATATAAAAAAGTATGGTAAAATATTATGATTATTAAAATGGAGGAATATGCATGGCTGTTTTAAAGGATGTAAAACGTCTTGTTGTAAAGGTTGGTACATCAACTCTTACATATTCAACAGGCAAAACAAACATTAGAAGAATGCACAAGTTAGTTAGCGTGCTTTCAGATATAGTTAATTCAGGCATTGAGGTAGCCCTCGTTACAAGTGGTGCTATTGGTGTTGGTGTTGGCAAGTTAGGTCTTAAAGAAAAACCGGCTGATACAGCAGGCAAGCAGGCAGCAGCAACAATTGGTCAGTGTGAGCTTATGTTTATGTATGACAAGCTTTTCGGCGAATATGGCCACACAGTAGGTCAGTTGCTTATTACAAAAAGCGACGTTGAAAATGACGAGAGACGTCAAAACCTTATAAACACATTTAACAAGCTTTTCGATTTTGGTGCTATTCCTATTATTAACGAAAACGATAGTGTTGCAGTTGAAGAAATTGTCTATGGTGATAACGATTCACTTTCAGCTATTGTTGCAGAGCTTGTAAATGCTGATGCACTTATTATTCTTACAGATATTGATGGA
The DNA here is from genome assembly GCA_045593645.1 of Candidatus Fimenecus sp. Lineage (GTDB taxonomy): Bacteria > Bacillota > Clostridia > Oscillospirales > Acutalibacteraceae > Fimenecus. The sequence continues at coordinate 5,854 of JAZNWZ010000088.1, read as the reverse complement.
TTATATGATGCAAATCCAAATGAAAATGACGATGCAAAGCTTATTCCACTTGTTACTGAAATAAATGAAGATTTATATAAAATCGCAGGTGGCAGAGGCTCGACTCTTGGCACAGGTGGTATGACAACAAAGCTTCACGCCGCTGAAATTGCTATGAGTGCAGGAATTGATACAATCGTTATGAATGGTGAAAATCCAACTGAGATTTACAAAGCACTTGACGGCAAACAAGTTGGTACATTTTTTAAGGGGAAATAATTATGCTCACAGAAATCGGCAAAAGAGCAAAAGACGCTGCTGCAAAATTAGCAGTAGCATCTACTGAAGATAAAAACAGAATACTCAAGGCTATGGCAAATGCATTAAGAGAGAATAAAGCAGAAATTCTCAAAGCAAATGCACTTGATATTGAAAATGGCAGACAAAACAATATGGCAGAGTCTTTAATTGACAGACTTATGCTTAATGAAGATAGAATTGAAGGTATGGCTCAGGGTATTGAGGGTGTAATCAGTCTTCCTGACCCTGTTGGCAGAATTCTTTGGGAAACAGAAAGACCAAACGGACTTAAAATTCAAAGAGTAAGTGTACCATTGGGCGTTGTTGGCATAATCTATGAGGCTCGTCCAAACGTTACAAGCGATGCTGCAGCACTTGCTATTAAAGCTGGTAATACAGCGATTCTTCGTGGTGGTAAAGAAGCGTTTAATTCAAATGCAACAATTATGGATATTATGCGTGGCGCAATTGAAAAAGAAGGCTTTAATCCTGATATTGTTGAGCTTGTCCGTGATACTTCAAGAGAAAGTTCAACTGCTTTAATGAAGCTTAATAAATATGTAGATGTGCTTATTCCTCGTGGTAGTGCATCACTTATAAATGCTGTTGTTGAAAATTCAACTGTACCTGTAATTGAAACAGGTGTAGGTAACTGTCATATTTATGTTGATAGTGAAGCAGATATTGATATGGCAACAGAAATTATTTTTAATGCTAAAACTCAAAGAATTTCAGTTTGCAATACTGCAGAAAGCTTGCTTATTCATAAGGATATTGCAGAATTTGCACTTATTGCAATCAAATCAAAGCTTGACGAAAAGAATGTTATTCTTTATGGTGATGAAGTAAGTAGGGCAATTTGTCCTGATATTGAAAATGCAACTGACGAGGATTATTATCGTGAATATCTTGATTATAAAATGTCAGTTAAAGTTGTTTCTTCACTTGACGATGCTATTGAGCATATTAGAAAATACTCATCAGGTCATAGTGAGAGCATTATTACAAATAATATAGAGAATGCAGAAAAATTCCTTAATAGTGTTGATTCATCTGCAGTTTATCACAATGCAAGCACAAGATTTACTGATGGTGGTGAATTTGGCTTTGGTGCAGAAATAGGAATTTCAACACAAAAGCTTCATGCAAGAGGACCTTTGGGACTTCCACAGTTAAATTCATTTAAATATAAGATTTACGGTAACGGTCAAGTTAGATAAGAGGTGCAAAAATGGCAGAGAAAAAAGAAGTTGTAAAAAAACACAAGGGGACTCACAAAGCAGCTTTTCCTGTGGGTATGATTATAATTGTTTTGGCAATTGTGGGTATTGTGTCAATTGCAGTAACTGCAATTAAAGCCATTGACAAGTCAATAGACAAGAGAGAAGATTATAGTGAATATAATAAGCTTCTTACACCGGTTGTTCTTATTGACCCTGATGCGTTTGATGATATTACAAAGGCAGATATGAATCAGCTTGTTGAAATTTCAATCTGGTCAATTCTTAAAAGTGATATTTCACCTGACACTTATCCAACAACAGAAAACGGACTTGAAATTCCAAAAGAAGATGTTGAAAAAGCATTTGTAAAGCTTTTTGGGACAGAGCTTCAGGCAACTCATGCAACAGTTCTTGGTTATGGTTATGAGTTTACTTATGACGAGGCAACAGGCAAATATTTCATTCCACTTACAAGTGTTACTCCAATTTACACACCAAAAGTAGTTGAAAAAGAAGAAACTGCAGGTACAATTGTTTTGACAGTTGCTTGTCTTAACGCAAGTGCTTGGGAACAAAACGAAAATGGTGAAATGGTTGAGCCAACACCTGATAAATATATTAAGGTTACACTTCGTGCAAAAGATGGCGGATATTATATCTCAGCAATTCAAAACACAACAACTCCTGAAATTGCAACATCAGTAGATATACCAACACAAGAATCAACAACAAGTGATGAACTTATAGAAAACATTGAAACAACAGAGCCATCCTCTGAAGAAGAGTCATCAACAGATGAAGCTTCAACAGAAGACGGCACAACACAAGAAAATATATCAAATCCGTAAAAGCATATGGCTATTAAGAGGCAAAGCCTACCGTATACTTTTTAAACCACGGTTGTCTTAATACATTTTATGCCATTAACGGACAAGTGATACAAGCAAACACATTTTAAGTGAGGTACATTTATGCTTCAATATGAAGAATTAAAATTACGACTTTCTGCTCATGAAGACGAGCTTAAAAATCTTGCAGAGGCATTAGGTCTTGAAAAGATGAGAAAAGAAATTGCAAGTCTTGAAGAGCAAGCAGCACAAGACGGCTTTTGGGATGACCTTCAAAATTCTCAAAAGGTTTTGCAAAAAACAAGTACTCTTAAGAACAAGGTTGCAACCTATGAAAAGCTCAAAAGTGATTTTGAAGATGCCCTTGTTATGATTGATTTGGCTGATGAAGAAGAGGACGAATCACTTTTTGACGAATGTCTTGAAAGTGTAGAGCTTTTTGAAAAAGGTCTTGATAATCAAACTCTTGCAACACTTCTTACAGGTGAATACGATTCAAAAAATGCAATTCTTACATTCCATGCAGGTGCAGGTGGCACAGAAGCTCAGGACTGGGCACAAATGCTTTTCAGAATGTATAACCGTTGGGGTGAACGCCACGGCTACAAGGTTTCAACACTTGACTATCTTGATGGTGATGAAGCAGGACTTAAATCTGCATCTATTCTTATTGAAGGTGAAAATGCTTATGGCTTTATGAAGAGTGAAGCAGGTATTCACCGTCTTGTTCGTGTTTCACCGTTTGATGCATCAGGCAGAAGACACACATCTTTTGCATCTCTTGAAGTAATGCCAGAAATTGACGAGAATGTTAATGTTGAAATCAACCCTGACGATATTGAAATGGCAGTTTATCGTGCAAGTGGTGCAGGTGGACAAAAAGTTAATAAAACATCATCAGCAGTTCGTCTTACTCACAAGCCAACAGGCATTGTTGTTTCTTGTCAGGTTGAGCGTAGCCAACATCAAAACAGAGAAGTTGCAATGACAATGCTTAAATCAAAGCTTATTGAGATTAAAGAGCGTGAGCACCTTGCAAAGATTGAAGATATTAAAGGCGACCACAAAGAAATTGCATGGGGTAGCCAAATTCGTTCATATGTGTTTATGCCATATACACTTGCAAAGGACCACAGAACATCTTTTGAAAACGGTAATATAAATGCAGTTATGGATGGCGATATTGATGGATTTATCAATGCATATCTCAAAATGCAGTCTCAAAAGAATCTTGAAAACAACTAAAAACTACAACAAAAAAGCAGTCAGTATAAACTGACTGCTTTTATTTTTGCTTTTAAGAAGCTTATTCGTTTGTTTCTTCTTGTGATTCTTTAACTTCTTTTGCAGCTTTTACAGCTTCTTTAGCAGCTTTTTTAGCTTCCTTTGCTGCCTTATCTGCATCTTTTGCTATTTCTTTTGCTTCCTTAGCAGCTTTTTTAGCATCTTTAGCAGTTTTCTTTGCCTCTTTAACTGCTTTCTTTGCTTCTCTTTCTTGTTGTGCTTCTTTGTCTTCACTATAGTTTACAATATGTACTGCTAAAGACCAGATTAAAATTGCAACTAATCCAAAGAATACTGCTGAGAATGCTTCGCAAAGATGAATGTTAGTAACACTACCAACAAGAGTACCAAAAATTAAGTTTGATAAATAATCACTTGTGTTTAAAAGGTCTGCAAGTGTGTAGCCCTCTGCAAGTGCTTTAGCAGCAAAGAGCTGATTAAAGCAGAAATATGAAATAAGTGTTGAGAGAATACCTGCAATAGAAAGATAAACAACAGGCTTTGCCTTGCTTGAAACTGCTGCAAATATAACGATAATTGCTACAACTACAAGTGCAAGAATAAGAAAAATTGCAGATACAATAACAGGCTTATACATATCTAAAGAGAGAAGACCAGAAAAATAACCTTCATTACCTGAAGAAAGTGATTCAAACATTGGGGCATAGTCGCCACTTACAACATCTGCAATACCTGCTTCAAAGTATGTAGTAGATGGTGTGCCACCACCTAAAAGATTTAAACTACTAACTTCAATGTAAATAAGCTTTAAGAAATATACCAATGGGAAAATCGCGATACCAATTAACGCAGTAACAACTCTGTAAACAATGTCAAAAGCAGTTGCTTTTTGCTTTGGTTTTTTTACTTGTTTGTTTTTACTCATAATAATCACCCATTACTTTCCCCAAGAAGAGTTAAGTTGTACTGTTCTGTTGAACACAACATTTTCTTCGTTGGATGTAATATCAACACAGAAGTAACCTTGTCTCATAAATTGGAAGGTATCTCCTGCTTTAAGACCCTCTTTAAGTCCACCTTCAACAAGACAATCTTTAAGAACAACAAGAGAGTCAGGATTAAGGTTGTTTGTAAATTCACCTGCAGTTTCGTCAGATGGGTTTTCAGCATTGAAAAGTCTGTCATAAAGTCTAACTTCTGCCTTAAAGCTGTCTGCTTCACTTACCCAGTGAAGAGTGCCCTTAACTTTTCTGCCGTCAGGTGAGTTACCACCCTTGCTTTCAGGGTCATATGTGCAGTGAACGCAAGTAACATTGCCGTTTTCATCTGTATCATAACCTACACACTTAACGAAATATGCACTCTTAAGACGAACTTCGTTGCCAGGGAAAAGTCTGAAATACTTTTTAACAGGCTCAACCATAAAGTCTTCTTGCTCAACATAAATTGTCTTGCCAAATGTAACTGCACGAGTGCCCATTTCAGGGTGTTCAGGATGAATTTCAACTTGAAGTGTTTCTGTCTTGTCTTCAGGATAGTTATCAATAACAACCTTAAGTGGACGAAGCACAGCCATAGCTCTTGGAGCATTAGCATTAAGGTCATCACGAACACAAGACTCTAAAAGACCATAGTCAACAACTGAATATGCCTTTGAAACACCAATTTTTTCACAGAAATTACGAATAGCTTGTGGAGTATAACCACGTCTTCTCATACCACTGAGAGTTGCCATTCTTGGGTCGTTCCAACCATCAACAATACCTTGTTGAACAAGTGCCAAGCACTTTCTCTTACTTGTAAGACAATAGTTGAGATTAAGACGAGCAAACTCAATTTGTCTTGGTGGAGTAGGAATATCAAGCGCTTGTAAGAACCAGTCATAAAGTGGTCTGTGATTTTCAAATTCAAGTGAGCAAAGAGAGTGTGTAACGCCTTCCTTAGCATCTGACAATGGATGAGCAAAGTCATACATTGGGTAAACACACCATTTGTCGCCTGTTTGGTGGTGAGAGATATGTGCAATTCTGTAAATTACAGGGTCTCTCATATTGATATTTGCAGCAGCCATATCAATTTTTGCACGAAGTACTCTTGCACCGTTAGGAAATTCACCGTCAGTCATTCTCTTGAATAAATCAAGATTTTCTTCAATGCTTCTGTCTCTGTAAGGGCTGTTTTTACCTGCTTCTGTTAATGTGCCACGATATTCTCTGATTTCATCAGCAGTAAGGTCATCAACATAAGCAAGACCTTTCT
>JAZNWZ010000087.1:0-31602 GCA_045593645.1 Candidatus Fimenecus sp. | reverse complement strand
AAATTAAAGACAAAACAGGTGAAGAAACAATTGGAAAACCAGTAGGAAAGTATATTACAATTGAGCTTACTGAATTTTCACACGAAAGTGAAATTACAGACAATAGATTAATAGTGATTTCTGATAGCATAAAATCGCTTTTGCCAATTGAGTGTGAGTCAATTTTGGTTGTTGGACTCGGTAATGAAAACATAACTCCTGATGCTTTAGGTCCATTGTGTTCAAAGCAGATTTTTGCAACAAGACATCTTGATAAAGAAATGAAAATAGATATAGGTTCAGAAAAAATAAATTATGTTTCTGCAATATCTACAGGCGTTTTAGGACAAACAGGAATTGAAACTGTTGAATATATAAAAGGCATTGTAAATATCGTAAAACCTCAAGTTGTAATTGTGGTTGATGCTTTAGCATCATCATCCTTATCACGATTGGGCAAAGCAATTCAAATAACAGATACAGGCATTACTCCAGGCTCTGGTGTTGGTAATTCAAGAGCAGAAATTAGTGAAAAAACCTTAGGAATACCGGTAATTGCAATAGGCGTACCAACGGTTGTTGACGGTGTAACAATGGCATATGACCTTGTAAAAGAGCCGAAAAGTATTTCAAAAGAAACAGAAAGTATGATTGTAACTCCAAAAGACATTGATTTAATAATAGAAAGAGCAGCATCTCTCATAGCTCTAAGCATAAACTGTGCAATTCAACCTGAATTAGAGCCTGAAACTTTTCTTGCACTTGCATAGAATTATTTTCATAAATCTCTCATATTTATTATTAGTAAATATGAAATGAGATGATTTTTTGAAAAGACGGACAACCAGAAAAGACTATAAAAAAACATTTTTGATGTTTATGGCAACTGTTGTAGTTTTAACTCTTATTTTTACAAGCGATTTTTCCAAAATAATCACAAATATTGTTGATACAGGTTTTAATGTTATTTTTCCATATGAAAATCTTAAAAACAACAGCATAAATAATTTAACAAACGGTAATATTTTTGGAAATAGTGCTACAAACTCATCATCAAACACAGTTTTAAAAACTGATTTGCCACAAGATGTAATACTTCTTTTAGCAAATGCAGAGAAAAAATATGCAAACTCGTCAAATGACGGAATAATAAGAGAAGTTGATTATAGCACTCAAAATGCCACATCTGAGTTCAACGGAATTTTCATTAGGAACACAACACAAAATCATACAATAAATATTGATGATTATTTAAATAAAAAAGTTTATGCAACAATCAATAAAAATGAACCTGCGGTGCTCATTTATCACACTCATTCAAGTGAAACTTATGAGTTGCTTGATAGAGGATTTTATACTCTTGAACGCTCATCCTTGAGCACAAACACCGATGAAAATATGATAAAAATAGGTGAAGAAATCTGTAAGGTTTTAGAAGAAAAAGGCTTTAAAACAATACACGATACAACCGTTTATGATGAACAATATTCAGGTGCATACGAAAGAGCAAGAGAAAATATAAGCAAAATTTTAAAGCAATATCCATCAATACAAATTGTTCTTGATATTCATAGAGATTCGATTTATCTCAAGGATGGTACGAGAATAAAACCAACAACAATAATAAATGACGAAAAAGTATCACAAATCTCCGTTGTAACCGGTTGTGAAGATGGCAGTGTAACCGATTTTCCAAACTGGGAAAAGAATTTATCATTTGCACTTAAGCTTCAACAACAACTTGTAACTGATAACCCTAAAATTGCAAGACCGCTGCTTTTTTGTAGCAGAAAATATAATATGGATTTAATCCCATGTGCCTTGACTATTGAAATCGGCACAGATGCTAATACTCTTGTTGAGTCAATATATTCAGCAAGAATTTTTGCTGATTCATTATCAAAATTGTTAGAGGAGTATGTCAAATAATGCAAGAACTAAAAAATACAGTTAAAAATTTTATAATTTCTTCAATATTATTTATGCTTTTTACTGCAGTTTTGTGTGGTATATTTATAGCAGAGCACAACACAGAAAAAATGCTTTTTGGTTGACTAATAAATGCCTAAAGTGTATAATAATAAATAGAAAATGAAAGGACATCAAATACTATGAATTTTAAAGAAATCGGTAACAATGGTTTGGTTGAGGGCTTTGCCATAATCAAACAATGTGATAAAAAAACTGCAAAAAATGGTAACACATATCTTGACATTGTCCTTGCAGATAAAGATGGCGAAATCTTTGCAAAGCTTTGGGATTACATTGAAGACGTGCAAGGCAAATTTGAAAATGATATGTTCGTAAAGGTAAGAGGTCAAATTTCTCAATATAACGGTAAAGACCAATTCAGAATTGAAAAAATCAGACCTGTTATTGCAGGGGACAATGTTAATGTTGAAGACTATGTTAAAACTGCAGATTATAGTGGTGAAGATATGCTCAACTTCTTGTTGACAACTGTTAATAATTTTAAAGATGAAGAACTTAAGAAAATAGTTACATATTTGCTTGAAAACAACAAAGAAAAGATTTTGTTTTTTCCTGCAGCATTTAGACTTCACCACGCTATTCGTTGTGGACTTTTAATGCATACATCTTCAATAGTTAAACTTTGTGAAAGTATTTGTAAGGTTTATCCATTTGTGAATAGAGAGCTGCTTATTTCTGGAGCAATTCTTCACGACATTGCTAAAACTGTTGAGTTTGAAGTCCGTGAAACAGGTATAGCTTCAGGCTATACAGTTGAAGGTAATCTTATTGGACACCTTGTTAAAGGAGCAATGATGGTTGCCGAAGCAGCAAAAGTTCTTAATATTGACAACGAAAAATCAATGCTTTTACAACATATGATTTTATCTCATCACGGTGAGCCTGATTTTGGTGCAGCAGTTAGACCATCCTTCCTTGAAGCAGAGCTTCTTTCACAGCTTGACTTAATGGATGCAAGAATATATGAGATTATGGATGCTGTAAGTGGTGTTGAAAAAGGTGAGTTTACTCAAAGACTTTGGGCACTTGAGGATAGAAAGTTTTATAAATATAACGACGCCGAATTAAAGGTTAATATTTTATGATTTTTATCGAATTTTTTTGCTTTGCAATTAGTATTTTATTTTTAGCAATCTCTTTTTATAATTTTTATATTTGGTTTGGTTTTAGAAAAAGTAATATTAAAAAAACAAACGGTTATTTAAAATCTACTAACCTTGAGAGAAATGTTTATAAAGGTAGGTTCAATGGTAGATGGTATAAACATTATACGAATTATGTGTATTCCTATCGTGTGAATAATCAAGAATATAATATTGCTGATGGAACAGGTGGAACAAAAGGAATTTTGAATTATACTGTTAAAATAATTTATCAGAAAAACAAACCACAAAGAGCATACATAAAAGGCTTGACGATTCCTTTTTGCATGGTAATTTCGATACCGATGCTAGTAGTTGGAACTTTAATATTTGTTCTTACAATATTTGTTTAATTAAAAAAGCACTTATGATTGATTTCATAAGTGCTTTTTATATTTATTCTGCATTTTGCATTTATTGTTGGTCGCCCCAGTTGTAGTTTCTCAACTCGCCGCTTTCCAGCAATTGTGGATAGTCCCATTGTCTTAAGGTTTCGTAAACTCCAATTGCAACTGCATTTGAGAGATTTAAGCTTCTTGCTTCATCAATCATAGGAATTCTAACACATCTGTCAGCATTTTCAAAAAGTAATTTTTCAGGTAAACCTGCAGTTTCTTTACCAAAAACAAGATATGTGTTGTCAGGATATTTTATATCACTGTGTCTGTGTTGTGCTTTTGTTGAAAAATAGAAAAAGTTTCCACCTTTGTTTTTCTCAAAAAATTCCTCTAATGAGTCGTAGTAAGTAATATCAAGCAAATACCAGTAGTCAAGACCTGCTCTTTTTAACTTCTTATCATCAGGAGTAAAACCCATTTTACCCACAAGATGAAGTCTTGCACCTGTTGCAGCACAAGTTCTTGCAACATTGCCTGTATTTTGTGGAATTTCAGGCTCAACCATAACAATATTGAGTGTCATAAAAATCACCTTTGATTACAAAATTTTTCCAAACAAAAGTATAACATTTTTAGAAATATTTTAAAATAGATTTTCATAATTTTTTTAATTTTAAATCAAAAAATATTATTGCTCACAAAAAATGAGCAAATTTTTATGAAAGGAGAATGACCATGGACAAAAATAATATGTATAAAGTAGCAGGTGCTACAATGCTTGCAGGTACTGCAGCCCTTGCTATGACAACTGCTATGACAAAAAACTCAACAAAAAGAAAGATGAAGAAAACTGCAAAAAAGGCCGTAAATACAATTACAAATGTTGTTGATAATATGAACAATATGATGAAATAGGTGGATAAATGAAGAAACTATTTCAAATGCTTTGTGTTGTATTGTCAATGGTTTTATTGGCATCTTGTAATATGAATAAAATTACAACAGAAACAGAAACGGCACCACAAATTCTTGCAGAAAATAAGAATACAAATAATCTTTCAAATAAGAAAATTGCTCATAGCTATGGCGTTGCAAAAAATGGTAAGGCACACGAGATTTCACAGAATGCTCAAAAGTTCTTTGAAAATAAAAACTTTAAAGCCTTTTGCCTTGATACAACAACAAAAGAAAAGGTGCTATATTTAACCTTTGACTGTGGCTATGAAAACGGATACACATCAAAAATTCTTGATGTTTTAAAAGAAAAAGGCGTAAATGCTGCATTCTTTTGCACATTACCACAAGTAAAAGAAAACCCTGAGCTTATTAAAAGAATGATAGACGAGGGGCATATAGTTGGCAATCACTCAGTAACTCATCCGTCTTTTGCCGAAATTTCAGTAGAGCAAATGAAAAACGAAGTTTTGGTAATGGACGAATATTTAAGAACAAATTTTAATTATAGTGAGCCTTATTTTAGATTTCCAAAAGGTGAATATTCAGAAATAGCATTAGCTACCATCGAAGATTTAGGTTTTACAAGTGTCTTCTGGTCTTTAGCATATGCCGATTGGGACTTAAATAACCAAAAAGGTGCAAAATATGCTTGTGAAACTGTGTTATCGAGACTTCATCCTGGTGCAGTAATATTGCTTCACTCGGTATCACCTGACAATGCAAATGCTTTAAGTGAAATCATTGATAAAGCAAGGGCAGAGGGCTATGTTTTCAAGTCATTGAGAGATTACAAAAATTGACAATAAAAAACAATAATAATTTTCAAAATACCGTGAACAATACTATTGCAAACGCAAAAAGAAAATTATTAGGATAGGGGTGTAAAGAAATGGCTAGAAATTCAAAGAGCGTAGTACCTGAAGCTCGTGAAGCTCTTAACAAATTTAAGATGGAAGCAGCTTCTGAAGTAGGCGTTAACCTTAAGCAAGGCTATAACGGCGACCTCACTTCAAAGGAAGCAGGTTCAGTTGGCGGTCAGATGGTTAAAAAGATGATTAAGTCTTATGAACAAAATATGAAATAAGTTTTCTGACTAAAAAAGTCCGATGGGAAATATCCTGTCGGGCTTAATTTTTTAAACTTTTTTGTAAAAAACTATTGGAAAATATTAAATTATAATATATAATATAGATAATTATATTTCTATAAAGGGGAAATGGGCTTAATGGCATCTAAATACTCCGTAACACTTGAGAAAATTATATCCGAATTTGGCTTTGAAACACTTTATTTGCCTTGTGATGCAAGTGAGATTTCAATCACTTCACAAGAAGTAAACAGACCTGGACTTATCCTTGCAGGTGCAGATGAATATTTTGACCCTGCTCGTGTTCAATTCATAGGTCATTCAGAGATGGAGTTCGTGAAGTCTTTCTCAAAAGAAAAACAAATTGAAAGACTTGACTGTCTTTTCAGTAAACAACCACCGGTAATTATTTTAACAAGAAGTCTTGAACCACTTGACGGTATGCTTGACCTTGCAAAAAAATATAAAGTTTCAGTAATTAGAACATCAGAAGCAACATCTGCTTGTATGTCATCTATTATTTATTTTCTTGGTACAGCACTTGCACCTCGTATTACAAGACATGGCGTCCTTGTTGAGGTTTATGGTGAGGGTGTGCTTATTGTAGGTGATAGTGGAGTTGGTAAGAGCGAAACTGCAATTGAGCTTATTAAGCGTGGACACCGTCTTATTGCAGATGATGCAGTTGAAATTAGAAAAGCATCGGCAAAAACACTTGTAGGCTCCGCACCTGATAACATTCGTCATTTTATCGAACTTCGTGGCATAGGAATAATCAATGCTCGTAGAATTTTTGGTATGGGTGCAGTTAAACTTACTGAAAAAATTAATATGGTTATTCAGCTTGAACCATGGGACAGCACAAAGGTTTATGACCGTATGGGACTTGATAATGAATACATAACAATTATGGATATTAAAATTCCTTTGACTGTTGTACCTGTTAAACCGGGACGAAATCTTGCGGTTATCATTGAATGTGCTGCAATGAACAACAGACAAAAGAAAATGGGATATAATGCAGCACGTGAACTTCTTCATCATCTTGGTATGGATGATGGCTATGAACCAAAGGCTCAAGAAGTTGACATTTGGCAAAACTATTAAGGAGGATTTTTGAATGTATAGAATTGGTATTGACTTAGGCGCAAGAAATATTGTCGCAGGTGTTGTTGATGAGAAAAACAGAATTCTCGGTAAAGGCTATGCAAAACTTATGGGCAGTGAAGAAGCAGGCAAGATTGTTGACTTTATGAAACAAGCAATCAATGCTTCAATTAAAAATGCAAACGTTAGCCTTGATGATGTTGAATTAATTGGCGTTGCAACTCCAGGTAGTGTTGATAGAGCAAATGGCGTTGTTGAATATGCAAGTAACTTGGCATTTGATAACTATCCTTTAAGACAAGTGCTTCAAGACGAATACAACAAAAAAGTATTTATTGAAAACGATGCTAACTGTGCAGCACTTGGTGAGGCTATTGCAGGTGCAGGCAACGGCGTTGACCAATTTGTTTTCGTTACAATTGGTAACGGTATTGGCGCAGGCATTGTTATGAATGGTAAGCTTGTTCGTGGTTGTAATGATGCTGCGGGCGAAATCGGTCATATGGTTATCAAATTAGGTGGCGAGCGTTGTGGTTGTGGTAGACGTGGTTGTTGGGAAGCATATGCATCAACAAAAGCATTGATTGAACAAACAAAAGACGCTATGAGTAAAAACTTTAATACTCTTATGTGGGATATGGTTGATGGTGATATGAAACGAGTTGAATCATTTACTGCATTTGAAGCAATGCAAGATGGTGATATAGTTGCTCGTACAGTTGTTAACCAATATATTCACTATATTGCAGTTGGCGTTGTTAATGTTATCAACATTTTCCAACCAAAAATTCTTTGTATCGGTGGTAGCATTGGTACAGAGGGTGAATCATTACTTTATCCAATCAGACACTATGTTAACAATGAACACTACAGTATAAATGCAAAAATTCAAACACAAATTTGTGCTGCAGTATTGGGCGAAGAAGCTGCACTTATCGGTGCATCATTACTTGAAGACTAATTTTAAAGAGAGGTTTTTCTGTGTATAACGAAATTGCATTATTAGCTGAAAAGCTTGGTGCTACAACTGAATTCAATGCACCAATGAGCAGATATACAAGCTTTAAAGCAGGTGGATGTGCAAAGTTATTGATTAAACCTAATTCAGTTGATACACTTTCAAAGATTTTGAAGGAATGTATAGATAAACAAGTGAATTATCTTGTGATTGGCAATGGTTCAAATCTTTTAATTAGCGATAATGGATTTAACGGCATTGTTATAAAAATCGGTTCAGATATTTCTAAAATTTGTTTACTTGATGAAGAAACAATTTATTGTGAAGCAGGTGCTACTATGAAAGCACTTTGCAATTTTGCTTATGAAAATTCTTTGTCAGGACTTGAGTTTGCTTATGGAATTCCAGGTACACTTGGTGGCGCTGTTTATATGAATGCAGGTGCTTATGGTGGAGAAATGAAGGATGTTCTTTTAAGCAGTAAGCATATTGATAACGATGGCAACGTTGGTGAAATCGTTGGTGAAGACCTTGATTTAGACTATCGTAGAAGTGCTTATACAGACAATGGCTTCACAATTGTTTCTGCAATTATGAAACTAAAAAAAGCAGATAAAGTTGAAATCAAAGCTTCAATGAATGATAAAATGTCAAGAAGACGAGATAAACAACCTCTTGAATATCCAAGTGCAGGCAGTACATTTAAACGTCCTGTTGGATATTTTGCAGGTGCTTTGATTGAACAGAGCGGATTAAAGGGATACACAGTAGGTGGAGCACAGGTAAGTGAAAAGCATGCAGGTTTTGTAATCAATAAAGATGGTGCAACTGCAACTGATATTATTACTTTAATTAAAGATGTTCAAAAAATTGTATTTGATAAATTTGGCGTAAACCTTGAAACAGAGGTAAAAATTATAGGAGAGTAGGAGTAAAATGGAACTTGTTATTGTAACTGGTATGTCCGGTGCAGGAAAATCTTGTACAATTGATACATTAGAAGATATAGGCTTTTTCTGCGTTGATAATATGACACCACAGTTAATTCCTACTTTTGTTAAACTTTTACATGACTCTGAAGAACAACGTGAAAAAGTTGCATTTGTTGCTGATATCCGTTTAGGTGATTCATTCTCAAACCTTTTCAATGCACTTGAAGAATTAAGAGTAATGAAGGTTGAATATAAAATTCTTTTTATTGATGCTGATAACGAAGTGCTGATGCGCAGATATCAAGAGACAAGAAGAAAACACCCGCTTTCTAACAATAAAACTCAAGAGTTACAAGATGTTATTGCTAAAGAAAGAGAACTTCTTAAAAAGGCGAGAAATATTGCTGACTTTATAGTGGATACATCACTTCTTAATACTGCAAAACTTAAAGAAAGAATTGCAAAGCTGTTCTTGGACGATGTTGTAAACACTATGAAAATCAATGTTGCTTCATTTGGATTTAAATATGGAGTTCCAAAAGATTCTGACCTTGTTTTTGATGTTAGATGTTTGCCAAATCCTTTCTATGTGCCAGAACTTAAAAATCGTACTGGATTAGAAAGTGAAGTAAAGGATTATGTTATGCAGTTTGAACAGGCTCAAGGTCTTGTTCCAAAGCTTCTTGATTTAATAAATTATTTAGTGCCTCTTTATAGAGCAGAAGGAAAAAGCCAGTTGACAATTTCTATTGGTTGCACAGGTGGTAAACATCGTTCAGTAGTTTTTGCTGAACTTGTAAAACAAAGTATTAAAGATAAGGGATACAATGTTTCCTCTTATCATAGAGATATAAATAGATAAGGAAATTCATAATGTCTTTTTCTGCCGATGTAAAAAACGAAATTTTATCTGCTGAAATTGAAAAAGAATGTTGTCTTCATGCCTTTGCTTATGGTATGTTGCTCTTTTCAAGGGGATTTTCTTCATATGATGTATCTCTCTTGACAGAACATTCAGGAATTGCAGATAGATATTGCGAAGTTTTAAAAAAGGTTTGTGGCGTTGAACCTACAGTTGAAAAATCTGACGCTGGAAAATTTAAAATTGAAGTTACAAAAGCTGAAGATAGAAAAAAGGTTTTGGAACTTTTCGGATATGACAAAAAGGGTAGTACTGCTCGTATAAATTGGGCAAACTTTACTGATGAGTGTTGTAAGCTTTCTTTTTTACGAGGTGCTTTTCTCACTTGTGGAACTGTAAATGACCCTAACAAAAGTTATCATCTTGAATTTGTTGTACCATTTCTTAATTTGAGTAAAGGTTTAAAGCTTTTTATTGAAGATTACGAAGAGCTTAATGTTGAGCCAAAAAGCATTGTAAGAAATTCAAACTATGTTGTTTACTTTAAGGATAGTGAAGCAATTGAAGACATATTAACGGCAATGGGTGCTTATAACGCTTCGTTAGAAGTAATGGGCGTGAAAATGTATAAAGATGTTCGTAATAATGTTAATCGTAAATTGAATTTTGAAAGTGCAAATCTTGATAAAACACTCGATGCAGCAAGAAAACAAACTGAAGCAATTTTACATATAAAAAATAAAGTAGGTTTGTCATTTCTTTCTGATGATTTGAGAAAAATAGCAGAAATAAGACTTGAAAATCCTGAGATGTCATTAAGAGAATTAAGTGAAGCTCTTGAAATTTCACGTTCGGGAGTAAACCACAGATTAAATAGACTTTGTTCTATAGCAGAAGAAATCAAATAGGTGATAAAATGAGAAAAACAGAAGAAGTTTCAATTTCTTTTGAAAGTGTAGAAGTTGAAGAAAAAAAGAAAAAGTCAATATGGCCTTCAGTTTATAGTTGGCTTGATACAATTGTTACATCACTTTTGTTAATTTTTATAGCATTTACATTCCTTTTTAGAATTGTAGGTGTTACAGGTCAGTCAATGTTTCCAACATTAGATAATGGCGATGTTTTAATGGTGTCTCCAACTTCAAAAGAAATTGAGAGAGGCGATATTGTAGTTGTTACACAGTTTGATAAACCACTTGTTAAACGCGTTATTGCAAAAGCAGGGGACGAAATTAATATTGATGTTGAAAACAATGTTTATATTAATGGCGTAATGTTGCAAGAGCCTTATATAATCGGCAAAACTTTAAGATATAACGGCTTTTCATATCCTGTTGTAGTACCTGAAGGATGCTTGTTTGTAATGGGCGATAATCGTGAAGATTCTTCTGATAGCAGAATGAAAGAGTATAAATTTATTGATGAAAGATATGTTTTAGGTGTTGTTAACGCAAGAGTTTTCCCACTTGGAGAATGGAAAATAGATAACTATGAAAACAAATAATAAAACCTTTGAAACAATTTATGAAATAGCTTCTGTTTTACTGACTGCTTTAATAGCGGTCAGTATTATCTTTACTTTTTTCTTTAAATTATCAACAGTTTCAGGTGAGTCAATGGAAAACACACTTGAACATGGTGACAATTTATTGATTACAACAATGTCAAAAGAGTATAAAACTGGCGATGTACTTGTAATAAATAAAAGATATATGACAGAAGATGTGCTTATAAAAAGAGTTGTAGCAGTTGGTGGACAAACTGTTTCATTTAACCCAATATCAAGAAAACTTGTGGTAGATGGTCAAGAAATTGATGAGCCATATATTAAAGAGCAAATGTCATTTTTTCCACAATATATGTCAGGTGAATTTGTAGTGCCTGAGGGCCATTTGTTTGTAATGGGTGATAATAGAAATAATTCTGCAGACAGTAGAATTCCAATGATTGGCTTTATTGATGAACGTCGTGTTTTAGGTAAAGTTTTTTATAGATTTGGCGAAAAAGAATTATTCAACTCATAATTAGGAGTAAAAAATGGGAGATAATCAAAAACAGATTGTTCAGTGGTTCCCTGGACATATGGCGAAAACAAGAAGACTTATTAAAGAAAGTCTTTCTCTTGTAGATGGCGTAACAGAAATAATTGACGCAAGAATTCCATATAGTAGTTCAAACCCTGAGCTTGAAGAACTTGTTAATAATAAGCCAAGAATTGTTTTGCTTAATAAATGTGATTTGGCAGATAAAAACACAACAAATCAATGGATTGAGTATTACAAAAATAAAGGCATAACAGCTCTTCCTGTTGACTGTAGAACAGGCAAAGGATTAAATGCTTATTATTCAACTGTTCGTGAGGTTTTAAAAGATAAAATTAAACAAAATGAAGATAGAGGTATGCCGGGAAAAGCCTTGAGAATTATGGTTGTAGGTATTCCTAATACCGGTAAATCTTCATTTATTAACAGAATGGCAGGTGCTGCAAAAGCAAAGGTTGCCGATAAAGCAGGTGTAACCAGACATAATCAATGGTTTGCAATCGGTAATGGCATTGAGTTGCTTGATACTCCGGGTGTTTTGTGGCCTAAATTTGATGACCCTGCTGTTGGCGATAAACTTGCATTTATTGGCTCTGTAAAGGATGAAATTCTTGATAGTGAAACTCTTGCAGTAAGACTTTTAGAGGTTATGAAAAATAACTATCCTGAAAGACTTGTTGAAAGATATAAAGTTAATGATTTTCAAGACAAAGAAGCTTGGGAATTGCTTGAAATGATTGGCAAAAAACGTGGTATGATGATTAAAGGTGGAGAAATTGATACAGAGCGTGTGTCAGTTATGCTTTTAGACGAATATCGTGGCGGCAAACTTGGTGCAATTTCTCTTGAAAGGCCTGAAAAATAATGGATTATTCTTATGAACAAAATGCCTTGAATAAAGGCTATAAAGTGATTTGTGGCATTGATGAAGCAGGTCGCGGACCGCTTGCAGGTCCTGTTTATGCTGCTGCAGTAATATTGCCATTAGGCTTAGAAATTGAAGGGCTTAATGATTCAAAAAAACTTACAGAAAAAAAGCGAGAACAACTTTTTGATATAATTTGTGAAAAGGCAGTTTCTTATTCTATAGGTATAGCAACAGAGCAAGAAATTGACGAAATTAATATTCTTAATGCAACTTTTCTCGCAATGAGAAGGGCAGTAGAGGGTTTAGATGTTAAGCCTGATTATGCATTAGTGGATGGCAATCAGCATCCTGGTCTTTCAATAACTGATGAAACTATCATTAAAGGTGATGGCAAGAGTATGTCTGTTGCTGCAGCATCAATTCTTGCAAAGGTAAGCCGTGATAGATATATGCTTGAAATGGCTAAAAAATATCCTGAATATTGCTTTGAAAAGCATAAAGGCTATGGCACAAAACTTCACTATGAAATGCTTGAAAAATATGGTGTTTCAGAGATACATAGAAGAAGCTTTTTGAAGAAAATTTTAGGTGAATAAAATGAATACAGCAATGCTTGGTAAATATGGTGAAACAATTGCTGCAAGATATTTAAGATTTCACGGATATGACATTCTATCTGCAAACTATCAAACAAGATTTGGCGAGATAGATTTAATTGCAGAAGATAAAAAATATGTTGCCTTTGTTGAGGTTAAAACAAGAACAAAAGGTATGATTTCTGCCCCTGCAGATGCAGTTGACTTGGCAAAGCGTGAAAGAATAATTGCAACTGCACAGTTTTTTCTGCAAAACTACAAAATGAAGCGTCAACCAAGATTTGATATTATTGAGGTTTATTTCGATGGTGAAAGACCAGAAAAGCTCAATTTCATTGAAAATGCATTTGATGCCGAAGGTAAATAAAAATAGATTGAAATATATAATATTTTATGATAGAATACCACACGAAAAGGATGTGTTTATATGTATTATACAAGTACAAGAGATAAATCAGTAAAGGTTACTGCAGCTCAAGCAATTGCAAAGGGTATCTCATCTGAGGGTGGACTTTTTGTTCCAACAGAAATTCCACAAATCTCTCTTGAGTTTATAGAGAAACTCGTACCAATGAGTTATGTTGAAAGAGCAAAAGAGGTTTTAAGACTTTATCTCACAGATTTTACTGAAGAAGAACTTTCAATGTGCGTTGAAGGTGCTTACAAAGCAGGCAAATTCAGTTCAGAAAAGGTTGCTCCACTTTATAAGCTTAACGATACTGCTAATGTTCTTGAGCTTTGGAGAGGCCCAACTTGTGCATTTAAAGATATGGCACTTCAACTTCTTCCATATCTTCTCACAGTTTCTGCAAACAAAACAGTTAAAGATACTGAAATTGTAATTCTTGTTGCAACTTCAGGTGATACAGGTAAAGCAGCTCTTGAAGGCTTTAAAGATGTTCCAAATACAAAAATTCTTGTATTCTATCCTGTTGATGGTGTTAGTCCAATGCAAAAACTTCAAATGACAACTCAAGATGGTGCAAATGTTAGCGTTTGTGCTATTGAGGGTAACTTTGACGATGCTCAGAGTGGTGTTAAGAAGATTTTTACAGATAAAGATATTGAAAAGAAATTTAAAGAAAATGGACTTGCATTCTCTTCAGCTAACTCAATTAACTGGGGACGTCTTGTGCCACAAATCGTTTACTATGTATCTGCATATTGCGATATGATACAAAATGGTTCACTTAAAAACGGTGAAGAAATGAATGTTGTTGTTCCAACAGGTAACTTTGGTAACATTCTTGCAGCATATTATGCAAAGAGAATGGGCGTGCCTGTGAAAACGCTTATTTGTGCTTCAAATGCAAATAATGTTCTTACAGACTTCTTAACAACAGGTACATACGATAAGAACAGAGCATTCTATTGCACAACATCACCATCAATGGATATTCTCATTTCAAGTAACCTTGAAAGACTTCTTTTCCACCTTTGTGGTGAAAATGATGCTAAAATTTCAGAGTGGATGAATGCACTTTCAACTGATGGTAAATATACAGTTTCAGCAGATGCTGCTGAAAAAGTTAAGTCATTGTTTGCAGCAGGTTGCTGTGATGATGCTCAAACAAAAGAAACTATTGGCAAGGTTTTTGCAGAAAAGAATTATCTTTGCGATACACATACTGCGGTTGCTGTTAAGGTTTATGACGACTATAAAGCAAACACAGGGGATAACACTCCAACTGTTATTGCTTCAACTGCAAATCCATATAAATTCTCAGCAAGCGTACTTGCAGCGATTACAGATAAAATTGAAGCAAATAACGAGTTTGATATGGTTGACGAGCTTTATGCAAAATCAAATGAGCCTGTACCACCACAACTTGCAACACTTAAAGGTAAATCACCAAGATTTACAGGTGTAGCTAAGAAAGAAGATATGAAGCAAGTTGTTTTTGATATGTTAGGTATTTAAGTCCTTATAAAAAATTAGTGGAAATTGGACTAAGCCGATTTCCACTTTTTGTTTTATTTACAATTGCTTTCGTTTTTCATTTCGAAAGTAGCACATCTTGTATCATCACAAGTACAGGCATTTTTTGTACCTACTTTAATTGAAGAAGCTGTACAATTCATGTGTCCGTCGTTATATGTGCAATGGCAAGCATCACAAGTAATTTTATTTGTCATTTAAATAACCTCCTTTCAATTCTATTATTTGACTTTGAAAAGGAGTTATTCACAGGAGATTTTTCTATGTCAGTTTTTGTTATTGGAGATACACATTTATCTTTCTCAACCGATAAACCAATGAATGTGTTTAAAGGCTGGGATGATTATGTATGCCGTATTGAAAAAAATTGGCAAAAATTAGTAACAGAAAATGATACTGTAATTATAAATGGTGATATTTCTTGGGGAATGAGCCTTGAAGAAAGCTCGGCAGATTTTGAGTTTTTAAATAAATTAAACGGTCAAAAAATCATCTTGAAAGGTAATCACGATTATTGGTGGAACACCGTATCAAAGATGAATAAATTCCTTGAAGAAAAAGGCTTTGATACTATTAAGATTTTGCATAACAATGCTTACAGAGTCGGTGATATTGCAATTGCTGGAACTCGTGGTTGGTTTTTTGATGCAGAAAGTGAAAATGTCGATAAGGTTTTGGCAAGAGAGTGTGCAAGACTACAACGCTCAATTGATATGGCTAAGGAGTTAGGTGGAGAAGTTGTTGTTTTTCTTCATTATCCACCTGTGGCAGAAGGCAAAGACTGTGACCCAATATTAAATGTGTTACTTGAAAACAATATTAAGCGTTGTTTTTATGGTCATTTGCACGGTGGTGCTATTAAAAATGCTATAAACGGAGAAAAATACGGAATTGATTTTAAACTTGTGTCTGCTGACTATTTAGAATTTTGTCCTTTACATATTAGTTTTTAGTTGATAAATTTATAATATTTTTGCTTAAAAAGCAAAGAAAAATCGTGGAAAATATTGTATTTGCAGTTTTTCTATG
Source organism: Candidatus Fimenecus sp. (assembly GCA_045593645.1). Lineage (GTDB taxonomy): Bacteria > Bacillota > Clostridia > Oscillospirales > Acutalibacteraceae > Fimenecus. The sequence continues at coordinate 15,774 of JAZNWZ010000087.1, read as the reverse complement.
ATATAATGTATTGAATTTTGTAGAAAAATAAAAACAATGATATTCAGGAGGAATATTAAATGTTAAAATCATCAAACAAAGTAGAAACAAATGTCTACGAACTTGAAGTTGCTGTTAGTGGTGAAGACTTTGAAGCAGCAATTCAAAAAGCTTATCTCAAGCAAAGAAAAAATATTGCTGTAAAGGGCTTCAGAAAGGGTAAAGCACCAAGAACATTTATTGAAAAAATGTATGGTGAAGGCGTTTTCTATGAAGATGCACTTGAAATCGTTTATCCTGATGCAGTAGCATCTGCTATTGAAGAAGCAGGACTTGATGTAGTTGATACACCATTTGACCTTGAAGTACCTGAAATTGGCAAAGAAGGCGTTGCTCTCAAGTTTAAAGTAACAGTTAAGCCTGAAGTTAAACTTGGTAAGTATAAAGGTATCAAAGCTACAAAGCCTGCAGTTAAGGTTTCAGCTGACGAAGTTAAGAAAGAACTTGCAAATATGCAAGAACAAAACTCAAGAATGGTTAGTGTCGACGACAGAGCAGTTAAGAAGGACGATACAGTTATTATCGACTTTGAAGGCTTCGTTGATGGTGTAGCTTTTGAAGGCGGTAAGGCTGAAGGTTATAGCCTTGCAATCGGCAGTGGCTCATTCATTCCTGGCTTTGAAGACCAAATTATCGGTCATAAAGTTGGTGAAGAATTTGACATTAACGTTACATTCCCAGAAGAATATCAAGAAAACCTTGCTTCAAAGCCTGCAGTTTTCAAGATTAAGCTTCACGAAATCACAATGAAAGAGCTTCCTGCTCTTGATGATGAATTTGCTAAGGATGTTAGCGAGTTTGATACACTTGATGAACTCAAGAAGAGCGTTAAGTCTCAACTTGAAGATGCAAAAAAAGCAGATGCAGACAACAAGGTAACAAATGACCTTCTTGATGCAGTTGCTAACGGCATTGAGGCGGAAATTCCTGCTTGTATGATTGAAAAAGCAATCGACGGTATTGTTGATGAATTTAATTATAGACTTCAAATGCAAGGTCTTAGCCTTGAAACATACCTTATGTACACAGGTATGGAAATGGATAAATTTAGAGAAGGCTATAAAGAAAATGCAGAAGCACAAGTTAAACTTCAACTTGCTCTTGAAGCAATCGTAAAGGCAGAGGGCATTGAAGTTTCAGAGGATGACCTTAATGCTGAATATGACAAGCTTGCAAAAGCATATAATATGGATGTTGAAGCAGTTAAGAAGGCTCTTCCAGCAGATACAATTTCTGGCGACATTAAGTCAAGAAAAGCAATTGACTTTGTTAAGGAAAATGCTGTAATTACAGAAGAAAAAGCAGCTGCTAAGAAGACAACAGAAAAGAAAGAAACTGCAGAAAAAGCACCTGCAAAGAAACCAGCTGCAAAGAAAAAGGCAGAAGGCGAAGTAGCAGAAGATGCAGAAAAGAAGCCAGCTAAGAAGACAACAAAGAAAAAGGCTGACGCTGAATAATTTAAATTGAATTTACATGTATAAGTGTTGAAGAATTGTCCAATAATTTTAGGGCGATTCTTTAATGCTATTAAAAGGCAATAGGAGGTAACATTATGGCACTCGTACCATACGTAGTTGAACAAACTAACAGAGGGGAAAGACAGTACGACATTTTTTCAAGACTTTTAAATGATAGAATTATCGTATTATCTGATGAGGTAAATGATGCAACAGCATCACTTGTAGTAGCACAGTTGCTTTATCTTGAAGGTCAAGACAGTGAAAAAGATATCAGCCTTTATATTAATAGTCCTGGTGGTTCAGTTTCTGCAGGTCTTGCAATCTACGATACAATGCAATACATTAAATGTGATGTTTCTACAATTTGTATGGGGATGGCAGCAAGTATGGGAGCATTCTTACTCTCATCAGGTGCAAAGGGTAAAAGATATGCACTTCCTAATAGTGAAATTATGATTCACCAACCATCAGGTGGTGCTCAAGGTCAAGCAAGTGATATTAAAATTACTGCTGAACACATTCTTAGAACTCGCGACAGATTAAACAAAATTCTTGCAGAAAATACAGGCAAACCAGTCGAAACAATCGCAGTTGATACTGAAAGAGATAACTGGTTAACAGCACAAGAAGCAATGGAATATGGTCTTGTAGATAAAGTACTTGATAAGAGATAATCTTTTTATTTAAGGAGTTTTATATGTCAAGAGAAAACGAAAAAGAAAGAACAATAAGATGCTCTTTCTGTGGCAGAACTGAAAACGAAGTTAATAAACTTATTGCAGGGCCAAATGCTTATATTTGTGATGAGTGTATTGAACTTTGTATGGGTATTATTGATGGTGATGCTACAAAATCTCCAAGGCACTCTAAAAAAGTTAAACTTGAAGAAAAAGTTTTACCAAAGCCACAAGAAATAAAAGCAGCACTTGACGAATATGTTGTTGGTCAAGATGATGCAAAAAGAGTATTAAGCGTTTCTGTTTATAATCATTACAAAAGAATATATCTTGGCGACGATTCTGATGTTGAAATTCAAAAGAGCAATGTTGTTTTATTAGGACCTACTGGTGTTGGTAAAACAGTACTTGCACAAACACTTGCAAAGATAATTGATGTGCCTTTTGCAATTGCAGATGCGACAACTCTTACTGAAGCAGGTTATGTTGGTGAAGATGTTGAAAACATTCTTTTAAGACTTATTCAAGCAGCAGATTTTGATATAGAAAAAGCAGAACACGGTATTATTTATGTTGACGAAATTGACAAGATTGCTCGTAAGAGTGAAAATCCATCAATTACTCGTGATGTAAGTGGTGAAGGTGTTCAACAAGCACTTCTTAAAATTCTAGAAGGAACTGTTGCAAATGTTCCACCACAAGGTGGCAGAAAACATCCACAACAAGAATTTATTCAAATTGACACATCAAACATCTTGTTTATCTGTGGTGGTGCTTTTGACGGTATTGAAAAAATCGTAGAAAAACGTTCAGGTAATTCAGGACTTGGATTTGGTGCAGAGATTAAAAATAAATCTCAATTTGAGCTTGAAGATGTTTATTCAAAGGTTATAGCACAAGACCTTGTTAAGTTTGGTCTTATTCCTGAACTTGTTGGTCGAGTTCCTGTTATAACTGCTCTTAAACAACTTTCAAAAGAAGATTTAATAAGAATTTTAGCAGAGCCTAAAAATGCTCTCTTAAAGCAATTTAAAGCATTATTCTCAATGGATGATGTTGAGCTTGAATTTACTGATGATGCTTTAGTTGCAATAGCAGAAAAAACTCTTGAAAAGAAGACCGGTGCTCGTGGACTTCGTGGCATAATGGAAGATGTTCTCATGCCAATTATGTATGATGTACCATCAGACTATACAATATACAAGGTGATTATAACTCGTGATTGTGTTGCTGACGGTACTAAACCGGAAATTTTATATGATGAAAACAGAAGACCAAATGTTTTAACATCAAAAGCTTCTCAAAAGGGTAAAACTAAAAAAGCAATCTAAAAAATAGCCACGGTTAACGTGGCTATTAGTGTGTAGGGGACTAATATGATAGAAAAAATTAAATCAACGTCTTTGCTCTTTTTAACTGCAATAATTTGGGGCTTTGCTTTTGTAGCACAAAGAGTTGGAGCAGAGTTTGTTGGTGTATTCACTTTTAATGGCATTAGATTTTTGCTTGGCTCTCTTTCATTAATACCTGTAATTCTGTTTTTTGAAAGAGAAAAATTTGACAAAAGCAAGTTTATAAAAACAATGTGGACAGGCTTAATTGCAGGTGTCGTGCTTTTTGTTGCATCAACTCTTCAACAACTTGGTGTCGAATGGACAGGCAGTGCAGGTAAAGCAGGCTTTTTAACAGGTCTTTATATCGTACTTGTGCCAATTATTAGACTAATTTTTGGTAAAAAAACAAGTATTTTTACATTCTTCGGTGCGATTTTTGCGCTTGTAGGACTTTTCTTCCTATGTATGACTGGTGATAAGCTCACATTTGGCAAAGGCGATGTAGTTTTAATTATAGGTGCAGTTTTCTGGGCAATACATATTCTTGTAATTGATAAGTTTGTAAATGATGTCAGTCCATTAAAATTCAGTATGACACAGTTCTTTATTTGTGGCTTGTTCAGTTGCTTTGCAGCATTACTTACTGAAGATATTCAGTTATCAGCAATAAAGAGTGCAGGCATACCAATTCTCTATGGTGGTTTAATGTCTGTTGGTGTAGCCTATACTTGTCAAATTTTAGGTCAAAAGAAATCCGATCCAACTTTTGCCTCCATTGTATTCTCAACTGAATCAGTATTCAGTGCAATAGGTGGAGCAATTATTCTTCACGAAATTATGACTGGTAGAGGATATTTAGGTTGTGTTTTGATTTTTATTGGTATAATTCTTTCACAAATTGATATGGATTTTATCAAAAAAGTTTTTAAAAAGCCTTTAAAAAACAACTAATATTGGCAATTATAAAAATGACACAATTATTACATTTTACTGTATATTATTGACAAAATATGTTATTTTAATGTAAAATTGTCTAAATATTGCAATCCTTTTAGGAGGAAGATATGAAGGTTTTAAATAAATTACAAAAATCAGTAATATTCTTTATAAAAGTTCTTTTATATTTTTCATTAGGTGCAACTTTCTTTCTTATTTTTGGAACACAGTTTAAACAACTTTTAGTTCCATCAAGAACATCTGTTGTTACTATTTTAATTTTCTGTATAGCTGAAACACTTTTGATTTCAGTTTATGGTGGTTATCATATTGGTAGATTAAAAAGTAAACCTATTATTATGTCAATGTCATTGGCTACACTCTTTACAGATGTAATCACACACTTTTTCCTCTGCATAATGAACGTTAATGATAATAATAACGAACATTTTGTATATGAAAAGCCATTGCTTTTAATTCTTGTTATGATGCTTCATGTTGCAATGATTATATTATTTACTTATTTTGGCAACCATGTTTATTTTACAATGAACAAGCCTGAAAGATGCTGTGTTGTTACAAGTTCAGTTGAATCTTTGAATAATATAATGCCTAAAATTGTTAGATACAAAAAACAATATAATGTTGTGCATATGATTCATTTTACATCAAAAAATGTTTTTGATTATATTAATGAGTGTGACACAATTTTTCTTTACGATTTGCCATCGAAAGAAAAAATTCTTTTGAACGAATATTGCTATGCAAAAAATAAGAATATTTACTATAATTTTGAAATGAATGATGTTGTTATGCTTGGTGCAAAAACAACAATTCTTGATGATAAGCCTTTAGTTTCAGCAATTGTTAGAGATTTGACATTTGAGCAAAAGTTCGTTAAGCGTGCAATGGACTTGGCTATTTCAGGACTTGGCCTTATTGCAACAAGCCCAATAATGCTTTTGTGTGCAATTCTTATTAAGGCTGAAGACGGTGGTAGCGTATTCTTCCGTCAAACAAGAGCAACAAAGGGTGGCAAGCTCTTTAAAGTTTATAAGTTCCGTACAATGAAAGAAGCAGGAAGCATCAATAAATCTGTTACTGCAGACGACGATAGAATTACAAAAATTGGTAGAATACTTCGTAAATTCAGAATTGACGAGTTACCACAGTTAATCAATATTATCAAAGGTGAAATGAGCGTTGTAGGTCCAAGACCTGAGATGATTGAAAATGTTGATAAATATACTGAAGAGTTACCAGAATTCTCTTATAGATTAAGAGTTAAGGGTGGTCTTACGGGTTATGGTCAAATTGCAGGTAAGTATAACACCTCACCAAAAGACAAACTCGTTCTTGACTTAATGTATATTGAAAATTATAGTTTGTGGTTGGACTTCAAACTCATTCTTCAAACATTGACAGTTTTCCTTAAAGCTGATGATAGTACTGCAGCGTTTGAAAAAGATGAGTTTAAATACAAATTTACTGAATAATACTAAAGGGCTAAAAAACTTAGCCCTTTTTATTATATCTTGTTGTTAATAAGAATAATTTGTGTTATAATAAATAAAATATAGCTTTGTTTAGAAGGTGGTGCCGATAATGAAAAAAATAATGTCGATTTTTCTTGCATTAGTTGTTTTTGCCCTTGCTATTGTCGGCATTCAGTTTGTATCGAATAGCAACGATATTTCATATTTTTTTAAATCAATTTTTAACCCTAACAGCGAAGAAATTATAATTGATTTTGAAGAAGAATTCGGAAACAAATCAATGTATTATTATAATCAACTAACAAGCGAGCAACAAAAAGAGTATCTTAGGCTTTACCAATCAATCATATATTTTGAAGAAAACTGTACAATAAATGTTGATGTTGATACTGCAAATAAAATATATAATGCAGTGAGTTATGATAATCCGGAATTGTTTTGGATTTCTTATAACTATAAATATTCATACACTCCAAGCACAGTTACTATTGATTTAGACTATAAAGTAGACAAAAAAGAAGCAAAAGAAACAACCAAGAAACTTGAAAAAGTAATCCAAGATATACTTGATGAAGCATCAAAGTTTTCTACTGATTATGATAAAGAAAAGTATTTTCACGATTATATTTGTAAAAATGTGGTTTATGACCTTTCAACATATGGCACAACGGGTGGTTTAGTTTCTCAAACCTTACTTAATGGCACTGCGATTTGTGAAGGCTATGCAAAAACAATGCAACTTTTACTTGATAGAGCAGGCATTTATAACTATCTTGTTTTAGGCGATGTTGAAACTGATGGCAAAATTGAGCATCATATGTGGAATGTTGTTAAAATTGCTGGTGAAAACTATCACCTCGATGTTACTTGGGATGACACAAGCTTTGACGAAGAAATATGCTATATGTATTTCAATGTAACTGATAGTGATATTTTAAAAGACCATATGAATTTAAATCCATCAGAGAATAATTGTGATTCAATTACAATGAATTACTTTTCACAAAACGGTACTTTGCTTCATGAGTTTTCTGGATATAACAGCCTTGTAACATATACTGCTAATACCTTAAAAAGTGGTCAAAATCAAGTTGAGTTTAGATTTGCTAACGCATCTGATTATAATAAGGCAGCAAGTATATTAAAAGGTGATAATCAAGCCTTTTTTGACTATGTAAAATCAGCGGTTAAGCAAAGTGGTAGAAAACTTGACAGTAATAATATTACTTATATAGTTGTTGATGATTGGAAATATATAAGAATTACATTTATAGAGGTGTAATAATGGATAAAGAAAGAATTGAAAGAGCATTTAGAGAAATCTTAATAGCTATTGGTGAAGACCCTGACAGAGAAGGGTTACAAGAAACTCCAAAAAGAGTTGCAAATATGTATGAAGAAGTGTTTTCAGGTTTAACTGAAGACCCTACAAAGCATTTGAAAATGTTTCACGAAGGACAAAGCGATGAAATCGTTATAGTTCGTGATATACCAATGTATTCAATGTGTGAACATCACTTTTTGCCATTTGTAGGCAAGGCACATATTGCATATATTCCAAATGATGATGGACTTGTTATAGGACTTTCAAAACTTGCAAGAATTGTAAATTCTTATGCTCGTCGACCACAACTTCAAGAAAGACTTACTGCACAAATTGCAGACTTTATTGATAAAGAAATGAATCCAAAAGGCGTTGCAGTTGTTGTTGAGGCTGAACACCTTTGTATGACAATGCGTGGTATTCGTGCAGCAGGTTCAAAAACTCAAACATCTGCTTTACGTGGAACAATGAAAAAGGATGCAAGAACAAGAGCAGAAGTAATGACACTTTTAGGTATAAAGTAATGTTTAAAGGGAAAAACTTTGAATTTGAAACAGGCACTAAAACCTACATAATGGGTATTTTAAATGTAACAGCTGACTCTTTTTTTGATGGTGGAAAATATAACACAAAAGAAAAAGCATTGAGGCATACACTTGAAATGATTGAAAATGGTGCAGATATAGTGGACATAGGTGCACAGTCTACTCGTCCTGGTCATAAAAGCATAAGTGCCGAAGAAGAATTGAAAATCATAAAAGAATATTTGCCTTATATTAGTGATAATTCAAGTGCAGTAATTTCTGTCGATACTTTTTATCCAATTGTTGCTGAATATGCCTTGCAAAACGGTGCATCGATAGTTAATGATGTTTCAGGTGTTTTTTCTGAAGAAATGGCACAAGTTGTCAAAAAATATGGTGCAGGTTGGATTATTACACATACTGGTGGTGGCAGTGCTGATACTGTGCCTGAATATCAAGAAGGTGTCATTAGTGATATTAAAGGCTTTTTTGCTGATGTCAAAAAGAAATGCATAGATTTTGATATTTCTAATGAACAAATTTTGCTTGATGTTGGCATTGGATTTGGAAAAACAACAGAACAAAATCTTGAAATTTTAAGAAATCTTGATACTTTTAAAAACTATTCTGATTTGATGGTTGCACTTTCTAACAAGAGAGTTGTTGGAGAAACAACTGAAGCTGATGGCTATGGCAGAGTGTTTGGTACGATTTCTGCAAATGTGTTGTCAGTTGCAAAAGGTGCAAATTTTGTAAGAGTGCACAACGTAAAAGAAAATGTGTTAGCTTTAAAAATGGCTGATGCAATTTTAAGGGGATAATATGGATAAAATTATTATTAAAAATCTTGAACTTTATTGTTATCACGGAGTAAATCCTGAAGAAAAAGAGGAAGGGCAAGTATTTGTATTTACAGTTGAGGCTTCTCTTGACCTTTCTTTGCCTTGTAATAGTGATAATGTTGATGATACAGTTAGTTATGCAAAAATGGTTAAAACCATTCGTAGAGTAGCAGAGAGCGAGAAAAACGACCTTATTGAGCGTGTTGCACAAAGAGTTGCAGATGCTTTGCTTGAAGAGTATGGAAAAATCGACTCTTTGGTAATAACACTTAAAAAGCCTCAAGCACCAATTAAAGCAGATTTTGATTATGTAGCTGTACAAATTGAAAGGACAAGACAATGAGTAAAGCGTATTTAGGCGTTGGCACAAATATAGGTAATTGCATTGACAATTTAAAAAATGTAATTGTATCTTTGAATTTGTTGCCAATGACAAGAGTTACACAAGTATCAAAAATCTATAAAACAGCACCCGTTGGTTATAGTGAGCAAGATGATTTTTATAATATGGTTGTTGAAGTTGAAACAGAGTTAACTGCTGAAAATCTTCTTGGCGCTTGTTTAGGTATAGAGGCAGGCTTTGGCAGGATTAGAACAATTAAAAATGGCCCACGAATTATTGATATTGACTTGTTGTTGTATGACGAACAAGTTTACAATACAAAAACTCTTATTTTGCCACATCCAAGAATGTTTGAGAGAGAATTTGTGTTAAGACCATTATTAGACCTTGACTTTACAAATAGTTTTGTAGATAGAGAAAAAATAATTGACAGTTTAACAGGTGAAGGTATAGAATTAGTACTTGAAAATATATAGTAGAAACGGTGTTTTATGACTTATATTATTATGGACCTTGAGTGGAATAATTCATATATGAAATCTGCTCAAAAATTTATAAACGAGATAATTGAAATTGGCGCAGTTAAGCTTAATGAAAATTTAGAGCAAATTGATACATTTTCAGAGCTTGTAAGACCAGTTGTTTCAAAAAAACTTCGTTCAAGAATTAAAAATCTTACTAATATTTCTAATGAGGATGTTAGAGCAGGAAGAAAATTTAAAGAAGTAATTGCTGATTTTACTGAATGGGTAGGGGAAGACTCAATAGTAATGACATGGGGCGATACAGATGTTCGTACTTTATTGTCAAATTATAAAAACTTCTTGAAGCTTGAAGATATTGGCTTTATTCGTAAATATGTTGACCTTCAGAAATACTGTCAAGGCTTTATAAATATGGAAAATATTCAGCAAGCAGGTCTTTCTTATGCAGCAACTTGTCTTGGAATCGACCCTGAAAAATATCCTCATCATAGAGCATTAGATGATAGCATTTTAAGTGCTGAATGCTTTAAAAAGGTTTACAATGAAAAGAAGTTTGCTCCATATATTCTTGAGTGCAATGCAGATTTCTATGCACGACTTGCATTCCATCCTTATGTGATTAAAGATAAGAATGACCCATTAATTGATAAAAACTTATTTAACTGTTTCTGCGACATTTGTGGTGGTAAAGTTCAAACCGTAAAAAAGTGGAAATTCATTAACCAGTCATTTCGTGGTACATTCCGTTGTGAGAATTGTAACAGAGAATTTAAGGTTGGGTTAAGAATTAAAAAATTCTACGATTACATAGATGTAAAGCGTAATTGTTCAGAGATAATTCGCACCGTTGATGAAAAAACTGAAAATTCAAATTAAGCTCCTGCTTTTTAGCAGGAGTTTTTTTGTAAATGGTTTGAATTTAGGCTTTTTACTATTGCATTGACAAGAAAAACATAATATAATAGTTATAATTGGATTTTGTCGAAACTTGGTGAAAAAGATTGAGTAAAAAAGTATTTAGTGTAATTATTGTCATGTGCATTTTGATTACAACTTTGCTCTCTGCCTGTGGTGAATCAAAAACTGATACTAACACAACGGGCACAACTGTAAATACAACTGAGAGTATGGGTGAAACAACAACTGAAGGCACTGCAGAAAGCACAACTACAACAACTGAAAATACTACAGTAAGCCCAACTGAAAGCACAACTGAAAGCACAACAGAAACTACAACAGAGACAACAACATCTACACCTGAAACAACAACTGAAAAAGAGGATGAGCCAACAACTCGCCCTACTGTTGTTCCACCAACCGTTGACCCTGGTTCACAAGATGCTGTTGATGCCTATTTTAATGATGCAGTTTTTATTGGAGACTCAATTGGTGTAGGCTTGAAAAATAGAGCTATTAAAACAAATAAATTAACTGGGGCAACTTTTTTAGTTAAAGGTAGCTATGGTTCAGGTAATGCAGTAAATAAAATAATGTTGCTTAATTACCAAGGAAAACAAATGGAGCCTCAAGATGCTGTTGCTGCTTGTGGTGCAAAAAAAGTATTCATTATGCTTGGTATGAACGACCTTAATGTTTATGGCTTGCAGGGTAGTGTAGACAATATGGCTATACTTATTAACAGAATTTTAGCAAAAAGTCCAGATGTAAAAATAATTATTCAGTCAATGACACCAATTGTTATAGGTTCTGAGTCAGGAAAGCTTAACAATAAATCTATTGACGAATATAATGATTTGTTAAAGACATTTGCAAATAACAATGGCTATACATATCTTGATGTTACATCATATTTAAAAGATTCATCAAATGGCTTGAAAAAGAGTTACAGCGGTGATAATTATGTTCACCTTAGTAATTCAGGAAATGATGTGTATATTTCAGTTCTTGAAAGCTATGCACAATCTCAATTGCCACCTGTTGAAAGTGAGCCTATTGGTGAAGATGAACCAACAACAGTAAATGAAACTACTACATATAATTCAACGCAACAAATGGAAAACAGTAAAAGGAGAAATATTGTTATGTCTAAAAAAATAACTGCAGCATCACTTGTTTTAGCGATAATATTTTGCTTCTGCTCTTGTGCATCAGTAAATGAAGATAGTGATAAGAATGGAAACAAAGACAATGCAAATGTGAATATTGACCTTCGTACTCTTTATGAAGAATGTGTTGAGAAAATGCCTCCAATGCTTTTGCTTGATGGCGAAATGATGTTAGATTATTGTGGAATTAATCCTGAAGATTGTGAAGAGTACTATGTTTCAATTTGTGAAGATAGCCTTCGTGCAGACGAAATTTGGCTTATCAAAGTAGCAGATGTAAGTAAAACACAAGCAATTGTTGACCTTGCTAATGCACGAATTCAAGCAAAGGCAGAAGAAAGCAAGACTTATTCTCCTGAACAATATGCTATCGTTCAAAAAGCACAAATCATTTCACAAGGCGAATACATAGCAGTTGTTGTTTCTCCTGATGTTGAAACAATTTTTGAGATTATTACAAACGCTTTTTAATTTATAAGTAGATGCTGAACTATTTATTGTGGTTCAGCATTTATTAAAGTTAAGGAGGACAGTATGTTATTTTCAAGTAACGTATTTTTATTCGTATTTTTACCAATAGTTTTATTATTGTATTATATTTTACCTCGTTCATTTAGAAATCCTGTGCTTCTTTTGTTTAGCCTTTTCTTTTATGGATGGGGTGAGCCAATATATCTTATTTTAATGATAGTAACTATTGTTATGGACTATCTTTTTGGATTGTGGATACATTCTAAAAAGAGTAAAAATAAATCTGCAAAAGTAGCTTTAATTATAGGTGTTATAGCAAATCTTTCAATACTTGGTTTCTTTAAATATACAGGCTTTATTGTTGAACAGTTGAGAAATATACCTAGACTTTCTGAAATTCAAGCACCGGAGATTACTTTACCAATAGGCATATCTTTCTATGTGTTCCAATCAATGAGCTATTTGATTGATGTTTATAGAAATGATGCACCAGTTCAAAAGGATTTGGTAAAGCTTGGTACATATGTAACTTTGTTCCCACAACTTATTGCAGGACCTATTGTACGATATGGCGATGTTGCAAAGCAGTTGAGTTCAAGAAAAGAAAATGTTGCTGATTTTGCATCAGGCGTGTTGCTTTTTATAATAGGTTTATCAAAAAAAGTTCTTTTGGCAAATCCAATGGGTGCATTGTGGAATGAGTTGCAAGGTGAAAATGGTACACTTGCAGCATGGATAGGTATTTTTGCTTATACATTGCAAATTTATTTTGACTTTTCAGGCTATTCAGATATGGCAAGAGGACTTGGCAGAATGTTCGGCTTTGAGTTCCTTGAAAACTTTAATTATCCTTATATATCAAGAAGTATTACAGAATTTTGGCGACGTTGGCATATAAGTCTTTCAACTTGGTTTAAAGAATATGTTTACATTCCGTTAGGTGGCAACAGAAAAGGTCTTGCTAAACAAATAGTGAATATTCTCGTTGTTTGGGCACTTACTGGTTTGTGGCACGGTGCAAGCTGGAACTTTGTACTTTGGGGCGTATATTACGGTATAATTTTAATAATTGAAAAGACATTCCTTTTGAAATTCTTGAAGAAAATTCCTGCATTTTTTGGACAGATTTATTCTTTCTTTGTAGTTATGATAGGATGGGTGTTGTTCTTCTTTGAAGATATGGCTGCACTTAAAGGCTTCTTTGTGAAGTTGTTTTCTATTGAAATGTGTTCAGAAAATGGTAATGTTCTTATTCTTGCATATTTCCCAATGCTTATTATTGGTGCAATTTCTGCAACACCAATTCTTAAAAAAATTTTTAAGAATAAGCAAGATAGTGCAGTCGTGCGTTATGGCAAAATAACAATTTGCTTTATTCTTTTTGCATTGTGCGTAGCTTCTCTTGCAAATCAAAGCTACAATCCATTCATTTATTTTAGATTTTAAGGAGACGTAATATGAAAAATAAAATTGAAAATATTATAACTGTCTCCTTGTTTTGCTCGTTTATTTCAATAATGTGCATTTTGTATTTGGTTTCACCTAAATCTGATTTTTCACAACTTGAAAAAAGATTTTTACAGCAATTCCCTGAAGTTAATGTTCAAAATGTGGTTTCAGGAACTTTTGGCAGTGAAATTGAAACATATTTAGCAGACCAAATGCCATTTAGAGATTTTTTTGTTGGACTTAATTCGTATTTTGAACTCTCAACAGGTCGTGGTGGAGCATCAGATATTTACTTGACAAAGAATAATGCTCTTGTTGAAGCTCCTGCAAAATTAAACGAAGCAAATATTAAAAAGAATATGAATGCTATAAATAAATTTAGCAATAAATTTGATATTACAGTTGATTTTATGCTAGTTCCATCTGCAGGTTGGGCATCAAGAAATGATGTCGGTGGGGTGTCAAAAGAATATCTTGATGCAGATTATATAAAAGTAATTTATTCAATGGCATCTGCTACTATAAATGTTGTTGATGTTACAAGCGTATTTGATAATTCTTCTTTGTATTATAAAACTGACCATCACTGGAATAGCTTGGGTGCATATATGGGATACAAATCATATATGGAAAAAATCGGCAAAGAGTATAGAACAAAAGAAGAATTTACAATTGAAAAGGTGAATGGATTTTATGGCTCAACTTATTCAAGAGCAGCATTGTGGTTAACTAAACCTGAAGAACTTGAGCTTTGGAGTTGTTCAAAGAATATTGTAGTTACAAATAATGAGAGCAAAAGTGAGCATCAAGGACTTTTCTATCGTGAGCGTCTTGAAGAGGTTGATAAATATACCGTTTATTTAGATGGCAACCATTCTCTTGTTAGAATTTATAATCCTGATGCAAAAACAAAGGACACAATTCTTGTAATTAGAGATTCATATTCAAACTGCCTTGGTGGCTTCCTTTGTGAAACATATGAAAATGTAATTCTCATTGACCTTAGATATTATAAAAAACCTGTGTCAGACCTTTGTAGGTCAGAAAATATTGACAATATTCTTATTTGCTATAGTTTAAATAATTTTTTAACTGATAAAAATATCATTTGGTTAAGATAAAAATAAAAGCTCGTAATGAAAAATCATTACGAGCTTTTTATATTTGCTAAAATTATTTAATTACTCTAATTCTAATGATTCCATTAAGACCCTTAAGAGCGTTTATTGCATCATCAGAAACATCTGTATCTGTGTCAATAAGAGTATATGCATATTCACCTTTAGAACGGTTAACCATTGTATCAATATTAACACTTTCACCTGCAAGTGTTGTTGTGATTTGACTAACAATACCTGCAATATTCTTATGAATAATACCCATTCTGTGCTTGCCGTTTGCTTCAAGATAAACTGCAGGAAGATTTACAGAATTTGTAATGTTACCATTTTCAAGATAATCTGCAACTTGTTTAACAGCCATAACTGCACAGTTATCTTCTGATTCAGGAGTTGATGCACCAAGGTGAGGAATAGCAATAACACCGGTAGCACCAATTAAATCGTCGTTAGGGAAGTCAGTAACATAAGCAGTAACTTTGCCTTCCTCAAGTGATGCAATAATATCAGCAGTATTTACAAGCTCACCACGAGCAAAATTTAAAATTCTAACACTTTCTTTCATAAGAGCGATAGTGTCTTTGTTGATTAAGTTTCTTGTGCTATCGTTAAGAGGTGAGTGGAGAGAAATATAATCTGCAGTTTCAATTACAACATTTAAATCTGCCTCAACCTTAACTGATGGATGAAGAGCATTTTTAGCATTTTCCGAAAGATATGGGTCATATCCAACAACATTCATACCAAGTGCAGTTGCAGAGTTTGCAACAAGCACACCAATAGCACCAAGACCAACAATACCAAGTGTTTTGCCAAGAATTTCAGGACCTGCAAAAGCACCTTTGCCTTTTTCAACATCCTTTGGCACAGTGTCCCCATTACCTTTAAGAGTCTTTGCCCATTCAATAGCAGGAAGTACCTTTCTTGATGAAAGTAAAAGCCCTGTAATAACAAGCTCTTTAACTGCATTAGCATTAGCACCAGGAGTATTGAAAACTACAATGCCTTCTTCACTACATTTTTCAAGTGGAATATTGTTAACACCTGCGCCTGCTCTTGCAATAGCAACTGTATTTGGTTCAAAATTCATTTCGTGCATTGATGCAGAACGAACGAGAATAGCATCAGGGTTAGCCATTTCAGTATCGCATTTATATTCATCACTAAAATTGCAAAGACCAGTATTAGAAATCTTATTTAAAGTTAAAAT
>JAZNWZ010000086.1:0-5961 GCA_045593645.1 Candidatus Fimenecus sp. | reverse complement strand
TCGCTGACCTGAGTATAAACTGTAGCACTTAATCCCTTTTTAATAAGTGGAATAATTTGCTTTTCATGAAGATTTTTATAAGCCTTTGTGAGTTGGTCTTTTGTTTTATACATCATATAGCCAAAGCTCTTTGTTTCATCCCAAGTATGGTCGCTAACAATTCTGCTGTATCCGCCGTATTCAGAAATTACAAAAATTCTACCGTCATTTCTGCGAGGAGTTACAGGTACAACATATCTATGCATACTGTTAAAATCGCCTGCGCCTTGGTCGTGCCAACCACTTGCATGGTCAACAAGTCTTGAAGGGTCAAAGTCTTTAATACATTTTGAAATTTGAACAGAATCGAACTGTCCCCAACCTTCGTTAAATGGTACCCAAACAGAAATACAAGTATGATTAAATAACTGATTAAGCATATCATTTAATTCACGTTTAAACTCATCACGCCACTTCTGTTCACCACGCTTAAATGCCTTGTATTTATTATCTTTAACATTAATTCCAAAGAATGGGTAAACACCAGCAAGCATAGTACCAATATATTCGCCACCGCTAACCATATCTTGCCATACAAGCATACCAAGACGGTCGCAGTGATAATACCAACGCTCAAGTTCAACCTTAATGTGCTTACGAAGCATATTAAAACCTAATCGCTTCATTGTTTCGATATCATAAATCATTGCTTCATCAGTTGGTGGTGTCATACCACCATCTGACCAATAACCTTGGTCAAGAAGACCTTTTTGAAAATAAGGTTCATTATTAAGGAAAAATCTTGGAATACCATTTTTATCCTTTTCCATTGAGAATTTACGCATTCCTATGTAGCTCTTAACTGTGTCAACTGTATTTCCATCTTTTAAGAGCTCAATTTTAAGGTCATAAAGGAATGGATTTTCAGGAGACCAAAGTTTAATATCGTCAAACACAATTTCGTCATCTTGAGAAATTGTGTTTTCAGACACAACTGTTTCACCATCGAAAACTGTAACCTTTACGCCAAGGTTTTCTTCAGTAGCAAAAGTTTTAATTTTGAGAGTTTTTGTATCAATATCAGGAACCATACGAAGTTTTGTAATATGACAAGGGTCAACAGCCTCAAGCCATACACTTTGCCAAATGCCTGATGTTGCAACATACCAGAAGCCATGTGTCTCAATAACTTGTTTACCGCGTTGTTGCCAACCTTTTTCAGTTGGGTCATAAACACAAACTACAAGTTCATTTTCACCATCTACAAGTAATTTAGTAATATCAATACCAAATGTTGCATAACCACCTGTATGAGTACCTGCAAGAGACTTGTTAACAAAAACTTTGCATTGCCAGTCAACAGCACCAAAGTTAATAACAATATTCTTGCCCTTCATATTTTCAGGAAGAGTAAAGCTTTTTTTGTACCAAAGTCTTTGACTTGGCAACAATGTTTTTTCAACACCTGAAAGCATACTTTCAACTGCAAATGGCACAACAATTTCACCATCAAAATTATCTACCCATTCACAATTTGAATCCTTAATTGCATAGTTATAAACGCCATTAAGAGACATCCAATCAGTACGCTCTAATTGTGGACGTGGATATTCAGGTAACGGATTATTTCTGTCAACCTTATCAGTCCAACGAGTTTTCATAAATCCCATATTTTTTACCTCCAAATAAACAAAGCCAATTTAAGGCATAATATTATATATATTTTAATACATAATAATGGATTTGTCTATTGAATTTTGAAAAAAACTTTGATATAATATGCAAGTATTCGCGGGTATGGTGGAATTGGCAGACACGCAAGATTTAGGATCTTGTGCCGAGAGGTGTACAGGTTCCACCCCTGCTACCAGCACCAAAAAAGACCTCGCAACAAACACGAGGTCTTTTTTAATAAAAATCAAGGTGTTTTTATGAAAGAAAAAACTTCTTTAGTTTTTACCGGTGATATTGGTTTTGACCGATATATGTACGGTAAATGGGATGATGAAAACTTAATATCGCAAGAAATACTTGACTTTCTTCATAGTGCTGACCATGTAATAACAAATGTTGAAGGTCCTGTAGCTATTGCTGAACAGAATACAACTCAAAGTGGAGTTCAGCAGTTATTGCATACAATTGACCCAAAGGCTGTGAAAGTACTTAATAATATGAAATCAGATATATGGAATATCTGTAATAATCATATTATGGATGCAGGTGCTTATGGTATTGAAAGCACACTTAAAATCGCGAAAGAAAATGGTGTGCAGACAATCGGTGCCGGTATGAATATTGACAAGGCAAGAAAGCCCGTTATTCTTAATGAAGCGGGCGGAATTGGTATGTTTGGCGTTGGTTATCAGCGAGCATGCAGAAAAGCGGATGTTGATAAGCCGGGTTGTTACAGTTGGAGCGACCTTGACGAAATTCAAAAGTCTATTAACGAAATCAAAAAGACTTGTCGTTGGTGTATTGTAGTTGCACACGCAGGTGAAGAATTTACTCCGCTCCCTTCCCCTTACACTCGTGAGAGATATCACAAATATTTGGAAATGGGTGCTGATATTGTTGTTGCACATCATCCACATGTACCAATGAATTATGAAACTGTTGGGGATAAAGTAATTTTCTATTCACTTGGCAACTTTATTTTTGATACGGATTATCAACGCTCACAGTTTAATACTGATATTGGATTGATTATTAAACTTAACTTTACTGAAAACGAGTTCAATTTTGAGCCAATGGGACTTAAAATTGTTCGTGGTGAAGAAAAAATTGTTAAAGACAAGTTACCACGCATATTTGTTGATGTTCAAAAGGACGAATATGAGCTTTTAGCACCTTTATCGGCAAAGATGTTAATTGCGGCTACAAAGCGTCAAATGACCTACTTAAAGCCTGAAGAATTCAAAGGTGCAAGTGAAGAAAAATGGAAAGAACATTTTGCCGAGCCTTTGAGAACAGGTCGAGTTCCCGGTGAAACGCTTGACTTCTATATTATTTGCCCATTAGCCGAAAAAGCTGAAGAAGGCAAATGGAAAGAAAGCAAATTGGAAGATGTTAAAAACTATATTTTAGAGCAGATGTAAGGTGAATTTTATGTATTGGGGAATTCCTACACTAATTGAAAATAGTTCAATTGAAGAATCAATCAATTTGTGTAAAGAATTAAACTTTGATTTTGTTGAATTAAATATGAATTTACCTCAATATCAATTAGAAAATATTGATGTTGAAAAACTGAACAGATTAAAAGTAGAAAACAACATATTTTATACTATACATTTAGACGAAAACTTAAATGTTAATGATTTCAACAGTTATGTTGCAAATGCTTACTTAAAAACCGTCCTTGACACAATAGAAATTGCAAAATCACTTAATGTTAAAATTATCAATATGCATCTATCAAAGGGTGTTTACTTTACTTTTCCCGATAAAAAAGTATATTTATTTGAACAATACAAAGAAAAATACTTAAAGAGTATAACCACTTTTCGTGATGTTGTTGAAAACAAGTTAAAAAGCACAGACATAAGAATTTGCATTGAAAATACAAACGGTTATACTAATTTTCAACTTGAAGCAATTGATACATTACTACAAAGCCCTGTTTTTGCATTAACTTTTGATATTGGTCATAGCCATTGTGTTGGTGATATTGATAAAAATATCATTATGGCAAGAGGAAATAAACTTCGTCACATACATTTACACGATGCACAAGGCAAAAAAGACCATATGACTTTAGGCACGGGTGATATTGATATCAAAAAATATATTCAATTAGCTGATAAACATTCTTGTACCATTGTTTTAGAAACTAAAACGGTTGAAGCTTTGAAAAAATCAGTTGACTGGTTAAATAGAGATTAAAGGCAGTTAAAAACTGCCTTTTTCTTTTACCAAGTATTCACTTTTTCAATATGCACAGGTTTTAATGTGTTGTATCTATAACTATCGAGTCGACGCATATATGAATCGTTTGTGTGGGCACAGATTAGTATTTCACCATCTGTGTCAAACCCTGTTACCACAAGAGTATGATAAAGTCTTTGTCCGTTACTTAAAAAGATTACATCACCAAGTTGTATCTCGCTTAAATTCGCATATCTGCCAACGGGTCCAACGCTCGTATTTGTTGTAAGAAATCTATATAAATATTCCACGCCCGACCAAGCAGCTGCACGGTTATTAGGTGAAATATAATACCAACCATAATCGCGAGTGTAGTTCATTACTCCTGCACCTGCATAGATACATTGTGATGCAAAATTAGTGCAGTCCCCTCCTATTCCGTGAAAATCATAATATCTTGGATTTCGTGACAATGCCCATCTTTTTGCATAAGCTACTGCATTGTTTCTGTTATATTCAAAACTTCGCATAAAAAATCACCCTATACAGTTTATGTATAAGGTGATTTTAATGTTATTTAGTTCCAATAATCGGTTTTATGTGGTAAATCTATGTTCTTTGCTTTGAAAACAGGCTCTTTACCTTCTTTTCTTTGAATTTCATAATCCTTTAATGCTTTATAAGCATATTTGCCTAAATAAAGAATTACAGGCATATTTATAATTGTCATTGCTCCCATTGTTATATCTGCAATACCCCAAAGCAAGTCAGCACTAAGTCCTGCACCAAGTAAAATCACCAAAGATGCTACAACATAATAAATTCTCATAAATGTTTTACCTGGCATTTTCTTGAAGATAAAGAAAATTGCTTTGTCGACATAATAAAGATTACCAACAAGTGTTGTAAATGCAAATAAAATCATTGCTATAGTGATAAAAATAGGTCCAAAAGCACCAAGAGTTTCAGTAAGTGCTAATTGAACATAAGGTGCACCTGAAAGTTCTGCACTTGGTTCAGCACCTGAACTCATACACATAAATGCGGTTGCTGAACAAATAAGAACGGTATCAATGAACACTGAAAGTACTTGAACAAGCCCTTGTTTAACTGGGTGGTTAACTTGAGCTGATGCTGATGCGTTTGGTGCAGAGCCAACACCTGCCTCATTACTGAAAAGACCTCGTTTAATACCGTAAATTACACAAGAGCCACTAAATCCACCAAATATTGCTTGAAAATCAAATGCTTCAGCAAAGATAGTTTTGAAAATATCAGGCAAAAGACCAATATTCATTAATACGATTACAAGTGCTATGAGAATATAAGCAACTCCCATAAATGGAACAAGTGTACTTGTAACCTTTAATATACGCTTGCCACCACCGAAAAGACAAAAGCCAACAAACACAGCGACAATAAGACCTATAATCCAAGGAGTTGTTTCTTTATTATAAAAATCATAACCAGAAAAAGTTGACTGCAAGTTATACGATGCAAGCATATTAAAACCAAAGCCATATGTAACAACTAATAGAATTGAGAATACCACAGCAAGCGGTCTGCATTTAAGGGCATTTTCAATATAGTAAGCAGGTCCACCGTAACTTCCGTCAGGACCTTTTTTCTTGTAAATCTGTGCAAGTGTACTTTCAATAAATGCAGATGCACTACCAACAATTGCAATAAGCCACATCCAGAAAACTGAGCCGAATCCACCAAGACATAATGCAGTTGAAACGCCGATAATGTTACCTGTACCTACACGAGATGCAGTTGACACCATAAGTGCTTGAAATGAAGACACACCATTACTATCTTTTGGTTTTTCCATAACTGCACGCAACTGTTCTTTAAACAATCTAAACTGAACAAATTTAGTGCGACAAGTAAAATACAATCCACCAAGTACAAGAATAATAATCAGAATGTAACTGTATAACGCATCATTTACAGTATTTATAATTTGCTCGAACATAAAAAACCCCTTACTTTATAATGTGGAAATTATATATTATGTTAGTTAAAAAGTCAAATAATAAAATCTATAAAAGTCTTGATTTTGAAACAACTTTAATATATAATATTGAACTGTTGACACGGAGAGTTGTCCGAGCT
>JAZNWZ010000085.1:0-10068 GCA_045593645.1 Candidatus Fimenecus sp. | reverse complement strand
AAGTTATCACAAACATACCACCAGATAAGAGCTGTGATATAGCCAAGTGGCATATTCAAAAGCCCAATAACTGAGAATGTGAGATAAGGCAACTTATAGTGGTGCATAATAAGGAAACAGCTTGACCAGAAACCTATGTATTCAAGTGTTTTTGCACCTGTGTAGTTGGCACCAACACCGATAACTACGTCCTTATATTCTTTATAAGGAACATATTTGCCTTCAGCCGGTGTGTTCCAATGAGTTTTAATTTCAGTAGCAAATGATTTAACTTTGTCGACTACTCCTGTTGTTTTGTCGCTCATTCGTTACCACCCTCCTTTTCCATTTCAAGTATTATATCATATTTATAAAAAAATAACAATATACAAAAGCATTTTATTATATTTGTATAAAATATAAAAAGAGTGATAAAAATCACTCTTTCTCAAGTTTTCTTATTTTTCGTTTAAGTGCCCAAACAAATACAAAGGATAGGAATATTGCTGCCGAGCTCCATGATAATGGGTTTGCAAGACAAACTGCATTAAAACCATATTTTGGAACTAAACCAAATGACAACACAACTCTGACTACCATTTCAATTATTCCTGCAATAACTGCAACATCACTATATCCCATTCCCTGCACAGTCATTCTCATTATAAGAAGAATTGCAACCGGTACATAGAATAGTGAGTTATAAAAAAGAAACTGCTTAACATTTGCAAGAATTGCCACTTCTGTTGCATCAAGGAATAAAAGTGCAATCTTTTGACTAAAGAAATAAAGCACAACAAATGCACAAACGGCATAGATACTTGCTATTATAATTGAAGATATAATTCCTCGTTTTATTCGTTTTGGTTTTTTTGCCCCTATATTTTGTCCTGCAAAGGTTGCCATTGTACCTGCCAATGCATCAAAAGGACAAATAAAGAACATATTGATTTTACCACCTGCAGTTACTGCTGCAACCACATTAGAGCCTAAGTCATTAACTGCACTTTGAAGTGTAACGCTACCTATTGCAGTAATCGAATACTGCAGTCCCATCGGAAGTCCATTACCTACAAGCTTTTTAATAAGCTTTTTGTCAAGCTTCCACTCGTCTTTTTCAATATGTAAAATCGGAAACTTTTTAATCATATAGAAAAGACATAAAACACCTGAAGTAAGCTGTGAAACAACTGTTGCAATCGCAGGGCCAGAAACACCGAGTTCTTCTTTAAATACTGTTACAAATACTATATCAAGTACAACATTAAGCACTGATGAGATTATCAAGAAAACAACAGGTGTTCTGCTATCCCCTAACGAACGAATAATGCCTGCAAGTACATTATAAAGATAAGTTACAGGAATTCCCAAAAAGATTATAAAAATGTATTTATATGCATCATCAATAATATCTTCAGGTGTTCTCATAAGCTCAAGAATAGGTCTGCAAAGCACACAGACTATAACTGTCATTACTAAACTGAAAATTGCTGAGAGCCATACGCTATTTGCAACACATTTTCTTAATGCTTTGTAATCTTCTGCACCAAAAAACTGTGCTACAGGAATTGCAAAGCCACTACACACGCCAAGGCAAAAACCAATAATCATAAAGTTAAGCGAGCCAACAGAACCAACTGCTGCAAGCTCTTTAACTCCAAGCCATTTACCTACAATTGCAGTGTCTGCCATATTATATAATTGTTGAAAAAGCAAACCCATAAGCATTGGAATTGCAAAGCCAATAATAAGCTTTGCAGGGCTTCCCTCGGTCATACTTTTTGTTGAGTTTTTCATTAATTATGTGCCTTCTTTATATCAAAAATAACCTTAAAAAATTATATACCATTGACAGTTATTGTCAATGGTATTTTTGTTCATTAATTTATTTAATTATTTCTAAAATTTTGTCTAAATTTTCAATCTCATAATCAATATTTATATCTTTATAATCATTCTTTTTGCTTTGTGGATTATACCAGCAACAAAGAATATCTGCATTATTGCCACCACGCATATCACTTGTAAGTGAATCCCCTATTATTAAGGTTTCTTCTCTTTCAAATTTACCTATTTTATTTTCAACTGCTCTAAAAAACTCGACAGTTGGCTTTTCAAATCCGATTTGGTCTGAGATAAAAACATCATCAAAAAGGTCTATAAGTCCTGATAATGCGAGTTTTCTTGACTGTGCAACATAGGTGCCATTTGTTACTGCATATTGCTTGACTTTTCCTTTTAAGCTTTTAACTACCTCATATCCATTATCACAAAAGAATGCTTTATCGCCAAGACGAACCTGATATTCATCATTAAAGTTGTCAATTCTATCAAAATCAATACCTTCTAACTTAAAAAACTCTCGAAAACGTTCGGTTAAAACTTGTGCTTTTGTTATTTCACCAAGTTCTAACTTTTTCCAATAGCTCTCATTGATTTTTGAATAGCGTGAAATCATCTCATCGGTACATTCACCGATTGAGAAAACTTCAAAGCATTTTTTAATTGCATATTTTTCTGATTGTTTAAAGTCTAATAATGTGCCGTCAACATCCCACAAAACAACTTTAATCATAATTATCCACCAATAATTCCTAATCCTTCAAGCAAGAATTTAAGTCCCATTAAAACAAGGACAAGACCACCCGCAAATTCTGCTTTATTTTTATATTTAGCACCAAATTTGTGTCCGATGAACACACCTATTGCAGAGAGAAGTGCAGTAATTACACCAATCAATGCAACTGCCACAAAAACGGTATTTCTATCATAAGTAAGTGCAAAAGCAACACCAACTGCCAAAGCATCAATGCTTGTTGCAACTGCTAATGCAACAAGCTCTTTTAAATCAAGCTTTTTCTCGCAACATTCACACTCGTCATCTTTTTCAAATGATTCCTTAATCATATTGCCACCAATAATGGCAAGTAAAATAAATGTTACCCAATGGTCAATGCTTGTAATATAGCTTGCAAATTTTGAGCCAATAAACCAACCAATTAGTGGCATTCCTGCTTGAAATCCACCAAAGAAAAGTGCTATAAGTCCCATTTGCTTTAAGTCAAGCTTTCTCATATTAAGGCCTTTGCAAACTGCAACTGCAAAAGCATCCATTGCAAGACCTACTGCAATAATTACTAATTCTGCCATTAAATCACCTAATAAAACAAAAGACTCGAGTCAGGTTTTTACCGTACACGAGTCTTATAATTATGTGCCGACTACTCCCTTTTGAAGTAGGTAAATGATACCACCAAATTATATGCTTGTCAAGAAATCTTCATTCTTAAACGAAGCTTATCGCTTATCATTGCAATAAATTCTGAATTTGTTGGCTTTCCACGTGAGCTTTGAATTGTATATCCAAA
Organism: Candidatus Fimenecus sp.; assembly: GCA_045593645.1. Classification (GTDB taxonomy): domain Bacteria; phylum Bacillota; class Clostridia; order Oscillospirales; family Acutalibacteraceae; genus Fimenecus. The sequence goes on along the minus strand of JAZNWZ010000085.1, from coordinate 6,721 downwards.
ATACGAGCTTAAAACGTCAATATCGCCTCTATCCCACGCCACCTCAATAGCATGACGAATTGCACGCTCAACACGTGAAGCTGTTGTGGAATACATTTTTGCAACAGTAGGATAAAGAATTTTTGTAACGGAGCTCATCATCTCTTTGTCGTTGATTGACAGGACTATAGCTTCTCTCAAATATTGATAACCCTTTATGTGTGCAGGTACACCGATTTGGTGCATAATCTCACTAACAGTTACTTGTAAATCGACAGTATTTTTTATTGTTGTTATATCGCCTTTATCTTTTGACCAACCGGTTAGTTGACTTATTCTTTCGGCTAATACTTCAACATCAAATGGCTTCAAGAAATAATAATCTGCCCCCGCAGACAAAACTTCTTGTTCAAAACGTTGATTATCCGTACTGGACATCACCATTATAAGTGGCTTTTGATTTTTCTTGCTTATTTCGCTTATTACGCCCAAAGCATCCAAATTAGACATAAAAGCGTCCATTACTACCACGTCATATTTTTCTCTTTCAATTTTTGACAGCAACAATTTACCATCTTTTGCTATCAACGACACGTCGCACCCATTTGTCCTTAAAATACTTACACAATTTTTTCCAAATTCACTACCTTCACCCGTCAATAAAACTTTTAGATTGTTTCCCATTTCAGGCCTCCGTTTTTTATTCTTTTATCACCCTCTCTTTTCTGCCATATTTTACCATAAACGTAAAAATGTGGCAAGAGAAACGAAGAATTTTACCTCAAAAACTTATCGACATAATTCTTTGTTTTTCGCATTTTATGTTTTTACTTACTTGAAATTTTACTTGCAATTTTTTTCAAAATTTTCTTTTTTATACAGTTAAAAACAAACTATAACAAAATTATATACAGTCAATTTTTAACAGAGTTTTAAACTTTGAAATTGTCGAAAACTTTGTTGAAAATGTTTAAAACTTTGATATATCAAGGCTTTATATTCTCTTTTTCCAAATTTTTGTAAAGATTTTTGCTTTACAGAACAAAAGTGCAGCAAAAAAAGAATGCATATGCAAATGCATATACATTCATAAAAATGAAATAAAAATTGCAATTTTTTAATCTCTGCGTAATGCTTCAATCGGTGGCATTTTTGCTGCACGACGAGCAGGATATACACCGAAGATAATACCTATTGCAGATGAGAAGCCAATAGCAATGGCTACTGTTGAGAATTCAACTGCAAGTGGCACTTTCATTAAGAAAGACACAAATGCCGCTGCTGCAACACCTAAAAGCAGACCTATTGTACCACCTATTACACACAGAATAATAGATTCTGTTAAGAATTGAAGCATAATTGTTCCTGTTTTTGCACCAAGTGCTTTTCTGATACCGATTTCTCTTGTTCTTTCTGTAATGGAAACAAGCATAATGTTCATAACGCCAATACCACCTACCAAAAGTGAGATGGCGCTAACTGCTGCAATAAAAATTGTAAACACATTAATAACTGTGTCAAGCAAATCAATATAAGTTGCCATATTTGTTACTGTGTAGCAGTCTTTTTCATAGTTATCGTGTAATGAGCGTACATAGTTTACCGATGCTTGACCGATTTCATCAAGTTGACTTTCATCATAAGCACTAATGTTGATTGTGTCATAACGATTTTGTGTTGTGCCGTTAAGCACTGAAGATACAGAAGCAGGCATAAGCATAATACAGCTTGTAATCTGCACGCCACCCATTGATGACATACTGCTCATCATTTCTTCAGAGTCAAGATTCATCATACTTGACATAACATCAACAACGCCTATAACCTTAACTGAAATTGTTAAGTCGTTTGCAGTACAGTGAACATATTCACCCACTACATCTTTTCTACCAAAAAGTTGTAACGCACTACTTGTATCAATAACACCTACATATTTGCCCTCGTCATATTCTTCTTGTGTAAAGAATCGACCATATTGACAAGGTGTTTGCATAATCATCTGCATATCAGTATTACAACCAACACCCATTAAGATACCAACCTGGTCCCCTGCAGACATTTGACACATTGTCATACTTTGCATTGAAGCATATTTAACACCGTCAATTTTTTTGATTGCCTCAATATCTTGATTGGTGAAATAGTCTTCATCATCTGCATAGCTTGGATTAACTGTCAGGGCAATAGCACTGTTACCCATATCACGAATCATACCGATAATGTAATCACGGCCACCATTACCCACTGTAACGACTGCAATAACTGATGCTACACCGATTATGATGCCTAACATTGTAAGTAATGAACGAAGCAAATTTGTCTTGATACTGAAAACGGCAATACGAATATTCTCTTTAATATTCAAAATTTACACCCCAATCAAGATTTTTTCTCTGCTATTACTGTTCCATCTTCCATTGTTGGGTCAGGGCTTCTTACTACCTTGTCGCCTGCTTGAAGTCCTTCAAGTACTTGATAGCTTGTATTGTCAAGAATACCCTTAACAATTGCTCTCTTTTCAACTGTGCCGTCATTTTCGTTAAACACATAAACTGAATATGTGCCATTATTATAAATCACTGCTTCAACAGGCACTTTCAACACATTCTCAAGAGTTGCAAGTTCAATTTTAACATCAACATCAAAGCCGATTACAATTTTCTCATCAGGATTTTTGATTTTAACTTTGATTTCTGCACCACTTGTATTGCCACTACCACCCATAAGTGAGCCTGCAAGTGAGCCAATATCCATTCCGCTTGATTCAGTTGCTGTTGCACTTACATAGATAATTTCGCCTTCATATTCACTGCCAAGGCTTATAACAGTTGCCGTCATACCTACCTTAACTTTAAGAAGGTCTGCTTTACCAACTGTAACTGTTACAATCAAATCGTCATAACTCTCAATCTTAACACCGGTGCCTGTTGGTGCAGTTTCAGAACCTCCAAGAAGTTCAGTGATAATTGCCATTGTTTCACCGTCGATTGCTTGGTTTCCAAATAATGAAGAGAGGCCCATAGATGAGTTTTCTTCAACTGGTACAAATGGAGCGCCTGCAGTAAGATTTACAACAGTAACGATACCATCGTTTTGAGCATACCAACCATTATTTAAAGCATTGTAAATATTATTTACTCTGTCATATTCTGCTTTTTTGATTTCAGAAACCTTTTTAAGTGCATTTACAGTTGATTCGTCAACTGAAACTGTTGTTAATTTTTCTGACTGAAGAGCAGAAATTTCAGAATTAAGTGTTGCAAGCTGTGCTTGTTTTTTTGTTATTTCTTCTTGTGAAATTGGCACTTGAAGTGATGGTGCAATCGCAATAAATTCTTGAATTGTTTCTTCACTATCACCATTTCTACGCATTTGAACAACGATTAAATCAATTTCTGTTTGAGTTAATGGTCTTGTTGCAGTTGAATTTTCTAATTCTTCAATCTCTTTTTCAAGCTTTGCAATTTCTGCTTTTTTAACTGCTATTTCACTATCAATCTCTGCGTGTCTTGCAGTTGCAGTTTTATTGCTTTCAACTGCATCGTTATAGTCTTTTAACGCTTTATTATAATCGTTTTCAGCCATTACAAGATACTCTACAACGCTTGATGCATCAAAGCTTGCAATTTTATCGCCTTTTGAAACCTTATCACCTACACTGACAAAAACCTCGTTAACCTTCACGCCCTCAATAGCATCAAAAGTATCTGTTACAGTTGACTGCACTTTACCACTCACGTCAAGCGTATCAACCATTGTGCCCATCTCAGCAACAGAGATTTCAAACTGCTTTGGTGCCTCTGGCTTAAAATTAGAATAAAGCACATAAACCAAGAGTGAAAGTATAACAACTATAAAAGCAATTGTACTGATTTTTGCCTTTAAGCTCTTTTTCTTAAAATTTTTGAACAAGCATATCACGCCTTTTTATAAAGATATTAGATTTATTATAACTCTCTTTCACAATTTTTCCAATATATTATTTGTAAAAAAATTGTAAATTGTCCTTTTAAAATCATATAATTTAAAGAATTTATTTTTTAGGGTGATTATATGACAAAAAAGCTTATTTTTTTTATACTTTCCATTGTAATTTTCTTTTCCGCTTGTTCAAAAGAGAGTAGTTTTGGCATTGAAGAATTATGCTTAAGGACAAACGAAACATTTGACACTAATTATGATAGCAAAAATTTTTTTATGGGTAAAAATCAAACAGATACTTTTTTATTTTGTGAATATGAAAACAATTTAATTTCAGTCTTTAAGAATGAGCAAAATCTCATAACAGGAATTAGTGTTTTATTCACAAGCGAACAAGATATAAATAGTGGAATAGAGTGTTTTTACAGACTTTGTTGCACATTTACGGGCAGCGACACATCTACTCAACAAGCAATTTTTGATAATCATAACATAACATCAGATAAAATAAAATTTACCGACAACAACTATGCAGTTACTGTCGGTAAATATAAATATACTGTAATTTGTAACGAGTTAAGCGTTACTCTGTTTTGTGAAAAGGTTTAAGATTTCATTTAATCTTACTCTCGATGCCATTTTACACCTTGTGGTGTATCCTCTAAAACAATACCCTGTGCTTTGAGTTCGTCACGGATACGGTCTGCTTCTGCCCAGTTTCTATCTTTACGAGCTTGAGTACGAGCTTCAATAAGCTTTTCAATTTCGTCGTCAAGACTTTCTGTTTTTCTGTTATAAACAAGACCTAATACACCTGTAAGTTCATCAAAAAGAGTTGTTGCAAGGTCTACAAGTTCTTTGTTAGGTGCATCTGTAATAACAGTTGTATTAACATCCTTAACAAGTTCAAAGATTGCTGTAATTGCATCTGCTGTATTAAGGTCATCATCCATAGCAGTAATAAACTGGTCTTTACGAGAAAGAAGTTTTGCTTTGATTTCGTCTGCATTTTCTACTACTGTATCGGTTGCATTCTTCATTGCAAAATCAAGACTTTCACGACAGTTATAAAGACGAACAAGAGAAGCCTTGCACTGTTCAATAATATCCACACTATAGTTAATTGGGCTTCTATAATGAGAAGAAATAAGGAAATAACGGATTGGCTCGTAGCCATATTCATTAGCAACATCACGAACTGTGAAGAAATTGCCTAAAGATTTTGACATTTTAACATTGTCAACGCTGATAAATCCGTTATGCATCCAATAATTTGCAAAAGGAACACCGTTACAGCATTCGCTCTGTGCGATTTCGTTTTCGTGGTGTGGGAAAATAAGGTCCTGACCACCACAGTGAATGTCAATAGTTTCACCAAGATATCTTCTTACCATTGCTGAACATTCAATATGCCAACCCGGTCTACCGTGACCCCAAGGTGACTCCCAATATGGCTCACCTGGTTTTGCAGATTTCCAAAGTGCAAAGTCCATTGGCTCGTGCTTAACTTCTTCAACATTTATACGAGCACCTGCTTCAAGGTCCTCAAGTGGTTGATGAGAGAGCTTACCATATTCTTTAAATTGCTTAGGACTAAAGTAAACATCACCATTATCTACTGCATAAGCATAGCCTTTTTCAATAAGTGTGCTTACAATATTGATAATTTCATCAATGTTTTCAGTTGCTTTTGGGTGTACTGTTGCTTCACGCACATTCATACCCTTTGCATCTACCCAGAATTCTTCAATATATTTCTCAGAAACTGTTTTGTAGTCTGTGCCTTCTTCGTTTGCTCGACGGATAATTTTATCGTCAATATCAGTAAAGTTTTGAACAAACTTAACTTTATAGCCACGATACTCCATATATCTTCTGAAAGTATCAAAAACGCAAAGTGGACGAGCATTACCAATGTGAATAAAGTTATACACAGTAGGACCACAAGCGTAAACCTTTACTTCACCTTCTGTTATTGTTTTAAGTTCTTCTTTTTTTCTTGTGAGAGTGTTATAAATTTTCATTTTTTTACTCACCTTTCTTATATTTTGCAAGTTCTTTTTCAAGATGTTCAATTTTTATATTAAGTTTGCAAATTTCTTGTGCAACAGGGTCAGGAATATGAACTTGGTCAAGCTCAACTCTTTTACCATTTCTCTTTACAACTCTTGCAGGTACACCAACTGCAGTTGAGTCAGATGGGATATTGTCAAGTACAACTGCACCTGATGCAATGTTTGAGTTATCCCCCACAACCAAAGGTCCTAAAACCTTTGCACCTGAGCCAATCATAACATGATTGCCAATTGTCGGATGACGTTTGCCTGTATCTTTACCTGTACCACCTAATGTTACGCCTTGATAAATTGTAACATCATCACCGATTTCTGTTGTTTCACCAATCACGACACCTGTGCCGTGGTCAATGAAAAAACGTCTACCGATTGTAGCGCCGGGATGTATTTCAATATTAGTCATTTTCACTGTTTGTTGTGAAATGACACGAGCAATAAATTTCATATTGTGTTTGAAAAACCAATGTGCAACTCTATGTCGTCTTATTGCTTTAAGTCCGGGATAGAGAAACAATATTTCTAAAACAGAGGTTGCCGCAGGGTCTCTGTCTTTGACTGTTTGTATGTCTTCTCTTAATCTATCAAACAAATATATTCCTCCAAAGTAATCATTCATCTAAAATGAAAATAAAGTAACCGTTGAGAATTGTGCATAATATTGCAAGCAGTGGTTACAAAAATAAAAAGCCCCCGTTTGCAAACGCAAACGAAGGCGACTAATCGCGGTTCCACTTCGATTTATAACT
>JAZNWZ010000084.1:0-6449 GCA_045593645.1 Candidatus Fimenecus sp. | reverse complement strand
CCTCAGTCTCACTATGTTCGACAGCTCCCCTTTCAGGGGGGCCAAGAAACCCCTCAGTCAGCTTTGCTGACAGCTCCCCTTTCAGGGGAGCCAAGATTTAATCTTTAGCGTCATACCAAGTTTTGCCTATATTTACATCTGCACGGAGTCTAACTTTCATTTTACAAGCGTTTTCCATTTCCTCGCTTAAAATTGCAGCAGCCTTTTCAATTTCATTTTCAGGTGCTTCAACAATCAATTCGTCGTGTACTTGTAAAATAAGACGAGCTTCCATATTTTCGGCTTTAAGTCTGTTATACACCCTAACCATTGCGATTTTAATTATGTCAGCAGCAGTGCCTTGAATTGGCATATTTCTTGCTACTCTTTCACCAAATGCTCTTAACATTCCGTTTGAGGAGTTGAGCTCAGGCAAGTATCTTCTTCTGCCCCAAAGAGTTGAAACATAGCCCTTTTCTTTTGCGTCTTTTGCCACAGTTTCCATATACTTGTCAACACCTGCATAGTGGCGAAGATAACCTTTAATATAATCGTCTGCCTCTTTACGAGTTACGCCAATATCCTTTGCAAGTGAAAACGCACCAATACCATAAACAATACCAAAGTTTACTGCTTTTGCACGACTTCTCATTAAAGGCGTTACAAGTTCAACTGGCATATTGAAAACTTGTGATGCTGTAACAGTGTGAATATCCACCTCATCATTAAATGCCTTAATCATTTCTTTGTCGTCTGCAATATGACTAAGTACGCGAAGTTCGATTTGAGAATAGTCGGCATCTGCTAAAAGCGAACCTTCCTTTGCAACAAAAAATCTTCGCATTTCACGACCAATTTCTTTGCGAACAGGAATGTTTTGAAGATTAGGCTCAGTTGAGGAAATTCGACCTGTACGAGTTTCTGTTTGAATAAATGAAGAGTGAATTCTGCCATCCTCACCTATCACCTTTAAAAGTCCCTCACAATATGTTGAATAGAGCTTTGATAGTGTTCTAAACCATAAAATCTTTTCAATAATTGGACTTTCATCTTGCAAGCTTTCAAGCACATCTGCATTTGTTGAATAGCCACTCTTTGTCTTTTTCTTTGCAGGAAGTCCCATTTTTTCAAAGAGAATTACACCAAGCTGTTTTGGTGAGTTAATGTTAAACTCTTCCCCTGCCATAAGATAAATTTCGTTTTGAATTTCATTTAATTCATTACTGATTTTTGCAGTAAAATCTGCAATGCCCTTACGGTCAACCATAAAGCCAATATGCTCCATAGATGCAAGCACTTGTGCTAATGGCATTTCAACAGAATAGAGCAAATACTCTTGATTATTGCCCTCGATTTGAGCTTTAAGTCTTGCTGAAACAGATTTCATTACTGCACATTCTTGAGCTAATTCAAGCTCACTTTTTACCTTTGGAATTAGAGCCTTGTACTCTTCACAAAGTCTTAATGGAGCATAGCTGTTTGAAGATGGATTAAGAATATATCCTGCAAGTGAAGTGTCAAGTGCCATATTCTTAATATCAATATTATTTAAAAAGGCAAAACGATATAAAAGCTTTGAGTTGTCAGTGTGTTTTGCAATGTTCTCATTTTCAAGAATTGCTTTTACAAGGTCAAAATAGCCTAAGTGCATCGGTTGTAAATAGTAAACCTTGTTATCACACAAAAAGCAGAAAATAGGGTTGTCCAAATCTTTGTAATCAACAGTAAAATATGCACTTTTTTCGCCCTCGATTTTGCTTAAAAGGTCGTTAGCATCAAAATCGTCAACAAAATCAAGCTCAACAGATTTTTCTACCTTTGGTACAACTGTTGGAGCAGAAAAGTTAAGCTTTTCAATAATCTTAAACATTTCAAGGTCAACAAGCATTGCTCTTGCCTTATCCTCATCAGCAAATTGTGGAATAAAGTCTAAAAGCTCACAGCCAATAGGAGCATCATTGATAATCTTGCCAAGAGTATAGCTTAAAAATGCTTTTTCTTTATCGTTTTGGAGTTTGGTTTTAAGTGTTTCTTTAATTTCAAGAGTGTCAATGTTATCGTAAATATTTTGAATTGAGCCGAATTTTTGAATTAAGTCCCCTGCTGTTTTTTGACCAACACCTGCAACACCGGGAATACAGTCAGAGGTATCTCCCTGCAAAGCCTTAATATCAATCATCTGCAAAGGCTCAACGCCATATTCTTCCATAAGTCGTGCAGGAGTATAAATTTCAGTTGTAGTTGTGCCCATTTTTGTATGTGGCAAAAGCACAGTTACATTTTCACGAATAAGTTGGAATGAATCTCTATCACCTGTTGCTATAAAGCATTGGTCCTCACTACTGCACATACCTGCAACTGTACCAAGAATATCGTCAGCCTCAAAGCCTTCAAGAGTTACAATTTTATAGCCCAATGCTACAAGCAATTCCTTCAAAACCGGTAACTGCTGTGCAAGTTCCGGTGGCATACCATGACGATTAGCTTTGTAGCCGTCATACATTTTATGTCTAAATGTTGGTGCTTTAAGGTCAAAAGCAATGGCAACTCCGTCAGGATTAACCTCATCACGAAGCTTCATAAGGATTGTCAAAAATCCGTATATACCATTTGTAAAACGGCCGTCTTTTGTAGACAAAGCTCGAATTCCATAAAAAGCACGGTTTAATATGCTGTTACCGTCAATGGCTAAAATCTTCATAATCCAACTCCAAAAAATCAATATATAGGTATTTTACCATATTAAACATTAAATTTCCATAGTAAATAAAAAAATCCACTTGAATAGCAAATACAAAATGTTAAAATTTTTTAAAATTATGTATTGACAAGTGGAACTAAATTGTATATAATATCAAGGCTGACAGAAATGACACAGCAACAATTAAATTAATCGGGGTGTAGCGCAGCTGGTAGCGCGCCACATTTGGGATGTGGATGCCGCAGGTTCGACTCCTGTCACTCCGACCACAGCGAAAAAGGTACCCTTTAGGGTGCCTTTTTTGTTGTGCATTGAAAATGAGGAGTCGAACCTTACGAAGGTTTGAGCGTTAAGAAAATGTTTCGGGGAAACATTTTTAGCGAAAAGCGATTGGCGGGTACCGAAATCCGTAGGATTTGGGTCGCCAAGCGAATAGTATGCAAGGCAAAGCCGCAGCAGACGTTCGACTCCTGTCACTCCGACCACCTAAGTACAACGGTTTTAATACAAACCATTGTACTTTTTTCATTTATGTGGTATAATTAAATTATATTACAATTGGTGGTAGATATATTATGGTAAGAAAAATTTATGAATACATTAAGGAAAATGGACCTGTTTCGTGCAATCAAATCGGAAACGCTTTAAATATAGATGGTAATATTTGTTTAAATAATATTGAGTTTTTAAGAAAAGAACATTTTATAAAACAGTGTCCCGCGGTAGCACTAAGCATAGATAATAACTGCAGTTGTTTCTACACAGCAACAAATAAAGCGTATACAGAAAACCACGGAGGTGAAATTTAAATGGGTTTATTTAAGCGTAAAGGGAAAAATACAAATGATGATTTTCTTAAAATTTTAGCCAGTGCATTAAATGAAGCTGAGGATAATGCTCAAAATATAGGAAAGGCAATTTTTGATAAGCAAGCACCTGAAAAAAGTAATTATGGTCATAGTGAAACAAACCCAATATTCACTAACAGTATCTCGGAAACGGAGAATTATCTTAGTAAATTGTGTACCAAGGATGGAGAAAAATTCACTTGGTCACCTTGCACATCAATTAGAGTTACTATAGACGAATACCAAGATATCGGCGAAGATATGTACACATTGTATTTAAACGGAAATGAGTACACTAAATTATATTTTGTTCTTTATGTTGGTGAGTCTATATTCCCCCCTGCAGGGTTGTGTTTTTGTGACGATGACACTGATTGGGACACCGAGCGTGAGGATTTTAGCATGGGCGTTCCTGCTGATGTTTTATTAAGACTACGAAAAGTAAAAGCTGAAAATCGAGCTATTCGAGAAGAGGAAGCACGAAAACAAATCTCATCAAAAAACGATGTTGATAGTAATACACCACTTTTCTGCAGAAAATGTGGAACTAAATTACTATCAGATAGTTCTTTCTGTTATAAATGTGGAGAAAAAGTTGTTTTGCCAAAAAAATAAACAATTTAAACTTATAAAAGCAACAGTATTTTTCAGCTTGAAAACTGTTGCTTTTTGTGTTTTAAAGAGTACCGGTGAATCTGTAAAAGTGTACGGAGTACGGGTAATCGTTTACGGAGTATAAATAAAAGTGTACGGAGTATAAAAATCACCACCCATGACAACTCGCAACAACACTAAAAACTATTGCACTTCTCTTGGCATGGGTGGTATAATTGGTTCGATAAATAAGAATTTAACGGAGAGTATGTATGGATTATTATAAGCAAATTTTCAAACGTAAATCATTTCATATTTTCAAAGATACGGATACACTTACGGGTGATGAAATCCAAGAATTAAAAGATTTTATTAAAACTGTAAAACCGCTCAATGCTGAAATTAAGACAGAAATTTGCATTGTGCCCGAAAGTGAGACCACCTGCAAGCGAGGTGGACAATACTGCATTTTGTTTTACAGTGAAACAAAGGATGAATATTTGCGAAATATCGGGTATATGGGCGAACAGATTGATTTATATCTTGCTTCACAGAATATCGGTGCTTTATGGTTTGGCATCGGTAAACCAAAAGATATGCAATTGAACGGTCTTGATTATGTTATTATGATTTCCATTGCAAAAATGCCCGTGGACAAGTTTCGAAAGGATATGTTCAAGTCAAAAAGAAAACCGCCCAGTGAAATATGGAATGGTAATACATTAGGAATTGCAGAGATTGTTCGTTTCACGCCAAGTGCTTGTAATACACAACCGTGGATTGTTGAAAATACTGGTTGCGATTTAATGGTATATCGATTTAAGAAACCCGGCAAAAGAGGTATAATGCCTGCTGATAAGGTTCGATATTACAATAAGATAGATATGGGTATTTTTCTTTTTATGCTTGAAACCTGTCTGGAACACGAAAACTATACTTATGAGAGAACTCTGTTTGCAGATACAACAGATGATAGTGTTGAGCAAACTTTAATTGCAAGATATTCATATTTAAGTAAGTAAACAAATTCCAATTTATCGAACTGAAACTTCAAAAGCAGCAGCCTGAAAACTGTTGCTTTTTGTTTTGTATTGGTGGTATAATCATCTCGACAAATAAGAATTTGTAGGTGAGATAATGATTATTTTAATTACAGGAGCATCGCATACAGGCAAAACTGCACTTGCCCAAAAATTGCTCGAAAAATATAAATATCCCTATCTGTCAATCGACCATTTGAAGATGGGATTAATCCGCAGTGGCAACACAGACCTTACGCCCATGAGTGATGATGAAAAACTAACTGAATATTTATGGCCCATCGTTCGTGAAATGATTAAAACTGCCATTGAAAACAAACAGAATTTAGTTATTGAGGGTTGCTATATTCCTTTTGATTGGGCAAAAGATTTTGAGAAGGATTATCTTGAAAACATAAAATATTACTGCCTTATCATGAGTGAAAATTATATAAAAAATCATTTTGACGACATCAAAAAATACGCCAACACCATCGAAAATCGTTTGGATGACGAATGGTGCACTATGGAAAATGTGTTATTAGGTAATTCAGAAATGCTAAACCTTGCACAACAGCATAATGTGAACTACATCCTCATTGATGATAAATATGAAATTGATATAGATTTGTAAGCAACAGTATTTCGCTGTTGCTTTTTGTTTTGTGAATGGTATAATTAGTTTATTGAGTTAATCCTGCCGAAAGGCTTGATTATAAATATTATTTTAAAGGAGATTGCTTTTTGAGAAAGACAATCAAATCATTGGAGATTGTATCCTAACCGAGGAGGAAGGCTTACAATCTGTCCGACCTCCTCATATTGACAGTCAACAATTTTCAGGAGGAAAAACAATGAATAAAAATGACTATATTATCCGTTCAGAAAGAAAAGAAGAACACAGAGAAGTTGAAAATCTTGTAAGGGAATCATTTTGGAATGTGTATCGTCCCGGTTGCCTTGAGCATTATGTACTCAACCAACTTCGTAATGATGATGCATTCATTCCCGAACTTGACTTTGTTATGGAAAAGGACGGCAAAATCATAGGACAAAATATGTTTATGAATGCTGTTATCCAAGCCGATGATGGCAGAGATATTCCTATCATAACAATGGGTCCTATCTGTATTGCTAATGAACTCAAACGTTAGCGTTATGGTAAAATTCTGCTTGACTATTCTCTGGAAAAAGCAACAGAAATGGGATTCGGTGCAATCTGCTTTGAGGGTAACATCAATTTCTATGGCAAAAGTGGTTTTACTTATGCCAGTGAATTCGGTATCCGTTATCACGGTTTACCTGAAG
>JAZNWZ010000083.1:0-6378 GCA_045593645.1 Candidatus Fimenecus sp. | reverse complement strand
CCTACTTGAATAGTAATTTCTCTATCTTTAACTGACCATAAAAGGACAACACCATTATCCTTTTCTTCATCGCCAACGCCCCATTTACGACCTAATTCAAGGGCAAATTCATCAATGTCATTACCATCAAGAGAGTCAACTGTTACAACCACAACCTGTACAGTTGTCTGTTTAAACAGGCTTGCACCAAGAGCCATCATTTCTTTTTCGTCTTCTTCGTTAATTACATTTGCAAAATCATTAACAAAAAAGTTGCTTGTTGGCTTCGGCAAGTCTATTGCAAAAGCATTTATAGAAAACAATAAACATAAAACAACTGTTATAATAATTGCTTTCTTAAACTTTTTCATAATTATTCAAGTGATACACTTGGAGCAGTTTGTGCCTCTACACTTGCTTCAAATCTTGTTGCTTCTTCAAAGCCAAACATCTTTGCAAAAATTACTGTTGGGAATTTTTTGATTGCAGTGTTATAAACAGTTACTATTTCATTGTAATCCTTACGAGCTGTTGCAATTCTGTTTTCTGTACCTTCAAGTTGGTCCATAAGTCCACGATAAGTTTCGTCTGTTTTAAGTTCAGGATAACTTTCTACAATAACAAGGAGTCTTGATAATGCTGAATCAAGTTCTGCATTTGCATCAGCATATTCTTGAGTTGTTGTTGCAGAGTTAAGCTTTGTTCTTGCATCTGCAAGTGCTGTGTAAACCTCTTCTTCATGAGCTGCATAGCCTTTTACTGTTGCAACAAGGTTAGGAATAAGGTCAGCTCTTCTTTGAAGATAAGTTTGAACTTGTGCTTCTGCAGTTTTAACTGCTTCTTGTTTTTCAACAAGACCATTGTATGTTGAAATCATACTTACAATAAGAATGATTACAACAAGTGCCGCAATACCTAATCCAATAAACAAACCCTTTTTCTTTGAATCCATTGTCATTTTTATCACCTTTCTTTAAAATCCGTTTGGATTATTACTTTGCCAACGCCATGAGTCTTCACACATTTCAAGAAGACCACGTTCTGCTTTCCAACCTAATTCAGCAAATGCTTTTGATGCATCAGAATAACAAACATCAAGGTCGCCAGAACGACGAGGTGCGATTTTATATTCGATTTTTTGTCCTGATGCTTGTTCAAATGCTTTTACAATATCAAGCACACTATAGCCATTGCCTGTACCCAAATTGTAAACATTTACTTTTGTTTCATCTTTTAAGATTTTTTCTACTGCTTTTACATGTCCAAGTGCCAAGTCAACAACGTGAATGTAATCACGAACGCCTGTGCCGTCATGTGTATCATAGTCATTACCAAAAACATTAAGGTAAGGCAATTTGCCAATAGCAACTTGTGTTATGTATGGCATAAGATTGTTTGGAATTCCGTTTGGATTTTCACCAATTTTACCACTCTTATGAGCACCGATTGGATTAAAATAACGAAGAAGTGTTACAGCCCACTCACTGTCAGCCTTATGGAAATCTTCAAGAATAATTTCAATCATGTATTTTGTTGTGCCATATGGATTTGTTGTGCCACCTGTTTTCATATCTTCTTTAAGTGGTGAAACATTTTCCATACCATAAACTGTTGCAGATGAGATGAAAACAATTTTCTTGCAACCATTCTTTTGCATTACTTCGCAAAGTGCAAGTGTGCCCCCAATATTGTTATCATAATATTCAAGTGGCTTTTTACAGCTTTCACCAACTGCTTTAAGTCCTGCAAAGTGAATACATGCATCAATTTTATGGTCATCAAAAATCTTTTGCATATTTTCTTTATCACGAATATCGTACTCATAGAAAGGAAAATCCTTTCCAGTAAGTTCACGTACTCTATCAAGTGATTTTTCACTTGAGTTATAAAGATTGTCTACAACTACGATTTCATAACCTGCATTAAGAAGTTCAACACAAGTATGTGAACCGATAAAACCTGCTCCACCTGTAACTAAAATTTTACTCATAAATATACCCCCAAATAATTCAATATATATTAATAAATCCTTGTATCAACAAAATATGCTTTAAGAATATTATTATATTTCAAGCCTGTTTCTGCAAGGTGATTTGCACCGAATTTACTCATTCCTACACCATATCCAAAGCCTTTATATGTGAAAACAATTTCGTCTTCTGTATAATCAACAGTAAAATTATATGACATTGGAAGTGTGTCATCAAGTAACTCTGCAAAAAACTCTTCAACAGCAACTTCTTTTCCACAAACAGTAACATATGTAATTGTTTCGTCATTTACAACTGAAATCCAGTTGTTCCAATCAGTATCAATAACATATGCTTCGCCTTTGTTATTGAAATAGTTTTGAATAAGTGCTGAAAGTTCACCTTTTTTTATTGAATATGTTTTTTGGACACCAGTAGTATCAAAATAAACTTTGCTTTCATTAAAGCCATCATTGTGTGAATAACTGTTTAAGTATGGATAGTTAGGATGGTCAAAATTCACTGTCTTGTCTTCTGCACAAACTTCAAAATAAGGTGTCAATGCAATGTTATTGTTACTATCAATTAAAACTTCGCCAAAAACAGACTCTACTGCGTCATATGTTGTTTGGTCCCAACTTTGTGATATCTCAACACCATCTAACACAAAGCCTGTTCTATAATTAACCTCACGATAAGCAAGGAATGTATAAATTACAACTGCTTGTGCTTTAATTGCTTCTACATTATAATCACTTAAATTCATTTCAGCTGTAACAAGTCTTGTTAATGCAACCACTGCATCAAGTTCTTCACCATTGACTGTAATTACTGATGGCTTTGCAAATAAATCTTTATTATTTGTTACAATATTTTCACCTTCTGAATTTTGATTTGCCTTAACCTTTTTAAGCTCTTCAACCATCATATCAGAAATCTTTTTGTTTTTAACAACAGGTGTATCGTCTTCAGGGTCATCAATACTATCATAAATAATTGATGGTGTTGTTGTGGTAGTTGTAGTAGATGTTTCTGTGCCAAAAAGTGCATTAAGCTTTTGTGCTAAAAATCCGTTTTCACCTTGAACCTTATAAACAATTCCAAGTATTGCACAAACGAGAACAACAACACCTAAAACTATACCGAATACTATAAGTCCTTTTTTAGATTTTTTCTTTGAATCCATTTCATCAACAGGGTCAGCAACCTCAATGCCTACACTCTTTAATCCTGCCGCCTTCTCACCTATTATCTCAATAAGTTCAAGTGCTGCACTAATTATGAATGCTTCTTCAGTTTCATCTTCTGCCATATAAAGTTTTCTGACTAATGCAGATTTTTCATCAGCAACTGCAACACAAATATATTTTGAATCGCTTGTTTCATAAACATCACTGATAGACGCACCAATGTTTGCTGCAGAAAGGTCCAAGCTTACCTTTGCAAGCTGTGCTGCATATTCAGTAGCATTAACCTCACCTTTATCATCGATGTATGGTGTGAATACGAAAACATTATCAAATTGTGGAATGTTATCGCCACAACTTTTAAGCACTTCAACATTTTGTGAGCCATTTACTGCAACCATTGAATTTGCTTCAAGCAAACGCTTTACAGTAATGCTAACTTTTTCATTTTCAAAGTGCTTATCTTCAACAAGCATTGTATCTTCATCAGGAAACTTAATATTCTTTGATAAAAATGGAATAACACCATTTCTTAAAATTAAGTTAATTCTATCATTATCAATAGGGATTAAAAGAAGATATTGGCTACCATTTTCTATTCCAAAGCCTGAATATAATCCATCCTTTGAAAGAAAAACTGTAGATGATTTTGGGAATGATGCAAATTTAGTTTTCTTTTCGTCTTGAACATCACTATTTTGCTCAATTGCACTCTTAACTTGAGAGTCAACAACCATACCTGTACCCAAAGCTTGAGCTAATGCATATTTAAGCTTTAAATAGTTCTTTTCATCAACTGCTGTAATTATTAACTCATCATTTTCTAAAGCATCTTGCAATGAGTCAAATAAATCTTTCATTCTTTCAAAATGCTCAAATGATGTTTCACCTTCATTAAGATAAGCCTTAACGCTGCTCACTACCCTTGCCTGATAACGAGCAAACGGTGTGTTTTTGTCAATATTTAATGACAATAATCTCACTTTCATTTTTTAGTACCTCTCTTTTTTACCCTATCCATTTATATATAAAAGTTTTATTCCCACTTTTCATCACTGTTATATGGGTTATCCACGCCATTTTCGTCATACCAAGCTTGTGGATATTTTGGTGACGTATTAAGAGATGCTCCTGATGTATCTACTTCTAAATCTTCGCCTGGACGAACAAGTCTGCCCATAACAACAAGACGAGCCTCTCTAAAGTCATAAGTACATGTAACAAGTGTTATTATTTTATCATCAGAGTTTACTGTAACACCTGTGTTTATAAGACTTCTCTTTTGAACCTCTTTAATGAATTGATTATATCTTCTATCTGTACCAAAATTATTGATAGTAAAATTAAAAATATAACCATTGTCTTCTTCAGGGTGAGCATTTGTTACAAATGCTGCAAAAACCTTGAAATAATATGTGTCATACAAAGTATCAAACTGAATTATTGGTGATTCTTTGTATCCCTCTAAACTCTTATATTTATCAAGATTTGAAAACATCAAGCCATCTGTCATATGATGTCCGTAAACAACAGTATTTGTATCTAAATATCTGCCGTTATTTCTATAATCCATATAAGGACAACCATATCGGCTTGATTCTTTATAGAAATTCCTTCTCAAATAAAAGTCATTATCCTCTGCTTGAACAACTTGAACATCAAGATTTGTGTTTTCAATTTTAACCCAACCAACAAGGTCTTGGTTTACTGCATACAAATATGAATATTTAAGGTCAATATCGCCAAAATCAATGTTTGGATGCATTGCAAGAACATCTTTCCAAGCTTGTGAAATTTCATCAGCATTCATTTCGCTTTCATTGAAAATTTGACCTTTAAGTTCTTCTTCAAGGTTAAGCTCGACTTGTCTTTCATAATATAATTTACCATAAGAAAATCCACACACAATAATTGCAACAATTGCAACGTCCATAACAAGCTTACGAATCTTCTCTTTAGTACTGTCCTTTTTTAAAGGTATAAAGCCTTTAAAGAATGAACCAAAAATCTCGTTAAAAGTTCTAACTTTTTTCTTTTGATGAACAACTTGAGTCTCAACAGGCTCTTGCACTGTTGTTTCTTCAGGCTCTGAAACATAGTTCGCGGTAATATCAATAAAAGTTTTGCCATCTTGAACAATAATTTTTTCAACATATTTTGACTCTTGCTCTTGCTTTTCAAGTTCTTGCTCAATTTGAGCAGCAAAGTCATCTATTGTTTCAACTGTTGCTTGTTCATTAACAGCTTCTTGTATTTCAACTTTTGACTTTTTAAGTTTCTTTTCCTTTTTTTCTTTTTTTGCCATTGATTAGGTTACCTCCTGAGGATACCATTTCTTATCATCTTTATATGGGTTTTCCATATTGTTATTGTCATAATAAATCTGTGGATATTTTGGATTTGGATTTACTGTTGCCTTTTCAACATCAACTAACGGACTTTCACCATAACGTAATGCTCTTGCAAGAACAACAAGTCTTGTATCTGCTCTATATCCTGCTGTATCAAAAGTTCTAACACATGTTGAGAGCACAAGCATTTTATCTGTTGGTCTTATATCAACATCAGTTTCATAAAGTCTACGTTTATTAACCTCATTGACAAAGCCAAAGAAATTCAACCCATCCATATGTGGATATATGTAATTAAACACATAGCCATTATCTTCACTTTCAGATGCATTTGTAATAAACACAGCATAAATTTTCCAATAATATCGTTGACTTGTTGTATTAAACTCAATTATTGGAGCCTTTTTGTAAAAGCTAATGTCTTCATAATATGCTAAATCAGAAAACATTGTACCATCATAACAGTTATGACCATAAATAACTGTATTAGAGTCAAGATTTACAGGATTATTTCTATAATCCATATAAATTGCACCACGACGGTCTTTATATTCTTGAATATTATGGTCAAGATAATATTCATTATCTGCACATTGAACAACCGGATAATTGACATTTGTATTTGGAATTTTTATCCAACCAACAACGCCCGGATATTCTTCAGTTACTGCAGAATAATCAGGCACTTCTTCTTCATTTATTGTGCCGTCTGCTTTTGTTGGCTCTATAACTTTTTCAGCAAGTTGTTGATAAAAGTCAACCGTTTCTTCCTGCGAAGCAAAATATTGATAAATAAAATAAGATGAAACGAGCAACAAAACTACCCCAACCACAACAGCTATAATCTTAAGTGTTCTTGCTCTTGTTTCTTCCATTTTACTCACCTACCAA
>JAZNWZ010000082.1:0-3012 GCA_045593645.1 Candidatus Fimenecus sp. | reverse complement strand
GCTTGCTTTTGTTGTCTTCCTAAGACCGCTTGGCCTCCGACTTTAAACGATATTCGTGAATACTATGCAGGTTGGGATTTATACGATTTCAAAGAGGTTGCAAATACAAAGCACGGTAAATTAGGCTTTGAATTTACTCACTCACACACTCAAAGTGGTGATGCTCAATGTGAACAGCTTTTCTTCTGGAAGGTTACTGTTAATCACAACAATACAACCATTACCTTACCTGTTGACAAGGATATTCTTGTTCTTGCAATTACTGCAGATGGTGAAACTAACACTTGCTCACTTGCTTGCGACCTTTATGACAAGGTTCGTGACAGACAATTTAACTATCATATGAGTAGCAAAGACAAAATAAACTACTTATTAGGCAAAGAATTATTTATGCTCAACGATAAGGGTGGAGCTTTTAAAAACAGAAACAAAGGAAGGAGAAACTAAAAATGGCTGAAAATAAAGGCGATATCCGTTATGTTGGCGTAAAAGAAACTGCAATTTACGGTATTGCAAACGCAGGTCAATGCTTTGGCTACAACATTATCGCAGGTAGCTATCTCTCACTCTTCTTTGTGAAGATTTTTGGTGTACCACCTGAAGCAGTTGCTGCTATGATGCTCTTTTTAGGACTTTGGGACACCTTTAACGACCCACTTATGGGTACAATTATCGACAAAACAAGAACTCGTTACGGCAAACTTCGTCCATATCTTTTAATTGTGCCAATCCCATTAGGACTTGCTACAATTATGCTTTTTGCAGGACCACAGATTTTAGGCGACAAGGCAGAAAATGTTTCAAAAATTATCTATATGTTCATTACATATTTCATATGGGAGCTTTTCTACACATTAGGTGATGTTCCATTTTGGAGTATGAGTGCAGCAATTAGTCCATCGCCTTCTGACAGAACGAGAGTTATTTCATCTGCTCGTTTTGTTTCAGGTATTCTTGGTGGTATTTCAACACCAATTCTTACTGTGCTTATGGATTTAAGTGAAAAAGGCGTAATTGGTCTTTCACTCTCTCAAGTATTTTTACTTATGGCAATAATTTCAGGCACATTCGGTATGGCTCTTTTCTCACTTTCAGGCATATGCACAAAAGAAAGAGTTGTGCAAACCATTAAAGAGCCAAGTATTCTTGACGGCTTCAAGGCACTTGTTAGAAACAAACCACTTCTTTTAATTGTTATTGCCAACGTGCTTTCTGCTATTAGTGGTATTGGTGGATTTTTCCAAGCATACTACTATTCAGAGGTTGTGCAAATGAACTCACTTACAATTGTTATTTCGCTTCCCGGCACAATTTTAGGTTTTGTTACATATCTTCTTATTCCAAAGGTTAAAGAAAAATTTGATAATCGTCAAATCATTTTCCTTAATGGTTTTGTAAGACTTGTAGTTGGTGTTGTTGTGTTCCTTGTTGGTGTAAAATGCTTTACAAACCTTTGGGTTGTCGTTCCACTTTTGATGGTACAAAACTTCCTTTTCAGTTTCTTTAACACTATCAATATGGTTATTCCAACTGAAATGATTGGCGACACAATTGACTATATGGAATGGAAAACAGGTGAAAGAAATGAAGGCGTTTCATTCTCAGTGCTTACATTCGTTGGTAAGCTTACAGGCTCAATCAGTGGCACAATAGGTAATGCGCTTTTACCTGTTATTGGTCTTTCATTCGTTTCAATTAGTGCAACTGAAACAATGACAGTTAAGGCGTACACATATACTGACACTCTTATTTGGGGTATGTTTACTTTAGCTCCTGCAATTTTAGGTCTTCTTCCTCTTATTCCATATATCTGGTATGACCTTACAGGCGAAAAGCTGAAAATGGTCCGTGAAGAAATGACAGAGCGTAGAGCAAAACTTTCAGCAGAAGTTTCAGGAGGTGCAGAAAATGAGTAATTGTCCTAAATGTAATGAAAAACTTTCACCTTTGTATATGAAACAAAACTGTCCTAAATGTGGCACAAATCTTGTGTATTATGATTTGGATAATCGTCTTAAAGCTGACCACGAAAAAGCAATGAGAGAGCAAGAAGCAGTTGATAGAGTGCTTAACAATATTAAGACTTCTGCATTTGGTGGCAAAGAGCAAATTACAAGATTTATACTTATGTTTTCTCCACTTTTGTGGATGTGTTTGCCAATGTTTAAGGCAAATGATGGTACAAATATTACACTTATAAGCGTAATTATGGGTGTTATAAACGGTGGCTTTGATTTTTCTAATCCGTCATATTTATTCCCATTTATTACAATGGTTTGCATCATTCTTTTCTCACTTATCGTGATTATTTCCTCACTTTTCTCATTAGGTGAAAAGGCGTTGAAAAGAAATACTATTTTCAGCGGAATAAATCTTATTGTATTTTTTATATGCAATATGCTTTCCGTATCAAATGATGCGAACACCTCATATGGTGCGATTATTGTAGTAATTGTGTATATTGTTGAAATGTTGTTGCATATATTAGTCAACAAAAAACTTAATAAATAATAATCAGACAAATTTGAGTTTGTGGAACAGAATGCAAAGCGCAAAATGCAAAGCGCAAAGTGTCGGAACTGCGTTGCGATTATAGTAGGGGCGATTCACGAATCGCCCATCCGCTCCCTCTTAGAGGGAGCTGTCTGCGAAGCAGTCTGAGGGAGTAATATGTGTAATCGCAAAACTCCCTCCGTCAAAATCTTCGATTTTGCCACCTCCCTCAACGAGGGAGGGTAATAGGTTGTGCCTATGCAAAGAGCCCGACAAACTCCAATTTAGCAAATAAAAATTTTTATTGCATTTTTTGAAATATATGGTAAAATAAAATCTCAAAAATATGTAACGAGGTGTGAAAAATGATTATTCATATTTTTAACAACGCTGAAGAAATCGGCAAAGCAGTTGCCAATTTAATTGTTGAACAAGTTAACGAAAAGCCTGATTCGGTTTTAGGCTTTGCAACAGGTGCTTCACCTGTGCCTACATACAAAAGCCTTATTAAAGCATACA
>JAZNWZ010000081.1:0-10055 GCA_045593645.1 Candidatus Fimenecus sp. | reverse complement strand
TTCCTAAGCCCGCTTGGCCTCCGACTTGTAGAAATCTGCGCCCATAATATCCATTTTGTTAACGAATATCATACGGGGAACCTTGTATTCGTCAGCCTGACGCCAAACTGTTTCAGATTGAGGCTCAACGCCACCCTTTGCACAAAGAACAGTTACTGAACCGTCAAGTACGCGAAGTGAACGTTGAACTTCTACTGTGAAGTCAACGTGGCCTGGAGTGTCGATGATATTGATACGATGGTCTTTCCAGAAACATGTTGTAGCAGCAGAAGTGATTGTGATACCACGTTCTTGCTCCTGTGCCATCCAGTCCATTGTTGCTGAACCGTCATGAGTTTCACCGATTTTGTGGTTAACACCTGTGTAATAGAGAATTCTCTCTGTTGTAGTTGTTTTACCAGCGTCGATGTGAGCCATAATACCAATATTTCTTGTTTGTTCAAGAGATACTTTTCTTGGCATAATATCCTCCAAATAATGTTTCTAAAAAAATTACCATCTAAAGTGTGAGAATGCTTTATTAGCTTCTGCCATTCTGTGCATTTCATCACGTTTCTTGCATGCTCCACCTTGTTCGTTGATAGCATCAAGAATTTCGTTAGCAAGTCTTTCCTTCATTGTTCTCTCTGAACGTTGACGAGCGTAAAGAGTAATCCAACGAAGACCGAGTGTTTGACGTCTTTCTGGGCGAACTTCCATTGGAACTTGGTATGTTGCACCACCGATACGACGAGCTTTACACTCGAGAACTGGCATTACGTTTTCCATTGCGGCATCGAATGCTTCAAGAGCATCCTTACCTGATTTTGCAGCGACGATGTCAAATGCATCGTAAACGATTTTTTGAGCTACGCCCTTTTTACCGTCTAACATAACGCTGTTAATAAGTCTTGTTACAAGCTTTGAATTGTAAAGCGGATCTGGCAAAACATCACGTTTTGCAATCTGGCCTCTTCTTGGCACTGCGCTTCCCTCCTTCATAATAATGATATCATAGGTACTCGAGTGACAAAAACCTCGTGGCGCCAACGGAAAGGCATATATATTATATATACACTCTCGTTGGACAAATATTCATTATGAATATAGCCTTTCAAGAAGATTCTGTCGATTTAAAAACCTATTATTTCTTTGCTGCCTTAGGACGCTTTGCACCGTATTTTGAACGGCTTTGCATTCTTCCGTTAACACCTTGTGTATCGAGTGTACCACGGATAATATGGTAACGAACACCAGGAAGGTCCTTAACACGGCCGCCTCTAATAAGAACAACTGAGTGTTCTTGGAGATTGTGTCCTACGCCTGGGATATAAGCTGATACTTCAATTCCGTTTGTAAGACGAACTCTGGCGAGTTTTCTAAGAGCTGAGTTAGGCTTTTTAGGTGTATCTGTCTTAACAACAGTACATACGCCTCTCTTTTGTGGAGAATTGTTATCTGTCATAACATTCTTCTTTGAGTTGAGACCCTTGCCGAGTGCTGGAGCCTTAGACTTCTTCACTTGAGTTTCTCTACCATTGCGAACGAGTTGGTTAAAGGTTGGCATCTTTTTCATTCACCCCCATACATATTTAGTTGCATAACAAATGAACGGACGCAAGTCCGCATGCTCGAATAGTTTATCACAATTAAACAATATTTGTCAATATATTTTTTACAAAATAACGAAAAATTTGTTAAATGCAAAATGCAAAGTGCAGGAACTACGTCGCAGATTTACAATTCGCTCCCTCAACGAGAGAGGTTAATACAATCGCGTCGCAGACCCTTAATTCTTCATTATTCATTAAAAAATAAGAGGACTGAAACTTCAGTCCCCTATTTTTCTCATACAATTATGCTTTTTTGAATGTCATTAATGTTCCATTGTGTCTTAATGTTAATGTGTCGCCATCAAATTCATAACCATTATTAGCGAAATCCTCAAATTTTTCAAAATTTTCTGTGGTTGTTTCTTCTGTTTCCTCAACACATTCAAGATACATCATTTCAAATGCCTCTTCAAAGGTATCTGCACCATATTCACCAAGTATATACTCTTTTTCTACATTTGGTAAATCTTTGTAGTTGTTATAACACTCTTCTTTATACTTTGCTTTATCCACAACTATTTTTTCTTGAAATACGCAAGAGCCATCTGCATTAATTGTAAGTATACCTACTCTTGACTCAAAATCTTGGTCTCCTACGCTCTCTGGCAAATCAGCACGCCATTCGCCCTTAAGTTTCTGGATTTCATCCTTTCCAATATTGGCAACTGTAGACTGCTCATCCTTATTGGTATCTTTAGACTGTTCACCTTTACCACACGCAGCAAATGCGCCCATTACAAAAGCAATTGAAAGAATAACTGCTAAAATTTTAAATACTTTTTTCATAATCTTTGCTCCTTTTCAAATACTCTTTATGGTAATTTTATCACAATATTTTCCTTTTTTCAAGATAAAATACAATTAAATCGTACACTTGTGAGTGGGCACGGAGACCTATCCCTACAAGGTTACATCATCATATAAAAGAGTTAAACAACCTCAATTTTATCTATTTTTTCATTTTTCATAAAAATAAGAGGACTGAAAATCAGTCCTCTTGTAATTATGCTCTTTTGAACACAGACTTGTCGCCATCATCATCAATTATCAACGTGTTTCCATCAAGTTCATACTTTCCAGCAAACCGTTTAGCAAAACTATCATAAGTTTTTACGTTTTTGTTTGCGATTTCTTCATTTTTCTCTGTATCTTCTTTATAGAACTTTTCAACCGCCTCTTCTAATGTACTAACCCCCCAATGGTCAAGTTCTTCTGCTAATTGTTCTTCATCATAACTACTAACTTCATTATAAACAGATTCTCTAAACTTTTCTTTATCTATAACAACCAATTCTTTCACTGTATAAGTATCGTCTTCATTGATTGTCAATATAACTACTCTCGTTTCATAGTCCATATCTCCTGATTCTTTTGGGAGCTCCATACGCCATTCACCCTTAAGCTTCTCAAGTTCCTTTTTGCTAAGCTTAGCGTCCTTAGACTTTCCATCACCACTGCTATTACCACAAGCAGCAAATGCGCCCATTACAAAAGCAATTGAAAGAATAACTGCCAAAATTTTAAATGCTTTTTTCATAATTTCTTCTCCTTTTTCGAATACTCTTTATAGTAATTTTACCACAATATTCTCCTATTTTCAACACAAAAAATAAAGTCTTGGTTTCCCTCGTCTTATATTTTTGTCTTATTCAGCTACTACAACGTCGCTGATTTTTTTGTTAAGCTCAATTTCAGAGTAGCATTTCATACCTGTACCTGATGGAAGGAGCTTACCGATAATAACATTCTCTTTAAGTCCCATAAGTGGGTCAACCTTACCCTTGATAGCTGCATCTGTAAGAACTCTTGTTGTTTCTTGGAATGATGCTGCTGACAAGAATGAGTCTGTTGCAAGAGATGCCTTTGTAATACCGAGAAGAACTGGTGCACATTGTGCAGGAACAAAGATTTCGCCATTCTTTTCTGCTTCAAGACGAGCTCTGTCGTTTGCAGCGTTAAGCTCATGCTTATCAATTGAAGCACCTGGAAGAAGGTCTGTTGTACCTGTTTCTGTAACCTTAAGCTTTCTCATCATTTGGCGAACGATAACTTCAATGTGCTTGTCGTTGATATCAACACCTTGTAAACGGTAAGTCTTTTGAACTTCTTCGATAAGGTAGTTATGAACAGCGTCAAGACCTAAGATTGCAAGAATATCGTTTGGATTTGGAGAACCATCTGTGAGAGCAGTACCCTTCTTAATAAAGATTGGGTTACCGTTTTCATCAGTTTCATCATTAAATCTCTTACGGAATCCATAAGGAATCATATATGTTCTCTCATCGCCATTTTCGTTATCAGTAATAACGATATGCTCGTTACCCTTGATTTCACGGAATGAAAGAATACCATCGATTTCTGCAAGAATTGCATATGTCTTTGGTTTTCTTGCTTCAAACAATTCTTCAACACGAGGAAGACCTTGTGTGATGTCTTGGCTTGAAGCGATACCACCTGTGTGGAATGTTCTCATTGTAAGCTGTGTACCAGGTTCACCGATAGATTGAGCAGCGATAATACCAACTGCCTCACCTGCTGTAACAGGAGTACCTGTTGCAAGGTTAGCACCATAGCACTTCATACATACGCCATGTTCAGCATCACAAGTGAGAAGTGAACGAATCTTAATTTTTCTGTCTGCTTCGTTTTCTCTGCTATTAACAATGTTTGCAACAACTTTAGCAACTTCTTCTGTAAGCATTTCGTCTTTAGTAACGATAACTTCACCGTTTTCAACGAAGTCTTCAAGAAGATATCTGCCTGTAAGTCTTTCATAAAGTGGTTCGATAACGCTCTTACCATCTTTAATTTCATAAACTTCAAGACCATCTTTGCAACCACAGTCTTCTTCACGAATGATAACATCTTGAGAAACGTCAACAAGACGACGTGTAAGGTAACCAGAGTCAGCAGTACGAAGAGCTGTATCGGCAAGACCTTTACGAGCACCACGAGAAGAAATGAAGTATTCGAGAACGTTAAGACCTTCACGGTAGTTAGCACGAATTGGAACTTCAATAGTTTTACCTGCTGTATTGGCAATAAGACCACGCATACCAGCTAACTGACGAAGCTGTGATTCAGAACCACGGGCACCTGAGTCAACCATCATATAGATTGGGTTATACTTACCAAGGTTTTCTTTAATACCCTTTGAAACAGCGTTTGTTGTTTCTTCCCAAACCTTGATAACTGCTCTTGAGCGTTCTTCATCACTATAAAGACCCATATTGTAGTAATCATTGATTACGTCAACACGTGCTTCAGCATCTGCTAAAAGGTCTTTCTTAGTTTCAGGAATTTTAGCATCACAAACTGCAACTGTGATACCACTTCTTGTTGAGTATTTGTAACCTTGAGCCTTAATCTTGTCAAGCATTTCAGCAGCGATTGCAACGCCGTGAACTTTAATACACTTGTCAATGATTTGACCAAGAGTCTTTTTGTTTACAAGGAATTCAACTTCAAGCTTGAATGCATTTTCAGGGTCAGTTCTGTCAACAAAGCCAAGGTCTTGTGGAATTGGGTTGTTGAAGATAATCTTACCAAGAGTTGTTGGTACAAGCTTTGTAACTTGTTCACCATTAACCTCTTTTGTCATTCTAATCTTGATTTGTGAGTGAAGTCCGATATCGCCTTCATCATAAGCCATTGTAGCTTCGTCAACATCACGGAACACCTTGCCGTTACCTGGTTCATCATCCTTATCCATTGTAAGATAGTATGAACCAAGAATCATATCCTGTGTAGGAACTGCAACCGGTTTACCGTCTGATGGTTTAAGAAGGTTGTTAGCAGCAAGCATAAGAAGTCTTGCTTCTGCTTGAGCTTCTGCTGAAAGTGGAACGTGAACCGCCATCTGGTCGCCGTCGAAGTCAGCATTAAAAGCTGTACAAACAAGTGGGTGAAGCTTAATAGCTCTACCTTCAACAAGTACTGGTTCAAATGCTTGGATACCAAGTCTGTGAAGTGTAGGAGCACGGTTGAGCATTACTGGGTGGTCTTTGATTACTTTTTCAAGTGCATCCCAAACCTCTGACTTTGCACGTTCAACCATCTTCTTTGCAGATTTCATATTACCTGCAATACCATTTTCAACAAGGCTCTTCATTACAAAAGGCTTGAAGAGTTCAAGTGCCATTTCCTTTGGAAGACCACATTGGTAAAGCTTAAGTTCAGGACCAACAACGATAACTGAACGACCTGAGTAGTCAACACGCTTACCAAGAAGGTTTTGACGGAAACGACCTTGCTTACCTTTAAGCATATCAGAAGGAGATTTTAAAGCTCTTGCGTTTGGACCTGTTACCGGTCTGCCACGTCTACCGTTATCGATAAGAGCATCAACTGCTTCTTGAAGCATTCTCTTTTCGTTTCTAACGATAATTTCAGGAGCTGACATCTCCATAAGCTTCTTAAGACGATTATTTCTGTTAATAACACGTCTGTAAAGGTCATTAAGGTCTGATGTTGCGAAACGACCACCGTCAAGTTGTACCATTGGACGAATATCTGGTGGAATAACAGGAACAACATCAAGAATCATCCAAGATGGCTTGTTGCCTGATTGCTTGAATGCTTCTGCAACTTCAAGACGCTTGAGAATTCTTGTTCTCTTTTGACCTGTTGCATCTTTAAGTTCTGCACGGAGTGAGTCTGCAAGCTCAGCAACATCAATTTCTTCTAAGAGAGTTTTGATTGCCTCTGCACCCATTCCTGCCTTGAACTCGTCATCATATTTTTCAACCATATCGTCATATTCTTTTTGGTTGAGAATTTGATATTTAACAAGTTCTGTATCGCCCGGGTCAGTAACGATGTACTTTGCAAAATAAAGTACTTTTTCAAGGTCGCGTGGTGAAATATCAAGGATAAGCCCCATTCTTGATGGGATACCCTTGAAATACCAGATATGAGAAACAGGAGTTGCAAGCTCAATGTGTCCCATTCTTTCACGACGAACTTCTTTTCTTGTTACTTCAACGCCACAGCGTTCGCACACTTTGCCTTTGTAACGAATTTTCTTATATTTACCACAATGACATTCAAGGTCCTTTTGAGGTCCGAAAATCTTTTCGCAGTAAAGTCCATCTCTTTCAGGTTTCAGTGTACGGTAGTTTATAGTTTCAGGCTTTTTAACCTCACCATATGACCATTCTCTAATTTGGTCAGGAGAGGCAAGACCGATTTTAATTGCTTCAAATGGTTTCTTTTCCATTAAATTAGCCCTTCTTCCTTTTACTGAAATATAATCTCAATCTAATCAATAGTTCTCTTCGTCCATCATATCATCGTCAAAATCAAATGCAGCTTGTTGTGCATAGAAGTCAGAATCATCATCTTCATCTACTTCGCTGCCGTCTTCGTTATCAAGAACAAAGCCGTCTTCATAAGTTACATCATTGATTTCTTCGAATTGGATATCAGAATCGTCAGCAGGTGCAGGAACAAAATCAAATTCGTCATTTTCAAATCCGTTTTTGATGTCAATTTCTTCACCGTCTTCATCAAGGACGTGAACATCAAGAGCAAGTGCTTGAAGTTCTTTAATGAGAACCTTGAAGGACTCTGGAATTCCTGGTTTAGGAATATTGTGGCCCTTAACGATAGCTTCATAAGTCTTACGTCTACCGATAAGGTCGTCAGATTTAACTGTTAAGATTTCTTGAAGTGTATAAGCAGCACCATAAGCTTCAAGAGCCCAAACTTCCATTTCACCGAAACGTTGACCACCGAATTGTGCTTTACCACCGAGTGGTTGTTGTGTAACAAGTGCATATGGACCGATTGAACGAGCGTGGATTTTATCGTCAACCAAGTGGAGAAGTTTCAAGAAGTACATAACACCTACTGTTACAGGGTTATCAAATTTTTGACCTGTTCTACCATCGATAAGGATTGACTTACCATCTTCACGATAGCCTGCTTCTTTAAGTGCTTCACGAATATCCTCTTCGTGTGCACCGTCAAATACTGGAGTTGCAATCTTTTGACCAAGCTTTCTGTAAGCAAAGCCTAAGTGAACTTCAAGAACCTGACCGATGTTCATACGAGAAGGAACGCCCAATGGGTTAAGAACGATGTCAAGTGGAGTACCGTCTTCAAGGAATGGCATATCTTCTTGTGGAAGGATGCGTGAAACAACACCCTTGTTACCGTGACGACCAGCCATCTTATCGCCGACTGAGAGCTTTCTCTTTTGAGCGATATAGCAACGAACTACCTTATTAACACCAGGACTTAATTCATCACTGTTTTCTCTTGTGAACACTTCAACGTCAACAACGATACCGTATTCACCGTGAGGAACTCTAAGTGATGTATCACGAACTTCTTTTGCCTTTTCACCGAAAATAGCACGAAGAAGTCTTTCTTCAGCATTGATGGCATCAGCTTCACCCTTAGGTGTTACCTTACCAACGAGAATATCACCTGAATGAACCTCAGCACCTACACGGATAATACCGTTTTCGTCAAGGTCTTTAAGAGCATCTTCACCAACGTTTGGAATATCTCTTGTAATGTCTTCAGGTCCGAGTTTTGTATCTCTTGCTTCGATTTCATATTCTTCAATATGAATTGATGTATAAACGTCATCTCTAACGAGTTTTTCGTTAATGAGAACAGCGTCTTCGTAGTTATAACCTTCCCAAGTCATAAAGCCGATAAGAGCATTCTTACCAAGTGAGATTTCACCGTTTGATGTTGCAGGACCGTCTGCAATAACCTCACCAGCTTCAATTTCTTGGTCAAGTGATACGATTGGACGTTGGTTGATACATGTGCCTTGGTTTGAACGCATATATTTAATGAGTTCATAAACGTCAGCCTCACCATCAGCAGTTGTGATTGTGATTGTCTTAGCATCAACTTGTGTTACTTTACCAGCACGTTTTGCAAGAACAACTGTACCTGAGTCAACAGCTGCCTTGTATTCCATACCTGTACCAACGATTGGAGAATCTGTTTTAAGAAGTGGAACTGCTTGACGTTGCATGTTTGAACCCATCAATGCACGGTTAGCGTCGTCATTTTCAAGGAATGGAATCATAGCAGTAGCAACAGAAACTACCATCTTTGGAGAAACGTCCATATAATCAGCATCAGTTGCAGGGATTTCTCTAAAGTCTTCACGGTAACGAGCTGTAACTCTTGGATTTACGAAATGTCCGTTTTCATCAAGAGGAGTGTTAGCCTGTGCAACTGTGTAGTTATCTTCAACGTCAGCTGTCATATATTCAACTTCATCAAGTACCTTACCTGTTTCTTTGTCAATCTTTCTGAAAGGTGCTTCAATAAAGCCATATTTGTTGATTCTTGCGAATGTTGCAAGATATGAGATAAGACCGATGTTAGGACCTTCTGGAGTTTCGATAGGACACATTCTACCATAGTGTGAGTAGTGAACGTCACGAACTTCGAAACCTGCACGGTCACGAGAAAGACCACCAGGACCAAGTGCTGAAAGTCTTCTCTTATGTGTAAGCTCTGCAAGTGGGTTTGTCTGGTCCATGAACTGTGAAAGTGGTGATGAACCAAAGAACTCTTTAATAGCAGCCATAACAGGTCTGATATTGATAAGAGCAGCAGGAGTTACCTTATCAGGCTCCTGACTCTGAAGAGTCATTCTTTCTTTAACAACTCTTTCCATTCTTGCAAAACCAATTCTAAACTGGTTCTGAAGAAGCTCACCAACCGAACGGATACGACGATTACCAAGGTGGTCAATATCGTCTGTAACACCAACGCCTGATGCTAAACCGTTAAGGTAGTTGATTGAAGCGAAAATATCTTCTTTGATAATGTGCTTTGGAATAAGGTCATCTGCACGAAGAGCCATTTCTTCGTAAAGAGCTTCTTTATCGTCACCACATTTATCAAGAACGTCCATAAGAACTGTGAAGCGAACTTTTTCGTTGATACCGATTTCTTCAAGCTCATCTTCTGTAAACATTGGAACATATTCTGCGATGTCAACCATACCATTAGAGAATACTTTAACCTCTTTGCCCTCAACATCGAGAACAACAGTGTCAACACCCTCCTGCTCCATTCTGTAAGCAAGTTTTTCGTCGATTTCGTCGCCTGGCTCTGCCATAATTTCACCTGTAAGGTTACTTACAACAGGTGCTGCAGCCTTGAAGCCTGCAATACGGTCAGCAATACCGAGCTTCTTATTGTATTTATATCTACCAACACGAGATAAGTCATAACGGTGAGCGTCAAAGAAGAGACCGTTAAGATGAGACTGTGCAGTTTCAAGTGCAGGTGGCTCACCTGGACGGAGTTTCTTATAAACCTCGATAAGAGCTTGTTCTGTATTAACAGTTGTATCTTTTTCGAGAGTTGCAACGATTCTGTCGTCATAACCAAAGAAATCCATAATCTCTGCATTAGAGCTAAGACCTAATGCACGGATAAATGTAGTGATATAAATTTTTCTGTTCTTATCTATTCTTACAT
>JAZNWZ010000080.1:0-4215 GCA_045593645.1 Candidatus Fimenecus sp. | reverse complement strand
CCGCTTGGCCTCCGACTTTGTGTTTCAGCAATACGAAGCTGTGTTTTACCGAGTTTTGAAAGATACTCACCCATTGTATTTGTAAGAGCCTCAGGCTTATATGCAACATTTACATTTGGCATTTCAGCATCATATTGTGTCATGCAAACATAATAAAGTGGGAAGAATTCTTTTCTTTGGAATCCTGTAAAATCAGGGTCAACAAAAGTTCTTGTAATTTCTCTTGCTCGGTCAGGACGGAAGTTGAAGAAAATCACAGAGTCATTTGCAGAAATTGCATCTGCACCATTAACAACAGTTGGCATAACGAATTCGTCTGTAAGATACTTACCATCTTCATCAATTGTTTCGTATGACTTCTTAACAGCCTCAAGTGCTGAATCAGTTGCAATACCTTCACGGTTAACCATTGCATTGTAAGCCATACCAACTCTGTCCCACATATTGTCACGGTCCATAGCGTAAAATCTACCCATAACAGTAGCAATTTTACCTACACCGATTTCTGCGAGTTTATCTTCAAGTTCTTTGATAAAATCAACACCTGAACTTTGTGGCACATCACGACCGTCAAGTAAAGCGTGAACGAATACTTTATCAAGACCATTTTTCTTTGCAAGTTCAACAAGTGCGTATAAATGTGTGTTATGGCTATGAACACCACCATCTGAAAGAAGACCAATCAAATGAAGTGCTGAATTGTTTTTCTTACAATTCTCAATTGCACCTATAAACACATCATTATCAAAGAAATCACCATCCATAATTGATTTTGTGATTCTTGTGAGTTCCTGATAAACTACACGACCTGCACCGATATTTGTGTGGCCAACCTCAGAGTTACCCATCTGACCATCAGGAAGACCAACATCCATACCTGATGCACCGATATAAGTCATTGGGTTATTCTTAAAAATCTCGTCAAGTCTTGGTGTATTAGCCGCTGTGATTGCATTACCGTAATCACTTGGGTTGTAGCCAAAACCGTCCATAATACATAAAACTACAGGTTTTTTCATTTAATTCACCTTTTAATTATTTAGATGCAGCAGCAACGATTTTTGAGAAATCAACTGCTTTAAGAGATGCACCGCCGATAAGACCGCCATCAACATTTACTTTTGCAACAAGCTCATCTGCATTAGCAGCGTTCATTGAGCCACCGTATTGAACTGTAACAGTTTCAGCAACATCAGCACCATATGCTTCAGCAATAGCTGCACGAACAAAGCCGTTACCTTCGTCTGCTTGGTCAGCAGTTGCAGTAACACCTGTACCGATAGCCCAAACTGGCTCATAAGCAATTATAACATTTGCAAGTTGCTCTTTAGTAACATTTGTAAGAGCCATCTTTGTTTGGAATTTAAGAAGTGTTTCTGTATAACCAAGTTCTCTCTGTTCAAGAGTTTCACCAACGCAGATGATTGCTTTAAGACCTGCATTAAGAGCAGCAAGTGAACGAAGGTTTACAGTCTGGTCTGTTTCACCAAAGTACTGTCTTCTTTCACTGTGTCCAATTACAACATATTCAACGCCTGCTTCTTTAAGCATATCAGCAGAAATTTCACCTGTGTAAGCGCCTGATGCTTTAAAGTGAACATTTTCTGCACCAATTTTAATATTTGAGCCTTTAGCAGCTTCAACTGCTGCAGGAATGTCAATAAATGGTACGCAAAGTACAACATCACAGTTTGCATCAGCAACAAGTGGTTTCATTTCTTCAATGAGAGCTTTTGCTTCTGCAGGTGTTTTATTCATTTTCCAGTTACCAGCGATAACTGCTCTACGAAGTTCTTTTTTCATAATTCTATTTACTCCTTATTGCAAATTGTGGGAGGACCCTGAAAAGCCCTCCCATATTATTTTAATTATTTGTCGTTAAGTGCTGCGATACCAGGAAGAACTTTACCTTCAAGGTATTCAAGAGATGCACCGCCACCTGTTGAAATATGTGACATCTTATCAGCAAAACCGAGTTTCTGGATAGCAGCAGCTGAGTCACCGCCACCAATGATTGAAATTGCATTGCTTTCTGCAATAGCTGTTGCAACTGCAATTGTACCTGATGCAAAGTTAGCCCATTCAGAAACGCCCATAGGACCATTCCAGATTACTGTGCCAGCATCTTTAACTGCATCTGCAAAGATTGCCTGTGTCTTAGGACCAATATCAAGACCCATCCAACCGTCAGGAATGTCATCAGAATTAACAACCATTGCTTCAGTATCAGCAGCGTATTCCTTACCAACCTTGTTGTCCACCGGAATAAGGAACTTAACGCCTTTTTCTTCAGCTTTCTTCATCATTTCAGCAGCAAGTTCAATCTTGTCAGCTTCAAGAAGTGAAGTACCAATGTTGTGGCCAAGTGCTTTCATAAATGTATAAGCCATACCACCACCGATGATAAGTGTGTCGCACTTATCAATAAGGTTTGTGATAACACCAATCTTATCAGATACTTTAGCACCACCAAGGATAGCTACAAGAGGTCTCTTTGGATTTTCAAGAGCACCGCCGATAAATTCGATTTCTTTCTGAATGAGGTAACCGCAAGCTGCAGGAAGATGTTCTGCAACACCTGCTGTTGATGAGTGAGCTCTGTGAGCTGAACCAAAAGCATCATTAACATAAAGTTCTGCAAGGTCAGCAAATTTCTTGCTAAGTTCAGGGTCATTCTTTGTTTCGCCTTTTTCATAACGAACATTTTCAAGAAGAAGAACTTCACCATCTTTAAGGTCAGCTGCAAGTGCTTGTGCACTCTCACCAACTACGTCTTTAGCCATTTTAACTTCTTGTCCAAGTAATTCTGAAAGTCTTGCAGCAACTGGTGCAAGTGAGAATTCAGGAACAACTTCACCTTTTGGACGACCAAGGTGTGAGCAAAGGATAACCTTTGCACCATTTGCGATGAGATATTTGATTGTTGGTAATGAAGCAACGATTCTCTTATCACTTGTGATAACTCCATTTTCCATTTTTACGTTGAAGTCGCAACGAACAAGAACTTTCTTGCCAGCTACTTGTAAATCTTCAACAGTTTTTTTGTTTAATGCACTGCTCATTGAGTATACATCCTTTCAAAAAAAATAATATAATTTTTACCATAGTTATTTTATACTAATCATTTACTTTTTTCAAGTAAAAAGAATAGATTTGTTAAATTTTTATCAGTTTACCCATTATACAACGATAAAATTGAATTAGTTTTGTCTATAATCATATTTTTTAGTTCTTTTGGAGCCTTAACCTGCACTTTATTTCCAAACTGCATAATCCATCCTACAAGACCTTCTGTTACAGCAACATCAAACTTTGCAAAGAACTTATCATCTCCATAAGGAACCATATAACACTTTTCGCCAAAACGGTCAACAAACTCTTCAATCATTTCGTTATTACAAATTAACTCTACAGGTTTAATATCTCCAGCAAACATTGATAAATGCTTATTACTATAATCTGCAATATCAAATTTGTTTGTATATGGTGAAACCTCAGAAAAACGTCTTGATGAAGTATCTTTTATAACAACATTTTTTAATCGGTCAACTCTTAAATGAATAAGATTATCATATTTAGCATAGTTACCAATTAAATAATAGTGGTCGTCAGCCCAAACAAGCGCATAAGGGTTAATAAGCATTGTTTTTTCATCAAACACTGCCCTTTTGCCATCAACAACTTTTCTTCTACGATAAACAACTTCAACTTGTTTTTTTGAAGTTATTGCAGAATCGAGAATGTCAATATTATAAAAGATATTTTCATTATCAGATTTGTTTCTACTGTCAAAATACACTTGCTTTTCAATTCTATTGTATTGATGTTTGCTTGCGAATTTTGAGAATTTTTCCATCAAAATCTTTGTTTTTTTTGCAGAAACAAAATTAGCTGATTGAACTGCATCAATAAGTAATCTTAGTTCAGGCAATTCAAAATGATATGGAACTAAGAAATAACCTCTTGGAGAGCTTGACTTAATGATTTCATAACCATATTCATTAAGGCATTCAATACAGTCATAAACGGTTTTGCGTTCACAATCAACATCATAATCGTTTTTAAGATGCTCAATAATATCTGTTGTAGTCAACGGATGCTCTTCATCAGAAAATTCAGTTAAAATATCAATGATGTATAAAAGACGAAGCTTATTTTTTGAAACTTTTTTCATATTATTTCAAAAAATCAAGTTTCTTATTGATATCAATAAGA
>JAZNWZ010000079.1:0-7690 GCA_045593645.1 Candidatus Fimenecus sp. | reverse complement strand
TTTTTCTCCTCTTTGAGTAAAAATAATTATACGCATAACATTATAGCACAAAAAAAGAAAAATGTTACTTTTTTTAGTAACATTTTTCTACAAAATTTGTATTTTATTTTTATATATAATATATAATTATTAATAATTTTTGTAGTCAGAAACGATTTGACCATCAGTAATTCTGATAACTCTTTGAGCCTCATTAGCAATATCGTTGTCGTGAGTAATTAGAATAACGGTTCTTCCTTCGCTGTGTAATTCGTGAAGAATTTTCATAACCTCAACGCCTGAATGTGAGTCAAGATTACCTGTTGGCTCGTCAGCAAGAATAATAGGAGGTCTTGCAGCAACTGCACGAGCAATAGCAACCCTTTGTTGTTGACCTCCTGACATTTGCTTTGGAAGATGGTCAAGTCTGTGTGAAAGACCAACTCTGTCAAGTGCTTCAAGTGCTAATTTATTGCGTTTTTCTTTTTTCATACCACGATAAACAAGTGGCAATTCAACATTTTCAACAGCAGTAAGGCTTGGAATTAAGTTAAAGCCCTGAAAAATAAAGCCGATTTGCTTGTTACGAATTTCAGAAAGCTCGTCGTCTGTCATATGAGCAACATCAACACCGTCAAGCTTGTATTCACCACTTGTAGGCACATCAAGAAGACCAAGCATATTCATAAGAGTTGATTTGCCTGAACCCGACTGACCAACAATAGCCAAAAACTCGCCGTGCTCAACAGTAAGTGAAACGCCGTCAAGTGCTCTGACCTCGTTTTCACCGGGATTATAAATTTTATAAATGTCTTTAATTTCAATAAGGCTCATTTTTTCACCGTCCAAAATCTTGTGTGAATATTGTAAATCATTGAAAAATCCAAGTCAATGTATAAATTGTAAACTTTTGGATAATTCTACTCAACAATTACTTTCTCAATTTCACCAACATAAACTCTGTGAAAATCTCCAGCCTTATAGTTATCCATAATTGACTGGTCAATAAATCCCTCTGGGGTCATATCTTGATATGCTAATTTTTTCATAACAACTGTGATTTTTGCCTCTTTAAAGCCCACTGTGTTGTCAATTTTTATTGGAGTTAAGCCTGTTTCTTTGATTTTGTCAACATCCTTACCTGATTTGCTACCACAAAAAGCAAGCTCTTTTTTGTATTCACCACCAAAGAAGGAGAGTGAAAAGTGAGAGAATTTTTCCATAAAGCTAAATGTGTATCTTTGTGGACGGACAAAAACAAATGCTACATCCTTGCCCCAAAGCTCGCCAATGCCACCCCAACTAACTGTCATAGTGTTAAAAGCATCTTCATCTCCTGAGGTTAAAAGTGCCCAATCCTCACTTAATATTTTAACAAAATTGTCTTTAAGCTCTCTTGCGCTAATCTCTTTTGCCATAAAAATCATCCTTTATATGAATATTGTTGTGCATAGAAAATATATCTTGTGTTTTAGTATATACCAAAACTTAAAAAAATACAACCTTTTGGGGTTTTACTATTGCATAGTTAAATTTTATCTATACATAAAATGCTGAAAACCCTTGTGAAACTTAACAAAATTTGATTAAAAAGTTTGTATAGTTATTTTTATTCTACACCTTACATTATGAATTTTTTTGTGGTAATATATTAGCACAAAATTTTGAAAATAATGTCGTTGTATGTAAAAACGACTTGTGAGGGTGTAGTTTTTAATGGAATTTAATGAGAGATTAAAATTTTTGCGCTGTGCAAAAATTCCAACAATAACTCAAAAAGATTTAGCAAACGCTTTAGGTATAACTCAAAGAAAAGTTTCTTTTATGGAAACAGGCACAACAGAGCCATCATTGAGCGATATTAAAAAGCTTTGCAAATTCTTTAATGTATCAGCAGATTATCTTTTAGGTCTTCCTAAAAATATGAATTATCCGGAGTAATTTATGACAAAAAAACAACGTGCAATTCTTTTGGTTGAGGGGTTAAAAGAGGCATATCCAGAGGCAATTTGCTCTTTGGTAGCAGATAATCCGTTTGAACTTCTCGTAGCAACAAGGCTTTCTGCACAATGTACTGATGCGAGGGTTAATTTAGTAACCCCCGCTCTTTTTAATAAGTACAGAACACTTGACGATTATGTTAATGCAGATGTAAAGGATATTGAAAAGATTATTCATTCCTGTGGCTTTTATCACGGTAAAGCTCGTGATATAATTGAAATGGCAAGGGGAGTTAGGGATAGATTTAACGGTGTTGTCCCTGATAATATTGAGGATTTAACAAGTCTTCAGGGTGTAGGAAGAAAAACTGCAAATTTAATTGTAGGTGATGTTTACAAAAAGCCTGCAGTTGTGGCAGATACTCATTTAATCCGACTTGCAAACAGAATGGGACTTGTAGATACAAAAGACCCTAAAAAAGTTGAAATGGAGCTTAAAAAAATCTTGCCACCTGAAGAGAGCAACGATTTTTGCCATCGTGCAGTGCTTCACGGCAGAGCAGTTTGTACTGCTCGTAAAGCGGATTGTGATGTTTGCACATTAAATGAATATTGTAAGAAAAACGGAGTGTAAAAACCCCGTTTTTTAATGAATAATGAATAGTGAAGAATGAATAGTGAATAATTAATGGTCTGCGACGCTAATTTATAAATAAATTTATTAAAAGCATCGTTTTGCATTTTGCATTTTGCACTTGCGTATTGTATTTTGCAATATTTTTATGTTATAATATTAACATAAACTGGAAATGAGGTTAGTTTATGGACGTAATCAACATTGATTTTAAAAACAAAACAAAGGTTGTTCAAGAAACTCCAAAGGGTAGCACAGCAAAGAAAGTTGTTGTTTCAAGTGTTATTACTTTAATTGTTGCAGCAATTCTCTATTATTTTATGCTTCCTGCACTTAACTTTAAGGCAATTGAGCTTTATTTTTATCTCGGTGCAATTCTTCTCACGTATATTGGCGTTTTTGGACTTTTGACAAAGGCATATTTTAGACCTGAGTATACTGAATATGCTAAAAACAAGGTTAAAATTCCAATTATCTTAATAATTGCACTCGTAGCAGTTGTTGCTATTGGTTATCTTGTAGGTGCAGAAATTTTCAGAGCAAAGGATTACAGAGATTTAATTACTGTCCAAGAGGGAGATTTTGTAAAGGATATTACAGAAATTGACTTTACAAATGTTCCACTTCTTGATAAAGATTCTTCAAATGCTATTGCAACTCGTACATTAGGTGAACTTTCTGACTATGTTTCACAGTTTGTTATTAATGAAACATATTCAACACAAGTTAACTATAAGGGTAAGCCTGTTCGTGTTCACACACTTGATTATGGTGATATTTTCAAGTGGTTTAAAAACACAGGTGAGGGTATCCCTGCATATATTATCGTTAATATGACAACTGAGGATAATGACACAAC
The DNA here is from genome assembly GCA_045593645.1 of Candidatus Fimenecus sp. GTDB lineage: Bacteria > Bacillota > Clostridia > Oscillospirales > Acutalibacteraceae > Fimenecus. The sequence goes on along the minus strand of JAZNWZ010000079.1, from coordinate 4,278 downwards.
AAATCTTGAAGGTCAGCTTGTTCGTCTTGAAAAGCCAATGAAATTTTCACCATCAGAGCATTTTAACGAGTATCTTATGCGCCATGTAAGATTTAAATATCCTACACTTTTACTTGGTACACCATCATTTGAAATTGATGACAATGCAAATCCATATTGGATTGTACCTGTTGAAGACAGAAAAATCGGACTTTTTGGTGGCCGTGATTTAATCGGTGCAATTCTTGTTGATGCAGTAACAGGTGAAACAACACTTATTTCAACAAGCCTTAACGGTGAAACAAAGCTTAATACAACTGAGTTTGTAACAGACGAAAAATATCAATGGATAGACCATATTTATTCTGCTTCAATTCTTAATGAGCAGTATAACTATTACGGCAAATATATCAATGGCTTCTGGAATTCACTTATCGGTCAAAGTGATGTTAGAATAACAAGCTCAGGCTATAACTACTTGGCACTTAACGATGATGTTTATATGTATACAGGTGTTACATCAATAAGCTCTGACGAGTCAATTATTGGCTTTGTGCTTATTAACCAAAGAACAAAAGAGGCAAAATATTATCAACAAGCAGGTGCTTTAGAGGAAACTGCAAGAACATCTGCTCAAGGTAAACTTCAACAATATGGATACACAGCAACATTCCCACTTCTTCTCAATGTGGGTGGCGAGCCAACCTACTTTATGTCAATGAAGGACGCAAGCCAAATGGTTAAAATGTATACAATGGTAAATGTTGAGCGTTCAACAATTGTTGGCGAAGGCAAAAATCCAAGAGAATGTATGGAAAGCTATATTGCAGAGCTTGCTAAAAACGGTGTTTATGTTGATGTTGAAATTGAGCTTCCTGAAGAGCCAACGCCTGATAAGCCTGCAGTTGAATATGTTGATGTAACTGGTGCTATTGAAAGCATAAGCAGTGCAACAACAGGTGGAGAAACTTATTTCTATATTAAGCTTGTTGATAATCCTGCATATTATAAGGTGGCATTCAGCAAGGCTGAAAAAGCAGTACTCTTAAAAGCAGGGGACACAGTAACAGTTGTAGTTGAAAAAGATGCAACAGGCGAAATAATCGCAATAACTGAATTAAAGTAAAAAAAAGGGGAGCAGTTGCTCCCTTTTTTAATGAATAATGAATGATGAAGAATGAATAATGAATAATTAATGGTCTGCGACGCTGATTATAAAATAAATTTATTAAAAGTTTCACTTTGCATTTTGCATTTTGCATTTTGCATTTTGCATTTATAATGGTTTACATACATAAATATTCATAATTTTATTGTAAAAATGCATAAAATCAGAATAAATATTCACAAAATATGTAAAATTATGAATAAAAATGCAAAAAACCTTGAAAAAATATGCAAAAAGTGCTTGATTTATTAATAAATGGGTGTATAATAAGCATTGTCAAAAAACAAAGGCAACAAATAATGCCGTATTCGGAGGAAAATAAAATGAAAAAAGAAAACATCAAAAAGGTAGTTTTAGCTTATTCAGGTGGTCTTGATACATCAATCATTATCCCTTGGCTTAAAGAAAATTATAACAACTGTGAGGTTATTGCAGTATCAGGCGACGTTGGTCAAGGTACAGAGCTTGACGGTCTTGAAGAAAAGGCAATTGCAACTGGTGCTTCAAAGCTTTATGTTCTTGATTTAAAAGAAGAATATGTTGAAGATTACATCTGGCCTTGTCTTAAAGCAGGTGCTGATTATGAACAATATCTTCTTGGTACATCTCACGCTCGTCCTTGCATTGCAAAGGGACTTGCTGAAATCGCTATCAAAGAGGGTGCAGATGCTATCTGCCACGGTTGCACAGGTAAAGGTAACGACCAAGTTCGTTTTGAATTAACACTTAAAGCTTTTGCTCCTGAAATGGCAATTATCGCTCCTTGGCGTGAATGGGATATTAAATCTCGTGAAGAAGAAATCGAATATGCAGAGGCACACAATATTCCACTTAAAATAAATCGTGAAACAAACTATACAAAGGATAAGAATGTTTGGCACTTATCACACGAAGGACTTGACGTTGAAGACCCTGCAAATGAGCAATTATATAATAAAGAAGGCTTCCTTGAAATGGGTGTTTCACCAGAAAATGCACCAGACAAGCCAACATATGTTACAATTCACTTTGAAAAGGGCGTTCCAACTGCAATTGACGGCGTAGAAATGAAAGGTCTTGCAATTGTTGAAAAACTTAACGAGCTTGGTGGAGCAAACGGTATCGGTCTTCTTGATATCGTTGAAAATCGTCTTGTTGGTATGAAATCTCGTGGTGTTTATGAAACTCCAGGTGGAGCAATTCTTTATAAAGCACACGAATTACTTGAAATGATTACACTTGACCGTGAAACATCACACTATAAGCGTCTTGTTGCTCAAAAGTTTGCTGAACTTGTTTATAACGGACTTTGGTTCACACCACTTCGTGAGGCTCTTTCAGCTTTTGTTGATGAAACACAAAAGACAGTAACAGGTGATGTTAAACTCAAACTTTACAAGGGTAACATTATCAACGCAGGTATCACTTCACCATATTCACTTTATGATGAAAATGTTGCATCATTTGGTGATGACGGTGGTGCTTATGACCAAAAGGATTCAGCAGGCTTTATCAACCTCTTTGGTCTTTCAATCAAAGTTAAAGCACTTCTTGATAAGCAAAGAGAAGAAAATAACTAAAAATTAAAAATCACGGCTCCCTTGAAAGGGGAGCTGCCAACGAAGTTGACTGAGGGGTAAATCTCTCCCTCCGTCTTTTGCTTTGCAAAATCCACCTCCCTCGTCAGAGGGAGGCAAAATTCATTTTAGGAGATATTGTTATGCAACTCTGGAAAGGCAGATTTTCAAAAGAAATCGACCCAAAAACCAACGACTTTAACTCATCAATCAAGTTTGACAGTCGTATGTATAAAGAAGATATTGACGGTAGTCTTGCACACGCAGCAATGCTTTGTGCTCAGGGAATTATCTCTGCAGAGGACTTGGCTCAAATTACTGATGGACTTAAAGCTATCAAGGCTGAAATCGAAAGCGGAGAATTAGAAATCGACCCGAATGCCGAGGATATCCATACATTTGTTGAGGGTGAATTAACTGCTCGAATTGGCTCTGCAGGTAAAAGATTACATACTGCAAGAAGTCGTAACGACCAAGTTGCAGTTGACATAAGACTTTATCTTCGTCACGAATGTGATGCTCTTTATAGTCAACTTACAGAGCTTGTCCAAGTCCTTTGCAAAAAAGCAGAGCAGTATGCAAGTGCTGTTATGCCGGGTTATACACATTTGCAAAGAGCACAACCTATCACATTTGGTCATCATTTAATGGCTTATGCAGAAATGCTTCTTCGTGATAAAGAAAGATTGCAACAAGCAACTGACAGAATGAATTATTCTCCACTTGGTGCTTGTGCATTGGCAGGTACAACATACAACACAGACCGTGAAATGACAGCAAAAGCACTTGGCTTCAACGGTGCTATGCAGAACTCTCTCGACTCAGTTTCTGACCGTGATTTCTGTATGGAATTAGCATCAGTAATCTCAATTATTATGGTGCATCTTTCTCGTTTTTCAGAAGAAATTGTGCTTTGGTGCTCTTGGGAATTTAAATTTGTTGAGCTTGACGATGCATTCTCAACAGGCTCATCAATTATGCCACAAAAGAAAAACCCTGATATTACAGAGCTTATTCGTGGTAAATCAGGTCGTGTGTTTGGTGATTTAACAACACTTCTCACAATGATGAAAGGTCTTCCACTTGCTTATAACAAGGATATGCAGGAGGATAAAGAAGCAATTTTTGATGCATTCGATACAGTTAAAATGTGCTTAACAGCATTTATTCCAATGCTTGACACAATGACAGCTCTTCCTGAAAATATGAGAAAAGCAGCAGCAGGTGGATTTATAAATGCAACTGACTGTGCTGACTATCTTGTAGGTAAAGGACTTCCTTTCCGTGATGCTTACAAAGCAACAGGTGAGCTTGTAGCTCTTTGCATCAAAAAAGGTCTTACACTTGAAACTTTACCACTTGAAGAATACAAAGCAGTTTGCGATATTTTCGACGAGGGTGTATATGATGCTATTAATCTCGATAAATGTGTAAACGACAGAACATCTCTCGGTGGTCCTGCACCACAGAATGTGCTCAGTCAAGTTGAACGAGTAAGAAAATTGAATAAATAATAATTTTGTCCTGTTTTCCGTTATGCGTCGTTGCTTTCAACTCGTGGTATACCTGATACAA
>JAZNWZ010000078.1:0-6534 GCA_045593645.1 Candidatus Fimenecus sp. | reverse complement strand
TAAGTGGAGTCATACTCATTTGTGTTAATTTTTCAATCTCTTCATCAGTTTTAACACCGATTTCTGTTAATGTGCAAGCCATACCCATTTTCTTTTTCAAATCTGTAATGGCATCAGCCATTTGATGAGCATCGGTAAATCCACACTTTTGTGCAAATTTATTAAGATGACCATCTTCTGCTTCTGCATTATAATGACAGAAAAAGTCAAGAGTCATAGCACAAGCCTCACCGTGAGGAACTTTATAAAGATTAGTGAGTGGGAATGAGCAAGCATGACTGCCTGCAGTGCGAGGATTTGAGAATGCTACGCCTGCAATAATTGATGCCTCAGCCATTTTTTCTCGTGCATCTAAATTATCAGGCTCACAATATGCTTTATAAAGCCATTCAAATACAAGCTTTGTTGCAGTTACAGAGCAACTTTCACAAATAGGTTGATGAAGTACTGTCCATACGCTTTCAAGAGCGTGGGCTAAAACATCAAGACCTGTTGACGCAGTAACTTTTGGTGGCACGGTTAAAGTGAGTCTTGGGTCAACAATTGCTGCTTTTGGATACATAAGAGGGTCATTCATAGGTGCTTTTATGCCTTTATCAGTATCAGTAAGCACAGAAATATTTGTAATTTCACTGCCAGTGCCACTTGTTGTTGTAATTGCAATCATTGGAATAACTTCATCTTTGTTAATTGGTTTACCACCTGTATGATAGCTTTCAATTTTGTCATCACCTTTTGCAATAGCACAAGCCGCTTTACAGCAGTCCATTGGTGAACCACCACCAAGGGCAACTGCAAAATCTGCATCGTGCTCTCTTAAAACTCTAACACAGTTGTTTACATTACCTGTTGTAGGGTTTGGACGAATATCGTCAAAAATATCGACCAATTTACCGTTTGAATTTTCAACAAGCTTTTGTGCGACGCCATTTTTTCTAAGTGTGGCTGAGCACACAAGCACACCCTTTTTATATCCTAAGCTTTCAATAATTTCAGGCAACTTTTCAATTTCGTCTGTGCCAAAATAAATTTTTACAGGTAAAGAAAATTCCCAACTCATAATAAATCTCCTTGTATAATATTTCTATTATTCATTTCTCTATTTATTGTATTTAATACAGTTTTTTTATCAGCACTCCACAAAGGCTCAACAAGTAATTTTTTGGGTGCATCCCCCGTTATTCTGTGAATAACAATATGATTTGGAATAATTCTAATGCACTCAAAAAGAATATTAATATATTCATAAAGTGTCAATGGTGTAACCTTGCCGAGTTTATAATCCTCATACAAATCAGTTCCTTTTAAAATGTGCAAAAGTTGAAGTTTAAGTCCATCTGTGCCACATCTGACTGCAAATTTTACAGAGTTTACCATATCTTCTTTTGTTTCATTTGGCAAACCTAATATTATGTGAGTAATTACTGTTATGTTTCTTTGTTTTAATTTTTTCACGGTTTTTTCATAAACCAAATTATCATAGCATCGTCTAATATACTCAGCAGATTTTTCATTTGAGGTTTGAAGTCCTAACTCAATCCAAACTGGTTTGAATTTATTGAGATTTTCAAGCAAATCCAACACTTCACTTGAAATACAATCGGGACGAGTGCCTATTGATATGGCAACAATATCATCTCTTTTAATAACTTTATAAAAAACATCAGATAAAAAATCTATTGGTGCGTAGGTATTAGTAAAGGATTGAAAATACGCAATAAATTTAGTTGCTTTTGTTTTATTCACAACCCTTTGCTTTGCTTTTTCTATCTGCTCGTCAATGTTACTTCCACACTCTGCAAAATGGGAAGAACCATTATGGCAAAAAATACAGCCGCGAGTATCAAGTGTACCATCACGATTTGGACAAGTAAGACCTAAATCAATTGACAGCTTGTACACCTTTTCACCAAATGTAGATTGTAAATATTCATTTAGAGAATAAAATCTGCCACCCATTAAATCACCAATTAGTATTATAATAGAAAAATCATCACTTTGCAATAAGTTAGATTATCAACAAATGTCTAATATTAGTCGATTATATTGACAAATTCTATATTTTTTTGGTATTATTGCTTTGTTTGTGATGTTTTTGAAATCATTTTGTGAAAGGATGTGTTTTTTTGACTTTTAAAACAGCTATGAACAAATCAGCAGTTAATGTTGCAAGATTTATTGCTGGTAGATTGACTCTTAAAATTTGTCATGCAAAAGTAAAAAAATACAAGCCTACTCACGATACTTTTATTGTTATTTCAAACCACTCTGATGGTCTTGACCCTGTCTATGAGCTTTGTACATTCAAAAAATACATTCGCATTGTTATGAGCGACCACATAGTAAATAATCCTATTCTCAATGTGCTTTTTAGAAAGATTTCAGGGTTTATTATTAGAGATAGAGAAGAGCCTACGCAAAAAATGGTTGACGAAATTCTCAAAAGTGTAAAAGAAGGCGTTTGCGTTGGACTTTATGCAGAAGGCACAATCACTCCTAACGGTGAAACCGGATTTTTTTCACCAAGAACAGGACAACTCATTAAAGATTCAGGTGTTGCTCTCATTACTTTTCGAGTTACTGGTGGATATTTTCACACTCCTAAATGGGGAACTGGTATGCGTCGTGGTCCTGTTCACAGCGAAGTAGTTAGAGAATACTCTCCTGAAGAACTTCAAAAAATGACTGTTGAAGAAATCAACGAAGCAATTTGTGAAGACATCTATGTTAATGCCTTTGATGAACAAAAGAAAAAAGGTCATAGATATAAAAGCAAAAACTGTGCTGAACACGTTGAAAGAGTTTTATATATGTGTCCACATTGCAAAGAAGTTGGTAATCTTCACTCAAAGGGCAACTTCTTAAAATGTGATTGTGGATATAAAGTTGAACTAAATGAAAACGGTTTCTTTGCTCCGGTAAGAAAAGAGCTTATCTTTGATAATATTTTAGATTGGGACAAGTGGCAAAAACAAGCTTGGAAAGAAAAAGTTTTGACTGCAAAACCTCAAGAATTAATTTTTGAAGAAGATGGTCAAATAATCAATACTATTGTCAATAAAAAAAGAAATAGAATTTCTGATAATGCTACGCTTAGGCTTTATCAAGATAGGTTTGAGATTTCATTTGACGACAAGACAATTGTTATGGACATTAAGAAAATGAAACTTGTTATGAGTATCTCTATTGAAGCTCTTATTCTTATGGACGAAAACAATTATTTCTATATAAAACCTCGAACTCCAAGAGCTGCAAGCAAATATATTGCAGCATGGCGATATTTAAACGGAAAAGAATACAAATAAATTTAGCAGGTATACAACTACCTGCTTTTTTATTTAAAATAACTCTTTAAGTATTTGAAATAATATGTTAAAATTGTTATGTTATTATGAAGGGAGGCTGTTTATGATAAATTTTGAGCGTTCAAGAGAAATCTTTTTAAAAATACATGACAGTGAGCGTCTTTGCGGTGTAATTGAAAGTTATATCAACGCAAACAAGTCAAAGGTTAAATTTTTCTTGAAATTCTGTCATAAAAACCGTTGGGAAGTTTGTTTAAAGCAAGAGCCTATGATGAAGCTTGCACTTGTATATGCTTTTTTACCAACTGTTTGGGATAGATACAAAGAAATGAACATTAGTGAAGATATTTTCTTTGCTACAATGAATGATATTAAAATCTGGATTAATGACCATAAAAAACGTACAAATCAAGATGGTCTTTATGAGCTTCATTGGATTATGCACCATATGAATTTAAATATTTTCAAATTGGGCAGACTTCAATTTCAAAAGTTTTTTTATTATTTTAAAACGCCTTATGAAAAAGATGGGGATAAAACTGATTTTGGTGATAAAATCATCAATGTGCATATTCCTCGTGGTGAAAAATTAGACAGAGCAGAATGTGAAAAATCCTTTGAGCTTGCAAAAGAGTTTTTTGCAAAGTACTTTCCTGAATACCCTAATAACAAATTTGTTTGTCATAGTTGGCTTTTATATTCAGGCAACAAAAACTTTATGGCAGAAAATTCAAACATTTTACAGTTTGCAGATTTATTCATCAACATAAAAGAAAATGAATGTGCAGGTCAACCATATCTTTGGATATTTGGTGTTAAAATAAACAACAAAGCTTTAATGAAAATGAAAAAGAAAACAGGCAGTTATGGATATACTGGTCATCTTCCACAAAACTCTTCACTTCAACGAAGTGCTATTGAATACATAAACAACGGTGGTACTTTAGGTGAAGCCTTAGGTATAAGATTTATTTAATGAGAGGTTTTATTATGAGTAGTTTTGAAAATTTAAGAATTGTTGATAACTTTTATCAAACATCATTGTTTTTTCCAATGCCAACTGTAATTATTAGCACACTTTGCGAAGATGGAACAACAAATTTAGGTCCTTATTCACTTGTTCAGCCATACTATGTTGCAGGTAAAGATTATTATGCAATGCTTCTTTGCTGTCGTAACTCTTCAAATACTGCACAAAACATTCTCCGCACAGGCAAATGTGCTCTTAACTTTATTGACGATAATCCAAAAACATTTAAAGAAGCAGTTAAGCTTTCTTGGCCGGGTGATAAACCAAGTGAAAAAATGCCAAAATGCAACTTTAAACTTGAAAAGAGTTTATTAGAAGAAGAAACCGGCGAAGTTCATCCAATGGTTATGACTGATGCTATTGAGGTTATTGAATGCACTTGGATGCGTGAACTCGACGGTGCTGACAAAGACCTTCCTGGTGAACTCAATGGTTATGAAGGACCATATCACGATTTTAATGGTATCACTAGCAAATTCGGTGCTCATTTCATTCTTCGTGTCGACAAAATCCTTATGAAGAAAAAGTATAAGGACGCTATTATTAATGGTGTTAAAGCAAAGGACTTTCCTGCTCTTCCTGTTGACTATGGTTATCGCGATAGTAAAAATTTCTGGTTCCACAGAAAAACAAGAATGAGAGCAGAACTTTTACAAATGCGTCAAGCATCTCTAGAATCTGTTCGTTACGCTGCAGACCGTGTTGATGATAAGATTAAATTTACTGATGATGCTTTAAAAACTGTTCTTGCAGTACCAAGAGTATTCTTACCTCTTGTTCTTAAAGGTTGTGTTGATTGGGCAAGAGAAAACAATGTTGAGTTAATTACTGAAGAACATATGAAGATTATTAATGATAAGCGTGCTAAAGAAAAGGAAAAGAAGAATAAATAATATGAATATTTTAGTTTTAAATGGTAGCCCAAAGGGCAAATATAGCATCACACTTCAAACCATCAATTATCTTATGCAACAATTTCCTAACGAAAACTTTGAAGTGCTTAATGTTGGTCAAAAAATCAAATCTCTTGAAAAAGACCTTTCCCCTGCTATTGAAATGTTAGAAAAAGCAGATTTGCTTTTGTTTTCTTATCCTGTATATACATTTATTGCTCCATATCAACTGCATCGTTTTATTGAGCTTATAAAAGAAAACGGTGTTAGTTTAAGTGAAAAATTTGCAACTCAGTTTTCAACCTCAAAGCACTTTTATGATGTTACTGCACACAGATATGTTCAAGACAACTGTTGTGATTTAGGACTTAAATACATAAAAGGTCTTTCTGCAGATATGGATGACCTTTTAACTGAAAAAGGTCAAAAAGAAGCAGTTGACTTTTTCAAATATGTTCAATTCTGTGTAAAGGAAGATATTTTTGAAAATAGTTCTATTCACAGCACAACTCCAAAGCATATATCTGTTGATGTACCTGAAAACAAAACAGATAAGAATGGCGATATTGTTGTTCTTACAAACTGTGAAGAAAATGATACTCAACTTCAAAATATGATTGCTCGTTTTACTGCAGTTATGACAAGAAAAGTAAGAGTAGTTAACATTAGAGAATATCCATTTAAGGGTGGTTGTCTTGGGTGCTTTAACTGTGCTGTTTCAGGTAAATGCGTTTATAAAGATGGCTTTGACGATTTTCTTCGTAACAATATTCAAAAAGCACAAGCAATTGTTACTGCTTTTACAATAAAAGACCACTCAATGGGTGCTTCATTTAAACTTTATGATGACCGTCAATTTTGTAATGGACACAGAACTGTTACTATGGGTATGCCGATGGGTTATCTTATCAGTGGTAATTATAGTGAAGAATTTAATCTTCAAATGATTGTTGAGGGTCGTGCACAGGTTGGTGGCAACTTCCTTGCAGGTGTTGCAACTGATGAAACAAACCCTAACAATGAAATTGATAAGCTTGCTGCTTCACTTGAATATGCTCTTGAAAATGAATATGTACCACCACAAAACTTCTATGGCATTGGCGGTATGAAAATTTTTAGAGACTTAATTTGGCTTATGCAAGGTATGATGAAGGCAGACCACAAATTCTACAAAGAACACGGCCAATATGATTTTCCACAGAAAAAGCGTGGTACAATGCTTAAAATGTATCTTGTAGGCGGACTTCTCTCCTCACCTAAAATCAAAGCAAAAATGGGCAACGCTATGAACGAAGGAATGTTAATG
>JAZNWZ010000077.1:0-7895 GCA_045593645.1 Candidatus Fimenecus sp. | reverse complement strand
TCCTTTGTTTTACCTGTGTAAATTTTTTCCATAGTTATTACTCCTTTATATGAATATAAGTTTTTATGAATTTAATTTAGACATTACTTCAGAGTCTTTTTTAAGAACTACTTCAGCAGCGTCCTTTCTCATTTTATTAAGTTTTTCTGCAAGTTCTTTATCTTCAACAGCAATAATCTGTGCTGCAAGTAATGCTGCATTTGCACCGCCGTTAATTGCAACTGTTGCAACAGGGATACCTGATGGCATCTGAACAGTTGAAAGAAGAGCATCCATACCGTCAAGGTATGTTGATGCACAAGGAATGCCAATTACAGGAAGAGTTGTATTTGCTGCAACCGCACCTGCAAGGTGAGCTGCCATACCTGCTGCCGCAATCAATGCACCGTAACCGTTTGCTCTTGCATTCATTGAAAAATCACGAGCCTGTTCAGGTGTTCTGTGTGCTGAATAGATATTCACTGTATAAGGAATACCTAAATCATCAAGAACTGCAGTAGCTTTTTTAATGATAGGAAGGTCACTATCGCTTCCCATTACAATACCAACTTTTTTCATAATTACCTCCTAAAAAATTATAAAAGGACAGTCCTATCCTGTTTATAACAAGAAGAACTGCCCAGACGGTCGGCTAATAAATCCCGTGCTCCTCTGTGGTGCTCCACTTGATTCCGTCAGTTACACGGTAATATTCATTTTTAACATAAACATTATAATATATTTTGTTATTTAATGTCAATTAAAGTAAAAAAATCGTGTGCCAAAAATATCACGAAAAAAAGCAATATTTTTGTATAAATTTTTATTTTGCTTTACTTTCACAATAAAGACAACGATAAACACGGTTTTCTTTATCTCTTAAAGTAAAAATATGTGGTAATTCTTGCTCAACAGTTGTAATGCAACGAGGATTCTTGCATTTAATTACATTTTCAATTCTTTCAGGAATATCAAGGTTTTGTCTTTTAGCAAGTTTACCATCTTTAATGATATTTACGGTAACGCCAGGGTCAAGATAACCCAAAGCATCCATATTTATATCAATTACTCTGTCAATTTTAATTATATCTTTTTTGCCCATTTTAACGCTATCAGCATTTTTAATAAGAGCAACCTGACAATCAAGTTTATCAAGCCCTAAAAAATTGTAGAGAGTCATTCCAAGACCTGCAGTAATATGGTCTAAAACGATTCCGTCTTTAATTTGTCCGATAATCATTTATTTTACCTCCAACAATTTCATAATAAGAGCCATTCTGATGAATTTACCATTATTAACTTGTCTGAAATAGCAAGCTCTTGGGTCTTTATCAACGGCAACAGAAATTTCATTCACTCTTGGAAGCGGATGCATAATAGATAAATCTTCTTTAGCAGTTTCAAGCTTTTGAGGAGTAAGAATGTAACTGTCTTTAAGACGAATATAATCTTGCTCATTAAAGAAACGCTCACGCTGTACTCTTGTCATATAAAGAATATCAAGTTCAGGCATAGCATCTTCAAGTGATGTAGTTTCAATATATTGAAGATTCTTTGCTTCAAGTTCTGTTTGCTTAATGTATTCAGGTACTTTTAATTCTTCAGGTGAAATAAGCACGAATTTAACATTCTTGTATCGCGACATAGCACCGATAAGTGAATGAACTGTTCTGCCGAATTTAAGGTCACCACAAAAACCAATTGTAAGATTATCAAATCTACCCTTTTCACGCTGAATTGTAAGCAAATCAGTAAGTGTCTGTGTAGGGTGATTATGACCGCCATCACCTGCATTGATTACAGGAATATCTGTATTCATTGATGCTACCATAGGTGCACCCTCTTTTGGGTGACGCATAGCAATAATATCAGCATAGTAACCTACTGTACGAATTGTATCAGCAACGCTCTCGCCTTTTGCAGATGAAGAACTTTGTGCTTCAGAGAAACCAAGCACATTACCGCCTAAATTAAACATAGCTGATTCAAAACTGAGTCTTGTTCTTGTTGATGGCTCAAAGAAAAGTGTGGCAAGTATTTTGCCTTTACACTTTTCACTGTATTTTGCGGGATTGTCAATTATATCATTAGCAACAGCAATAAGTTCATCAATCTCATTAACTGTTAACTCTTGAATATCGATAAGACTTCTCATAAATATCTTCCTTATTACTTCGCACCATTTACTTCAAGGTACTTTTTAATTCTTTCAACATTTTCACGGTTTGCTTCATCTTCTTCAAGATATTCAATGATGTCATAAACATCAACAACTGAATATACAGGGAAGCCGAACTGTTCTTCAATTTCTTGCATAGCACCTTTTTCAGACTGGCCTTTTTCTTTACGGTCTACCATAATAAATGTTGCAATAACCTTTGTGCCTTCAAGGTGTTTAAGAATATCCATTGACTCACGGATAGCAGTACCTGCTGTGATTACATCTTCAATAATAACTATTTCTTCGCCTGCTTCTGGAATATAGCCAACGAATGTACCACCCTCACCGTGGTCTTTAACTTCTTTACGATTAAAGAAGAATGGAACATTAAGGCCATTCTTTGAAAGTGCAACTGCTGCTGAAATTGAAAGTGAAATACCCTTATATGCAGGTCCGTAAAGAACTGCTTCTTTCTTGCCAAGCTTATCAAAGTAAGCCTTTGCATAGAATTCGCCCATCTTTGTAATCTGGTCACCTGTTTTAATCATACCCGCATTAACAAAGTAAGGAATTTTACGACCTGATTTTGCAGTAAAATCACCAAATTTAAGAACGCCTGCACTCTCTAAAAACTGTATAAACTCTCTTTTATATGCTTCCATAATTCTATCTCCTATCTATTTTTTCTTAATTAGTCACAAAACTCTGCTACGCAACGCTCGTAAGCAGCAACAGGGTCAGCTGCAGCAGTGATTGGACGACCAACAACAATATAGTCTGAGCCAATTTCCTTAGCAGCCGCAGGAGTCATAACGCGTTTCTGGTCACCGATATCGCCATCAGCAAAACGAACACCCGGAGTGATTGTAAGGAAATCTTTACCGCAACGGTCGTGCACTTTACCTGCTTCAAGAGGTGAGCAAACAATGCCATCAAGACCTGCATTCTTTGCTGTTTCGGCGTAGTGCATAACAACCTCGTCAATAGGATGGTTGATAAGGATATCTCTTTCCATTGTCTCTTGGTCAGTTGATGTAAGTTGTGTAACTGCAATAAGTAGAGGACGAGTACCGTCAGGACGAGTAAGTCCTTCAATAGCACCCTGCATCATAGCAGTAGCCCCTGCAGCGTGAAGGTTAGTGATGTCAACATCAAGGTTTGAAAGGACAGCCATAGCTTTTTTTACTGTGTTAGGAATGTCGTGAAGTTTAAGGTCAAGAAAAATCTTATGACCTCTTGCTTTAATTTCTTTTACGATTGATGGACCTTCTGCATAATAAAGTTCCATACCAATTTTTACGAATGGCTTGCGAGCGCAATCTGCAAACTTGTCAAGAAATGCAAATGTTGCTTCAGCAGAAGCAAAGTCACACGCTACAATTACATCTTTACCCATTATTTTACGCCTCCAATAATTTCACTAAGATTATTTATTCCATATTTTTTCATTACTTCAGGTAAGTCGCGGATAATATCGCGACAAGCATAAGGATTTATGAGGTTAGCCGCACCGACCTCAACAGCGGTAGCACCTGCTAACATCATTTCGATTACATCTTCAGCAGTTGAAACACCGCCCATACCGACTACGGGGATATTAACTGCGTTTGCAACCTGATAAACCATTCTTACTGCCACAGGGAAAATTGCAGGGCCTGAAAATCCACCCATTTTGTTTGCAATTACAGGCTGACGAGTGCGAAGATTTATACGCATACCAAGAAGAGTGTTGATAAGGCTGATACCGTCAGCACCTGCCTCTTCACAAGCCTTTGCAATTGAAACAATGTCTGTAACATTTGGAGAAAGTTTGATAATTACAGGCTTTGTAGTAACTGCTTTAACAGCTTTTGTAACCTCTGCAGCAGCCTCAGGTTGTGTTCCAAAGCTCATACCACCACCGTGTACATTAGGACAAGAAACATTAACTTCAAGCCAACCAACCTGTTCTTCTTTGTCAAGTTTTTCGCAAGTATAAGCATAGTCTTCGATTGAAAAGCCTGAAACATTTGCCATTACAGGCTTATTAAAGCAAGCTTTAAGCTTTGGCAATTCTTCAGAAATAACCTTTTCAACACCAGGATTCTGCAAACCTACTGCGTTAATCATACCGCTGTAACATTCGGCAATTCTTGGTGTAGGATTACCAAAACGAGGGTCTTTTGTAGTACCTTTGAACGAAAATGTACCAAGCTCGTTTATATCATAAAGTTCTGCAAACTCATAACCAAATCCGAAAGTACCACTTGCAGGAATAATTGGATTATCAATTTCTATTCCGAGAAGATTTACTTTTGTATTTACCATATTATCTCCTCCCTTGTAAGTACAGGACCATCTTTACAAATTCGCTTATTACCATATTTAGTCTTGCATGAGCAACCCATACAAGCACCAAATCCGCATCCCATTCTTTCTTCAAAGCTATATTGACCACTTGTAACTGCAGTATTTTCAATAGCTTTAAACATTGGCATTGGGCCACAAGTATAAAAATATGTGTAATCAATTTCTTTAAGTGCATCTGTTACAAAGCCTTTAATTCCATAAGAGCCATCAACAGTTGTAACTTTTACATCAGCACCAAGTTTTTTAAACTCATCTTCATAAAAGATTTCATCTTGCTTATTAAAGCCAAGAATTACAGTAACCTTTTTGCCTTCTGCAATAAGCTTTTTGCAAAGGTTATACATTGGTGGCACACCAACACCACCACCGATAAGTACAGGCTTATCCATAGATTTTGATGTATCAAAACCATTTCCAAGTCCACAAAGAACATCAAGCTTTTCACCTGAGTTCATTTTGCTCATAAATTCAGTACCTTCACCAACAACTTTATAAATAATTGTAATTGTTGAATTATCATAATCACAAATAGAAATTGGTCTGCGAAGAAAAAAACCGTCAAGTTTAATATTAATAAATTGACCAGGTGCAGTAATAGAAGATGTGTCCCCTTCTAAAACCATTTCAAAAATGCTATCAGTCAATTTTTTATTAGATTTAATAACATACCATCCTTGATACATTAAACACCCTCCTGCCAAACAATTTTACCGTTACAAATTGTCATTTTACAACGGCCAAAAACAGATAAGTTTTCAAATGGTGTACTTTTACCCATTGAAACAAATTCATTCTTATCAATTTTATATTCATTATTTAAATCGAATACTGTTAAATTTGCTTTTTTACCAACTGCAATTTCAGAATCAAATCCAAATCGTTTATTTGCATTGGTTGATAACAAATCCATAAGTTTTTCAAGACTCAAAATTTCTTTTTTTACAAAATATGTGTACATAATTGGGAATGCAGTTTCAATGCCGACAACACCCATATTACTTTTTTCAAGTCCCTTTGACTTTTCTTCAGCACTATGTGGTGCGTGGTCAGTAGCAATCATATCTATTGTACCATCAAGGACACCTTGAATTAAAGCATTTTTATCACTTTCGTCACGAAGTGGTGGATTCATTTTAAATCTACCATCTTCTTGCAAATCTTTATCAGAGAGTACAAGATAATGAGGTCCTGTTTCACAAGTAATATCCACACCATCTTTTTTGGCTTGTCTAATTAACTCAACACTTTCTTTGGTTGAGATATGGCAAACATGGTATGAACAACCGGTCTTTTTTGCAAGTTCAATATCACGCTCAATTTGTTTCCATTCACTTTCAGAGCAAATACCTTTATGATTATGCTCTTGAGCATATTTGCCCTTGTGGATATATCCACCCTCAAGCAAATCGTTAACCTCGCAATGAGCAACAATCATTTTGTTAAGTGACTTTGCCTTAGTCATAGCATCAAGCATCATATCTTCACTTTGGACACCACGACCATCATCAGAAAAAGCAATACACTTGTCAGCAAGTCCGGTTAAATCTGAAAGTTGTTCACCCTTTTGACCAACTGTAATTGATGCATAAGGATAAACATTTATGCAAGCATCTTTATCGATTATATCTTGTTGAACTTTAATATTTTCAACACTATCAGGCACAGGGTTTAAGTTTGGCATTGAGCAAACTGTTGTGTAACCGCCTCTTGCACAAGCATAAGAGCCTGACTTGATTGTTTCTTTATAAGAAAAACCCGGCTCACGCAAATGCACATGCACATCCGTAAATCCGGGGAAAATATACAAACTATTAAAATTGTAAATAACATCAGCAGAATTGTTGTCGATAAATTCTGAAATTTCGGCAATAATACCGTCATTTATCAAAATATCTCTTCTAACAAAAGAAGAATTAAGATAAACTTTTGCTCCACATAACAACTGTTTCATTAAATCACCTAAAGCCAAAATTTCTTCTCTAACATAATACCATATTTTGTGGATATATGTCAATAAAATAGAGCTAACTTATACATAAAAAAAGTGGAGTAAAAACACTCCACTTTTGTTGATTTTAATAGTTATTTGCTTTTTCCATAAAGTATGCTTGAGGGTGTGCACATACTGGGCAAAGCTCAGGAGCTTTTTTGCCAATATGAATATGACCACAGTTTGAGCAAACCCAAACCATATCGTTGTCTCTTGAGAAAACAACGCCATCTTGAATGTTTGCTAATAATTTCTTATATCTTTCTTCATGCTCTTTTTCATTAGCACCAACCATTTCAAAAAGTGCAGCAATATGGTCAAAGCCTTCTTCCTTTGCTACTTGAGCAAATTCAGCATACATTTCAGTCCACTCATAATTTTCACCTTCAGCAGCATCTTTAAGATTTTCTACTGTTGTTGGAATGCCACCATCGTGAAGAAGCTTAAACCAAATTTTAGCGTGTTCTTTTTCGTTGTTAGCAGTTTCTTCAAAAATTTGAGCAATTTGAACGTAACCGTCTTTCTTTGCCTTTGACGCATAATAAGTGTATTTGTTTCTTGCTTGAGACTCACCTGCAAAAGCAGTCATGAGATTAGCTTCAGTTCTTGAACCTTTAAGTTCCATTATTACCACTCCTTATTTTTTAGTAATATTATTCTACCATATTTTTGAAAAAAAACAACAAAATAATAAAAAATATGTTATAATATTTTCGGTGATTTTATGGAAGAAAAAATAGAAATTAAAGTTATTGGGCATATATACAACGATTATAAAGAAAAATTTGGAATACCACGACAAAGCGGACTTGCAAAAAGTGTGATTTCAAAGATAGTTTTTGCAAAAGAATTCAGTTCAAAGGATTATTTTAAAGGACTTGAAAAATTTTCTCATATTTGGCTTTTATGGCAGTTTTCAGAAACAATAGAAACAGATATTACACCAACTGTAAGACCTCCAAAATTGGGTGGAAATGAGCGTGTAGGGGTTTATGCAACGCGTTCACCATTTAGGCCAAATAATATTGGACTTTCTTCTGTAAAAATTGAAAAAATTGATTTTGAAGAACGAGTTGGAACTGTAATTTATGTTAGTGGTGCAGACTTAATGAACGGCACGCCAATTTATGATATAAAGCCATATTTACCATATACAGACATTCACACAGATGCTACAAACGGCTTTGCATTTGATGAAACAAAGGGAATAATTAATGTTGAATGTAGTAATGAACTTTTAAGTATAATTCCTGAAAATATGTTAGAGGGCTTGTTTGAAACTTTAAAATTTGACCCACGGCCATCATATCAAAATGACAGTAATCGAATTTATGGTATGAGCTATGGTGATTATGAAATCAAGTTTAAAGTTAACAATAATAAGCTAACAATTACAGATATTAAAGAAACAAAGTA
>JAZNWZ010000076.1:0-11302 GCA_045593645.1 Candidatus Fimenecus sp. | reverse complement strand
TACATTACAGGTATCGGTTACGACCCGGATGGAAGTAGCGAACAGTTTAATAAATATTGGCCTGCAGATTGCCATATTATTGGTAAGGATATAGTTCGTTTCCATACAATTTATTGGCCTATTACTCTTATGGCTCTTGGTATTCCATTACCTAAACAAGTTTACGGACACCCTTGGTTGCTCCAAGGTGAAGACAAGATGAGTAAATCTCGCGGTAATGTTATTTATGCTGACGATTTGACAGAAATTTTCGGTGTTGATGCTGTGAGATATTATCTTCTTTCAGAGATGCCACACGCACACGACGGTTCAATTACTTATGAGGCTATGATTGACCGTTTCAATACTGACCTTGCGAACACTCTCGGTAACCTTGTAAACCGTACTATCGCAATGCAGAACAAGTACTTTGACGGTGTTGTTCAAGCACCTACTTGTCCTACTGAATTTGACGAAGACCTTAAAGAAAGTGCAAAGAAAGCACTTGCAGGTTTCGACAAGTACATTTCAGAATACAAGATGAGTGATGCGGTTGAATGTGTAATCAATTTTGCCCGTCGTTGCAATAAATACATTGACGAAACAATGCCTTGGTCACTTGCTAAGGACGAAGCACAGAAAGAAAAACTCGGTACAGTTCTTTACAATCTTCTTGAGGGTATTCGTGTACTTTCAGCACTTATCTCCCCTATTATGCCTGAAACTGCAGTTAAGATTGCAGAACAGTTGAATGTTCCTGTTGCAACTTATGAAAGCATTCAGGAATGGGGCGGACTTGAAAGTGGTATCAAAGTTGGTACTGCTACTCCTCTTTTCTCAAGAATTGACGGTGAAAAGTTGATTGCTGAACTTCAGGCTAAAAAAGAGGCTGAAGAAAAGGCAAATGCTTCTGCACCAAAAATCGAGGGACTTGCAGAAATCGGTTTTGACGATTTTATGAAGGTTGAACTTCGTGTTGCAGAAGTTAAGAACTGCGAACCAATCAAAAAGGCAAAGAAACTTCTTAAACTCACTCTTGATGACGGTACAGGTACTGACAGAATTGTTGCAAGCGGTATTGCAAAATGGTACGCACCTTCCGACCTTATCGGTAAAAAGGTAGTAGTTGTTGCAAACCTTAAACCTGCAGTTCTCTGTGGTGTTGAAAGTTGTGGTATGATTCTTGCAGCTGATATTACAGAAGAAGACGCAAAGGTTATTTTTGTTGACAAAGATATGCCAAACGGAGCGAGAATAAGATAATGTATCATAACATTTTTGATTCACACGCACATTATGACGACGAGCAGTTTGACAATGATAGAAACGAACTGCTCGTTTCTTTTAGAGAAAACGGAGTTTCGGGCGTCATTTGTTGCGGAACAAACATTAAAACAAGTGAATTTGCAGTAGAACTTTCTCACAAATACGATTTTGTGTATTCTGCAGTAGGCTTTCACCCTCTTGATAATGACGAATACAGCGAAGGTGATTTGGAGAGAATAAAGGAATTAGCACAGGACGACAAATGTGTTGCTATCGGTGAAATTGGGCTTGACTATCACTATGAAAAAGAAAGTCGCGAAAAACAGCTTATACTTGTTGAAAAACAGATAGAACTTGCTAACGAATTAGGCTTACCAATTATTTTTCACGACAGAGAATCCCACGAGGACACTCTTAATATACTAAAAAAATACAAACCTAAAGGTGTTCTCCATTGTTTCTCAGGTAGTGTTGAAATGGCAAAAGAGGTTATAAAATTAGGATTTTATATCGGTCTTGGCGGTGCAGTTACATTCAAGAATGCAGTTAAGCCTTGCGAAGTTGCAAAGTATGTTCCAAGTGACAGATTACTCATTGAAACTGATGCTCCGTATATGACTCCCGTGCCTTTCAGAGGTAAAAGATGCGATTCGCTTTACATCCCGTACACAGCCGAGAAAATCGCAGAGCTCCGTGGAGTTACAGCACAAGAAATTCTTGATTTGACGGATAAAAATGCAAAAATATTATTTAATATAAGGTGATATTATGTTAAAACATATTGTAATGTGGAAATTTAAGGACGCAGAGGGCAAGACAAAAGACGAAAACATTGAAATCGTAAAAAACGGTCTTGAAGCACTTCCCCCACTCGTTCCACACATAAAAAAACTCACATTCCTTAAAAATCAGGTGGAATGTGAAAGAAATTTTGATGCACTTTTAGTTGTTGAAACTGAAAACGAAGAAGAACTCCAGAAATACAAGGTTCATCCAGAACACAAAAAAGTTGCTTCTTATGTTGCAAAGGTAACAGAAAACCGCGGTGCAGTTGATATTTGGGAATAAAATTAAAGGGTGATTTTTTTGGAATTTCTTACTAAGGAATATTCTTATGAGTCTCATTCAGGACTTTGTGATATATATGCCCAAAGTGCCGCTCCTATTGACTATGGCTCAATAAAAGGCGTTGTGCAAATTTCACACGGTATGGCTGAATACTCTAATCGTTACGCTCGTTTTGCTCTTGAACTTTGCAAACACGGATATGCTGTTTTTATTAGCGACCATATTGGACATGGTTCGTCAGTAAAAAGCAATGATATGCTTGGCTTTTTTGGTGAAACAGATGGCGAAGAGCATTTTGTAGAGGATTTAAAGGCTCTTACAGACATTATTAAAAGTGAATATCCTGACTTGCCTTTCTATATGCTTGGACACGGTATGGGCTCGCTTATTGCAAGAAAATATACTGCAAAATATGGTTATCTTCTTGATGGTGTTATTTATAGTGGCACAAGTGGCGAAAATACTGCTGTTGGTTTTGGAATTCAAATTGCTAACACTCTTATTAAGCAAAACGGCCCAATGCACCGTTCTGAGCTTTTAGATGTTATGGCTTTTGGTGCATATAACAGAAAAACTGAAAAGCGTACAGAATGCGACTGGGTTTCTCGTGATGAGGCAGAGGTGGACAAGTTTATTGCTGACGACTATTGTGGCTATAAATATACAGTTACAGGTATGAAAGCACTTTTCAATCTTGTTCGTCAGGTGTCATCAAGAAGATGGTATAACACTGTTCCTTTAAGCTTGCCAATTTTTATGATTTCAGGCTCAATGGACCCTGTTGGCGATTATGGTAAAGGCGTTAATGAGGTTTATAAAAAGCTTAAAAAATCAGGTCATAAATATGTTACAATGAAGCTTTATGACGGTGCAAGACACGAAATACTTAATGAAACAAACAGAGAAGAAGTTTATGAAGATATTATTTCTTGGCTTGACGAAAAGGTTGCTATTCACGAAGAGAGCAAGCAAACTCCAATAGTTGTTCCAACTATTGATGAGATATTTAATATCCCTGAAATTGACACTCCAACCGTTAAAGCTGAAACAGAAAATGAAAAAGTTGAAGCTACTGAAACTGAAAAAGTTGAAGAAACTGAAACAGCTGAAATTGTTGAAGAAACAACCACACAAGAAAAATCAGAAGATTAAAAAAAGAGAGTAGAAGTCTATCCTTCTACTCTCTTTTTAAATATGCAAATAATTCTAAAAACGGTAAAGCCTATTATCCCAACAGTCAAGGTCGTGCTTAAAAAATTTATGACTTTTAATGTTTTTCCAAGTGCTAATATTGTTCGTATATCATTCATAATTATTCACCTGATGTTAATAATATTCCGTGTGCTATTGATGGTATTGATTCACCTTGTAGTGTTGATGTTGGCGAAAGCAATGCACCTGTTCCCACAAAAAGCACACTATTAAGTTCTTTGCTTTTAATCTTTCTCATTATATATGAGTTCACTACTGCACCACTACAACCACAACCACTCGCCCCTGCATGAACATCTTGTGCTTCTCTGTCATATAACAAAAGTCCACAGTCGCTATGAACCTTTGAAATGTCATAGTTATAGTCCTTAACCAACAATTCCAAAAGCAAATCTGTTCCTACTTTGCCTAAATCACCTGTCAAAATCAAATCTAAATCATTTGGGTCGGTGTTTGTATCTTTTAGATATTGTGCAATTGTGTCTGCTGCAGCAGGTGCCATTGCAGCACCCATATTGTTAGCATCCTTGATGCCTAAATCCATTATTTTGCCAAAGATTACTTTTTCAATGCAAGGCATATTCTTTTTGTTTTCTGCAATTACGGTTGCTCCTGCTGCAGTTGCAGTTCGTTGAGCTTCAGGTGGTCGTTGTCCACCATATTCAAGTGGCAAACGAAATTGTCTTTCGGCAGATGCAAAGTGAGAAGATGTAGCAGCGATTGCATATTTTAATGCACCACAACTTACAAGAATAGATGCAGTTGCCATTGAAAGTGCCATCGTTGAGCATGCGCCATACATTCCCATAAACGGAATTTCTAAATCACGAATACCAAAAGATGTGCCTATACATTGATTTAAAAGGTCCCCTGCCATTATTAAATCAATATCTCTTGGTGTCAATTTCGCCTTTTTAATAGCATTTGTTACTGCCTCTTTTTGCAAGGCACTTTCTGACTTTTCCCAGCTTTCACAATTATTTATTGTATCGTCGGTAAAAACTGTATCAAACTCGTTTTTTAACGGACCTTCGCCCTCTGTTTTTCCTACTGCCGAAGAATGTCCTATAATTGATGGTTTGTTTTCTAAAACTATTGTTCTTTTTCCTTGTCGACTTATCATAAAATCACTCCCAAACTTATTTTGAGTGATTTTTAAATGAATATACAAAAAAGGTGCAAGTCATAAGACTTACACCTTTTATTTTTTTATTAGAATTGAATTTTTTTATCACAAACTGTCAATGCTGCAGGTCTGTGAGTAATAATTATCACCGTTCTGTCGGTCATTGTACGAATGTTTTGAAGCACTTTTTCTTCAGTTACACTATCAAGTGCACTCGTTGCCTCGTCAAGCATAAGAATTGGTCTCTCTGACATTATTGCACGAGCAATAGCAAGACGTTGTGTTTGACCTTCTGAAAGCCCTGAGCCTAACTCGCCGAGCTCTGTGTCTATTCCGTTTGGCAAGTCGTTTACAAAGCCATCTGCACAAGCAATAGCAAGTGCTTTATTTAACGCTTCATCATCTGCCATTAGTTTTTCATTTGAGAAGGTTAAAATTTCACGAATTGTACCACTTACCAAGAAATTACCTTGTGGCACATATGCAAACAGTCCACGATAATCAGATGTGAGGGCTTGTATTTCACCTGATGTTGTTTTTAAATATCTGCCACCCTTATCAAGTGGATAAAGGCACATCATAAGCTTCATTGCAGTGCTTTTGCCACAACCTGATTCGCCCACAAAGGCCACATATTCACCTTTTTGAATGTCAACACTCATATTATCAAGAACGTGAGTTTTGCCGTCTCCTGCATCCTTATATGAGAAGTATGCCTTTTGAAGTCCAACTGATGCAAACTCTTTTTCATAAAACTCTTTTATGCTTTCCTCTGCTAATTGTTGAGTGTTTATATCTTTTTCAAGTTTTTCAATTTCCATTAAGCGCTCTGCACTTGCAATCATTGAATAATACTGTGGTAAAAAGCTGGAAATTTGAGCAAAAGGTGTTTCAACTTGTGTAACGAGCTGTAAAATTGCCATCATTGTGCCATATGTCATAAGACCATTTACAATGTTTATAGTACAAACCACAACTCCTAGCACATAAGCTCCACGCATTGCCAAGTGCAAAGCAATTGTGCAAAGATTCACGAAATGAACTCTCTTCATTCTGATTTCACCAAGAGTGTCCATATATTCAGCAGACATTTTTTCTGTCTGTTTTTCTTGTGTAAAGGATTTTACAACAATTAAACTTGAAAGACGTTCTTGCATAAATGAACGGACTTTACCATCGGCACTTTGTGCTTGTTTGTGGTAAATCTTAAGTTTCTTTCTAAAAACACGAGACACAATTGCAATTAAAGCACCTGCAGGGATTAAAAGCAAAATAAAATCAGGCAAAAGAACTGCAAGTGCAATCATAGCACCTAAAAGACGAACAATTGTGCCAACTACATTTGGAATAATCTGTACTGTTGCAGAAACTACAACATTTGTATCGGATACAATTCTGTTCATCCATTCACCTGAGTGAGTGTTCATAACCTCACCATATGAACGATTCAAAAGCTCTGAGAATGCTTTTTGACGAAATGCCTTATCAAGATTTACTCTTGCTTTTTCATCAACAACCTTGCCTACTGCTTGTAAAATTATTGAAATTAAAGCAAGAGCAGAGAGAATAACAAGTTCAATAATAAGTTGTTTTTTATCGTGAAGTATTGCAAAATCTACAACTCTTTTTAATTCTAATGCAAATATAACGCCAAAAACACCCTGACAAACTTGAACAAAAGTCAGAGCTAAAATCCATTTTGAGTTTTTGCCGATTACACCGCTAAGCCAACTTAAAACAGGCTTTGTAGATTTTGTAGAACTCATGTTATTTCTCCCACAAATTAGTTAACTATATCATTATACTTAAAAACATAGCTTTTTTCAATATTATTTTAAAATTCATAAAGTCCATTAAGATACAAATCCATACAAATCATATCATAAGTATCAACTGCACCATCGTTGTTAAGGTCGGCACGGTCAAGCATAAATACATTTACAAGCTTTGCATCTAACTGAGCAATATGACAAATAAGCTCATAATCGTTTATATCAACAACGCCATCACCATTTGCATCACCTTTTTGTTTTGATGGGTCTGTACCATTTATAATCATATCAAGCACAATAGCGTCAAAGGTATCAACTGCACCATCTCTGTCTATATCCCCACAAGTTTTCACGGCATAATAAGTCCACATTTGACAAGCAGACATTTTGCACACACTTGAATAGTCCACTTCATTTATCTGACCATCAAAATTCACGTCGCCCACAATCAACTCATCAAGATTTATAAAGGTGATTTCATTTTCTTTTGCAAATGTCATTGCATAAGTGTTCCCATAACCTGTAATTTGTGGGTTATCACTTTCAAAAGCATCGTCGTCAATATAAATTACATTGTCAAAAATTACTGCATCGTTATTTTTAAATGCACCACTTGCAACATATAAAGCTTTACTATCTACTACAATTTCATATAAGTTTTCTCTTGTTGCAAGAAGATAATCGTCAAGATAAAGTCCATTGTCAATCCAATTTTCACTATTATTATAAAAAGCAGTATTTTTAAAGGTTGTGTCAAATACTTTAACAGGTTTTTTCATTAATGTGATTTTATTTAAGCTTGTGCAGTTTTCAAAAGCACTTTTTCCCACATAATCAACTTTTTCAGGAATTATGATTTCTTTAATGCTTATGCAATCTTCAAAAGCATTATCACCAACGGTTACAAGATTGCTACCTAATCTTACGGAATTAAGCCCTGTATTGCCTTTAAAAGCACCATCTGCAATAACGGTTGTTGTTGGTTGAAATGAATATCTGCCTACAACATGAATTTTAATAAGACAAGTTTCAAGGAACAAATACTCAAGCTCACTTGCAATTACATCTTCAAAATTGATATGACCACTGTTAAATTTATCATCACCAACTTCAAGACCACCACTGTTTTCTTGTTCTTTCTTGATTTTCCAGTTAGAAATATCGTTATAATAAGCAGTATTATAAATTGCATTTTCACCAATCTTAACTATTGTTGTAGGAATATCAATTTTGCTTAAGCTTGTGCAGTTTTCAAAGGCACATGCACCAATTTCAGCTATACCCTCTTCAATAGTAACAGATGTTATATTTTCGTTATCTTTAAAGGTGTTATCCTGTATTTTTACAACTTGATAGCCGTCAATAGTAGCAGGAACTGTAATTTCTTTTTCTGTACCTAAATAGTCAAAAATTATTGCTTTGTCATCTTCAATATCATACATAAAATAGTTAGGCTCTTCTGCAAAGGATGGAATTGCAGAAACTACTATGCAAATAATCATAAAAAAAGATATTAAGATTTTGTTCTTTTTCATTTCTGCACTCCTTTCGCATATATATATTTATTTTATCATTTATACATGCTTTTTGCAAGAAAAAAGAGTAGGTATGCTATATACCTACTCTTCTAATTTATTCTTTTGTCATAAGACGGACATTGCTTATTGTGATTCCACCTGAAGAAATAGCGAAAACAGATGTTGTTTCACCTATTGCACCAAAGCTACCTTGACCAGGTCCACCAACCATACCACCTTGTGGCATTTGTGGGACTTCACCTTCAGGCATTTGAGGTCGCTCACCTTCAGACATTTGAGGTCGCTCACCGTCAGGTTTTTGTGGCATTTCACCGTTAGGCATTTGTGGAGCTTCACCATCAGGTCTTTGTGGCATTTCACCTTCAGGCATACCACCCATATCAAAGCCAACCAAATCAACAACGCCTTCGTATTGTCCTAAATTGCTATGAAGAGTATAATCGCCTTCTTTAATATATGAACCAGCCACTAACAAGTATATAAAATCGTTTTCAGGAATATATGTTGCAACAATATCACCTGATGAGTTCTTCAAAGAATATGCGGTCTTTGCCTTTTGACTTTCTGCAAATTGAAGCACAATATAAGTTTGACTTCCTCCTGCGATTCTGTCAAGCATATTGCCTGTTGCACAAACAGAGCCACCGTTGATATAAATACCCATATCGGAATCAATTCCTGCATCACCACTCTTACTGCAAGCATAAGCATTTACATTGCCACCATTTATAACAAGCCAACCATTTGAGTCAATGCCATCGCCCTCACCTGTTAAACCGTTTACTGTGATGTTTAATGTTCCACCATTAATTGTTGTAACAGAAACATAATCTTCATTAGTATTGATACCGTCATTGCCTGAATTTATGTTAATTACACCACCGTTGATGGTCAAATGAAGCTCACTATCAAGACCTTCATTCTCTGCATTGATGTTAAGAATACCATTTCCTGCAGTTTGACCATTAATATTCATAGTCTTTTTCGAATAAACTGCACCATCGTATTTATGAAGCTTTTTGCTATCTACAATTTCAGTACCATCTTCATTCAATTCATAGCTTTTATAAATTTTTGCTACATAAGAACCGTTGACTGTATTTGTTGAGTTATCAGCAATAAGAATATTTGCACCGGCTTTTGAAGTATCAACATCTTTTGTTGCAGTTTCTTCGTCAGCAAAGCAACATTCATAAACATTATAGAAAATGATACCTGGAGCAACTGTGCAAGTTATGTCCACATTATTCAAAACAAGTGTTACCACTGCTTTTGAGTCGTTTTCTGCATCTTCACCCAAATCTACTGCAATTTGACCTGCTGAAAGTTTACCACTTAAAACATAAGTACCAGGCTTTGTAATATGAACTACGGTGTGTTTATCAGCCTCTGACTGCTCGTGTCCATCAGCTTCTGTGCCCTCGCCATAAGTGAAATCTTGTTCTGCAAGATAAAAAACAATATCGTTTGCAGTATAAACTGCTTGAGTGCTATCAGTTGAAGCAGTAGCACCATCAACTGTTATACCACTATCTGAAAGTACAATTTGTGTTCCCTCAATGTAGTTTTCGGTTATCGGATTTGTTGTTGTTTCGCCTTCGCCCTTTGAAGCACAGCCTGATAGAACTAAAACCAGCGCCAAAACACAGGCAAAATATTTTTTCATAGTATCAACCTTTCACTGTGATATTCTCATTATTGTCCAAAAAAATGAATTTCTTATGAACACAGTTTGAAATATTTTTAACATTTTGCAAAGATGTGTTTATTATCTAACAAAAAAGGTGGGAAAACTCCCACCTTAACAATCATTCAAATAACAATATACAAATAGATTTATTTTTTCGCAAGACAATGTGGCAGAGGCGAAGATGTATCGGGTATACCGCGAGCCGAAAGCCACGCAGGATTGCGGAAAAAGAAACTATTTGTTTGCAAGCTCTGCACGAGCAAGTTTGATGTTTTCTACAAAACGTTTACCTGTTTCGGTAATTTTCTTGTAGTCGCCTGTTTTAGCACCTGCAGTAAGTGATGAACCAGCACCAACTGCCACAGCACCTGCTTTAATCCATTCGCCAACATTGTCAGCGTCAACGCCACCTGTTGGCATCATTTTAGCATATGGGATTGGGCCTTTAATGTCTTTGATAATCTTTGGTCCGAAAAGGTCAGCTGGGAAAACTTTAAGAATATCTGCACCATTTTCCATAGCAAGTAAACCCTCACGAACTGTCATAATACCAGGCATCATTGGAACTCTATAACGGTTACAAAGTTTAAGAGTTTCAAGGTCAAGAGCAGGGCTAACAATGTACTCTGCACCTGAAAGCATAGCAATTCTTGCAGTTGCTGCGTCAAGAACTGTACCTGCACCAAGAATAATTTCTTCAGGTGTGTATCTCTTTGCAAGTTCTTCAATAACTTTGTCAGCGTGTGGAACGGTAAATGTAAGTTCGATTGCAGCCACTCCACCTTCAATACAAGCATCAGTAATTCTGATTGCCTGGTCAACTGTTTCTGCACGAACAACGGCTACGATACCACAGTCCTGAATTCGGGTAATAATCTTTTCTTTATCCATAATTTTCTCTCCTTATCTCTGTACTCTAGCGCCTGCGCCACTAACGATAGCATTAACTTCTTTAAGTGATGCCATTGATGTGTCGCCTGGGGTTGTCATTGCAAGTGCACCGTGTGCAACGCCGTAATTAACTGCTGTCTGTGCATCTTCTGTTGTCATAAGGCCATAAATAAGACCTGATGCGAATGAGTCGCCACCACCAACACGGTCAAGGATTTCAAGGTCAGGGAGCTCAAGTCCTTTATGAACTTTACCGTCTGCATAGCAGATTGCTGACCAGTTGTGTACTGTTGCAGTTTTAACTGTACGAAGAGTTGTTGCAATAACCTTAAAGTTAGGGTAAACTTTAACAACTTCTTCAAGCATCTTATAGTAACCCCCAATATTGAGTTCTTTAAGATTTTCGTCATTTCCTTCAATTTCAAAACCAAGACAAGCTGTGAAATCTTCTTCGTTACCAATCATAACATCAATATATTTTGCGATTTCTTTATTAACTTCTTGTGCCTTTGCTTTGCCACCAATATCATTCCAAAGAGATGGACGGTAGTTAAGGTCATAAGAAACTATTGTGCCATATTTCTTTGCAGTTTTAACTGCTTCGATTGCAACTTGGGCAGTTGACTCTGAAAGTGCTGCGAAAATACCACCTGTATGAAGCCAACGAACACCGAGAGTACCGAAAATGTAATCCCAATCAATGTCACCTGCTTTAAGTTGTGCAACTGCTGTATTACCACGGTCAGAAACACCGACTGCA
>JAZNWZ010000075.1:0-10636 GCA_045593645.1 Candidatus Fimenecus sp. | reverse complement strand
TAAGCGAAAAAATGTTATTATTGCAGAAGGCAAAAAGAAGGCACCGTTAAAACTGAATTTACCTAATAACCAATAACTGCTTTTTGTCTTTTCAAACCATGTGCTTAATTCATTTTTAAATATTGTTTCTTCATCTACGGTAGAAAAATTATAACTGCATCTGATGGTGCTACCATAATTTGTTACAGGAGAAAAATTCAAATCTCCGATTTCTACTGAGATTTTACGAGAATGATTTATGTATCCTGTAATTTCTAATTCAGTTAATCTTCGTGGCTTAAAATTGTCATAACTTAAAAGCTCGTCAAGATTATCAAATGTAATAGTTGTTTTTGAATATGTTTCGCCTGAAAATTCAAGCCTCTCGCAATGCTTTAAAATAATTTCACAAAGCGATTTCAAACGTTCTGGAGTAATAGTTATTGCTTTTTTCTTTTTTATTCTTCCAGATATTGTCATTATTTTACAATTCTCCTTTAAATGCTTTTTTTAAGATGCTTTGGCGTAAGGCTTCAGCTTGTTGCAACACGCTATCAATTGTTTTTTCAATATTATCATATATGGTCATTCGCGCATCAATTTGTGCAACAACCTCTCTTTGTTCGTCAATTGAACAGTATGGAACAATTAAGTTTTCTAATGTGGTTAAATTAATGTTCTTTTGAGCTGTTGCAGGAGCAAATGCCCACAAACGCAATTTTTGTGAATCAATAAAATGTTTAATATATTCTGGGAGAACATATTGATTTGGTGTAAAGCCAACCACACTATCAGGGAAACATGCATCTATACCTAAAAATGCTGTTTCAGCAATGTTTGCAGCTATAGTAATACACAATGTTCCTTTTGGCCATAATTTGCTTTGTTGCAAACCAAATTCACCATACATCTTTGAATATTCTGTAATGTTTTGTTTTGCTGCCTTTACTTCACTAGTTTGTAAGAATGGATATTTCCCATTTTTGAATAATTTTGGGTCATTACGAGGTCTGTGTTTTGATTTTCCACGACCTAAATCGCCTAGTTGAGAAAGTGCAATATATCGCCATTCTTTTGGAATAATAGGCAACTTTTTTATTTCCTCTTCAGAACACCAGTTTAACTCCAAATCATATGGAGAATGGGGAGTGAAACATCCCTCAAATGCTGTCTTAAGCACAGCTTGACGATATACTGCAAGTTGTTGCTTGGTGTTTGTAAGCATTTCAATATTGTTATCAAGATTAGAAAACAGTTCTTCAATTTTGGCAACAACGCATTCTTGTTCATCTTCACTTGGAACAGGCACCATTATCCTTTTCATCTGTGCCTGAGTTAATTTCAATCTTGTCGTACCCGAAACATAACCTTTATAGTTAAAATAATTTAAATAGTAGCAAAGAAATTTGTTATTACTTTTAGATCGCAAAACATGGGCATGATTATTCACCCAGGACTTACCTGAAATTATATAAGCTTTTTTTGCATACATATCAAGGAAAGGCGCACCATCTTCGCCTAAAAGAACATACTCACCATCAGTAAGATATCCGTCTATATAACCAACCTGTCCTGTTGCACCATAATAAGGATAAAGCTCCGCTTGTGTTTTACTGGTAATGCGAGCAGCTCGTTCTTTACTGTTTATTGGTTTTCGCAGAGTATCGCATATTTCTACTGCATCACAAAATGGAACATATCTCCAATTCTTGTTCATTATATAATAGCCTCTCTCAAATAATTTTCTTGCTACAAAGATAATTCAATCAATTTCCTTATCAATATACTTTTTGCAATTATAGCAAAAATAATGGGTTTCATCATAGTCTAATAACTGCAAGAATTGTCCGTGTTTGCCATAGCAAATAGCACAGTAAGGTATTTCTTTTTCATCGTTTTCCAAGGTAATATAAGCACCTTTGTGGCGAACGACATTACTTTTTATTGTGAGTTCTTCTTTTAATTTTTTGTTTTCTTCGGTCAAACGTGCAATTTCTGCCTGCAAATCTAATGCTTGTGCGCTTAAATCAAGCAATTGACGATATAATTCAACATTATCCGCCTTTTGCGCCACACTTATTGCATCCTTAAATGCATCATATAAACTCATAGTCTTATTTCTCCTATTCGACTATTATCTTTTTTGAGGAACCATCATTGAACTCGATTGCATAACCCTTTTGCCATTCGTCGTACAGTTGAGTGAAATTAGGTTGTTTTTTGGTAACAACTGAAGTTCCGGTATAAATTTCCTTTGGTTCTATAATAACTTCACGATTAGTTTCAGATAAGGTTTCTTCAAATAAAACAAAATTCGAAATGATTCTTTTACCCGTTGTTGGTAGGTACCATCTTTCAACTTTTTCAGCAACGATTTCTTTAATACGATTGTGTTGTGTTTGTGACATTTTTGTACCAAGGACTATACCAACCAATTGTGTCGCGTCATAGTGGAAAAGTCTTTGTTGTGGTGTAAATGTCATTGTTTCACCTGTCATCCATGGATATCCATTTGATAAAACAATTCGAGCTTCTTCTTCATAATCCCAAACTTTGTGTTTTTTGAAATATATCTTACTATACTCTTTTTGAAAATCTTCTATTTCTGAAGGACCATATTTATCTCCAACAACACTTGCAGGAAAACACATAAAAGCATCCAAGCACTTTGGTGAAGCTACATACTCAACATCTTTAATTTGAAACGAATCTTCTATTGCTAAATTCATATATGTTGTTCCTTGTGTAGAAACAAGTGCTAAATGTTTTTTCACCCAGTTTGGATTTTGCTGAATGACATTATTTATTGGTCTAAAAATAAGACAAAAACCATTATGATTATTAGCGTAATGAGACCATAATAAGTAATTATCCTTTCTTTTTGAAAAAGAAGCAAAATATTGTTCTGCAGGGATGTAAAGCGAAACATATTGTCTAATACTGTTATGCATGTTTTTGAGTATGGTTCTTTCTATTCCGCCATTTCCTAGATTAACGATTTCATTTGCAGGTGTTCTTAATAGTTCATCAAGATACATGGGCGATTTTGAAACATAAAATTTTATAATTCTTTCAATTAAATAATTAACTGCATCTGCATCATAAAACTTTAAGGCTAATCGTATTAAGTTGTTCCAGTATTCTTCATTATTATTTAATATTGCAAAAATTTTTCCTTCATATGGGTCGTTACACTCTTCACGAGACGCAAAATATAATTCATCATATATAAGTTCTTTAATTGATAATTCACTACCTGAACGATATCGATAATAAAACATTTTATGCCACCAATTCAATGTTCATTTCTTTTAATATTTCTTCGTATTTATCACCGAAAACATCATAGAATCTGCCAAGTCCACCTTTTCGGTCGAACGGACTTAAATCTAAATCTTCAGGCATAATACTGAGTGATGTTGCAATATGGTCTTTAATAAGACGCAGCCATTCCATTTGTTCTTCAGTAAAATGTACTGCACCTGCATTACGACGAAGTGTCCATTGCATAAAGTTGAAATTCACCTTATCTGCAAATGGAGTAAGATTGTCAGAGTATCCCATTTCAAAACGAATGATTGAAATAAGGTCTGCTATCTTACCCAAGGTGCCACCTTTAACACGGTCAGGTTTCTTTATTGCATAGCAATCCCATAGGCGTTCCATAGTTACACCTTTAAATTTTAACTTTTCATATAATGATTTTAACTGTTCTATTGCAATAGGACGGTCTTTATATTGTTGATTATAAATGATTCGCAAAGCAATAATTTCGTCACGATTCTCGTCAATAAATTCACGGAAAGTTTTAATAATTCTGTCTGCATTTGCTTCTTGCTGTGAATCAAATCCTACAAACACAACTTCGTCAAGATTCACATTGTCAATAATTTGCTCGTGACTGCGACGAACATTTTCAATATAATCACGCACTTCAGGTTTCAGGAATGGTGCAACAGCTTCTGTTGCTAAAATCTTCTTTGCTTTTGCAATCTGTTCTTCAGTAGGCACATCAACTGAAAATTCTGATTGTGCTCTTTGTAAAATAATATCTTCATCAAAAGTATCAAGTAATTTTTCTGCAACTCTGTTAGCGGATACGCCTGCATTGTCTTCAAATGATTTCTTCTCACTTGATGACATCTGACTATTTAATCTTATTACACGGTTTGCAAGAGAGGTAAGTGTATCTTCATCCCTAGCACCCAGCGCAACATTCATCATCAACTCTTTCATGCTTACAGAAGGTTTGCGTTCAAGAGTGCGAGTGTCGGATTTTTTTGATTTTGTAACACCAACTGCATCAATGATAACGAAATGGTCTTTATTGTCTGTTGCAGAAGGAGAGACTTTTTGCAAATCATCTTTATTTAATGTTCTTGTTCCGCGACCTTTCATCTGCTCAAAGTAGTTTTTACTACGAACATCACGCATGAAAATAAGACACTCAATTGGTTTTACATCAGTGCCGGTTGCAATCATATCAACTGTTACAGCGATACGAGGATAATAATCATTACGGAAAGAACTCAATACACTTTCAGGATTTTCAGCCGAATATGTAATCTTCTTACAGAATTCGTTACCTTCACCAAATTCTTCACGCACGATTTGAATAATATCATCAGCGTGGCTATCTGTTTTAGCAAAAATAAGTGTTTTAGGAACTTCTTTACGGCGAGGAAAGAGTGTTGTAAACACATTATCCTTGAATGTACGGATAACTGTACGGATTTGACTTGGGTTTACAACATCTCTGTCAAGTTGAGTAGGTTTGTAATCAGCATCTTCATCAAGCTGTTTCCATCTTTTTTCACGAGATAAACGGCTACGGACTTCAATCATCTGTTTCATAATGTGAGCACCGTTTTTACCTACATTTGTTTCAATGAGGAAAACATCTTCACCAACATTAACTCCGTCAACAATTGCCTGTTCACGTGAATACTCACTGACAATGTTTTCATTAAAGAAAGCAAAAGTACGCTTGTCCGGTGTTGCAGTTAAACCGATTATGAATGAGTCAAAATACTCTAACACCTGATTCCACACATTGTAAATTGAACGATGACACTCGTCTACTATAATACAATCAAAAAATTCAGGTGGATATTTTTCGTTATACACAACTTCTTTAGGTGCTTTTGATTCAGCAGTTACAAACTCGTTGAATGAAGATTCTTCGGTTGATTCGTCCAAATCTTCACCTTTAAGAATAGAATACATTCTTTGAATAGTGCTAATACAGATTTGAACGTCGCCCGGAATAAATGAGGATTTAAGTCTGCTAACACCATAAATCTGTGAAAAAGAACGTGGGTCATCGTTTGGTGTGTAAGCGAGGAACTCTCGTTCTGCCTGTTCACCAAGGCCCTTTGTGTCAACTAAAAAGAGAATTCTATTCATTTTACCGTATTTAAGTAAACGGTAAGCGGCTGTTATTGCAGTAAATGTTTTACCTGCACCTGTCGCCATTTGAACGAGTGCTTTAGGACGGTTATCAGCAAATGATTTATCTAAATTTTCAATAGCCTTAATTTGACAACTACGGAAACCAGTAGCATCAAATTCAGGGAAATTCTTTAAGTTGTTGCGAATAGTATTTGAACGATTTAATAGTGTGGCAAGTGTTTCAGGACGATGAAATGAAAAAACTGTTCTTGAACGATATTTGATGTCGTCATAATCAGTAAAGCGTGTTAATTTATCAGTTGCTTCGTAAACAAAGCGGATACGATAGTCACACTTCACCCATTTAAAAGTACTGTTGGCATAACGAGCGGATTGAGCTTCAATCGTGGTGATGTTTTCAGCTACATCAGTTTTTTTAGCCTCAACAATACCAACTGGAATTCCGTCAATAAAAAGAGCATAATCAACAGGACCTGTACTGGTAGGAAACTCACATACAGCAACACCAAGTGCAGCCATTGGATTTAAAGATTTTACATCTTGAAGTACCCAACCTGACTGAAGTAACTTTTTATCAATTATTTCCCGTGCTTTTTGTTCAGGAGTCATTTTTTCACCTCATTCACACTTGAAATGAATATATTTAGACTATTATACTACAAAAAAACAGGTAAAACAATATTTTGTGCCGATTTTAGTGGGTTTACAAGTTGTTTTGTATTAAGCATATAAAATGAAGAATATTATCTTAATATACTATAATCGTAAAAAAACGACATTTTGTGACAAAATAACAGACCAATTTTTCGTACAATAAGTGAGGGTCTGTTATTGAATGTTTCTGTTACAAGTGATATAATAATTACTAACATGAAAAAATGAGACGATGAAAGATGAAGATATATAGAGGCACTTAAACTGCCTAATGTTGATATCGAAGAAGAATTCATATATAGCGCCCGTTCATATAAAGATGTAGCCCAAGAAAAGTAAAGGTGTATTATACAAAATGATTAGAGAAGTAATTCATGACCCAATTTTGTTAGCTATGAAATCGGAAAAGGCTACAATTGAAGATTTACAGGTGGCACAGGATTTGCTTGACACTCTTGTTGCCAATGCTGACGGTTGCGTTGGTATGGCTGCCAATATGATTGGTGTTTATAAGCGTATCATCTGTTTTGATGATAATGGTAAGTATATGACCATGTTCAATCCTGAAATCATTAAAAAGTCTGACCCTTATGAAACAGAAGAGGGATGTCTTTCATTGCTCGGTGGTCCCCGTAAGTGTAAGCGTTACAAGAGCATAAAAGTGCAGTGGCAGACAGCTGAATTTCAAACCCGAATCAAAACATTCACCGGTTGGACAGCACAAATCATTCAACATGAAATCGACCATTGTGATGGTATCTTAATTTAATGGTGATGTTATGAAAATAATAATTGATGCTGATGCGTGTCCAGTTGTAGATATTACTGTCAATACAGCTAAGGCACGCGGACTTGAGTGTATCATTGTATGCGACAATACGCACACCATTGAAAGAGATGGTGCTACAACTATTGTCGTTGATAAGGGTGCAGATTCGGCCGATTGTCGTATTGCTAATATCACCGAAAAGGGTGATATAGTTGTTACGCAGGATTATGGACTTGCAGCTCTCGTGCTTGGCAAGGGTGGTAAGGCACTTAATCAGAATGGACTCATTTACACCGACAGCAATATAGAAAATCTCCTTTTCACCCGTTTTATAGGCAAAAAGGAGCGTATGGCAGGTAATAGGACAAAGGGTCCGAAAAAGAGAACATCACAAAACGATGCAGCCTTTTTGAAGGCATTGTTAATATGCCTAGACCATTGTGATGGGATTTTAATATAGTAAATGAGGTGAAAAAATGCTTGATATAAACTTTGAGTTCTCGCCAACATTTCTGGTGGAAAAAACAAATAAGATTGATGAGTTAATTATTACTAGTTGTAAAATACACCAATTCTCCGATGGTAGACTTTGGTCAGGATTTGAAGAAGAATCGTTTCATTACTTAAATAGTGATAACGGCTATGGAGTTCTTGATTTTGAAATTGGATTTACTGGATATAAGGGTCGACCATATCCTAAAGTTTATACAAAATGTTTTAGGTTGCTTACTGATGACAAGAAACTTATTAAACCAATGAAAATAACAAATTTCCACTCTCCGTCTAAAGTTAACAACAAAGGTGAAATGATTATTTCAATTAGATATTGGTTTACCGATAAGTTTCAAATAGAAAAAATTGCAACATGCAACCAACTTTTAATAGAGTCATTTTTTGCATTGAATTCACCGAGAAATACATATGCTTTTGCTATTCAAATGAAAAGAGAAGAGAATAAATGGCAATGTGAAATGGCAAATACATATAGACGCAAAAAGCATGAGAATATTAAAGGTTTATTAGACTGAAAAGCTTTGAACTTCTGCAAAAAGACTTATAATTGAATCAATGAATTGTTAACAGGACTACTCGAAAATGGGCGGTCCTGTTTTGTCCTTATTTTTGTACCATTGAACAAAGAAGCTGGTTGCAGGATTAATTTGCTAGTGATATAATATAAACAGAAAAGAGGGAATAGGCATGACCGGTAATGAGATATTTACTTTTAATGAAGAAACGGCAGGATTCACTCTTGCTGACTTCTGGCAGTTTGAATACTCCAATGTGTATAATTTTCAGGAAGTTATAGCAGAATTCATTGTTGCAAAGGCTTTGGGAATGAATGAAGCACACAATGTTGATTATTGGACATTGTATGATATTAAATACAGAAACCAACGCATTGAAGTGAAACAATCATCATACTATCATCCTTGGAATGAAAATGGCAATATATCAGAGCAGAGAACTTTTGGTATTACAAAAGCTAACAGTAACTACGAAAACAGTGATTGTGAAAATAAATTTGAAAGACAAAATGATATATATGTATTTTGCTTGAATACCGGTAGAACAAAAGAAACAGCATATCCGCTCAATTTGAACAATTGGGAATTTTACATTGTACCAACAGATTTTATTAATGCAAATTGTGAAAACAACAAGACCATTTCATTAGGTCGCATACGGAGTTTCGGATTCAAAGCACTGAATTTTGATGAAATTAAAAGTGCAATCGATTCTATAATTAACCGAAAGGATTTTGAAAATGAACTTAAATAATTTACATGAATTGATAAACAGATATGAAGCTGATTTTGAAATGGTGAATAATAAAGAACACAATGAAATTTTTAAGTGGAAAGCTATTAAAAGATTTCAGGATATTTGGTTTTCAGAAGATGCTGCAACCATGAATTTTGCTGAACTGTTTAACAAAGCAAAAAGTGAATTTTCGGTTCTTGTAGACAACAAAATGGTATCGCCTGCAAATGGTGTAGTGAAAATCGCTGAAAAGAAACCTGATGAAGTTAAAAAGCTTTTCACGGATGTTTTGTTTGCTGATGATGGAGGGAATCTCAACACCCGTCAAAATCATATTGACGAATTTCTTGAAGGCATGGAAAATCTTCGTGAAAAAACCTTTCCAAATTCATGGAAATATAAGCAGGACAGACACTCTGCATCTTGCTATCTTGTTATGGTAAAGCCCGAAGAAAACTTCATTTATAAGTACAAGCCAGTTGAAACTTTTGCACAATATGTTGAATTTGGCAAGAATATCGGTTCAGGTGAAACTTTCAAATTAGAGCATTATTATGAATTAGGTGAAATTGTTGTAAATGCCTTAAAAGAGCATCCAAGCTTGCTAGAAAAACATTTTGCATTGATTGATGATGAACATTATCGTGATGAAAGTTTGCATACATTAGCCTTTGATGTCATCTACTGTTGTGATTCTTACAATTTCTATAATGGACTTGTACATAAGGCAAAAGCGGAATCTGTAAAAGCGTATAAACTTGAAGAATTACGCCTGAAAGAAGAAATGGAAAAGCAGGCAGAAATTGATAGTTTGAATGAACAAATTCGTGAACTTGAAACGAGAGTAGAACCATATGCAAACATATCATTGTTAAATGTACAAGTATCAATGCGTGGTATTGGCAATGGTGTTGTAATTAACCAAAATGAAAACAGAGTTACGGTTCAGTTTGAAAATTGTACAAAAGATTATTGCATCAGCAGAAAATATTTTGTAAGACCAGTGTTTGAAGATAACGAAGAAATCCTTGATGCATTTACTGAATACGAAAAGATTTTAAGTGAAATTAAAACGCTAAAAAATAGAATAAAAGCGATGAAATAAATTACAAAACACCTATGAGGTTGGGAGCGAAACCAGCTTCATAGATGTTTTTGTTGTGAATAGTAAGATTTAAAAAATAGTGAAAATATAACTTGACTTTTACTCCTTTCAGAGTGATATATAGACACGCTGAAAGGAGGTTTTTTATGACAACTTTGGAAGACCTGTATTACGGGAACATTGTTCCTGCGGACAAGGGTGTTAAGAAGGGAAGCGAGTATTCACAACTTTTGCACCTTGCTGCACGGAATGAAGAAAAGTTATCATCCACACTCACAGAAGAGCAGAAAACACTGTTTGAAAAGTACAAGGAGTGTTGTATGGATATGTACGGTATGGCAGAACTTGAAGCATTCGTGTCAGGGGTGAAATTAGGGGTAAAAATCATTGTTGAAACTTACACCGACAGTTCACAAAATTTCAAAGAGATATAAAAATACGCCTATGAGGTTAAATGCTAACTTCATAGGCGTGAAATATTGTTGCAGATTTATCGAAGGATTGAGTTTTATTCAATAATTTGAGAGTTGCTAAAACTGGGGCAGCACACCGAAATGCACTGCCCTTTGTTTTGTTCGTTTTAGAAAAGTTGTCCCGGAAGTTTTAGTTTTTCTTTAGGTGGGAATTGTTTGTCGAATTCTTCTGCTTTGTCTTCATCTACAAAGTATCCTTGTGGTGGAGTGTACTCACCTGTGATTCCATCGAGATAACCTTTTTTCAGTTCTTTGCAAAGGAAGAATGATGCGTCGGCATTTTCGGGTAAATCGTGATAACGGATGCCAAATTCGCTGGCATAAGTAAAACCACTTTTGCCGTAAAAATTAATGTTACCTTCAAAACAGATTGCACCGAATCCCATTTCTGTTGCTTTTTCCAGAGAATAGTCAAGCAGAATTTTACCATAACCCTGACGTTTGAGTTCATTAGCAATACAGATAGGACCCATTGTCACG
>JAZNWZ010000074.1:0-7527 GCA_045593645.1 Candidatus Fimenecus sp. | reverse complement strand
ATTTTAGCTGGATTTTTTTCAGGTCTTTTAGGCTCAATGGGTCTTGGTGGAGGTAGTATTTTAATTATATATTTGACTCTTTTTAGAGATTATCAGCAAGTAAATGCTCAAGGTATAAATCTTATATTTTTTATCGTCTGTGCAACTATATCAACAATAGTTTATACAATAAAAAAGCAAATTAAATTTAAAGAAATCGGCTTTGTTGTATTGGGTGGAATTGTTGGTGCATTTATTGGTCAATTTGTCTTAAAACAGATAAGTAGCGATTTATTACCTAAAATTTTCGGTAGTTTTTTAATTCTTATGGGTATTACATCACTTTTAAAAAATAAATCTTCTGTTGTAACAAAAGAAAAATTATGATAAAATAAATTATCTTTTTATGGTGGTGTAAATATGTTAAAGAAGATGTCAAAAAAGAGAAAAATTTTATTAGGCGTTTTAATTATACTTTTTGTTTTAGTTTGGATATTAGGGGTAGTTGCAATTAATCTTCTCACTCCTACCCTTACTATCGATTTTTCAAAACAAAGTGAAATGACAGGTCGAGCTTCTGGATTTTTATATGGTTTTGCAGAAGATGATATTCCATCTAAAGAAATTGCAGAAAGCATTGGCGCTAATATTCTCTCAACCAAGCCTGCAGGTGGACTTCAGCACCCTATTGGCGATGTTATGGATGTTAGTGAAACCTTCTATGGTGCAGGTGGAGAGTTGATTGTAATATACACTCAAGATATGTATGACACTTGGTATTATCAGTTTGACAGTCTTGCTGCTTATAATGACAGAGTTAAAAAAACTGTTACTGAAATGGAAAAATCAGAATATAAAGACAAGTTTGCATACTGCATCTACAACGAAATGGACAATGGTGTTTGGTTTGGCAACCATTGGGAAGAAGCAAACAGATATAAATTCTATGAAGCTTGGAAATCTACATATAATGTTGTTAAAAGCATAAATCCTAATGCAAAAATTGCAGGTCCTGGTCATGCAGGATACAATAAAGATTTTATCAAGGAATTTTTAGCATATTGCAAAGAAAACGATTGTTTACCTGAAATTGTTGTTTGGCACGAATTAAATGACCAATCAATTTATTGGATGGAAACACATTTTAACGAATATTATGCTATGTGCGATGAATTAGAAATTGACAGACTGCCTGTTTGCATTTCTGAATATGGTCTTATGAAGACTAATGGTATTCCTGGTGAGTCTGTTAAGTGGATTTCACGTCTTGAAAAGCAAAACGCTTATGGTTGCATTGCATATTGGCGTTTAGCAAATAACCTTGCAGAGACGGTTGCAGATAATGTTACGCCAAACTCAA
This sequence comes from Candidatus Fimenecus sp., assembly GCA_045593645.1. Classification (GTDB taxonomy): domain Bacteria; phylum Bacillota; class Clostridia; order Oscillospirales; family Acutalibacteraceae; genus Fimenecus. Next base: position 6,188 of record JAZNWZ010000074.1, on the reverse strand, counting down.
ACTACTGGGTTTATAATTTCTATGCTAAAATGAAAGGCAAGGAATTAGCCGTATCTGAATTGGATTTATTGCACAGTAACTTAGGAAATTATCTTAAAGGAAAATACCCATTACTTAACAAAGGTTTTATTGGTTGTTCAACCTTTGATGAGAATGAAAAGAAGTTTTATGTTTTAGTTGGTGGTGCTGACACAACAAGCAAAATCAAAATTGAAAACATTGATGAAAAGTACTTTAAAAATGGTGATAAAGTTACTGTTACAGTAAACTATGTAGATTACAAGGGTCTTGGTGGCACTGTTATTTCACCTGAAGAATTGATGGTTAAGGTTGTTAAAGTGAAAAACAACACCATCGAGTTCAAAATACCTTGTGAGCGTGAAAGTCAAGCCTATTTTATTGAAATTACACCTTATAACAACGAAGAAGAATATAAAAATGAGCAAACATTTGACAGATATGAAGCTGAAGAAGCAGTTTTAAATGGTAATGCAAATGCAACAGACCAAATTGCATATGCTTGCTCAGAAAATATGGTTGTTAAAGGTATTGATAAAAATAGTTATGTTGAATTTACCGTAAATACAAAAAAAGCAGGAAAATACAACATTGATTTCGTTTACGGAAACGGTCCTGTTGGTGAGAGAATAACGGCAGATGTTAAAGTAATAATTAATGAACAAGAGCAAATGCTTAAATTCCCATCTTCAATTAAAGAAGATTATATGGAATGTATCAGTGGCACATTTGAATTGAAAAAAGGTAAAAATATAATAAGAATTCAAGTGGCAAATGACTGCATATTAGCACTTGATTTTATTGATATTACAAGCATTGAAAATATTAACAAAACATATTTCGAAAAGCTCGACTCAAGAAATGTTGATACAAAAGAAAACTCATATTCAGTTGTAGTTGCTGATGATGGATATTACACATTATCATTTGACAAGCCTATTACGAGTGCCATTATAAATGGATATGAAAAAGAAATTGAAAACGGTATTGTGTATTTGCATCGTGGCTACAATAAAGTAACTTTAAGTGATGGTACAATGCTCACTGATATAAAAGTAAATAGCAACAAAAAAGATTTGCTTGTACTCACCCCTTCTGATGTTAATATTTTTAATGGAGCTACTATTGAAGACGATATCTTCACTTCAACAGGCAAACGAATTGGTTGGATTGCATCAGATAATGGTGGTTACTGCTCATTCAATATAAATGTTCAAAAGAGTGGTTATTATAGCTTTACTATTGAATATGCGAACAATGAAGAAGGCGGATTCCATGATTATAATGTTGACTTGATTGAACGATATATCGCTGTATCTGTAAATGGTGAAAAGCAAGGCAATTATTTCTTTAGAAGTACATACAGTTGGCAGAATTACAAAACAACAACTATTGTGATTTATCTCAACGCTGGCGATAATGAAATAACCTTTGCAAATGATGGTTCATATTCATTTAACAATAGAGTTACATACGCTCCAAACATTGGCAAAATTACAATGAATTATTGATACAAATTAAGTAACATTTATTAACAAAAAAGGACAATTTATTTGTCCTTTTTTTGTTATTCCACCAATTTTTTTTTAATTTATTAATTTCTATTGATAATAATAATTATATAATGTATAATTATTTAAACTGGATAAGTTTGGATTATTTTATGTGTTTGGAGGCTATAAACGATGAAAGTTCAGTTTACAGAAACCGTCCTTAGAGACGCTAATCAGTCGCTTATCGCTACAAGAATGCCATTCGAAGATTTCGAACCTGTTCTTGAAAAGCTTAACAAAGCTGGTTACTATTCTCTTGAATGTTGGGGCGGCGCAACATTTGACTCTTGCCTTCGTTATTTAAACGAAGACCCATGGGTTAGACTTAGAAAAATCAAAGAAAAATGTCCTGATACAAGATTGCAAATGCTTCTTCGTGGTCAGAACCTTTTAGGTTACAAGCACTATCCTGATGATGTTGTTAGAATGTTCATTAAAAAGAGTATTGAAAACGGTATTGATGTTATCAGAATTTTCGATGCACTTAACGATGTTCGCAACATTCAAGTAGCAGTTGATGAAACAATTAAAAATGGTGCAATTGCATCAGGTGCTATTTCTTACACAACAAGCCCTGTTCATACACTTGAAAACTATGTGGCTCTCTGTAAAGAAATGAAAGCAATGGGTTGCTCAACAATCTGTATTAAAGACATGGCAGGTGTTATGACTCCCGTTGAGGCTAAAGACCTTGTTGGTGCAATTAAAGATGCTATGCCTGAAATGCCTGTTATTCTTCATACTCACTGCACAACAGGTATGGCTTATATGACAATCCTCAAGGCAGTTGAAGCAGGTTGCGACATTATTGATACAGCAACATCTTGCTTCTCAGGTGGTACTGCTCAACCTGCAACAGAAACAATTCACGATGCTCTTGTAGGTCTTGGATATGAAACAGGTCTTGATAGAGATACATTAAAGGCAGTTAATGACCACTTCAAGCCACTTCGCGACCAATATCTTGCATCAGGGCTCTTAAAGCCAAAGGCACTTGTTACTGATACAGATGCTTTAACTTATAAAGTACCAGGTGGTATGCTCTCAAATATGATGGCAAACCTTGAAGATATGCACGCTCTTGACAGAATGGAAGAAGCTCTTTTAGAAATTCCACAAGTTCGTAAAGATATGGGTTATCCTCCACTTGTTACTCCTCTTAGCCAAATGGTTGGCAACCAAGCAGTTACAAACGTACTTGTTGGTGAAAGATATAAGAATATTTCAAAAGAAATTAAAGCTTATATTAAGGGTGAATATGGTAAAGCACCTGGTGAAATCGATGCTGACCTTCAAAAGAAGGTTCTTGGTGATGATGCTCCTATTACATGTCGTTTTGCTGACACTCTTGAACCTGCATTTGAACAGACAAAAGCAGAACTTGGCGATTTAGCTAAATGTGATGAAGATGTTCTTTCATATATTGCATTCCCTCAACAAGCTGAAAAGTTCTTTGAGGCAAGAAAAGAAAAAGAAAAGAACACATTTAAGTATTCAATCAGAAGAGTCGATTAAGGAGGACGTAAAATGACAATACCAGAAATTTTAAGCATTTCTGCTACTGGTTTTATCGTCGTTATGATTGTTCTTATTCTTCTTGCAGTTATTATTGTTGCACTTTCAAAGGTTATTAAAGCTTTTGAAGGTGGTGCAAAAAAAGGTGAAAAGGTTAAAAAATCAGAAAAGAAAGAAGTACCAGTTGTTACTCCTTCCCCTGCTCCTGTTGTTAATACAACACCTGCACCTGTTGTTGCTCAAACACAACAAGTAGACGGTCTTATGCTTTATAAGACAGATTATAAAACTGCAGCATCAATTATGGCTATTGTAAGTCATGAGTCAGGTATTCCACTCAATAAACTTGCATTTAGTTCAATTAAACTTGATGACTCTCTTGAACTTTATAAAACTGACTATAAAACAGCAGCATCAATTATGGCTATTGTAAGCCATCAAACAGGAATTCCACTTGAACGTCTCGTGTTCAAATCAATTAGACTTTGTGATACACCTGAACTTTACAAAACAGATGAAGAAACTGCCGCTAAGGTTATGGCTATCACAAGCAAAGAATCAGGAATTCCACTTGACAGACTTGTTTTTAAATCAATCAAACTCATTGATAAATAAAGGAGATATTTAAAATGAAATACGTAGTTACATTAAATGGAAATGATTATGAAGTTGAAGTAAACGAACTTAACGAAGCAGTTGTTACTGCAGTTGTTCCATCAGCAGCACCTGTAGTTGTAGCAGCTCCAGTAGCTCAAGTAGCAGCACCAGTTGTAGCTCCAGCTCCTGTTGCAGCACCTGTAGTTGAGGCAGCTCCTGCTCCTGCAGCAGCACCTGCACCAGTTGCAGTTGGTGATGGTACAAAAGTTACAGCTCCAATGCCTGGCACAATTCTTGCAGTTAACGTTTCTGCAGGTCAAGCAGTTAAAGAGGGCGATGTTATGTTTGTTCTTGAAGCTATGAAGATGGAAAACGAAATCGTTGCTCCTTGCGCAGGTACAGTTTCACAAGTTATTGCTACTAAGGGCAGCTCAGTTGCTACTGATGAAGTTCTCGCTGTTCTCGCTTAATTAGAGGTGGCAGACTATGCAAATTATTGAAGCTCTTGTTGAACTTTTTCAACAGTCAAACTTTGTTAATTTGCCATATCAAAACTGGATAATGATTGCTGTTTCATTTGTTCTTTTCTATTTCGCAATAGTTAAGAAATTTGAACCATTGCTTTTAATACCAATTGCTTTTGGTATGCTTTTAGTTAACATTTACCCTGAGATTATGGCAGACCCTACTAATATGTCTTTTATCGGTGATAACAACCCGTATGCAGACCCGAATGCACATTGGTATGATTCAGGTGTTTTAAGACTTATTTATGCAGGTGTTAAATCAAGTATTTTCCCTTGTCTTATCTTTATGGGTGTTGGTGCAATGACTGACTTTGGTCCTCTTCTTGCAAACCCATCAAGCCTTTTACTTGGTGCAGCTGCACAGTTGGGTATCTATGTTGCATTTACTGTTGCTATGCTTTCAGGTGAATTTACACCTCAGGAAGCTGCTTCAATTGCTATTATCGGTGGTGCAGACGGTCCTACAGCAATCTTCCTTACAGGTAAGCTTGCTCCTCATATGTTGGGTTCAATCGCAGTTGCTGCATATTCATATATGGCTTTGATTCCACTTATTCAGCCACCAATTATGAAAATGCTTACAACTAAAAAAGAACGCGAAATCAAAATGAATCAGCTCCGTACAGTTAGTAAAGCTGAAAAAATTATTTTCCCAATCGTTGTTACAGTAATCTGTGTTCTTATTCTTCCTTCTGTCGCTCCACTACTTGGTTTCCTTATGCTTGGTAACCTTTTCAAAGAAAGTGGACTTACAGACAGACTTTCAGATACAGCACAGAACTCACTTTGTAACATCGTTACAATCTTACTTGGTACAACTGTTGGTGCTACTGCAGAAGGTTCAGCATTCCTTAACAAGAAAACACTTCTTGTTATTGCAATCGGCTTACTCGCATTTGCATTCTCAACAGCAGGCGGGGTTATTTTTGCAAAGATTATGAACATTGTTACGGGTGGTAAAGTTAATCCGCTTATCGGTTCAGCAGGTGTTTCTGCTGTTCCTATGGCTGCTCGAGTTTCACAGACAGAAGGCAGAAAGTACAACCCATCTAACTTCCTTTTAATGCATGCAATGGGTCCTAACGTTGCAGGTGTTATCGGTTCAGCTGTTGCAGCAGGTTTCTTACTTTCACAATTTAGTTAATCCAAAACACAAACACATATACAAATGCCGTAGTCAGATTTGACCACGGCATTATTTTTTATAACTTTATTAAGACAGGTTTTCGGATTTCAATTGAATCAGGTGTTACTGCACAATCAAAAGCCAATGGAACAACTCCATTTTCTTTAGCTTTTTTCAATTCATCTGCAAATTCAGGATGCGTTTTACTGTTCGTTTCAAAGTATTTTACATCAGCCATCTGAACAACAAATAAAACATAGGCTTTATATCCTTCTGTAACGGCTTTTTGCAATTCTTTGAGATGTTTTACTCCTCGTTCCGTTGGAGCGTCAGGAAAGCTAACTACACCTTCATTTTCAAGCGTTACACCTTTAACCTCAATAAATATTTTATCCGTATCAGTTTCAACATAAATATCAAACCTTGAATTACCATATTTATATTCAGGTTTTATGAATTTAATATTATCAAATAGATTTGGAACAAACTCAAGTGCAACATAATTTACAATCTGACTGTCCATATTGATGAGCCTGTCACCTTTTTGAACTGCTATCAAATCATATTTTGTCTTACGATTCGGATTATCAGATTTCTGCAGATAAACAGTTGAACCTTTAACTAATAATTCCTTACATCTGCCTGTATTCTTCACGTGACAAACTTCTATATTATTATCTATTAAAACATTTGCAATAAATCTATTTGGTCTGTCGATAAATTCACCTTTAATTATATTATTATACTTCATATTTCACCCAAAAAAAGAACGGTGATAGTCACCTACCACCGTCCGGAATATGTTTTGATAAGTCGGAGGCCAAGCGGTCTTAGGAAGACAACAAAAGCAAG
>JAZNWZ010000073.1:0-5822 GCA_045593645.1 Candidatus Fimenecus sp. | reverse complement strand
GTGCCTAATGGTGAGCCACAACCAACGCAGAATTTTGCGCCGTCTATGTTTTCTTTTCCACATTTTGTACAGAACATAATAAATTCTCCTTTTATGTAAAATATTTACAGTAATAATTATATACCATTCAATTAAAAATGCAACAAATTTGTTGAAAAAAATTACTAAGGGGTCTCTCAGTTACGATAGTATTCATAACCCCAAATGTTAAGAACATCCTCATCATTTTTTTCTGATTCTTCTATTGAAACATCCCAGCACCAATCATTGTCAATAGCGTCTTTTTTAATTTCACCATCGTTCCAATAGTAAATAGCACCTTCGTCTTCATCAAAATAATAATGCCATTCATATTCCCATGTGTATGCAATGTATTCGTCGTATTCATACTCTAAAACTTCTTCTAAAGTATCATAACCATAATCATCTAAAAGTGATTCAATTTCTGCACTACTATAATTACTTTCAATATATGCAACGCCAGATTCTACGAAATCTTCTTTAGATACATCTGCTTCATAGTTTTCAACACCAACGATTTTACCGTCTTTAAACTCAACTTCGTCTGTGTAAGTTATATTAATAACAACCCATTCGTAATTAGTAAGTTCATAAGTGTCAGTTGTTGTCCAACAACCTTCAATGCCCTCTAATGCCAATGTTGTTGGCTCAGTTGTTGTTTCTTCTGTAGTTGTTTCTTCAGTTGTTGTTTCAATTTTTTTATCGTCTTTATCGTTCTTTTTCTTTGAACTACTACTATCGCCACCAAATACGCCTGTTGCGAATAATACACCGATTACAATAGCAATAACTGCAACAACTGCAGCAACGATACCAATAATAAGACCTGTCTTTTTCTTTGGTTGTTGTGGTGCAGGAGCAGGAGCAACTACTGGAGCAGGTGCAACCGGAGCTACTGGAGCAGGTGCAACTGGAGCTACTGGAGCAGGTGCTTCAACTGGTGCTTCAACCGGTGCTACTGGCTCAACAGGTGCAACTGGTACTACTGGTGCTACTGGCGTGCCTAATGGTGAGCCACAACCAACGCAGAATTTTGCGCCGTCTATGTTTTCTTTTCCACATTTTGTACAGAACATAATAAATTCCCCTTTTATGTTTAAGTTTACAAGTCAATTATATTACTTTTGCAGAAAAATGCAATATTTTGTCGATTTTTATTTAAAAATAAAATTACAAATAAAAAAAGGGACTAAAGTCCCTTTTTTTATTCAACAATTGCAATTGTTTCTACTTCTACAAGTACATCCTTTGGTAATTGCTTTACTGCAACACATGAGCGTGCAGGCTTGCTTGTAAAATACTCTGCATAAATTCCGTTAAAGGTTGCAAAGTCTTCCATATTTTTAAGGAAGCAAGTTGTTTTTACTACATTTTCTAAACTACTGCCTGCTGCTTCAAGAAGGTTTTTAATATTCTCACAAACCTGCTTTGTTTGTCCCTCAATAGTTGTTGCTTCAACCTCACTGGTTTCAGGGTTAATTGCAATTTGACCTGATGTGAAAACAAGATTTCCAACAACCTTTGCTTGTGAATATGGGCCAATTGCTGCAGGTGCTTTATCTGTACTAATTGTTTTAATCATTTTAATTACTCCTTAACTAAATGATAGCCTTGTCTAATAAGCTCATTTTTAATAATTTCAATATGCTCAAAATTTCTTGTTTCAAGCAATATTCTTAAGTAACAACCGTTAATATCAGAGTTTTCTGATGCTCTTTCGTGGTGAATTGAAATAACATTACCACCAAGGTCTGCAATAATATTTGAAACGCCTTTAAGTTGACCAGGTTTGTCAACAAGTTCGATTGTAAGTGAGTATGTTCTGCCTGATGTGAGAAGACCTCGTTTAATTACACGAGAAAGAATTGTAACATCAATGTTACCACCTGAAAGAAGGCAACAAACCTTTTTACCCTTAACATCAATTTTATTAAACATTACTGCGGCAACTGCAACTGCACCTGCACCTTCTGTAACAAGCTTTTGTTGCTCAATAAGAGCAAGAATTGCTGCTGCAATTTCATCATCAGTAACTGTAACAACCTCGTCAACATATTTCTTTACATATTCAAAGGTATTAGCTCCAGGCTCTTTTACTGCAATACCGTCAGCAATAGTTGAAACGCTTGGTAGACGCTCAATTTTATCGTCCTTAATAGAATTATACATACTTGGTGCACCCTTTGCTTGTACACCATATACCTTAATATTTGGATTAAGTGCTTTAACGGCAAATGACACACCTGAAATAAGTCCACCGCCACCAATTGGCACTACAACTGCATCAACATCTTTAAGCTGGTCAAGAATTTCAAGTCCGATTGTACCTTGACCTGCAATAACATCGTCATCATCAAATGGGTGAACAAAAGTATAGCCCTTTTCATCACGAAGCTCAAGTGCTTTGTTATATGCATCGTCATAAACGCCTTCAACAAGGCAAACATCTGCGCCATAGCTCTTTGTAGCCTCAACCTTTGAAATTGGAGCACCGTCAGGAAGACAGATAAGTGATTTAATGCCGTTCTTTGTTGCTGCAAGAGCCACACCTTGAGCGTGGTTACCGGCAGAGCAAGCAATAACGCCTTTTTCTTTATCTTCTGCAGATAATTGGCTGATTTTATATGCTGCACCACGAACCTTAAACGAACCTGTCACCTGCAAGTTTTCTGTTTTAAGAAAAACATCACAGTCAGGGTTAATTTTTGGTGCATAAATCATATCAGTTTTACGGATAATATCCTTTAAAACAAATGAAGCGTGATAGATTTTATCAAGTGTTACCATAGTATTACTTCTTTCTTGAAAAGATTAGAGTTATTGTAGCACATTAAAGTAGTAAAAAGCAATAGTTAAATATAAAAAAATGGGACTGAATAAATCAGCCCCAATAATATTTTGTTATTATTCAGCAACAATACCATTTGCTTTTCTTTGTTCTGCAAGCTCTGTAAAAATCTTTTCTTTTTTCTTGCCTGTAAGGTCGTAGAAGAAAAGTGGAATTGCACAAAGAAGTAAGCTTGCGCCAGGTACTATTGTTACAAGTGCGAACATACCAAACTGTTGTGATGCGCCAAGATTCATAGCTGCATCTACAATGCTTTCTGCCTTACTGTTAAGTGTTGCAACATCAAGGTCAATAAGTATATACATACCAATAATCATAACTGTTGCAAAGGCGTTACCAACCTGATTAACGAATGCTTGACAAGATGAGCCAAGTCCTGTATCACGAAGTCCTGTTTTCCATTCAATATAGTCAAGACAGTCGCAAATCATTGCAAATGACACATTGTTAATAACACCAAGTGGAATTGCAGAAATGAGCATAAATGGAATGCAAAGAAGTAAGTTCTTTGTTGTCCAGCCAATAACGATTGTAAAAAGGCTTGCTACAAAACCACCAAGGCAAGCAACGAGCATAATTGTTTTATACTCAAATTTCTTATAAAGTTTTGGAAGCACAAGCATTGCACCAAACATACCTGCTGCTGCACAAATTTGAATAACAAGTGCTACAGATGAAATATTTGTGTTATATTCTTCAGCTGTTGTTGGCTTGTTGCCAATATAAAGTCCTGAATAACGAGCAACGTGTGGTGCTGCTGCTTGAAGCATATAACGACCAAATGAAAGAATACCTGAAAGTACAACAAGCATTAAAGGCTTGCAAGTGAACAATCTCTTAAAGGTTGATGGCTCACCATCTTCTTTCTTTGTAACATTAGGAAGTTGAACTCTCTCTTTAACCTTAAATGAGGTCATTGCAAAAAGAGGCATACCGATTACTGACATTGTAACTGCCATAATTGCATATTTCAAAATATCAGCCTTATGTGTTTCCATATCTGCTAATATAAAGCCAACAATAATAGGAAGTGCAACTGTCACAGCAGAGCCGATGCCACCAACTGTTTTTGCATGAGAAATAAGCACGCCACGTTCTTTTGGGTCAGGGGTCATAACATTTGGAAGACTCCAGAAAGGAACGTCACTGACAGAATAAACCATACCCCAAAGCACATATGAAATTGTAACGAACACATAAAGACCAATTGATTGATTTTTTGTGTCAAAGCCAGGGTTGACAAACATTAATATTGTAAGAATAGCAATTGGAATTGCTGTGAGTACCGGATAAGGCTTCATTCTGCCCCATTTTGTTGATTTTCTGTCCATTGCCATACCGATGAATGGGTCATAAAGAGCATCCCAAATACGAGCAATAAGCATTAAAAGAATTACGAACATAGCGTCAAGTGCTAAAACGTTCATATAATAGTCAGTAACATAGCTTGACATACAGCTATATACAAGACCTTGACCAAGCGCCGCTATGGCATATGTCTTGACTTCTTTACTTGGTACATATTTTTTCTGTTCCATATTTTTTCTCCTTAGTTAGCACCCATTAAAAGTGTGCTTGCAAACATAAATTGTGCTAAATAATATAAAATGTGATTTACAAGCACATAGCCCTTTGTATTCTTGCCTTTTTCAAAGTAAATTGATGAGAGAACAAGGTCAGAAAGAACAAATGCTATTGCACCTATTGTTAAAAGCAAAAATTTTGTTGAATATCCAAACAAAATAAGCTTATTGATTGCACAGAACATTGTACCTGCAACAAACATTGCATAAACAAGTGTGATTGGTCTATATTCACCATAATCAAGGTTTTTATTGATTTTTTCCATAAGTGCTGCAATGATAGTGAAAACAAGGCAAGAGCCGAGAATTAATGGGGCGAACCACCATTTATAATCATCATAGCCTAAAAGAATTGCAGGAATAAAGAATGTATGACCTATCATAAAGCTTATAAAACCTGCATATGTATATGGTCTTGACGACTCTTTATGTACATATTTAAGGTCAAGCCAAATATCACCTAATAGACTGAATATAAAGCCTAAAAGCATTAAAATTCCATATTCAAATCGTTCTTTTGTGTAGCCGTGCTTTTCAATATTATAAGCATAAGCAATAAAGGCAGTACCTATGAAGCAAGCAGAAGCTGCTGCTTTTGTGAACATTGCAGGCAAGCCACCTTTTTTTACTCTTAAAATGAGAAAAAGGACTGTTACTACTGCGCCAATTCCCATTACAAGACCAATTAAGCCTTCCATAAACAAACCTCCAATTAGGGCAAAACACCTTTAAAATAAATTATACTGACAATTGACAAAAATTTCAATTATCAGTATAACCAAAAATTAGTTCTGTTTTTTGACAATGCCATATTCATCATCAAGTCTAAAATACGGACATTGGTAGTTTGAAGATGTAAGAAAGCGCACCATTTCGTCTTCATCAAGACTTACATCACAGCAATATTCTTCCATCTCATCATCATAATAATAATTTACACAGTTTTCACAATTTGTTTTTGCCATATTTATCACCAAATTTATTATAACAAATAAAATGCAAAATGCAAATGGCAAAATGTAAAGTGCACATACCTTTTTTGAGCAGATTTTTCACAAGACAATGTGTCAAAGGCGAAGCTGTATAAAAATACCGCGAGCCGAATGACACGCGGTATTGTGGAAAATATGCCAAAAAGAACTATACTCTTGCTACGCCTGTTTCCTTTGCTGTCTTAATAACTGCTTTTGCAACTACTTCTGCAACTCGTTTGTCAAGAGCCGGAGCAATAATATTTTCTTCTGTGATTTCATCATCAGGAATGAGAGAAGCAAGTGCATAAGAAGTTGCGACTTTCATTTCTTCATTAATGCAAGATGCTCTGCAGTCAAGAGCACCACGGAAAATACCCGGAAATGCAAGAACATTGT
>JAZNWZ010000072.1:0-5511 GCA_045593645.1 Candidatus Fimenecus sp. | reverse complement strand
TCAACTTGCTGTTGATGAAATCAACGCAGCTGGTGGTATTAACGGCACAAAGCTTAAGCTTGTTACTGCTGACGACGAAGCTGACTCAGGCGACAAAGCTGTTAGTGCTTACAACTCACTTAAAGACCAAGGCATGCAAATTTTCCTTGGTACAGTTACATCAGGTTCATGTCTTGCAGTTATTGAAAAGACTAAGGAAGACAATATGTTCCAACTTACACCATCAGCATCAGCTGACGATGTAATTAAAAATGACAACTGCTTCCAAATCTGCTTCACAGACTCTAACCAAGGTACTGCATCAGCTCAATACATTGCTGAAAACAACGTTGCTAAAAAAGTAGCAATTATTTATGACTCATCAGATGCTTACTCAACAGGTATCTACAACACATTTAAGGCAGAAGCTACTGCAAAGGGTCTTGAAATCGTTGCTGAACAATCATTCACAAAAGATAGCAACAAAGACTTCTCTGCTCAAGTTCAAGCTTGTAAATCAGCAGGTGCTGAACTTGTATTCCTTCCAATTTACTACACAGAAGCTTCTCTTATCCTTAAGGCTGCTCAATCTGCAAACTTCGCTCCAAAGTTCTTTGGTTGCGATGGCCTTGACGGACTTCTTGCTATTGAAGGTTTCGATACAAGCCTTGCTGAAGGTGTAATGCTTCTTACACCATTCGCAGCTGACGCTGACGATGCTGCAACAAAGAAGTTTGTTGATGCTTATAAAGCAAAGTACAATGAAACTCCTAACCAATTCGCAGCTGACGCTTACGACGGAATTTACATTCTTGCTGAACTCATTAAGAGCCAAGGCATTACAGCTGATATGACAGCTTCAGAAATCTGCGATAAGCTTAAGACAGCTATTGCAGCTGATGATTTCAAATACATGGGTATTACAGGTGCAGGTGCTGCTCTCACATGGGAAAAATCAGGTGCTGTTTCTAAGAAACCTATGGCTGTTGTAATTAAGAACGGTGCTTACGCTGCTCTTTAATTGCTAATTACATAAAAAACGCCGACAGTAGTTAATTACTGTCGGTTTTTTTGTTTTTTATATTGCTTTTTAATATTCAGTTATGTTATAATTTATTGAATATATCTATTGTGGTGTTTGATGCCATATAGAACGGAAGGAATGTATACATAATGGAGTTTTTGAACTACCTAATTAACGGTATAAGCCTTGGTAGTATTTATGCGGTTATTGCTCTTGGATATACTATGGTTTATGGTATTGCAAAAATGCTTAACTTTGCACATGGCGACGTTATTATGATTGGTGGCTATGTAATTTACCTTGCAGCTATGAAGGCTGGTATCAATCCCCTTTTATCAGTTGTAATTGCAATGGCAGCTTGTACAATTCTCGGTATTACCATCGAAAAAATTGCTTATAAGCCACTTCGTCAAGCAACATCATTAGCAGTACTTATTACTGCAATTGGTGTCAGCTATTTCTTGCAAAATATTGCACTTGTAATTTTCGGTGCTAACCCAATCAACTTTAAATCTGTTGTGAATGTACCTGCAATTGAATTGTTTGATGGTCAAATCGTTATTTCTGGTGAAACATCAACTGCAATTGTTGTATCACTCATAATTGTTATTGCGCTTTCATTGTTTATTAAAAAGACAAAGAGTGGTAAAGCAATGCTTGCAGTTTCTGAAGACAAGGGTGCTGCTCAACTTATGGGTGTTAATGTAAACAAAACAATTTCTCTTACTTTTGCTATTGGTTCTGCATTAGCTGCTATAGCAGGTGCTCTTTATTGTTCTGCTTACCCTATTCTTTCTAACACAACAGGTGCTATGCCTGGTATCAAAGCATTTACTGCTGCAGTTTTCGGTGGTATCGGTTCAATTCCTGGCGCTATGATTGGCGGTATTCTTATTGGCGTTATTGAGATTTTAGGCAGAGCTTATATTTCATCTCAACTTGCTGATGCTATTGTTTTCGGTGTGCTTATTCTTATTCTTATGTTCAAGCCAACAGGTATTCTTGGCAAGAAGATAAATGAGAAAGTTTAATTTGTGAAGGGAGAATGTTACTTATGAAGAAAAATTCTAAGTCGATTAAACCCAACACAAAACAGAGTTTAATCACATATATCATTTTAATTGCTACTTTTGTTATTGTTAACATTTTAATTGCAACAAACAGCATGACATATATGATGCGAGACTTACTTGTTCCTCTTTGTGTATATGCAATTTTAGCTGTTTCTCTTAATCTTACTGTTGGTATTCTCGGTGAATTAAGCCTTGGTCAAGCAGGATTTATGTGTATTGGTGCATATTCATCATCACTTTTCTCAAATCTTATGGTAGAAGCATTACCTGAAGCAGCAATTAGATACCCTATTGCTCTTGTACTCGGTGGTCTTTGTGCTGCTATTTTTGGAATATTGATTGGTATTCCTGTTTTAAGACTTCGTGGCGACTATCTTGCTATTGTTACACTTGCTTTTGGTGAAATTATTAAGAACATCTGTGCTTCAATTTATCTTGGTAGAGATGCTAATGGTTTCCATATTTCACTTAAGAGTGTTAGTGATATGAACATGGCTGCAGATGGTGAAATGCTTATCAATGGTGCTTTGGGTATAAACGGTACACCAAGAGACTCAAACTTTACTATTGCATTTGTCATCTTATTCTTAACAGTAGTTGTTGCTTATAATTTTGTAAGCTCAAGAACAGGTCGTGCAGTTATGTCTATTCGTGATAACAGAATTGCTGCAGAATCTGTAGGTATTAACATTACAAAATACAAACTTATCACTTTTGCTTTAACTGCATTCCTTGCAGGTGTTGCAGGTGCTATTTATTCACACAATTTCTCTACACTTCAAGCTTCTAAGTTTGACTACAATATGTCTATTCTTATTCTTGTATTTGTTGTTCTTGGTGGTATTGGTTCAATTCGTGGTAGTGTTATTGCTGCAGTTGTCCTTACTCTTATTCCTGAACTTTTAAGAGAAACTATTGGTAATTATCGTATGTTGTTCTATGCAATAATCCTTATTGCAATGATGCTTTTTACATCAAACGAATCATTTAAAGCTAAAATTAAAGCATTATTTGTAAAAGAAAAGAAAGGAGCTGTTCAATAATGGCATTACTTGAAGTTAAAAACCTTTCAATTTCTTTTGGTGGTCTTCATGCAGTTGAAGGATTTAATCTTGTACTCGAAAAAGGTAGCCTTTATGGTTTAATCGGTCCTAATGGTGCAGGTAAAACTACTGTTTTTAATCTTTTAACAGGTGTTTATAAACCAACTGCCGGCTCAATATCATTAGATGGTAAAAAACTTAATGGTAAATCCCCTGTTGAAATCAACAAAATGGGGGTTGCAAGAACATTCCAAAACATTAGACTCTTTAAAGAATTATCAGTTCTTGACAATGTTAAAGTCGGTCTTCATAATCAAATGAAATACTCAACACCTGAAGCTTTATTCCGTCTCCCTCGTTTCTTTAAAACAGAGAAAAAAATGGACGAAAAAGCTATGGAACTTTTAAAGGTTTTTGGTCTTGAAGAAGAAGCATCAACTCTTGCAGATAACCTTCCTTATGGTAAACAAAGAAAACTTGAAATTGCTCGTGCTTTAGCAACAAATCCAAAACTCTTGCTTCTTGACGAGCCGGCTGCTGGTATGAACCCAAGCGAAACTCAAGAACTTATGGATACAATTCGATTTGTTCGTGATAACTTTGATATGACTATCCTTCTTATTGAACACGATATGAAGCTTGTTAGTGGTATCTGTGAAGAAGTTTCAGTTCTTAACTTTGGTCAAGAGCTTGCACAAGGCAAGACAAGTGTTGTACTTAATAATCCTGAGGTTATTAAGGCATATCTCGGCGAATAGGAGGTTTTTACTATGGCCCCATTATTAAAAGTTGATAATATCGAAGTATATTATGGTATGATTAAAGCTCTTAAAGGTGTTTCATTTGAAGTAAATAAAGGTGAGATTGTTGCTCTTATTGGTGCCAACGGTGCTGGTAAAACAACTACACTTCACACTGTTACAGGTCTTTTAAAGCCAAAAACAGGCTCAATTTATTTTAATGATACTGATATCACTAAAACACCAGCTCATAAAATCGTTTCTATGGGTATGGCTCACGTTCCTGAAGGAAGAAGAATTTTCTCTCAACTTTCAGTTTATGACAATATTAAGTTAGGCGCTTATACAAGAAAAGATAAAAGCGAAATTGAAGAAACACTTAAATATGTGTATGAGCGTTTCCCACGTCTTCAAGAACGTAAAAATCAAATTGCAGGTACTCTTTCTGGTGGTGAGCAACAAATGCTTGCTATGGGCAGAGCCTTAATGTCTAAGCCTGAATTTATTTTGATGGATGAACCTTCTATGGGTCTCTCACCTCTTCTTGTTTCTGAAATTTTTGACATTATTAAGGCTATTAACGAAAACGGCACAACAGTTCTCCTAGTTGAGCAAAACGCTAAAAAAGCACTTTCTATCGCAAATAGAGCCTATGTGCTTGAAACAGGTAATATTGTTCTTTCAGGTGATGCAAAAGACCTTATGAATGATGAGTCTGTTAAAAAAGCATACCTTAGCGAATAGTTTTGAAAGGTGGTCAGCAATATGGATAAAAAAGTTGTTATTACAATTGCACGTGGATATGGCAGCGGCGGTAAAACTATTGGTAAAATGCTTGCTAAAGAACTTGGAATTGCTTTTTATGACCGAGAATTGCTTTATATGGCATCTGACGAAAGTGGCATCAACTTAGAGCTTTTCCAAAAGAACGATGAAGAAGTTAAAAGAGGCTTATTCAGTTCAAGCACATATAAATATGACGGCAAGCTTATTCCACCTGAAGACAGTGATTTTGTTTCAAAGGAAAATCTTTTTAACTATCAAGCAAAAATCATTAAAGATTTAGCTGCTAAGGAATCTTGTATTATTGTTGGTAGATGCGCAGATTATGTCTTAAAAGATGTTCCAGGCACTTTAAAGGTGTTTATTTGGGCTCCACACGAAAAGTGCGTAGAAACCGTTGTAGACA
The DNA here is from genome assembly GCA_045593645.1 of Candidatus Fimenecus sp. Lineage (GTDB taxonomy): Bacteria > Bacillota > Clostridia > Oscillospirales > Acutalibacteraceae > Fimenecus. The sequence continues at coordinate 463 of JAZNWZ010000072.1, read as the reverse complement.
TGTATTCTTTATCTGAAAGCGAAGCAGATAAGAAAATTAAGAAGATTGACAAACACCGTAGTGAATATTATCACTACTACACAGGTCGTGAATGGGATAATGTTAGAAACTATGATGTTTGCCTTAACACTGCAGAATTAACTTTTGAAGACTGTGTAAAGATTATTAAATCTTGTATTGAAGTTGTTAGATAAGAACATAAAAAAGCACCGTATCAATTTGATACGGTGCTAATTTTTTATCTGTTTTTATGCCTTTTTCTTTGTAAGAAGTTTAATTACAAGAAGTGTTCCAAACATAAGTGCAATACCAATAGGAAGTGCGACAACTGATTGAACAAAACCTGCAATTACATAAGTTACAAATGAAACCCCTGCAACTGTAAGTGCATAAGGTAATTGAGTTGAAACGTGGTTCAAGTGGTTACTTTGGCTACCTGCACTTGCCATAATTGTTGTATCAG
>JAZNWZ010000071.1:0-5217 GCA_045593645.1 Candidatus Fimenecus sp. | reverse complement strand
TTCAATACTGCTAACCTTAACTGTGAGATTTAAGAAGCATCTGCCATCCTTTGTGTCACGAGTGCTAATATCAGTAATATTAACCTTCATATTTGCAACCTGCATACTTACCTCTGCCATAAGACCAATTCTTGAAAGACAAGTAAGTGTAATTGTTGCCTTATATTCTTCTTTAATATCCTTATTCCAATAAGCATTAACCCATCTGCCCGGCTCTGCACAGTTTTTCAAATCCTTTGGCACATTAGTACAATCCTTTTTATGAATTGAAACACCGTGTCCACGAGTGATAAAGCCGATAATTGGGTCCCCTGGAAGTGGATTACAACAACGAGAGAATTTGATAAGGCAATTGTCAATACCCTCAACTGTAACACCGTCTTTTTGCTTTTTGGTTGGTGCTTTTGTTTGTTGTACTACCTTAATTGCATCTCTACTCTTGTCGTAATTTCTATGGTATTCTTCTTTGATATATGGCATCAATCTGTTAATTGAAAGTCCACCATAACCAACAGCTGCATAGAAATCGTCGATATTGTTCATCTTTTGTCTTGTTGCAAGATTTTTGATGAATTTTTCATAATCTTCGTCGTCAAGACGGATAAAGTTTCGCTTAAATTCACGTTCAACTTCTTCTTTACCCTCTATGATATTTTCTTCACGACGCTCATTTTTAAACCAAGAACGAATTTTGCTCTTTGCCTGACTTGACTTTGCAATATTAAGCCAGTCTTTACTTGGTCCTTTGCCTTGCTGAGAGGTGGTGAGGATTTCAACAATTTCACCTGTTTTTACCTCATATTCTAAAGGTACAATTCTACCGTCAACCTTTGCGCCCACCATCTTATTACCGACAGCAGTATGAATTGCATATGCAAAGTCAATTACAGTTGAGCCTTGTGGAATATTGATAACATCACCTTTTGGTGTATAAACAAAAACCTCGTCAGGAATAAGGTCTGTTTTAATTGACGAAACGATTTCACGAGCATCACCTGTGCCCTGTTGAGATTCAAGAACCTCTCTAATCCATTGAAGTCTTTCATCAAATCCTTTTTTAACACCTGAAATACCGATTTTGTATTTCCAGTGAGCAGCGATACCATATTCTGCAGTTTTGTGCATATCCCAAGTTCTGATTTGAACTTCAAAAGGCACACCTTTTCTACCGATAACTGTTGTATGCAAAGACTGATACATATTTGGCTTTGGTGTAGAAATATAGTCTTTAAATCTGCCAGGTAAAGGCTTATACATATCGTGAATAATACCAAGACAGTTATAACAATCAATTACGCTATCAACAATAATTCTAACTGCATAAATATCATAGATTTCGTCAAACTGTTTGCCCTGCATATACATTTTACGATATACGCCGTGAACAGATTTGATACGGCCACTGATGTTTGCATTAGGCACTGCTTCAGTTATTCTTTCTAATATTTCATTTTTTGTGGTTTCAAGGAAGTTTTCACCTGTTTTGTTAGGGTCATGAATACGCTCTTCAATAGATGCATATGCCACAGGGTCAAGAAAACGAATTGCTCTATCCTCAAGCTCTTCCTTTACGGAACGGATACCAAGGCGGTGAGAGATAGGTGCAAAAATCTCAAGTGTTTCAAGTGCCTTATCTCTTTGCTTTTGAGGGTCAACAAACTCAAGAGTTCTCATATTATGAAGTCTGTCGGCAAGCTTTACGATAATAACACGAATATCCTTTGACATTGCAAGAAGCATTTTTCTGACATTTTCTGCTTGTTGCTCTTCTTTTGCTTCACTTGAATTAAGTTGTACCTGACCAAGCTTTGTAACACCATCGACAAGTGTTGCAACATCTTGACCAAAGGTTGCCTTAAGCTCTTCAATTGTGTATTCTGTATCTTCAACAACATCGTGAAGAAGGGCAGCCACCAGGGACTCCCAGTCCATACCTAAATCCACAAGAATGTTGGCTACTGCAAGAGGGTGAATAATGTATGGCTCGCCTGAACGACGAAGTTGATTGTTATGATATCGCTTTGCAATTTCAAATGCTTTGTCAATAACTATAACTTCTTCTTTAATGTGTATTGCACTGATTTTTTTACGTAAATCTGCATAGAGTTTATCCACATCAACATTTGGGTTTACACTTTTCACATTCTCACTCCCCTTGTACTGAATTTAAGTAATTTAATATCTTTGACTGGGACAAATCGGCTTTTTTGCCAGCCCCATCAAATATTATAGTTTCATTTTCACGCTTTATGAGTCCAAGTTCAAAAAGAACATCAACTGCCACAAGCATTTTACAATAATTTTCTGTTGGACAACCTGTTCTTACAAGCATTGTTTCAATGTCATAAGTCCAAGTTATATATTTTTTAACAAAGTTAAACACGCCCAAAAGGAAATCTCTTGATGGTGTTAAAAATCTTGCTTCGTGAGGTGTAAGTGCATCTCCACGCATATATTTTTCATAAAGTCCACAAGATTTGAAAAGGTTTTCTTCATCAATTCCTGCAAAACGGACTTCACGAATTTGAACAGATGGTTTTACTTCTCCCCTAAACTCATTTTTCTCAATTTTTACTGCTAAATCAACTAAATCGCCCTCTCTGTAAGGGAAATTTTCAAGTGTTGATGAAAATTTCATTGCAGTAAAATATGTGTTACCCTTTGAACAGTTAATTCTTAAATGTTTACCTTCACTAATTGGTTGTACTGAACACACCTTAACGCCAAAAATACCGAAAAGTGGTTGTGCATTACCTGCACCAAATGGCTCAAGTGTTTCTAAAGACAACACAAGCTCTGTATTTATATAAGCAGGGTTTAATTTACAATCAAGTGTAAGTGTTGGCACAGTTTCTTGAATACTTTTTGCATACTCGTTAATTGCAACAAAAAATTGTTCAACATTTTCACGCTTGATGCCAAGACCTGCTGCCATTGTATGTCCACCAAAGTGAGTTAAATATTCTTCACAAGACTTAATAGCATCATAAATTGAAAAGCCATCAATACTACGAGCAGAGCCTGTGCCCTCATCACCATCAAAGGTCAACACAATTGATGGTCTACCGTATTTTTCTGTAATTCTTGCAGCAACTATGCCTACAACTCCGTGATGCCAGCCCTCACCACAAACAACGATTACCTTTGAATATTTAAGCTTATGGTTTGACTCAATATGCTTAACGGCTGCTTCCATAATTTCATTTTCAAAAGTATGTCTTTGACGATTGCAAACATCAACTTGCTCAGCATAAGAAAATGCCTCCATCAAGTCATCACACAAAAGCAATTTAAGTGCGGTTTCTGCAGATTCAATTCTGCCTGCAGCATTAATTCTTGGTGCTAAAGAGAATGTAACTCCCGATGCATTCAAACTTCTTTCGCCTACACCTGCAATTTGGCGCAAAGCATTTATTCCGTTGCAAGCATTTGAATTTATCTTTGCCACGCCATATTTAACAATGGCACGATTTTCATCCTTTAAATCAACCACATCGGCAATTGTGCCTACTGCAATAATATCGGCATAATCTGCGATAACGCTAAGATAGTCGCCTTTTTCTAAAGCACAAACCACTTTAAAGGCTACACCTACACCTGCCCAATCTTTAAAATTAAGATTGCAGTCTTCACGGTGAGGGTCAACAACTGCAACTGCATTTGGCAAAGTATCCCCTGCCTTGTGATGGTCAGTAACAACTGTTTCAATTCCAAGGCTATTAGCATAATCAATTTCTTCTAACGCTGAAATTCCGTTATCAACTGTAATTATAAGCTTGACGCCCTGTGCTTTAAGTTTATCAACGCCCTCTTTTGACATACCATACCCTTCACTAACACGGTCAGGGATATAGTACATTACATCTGCACCACGAGAAGCAAGATATTTATACATAAGTGCTGTTGATGTTACACCATCTGCATCATAATCACCATAGACACAGATTTTTTCAAACTGGTCAATTGCCTTTTCTATACGCTCAACTGCTTTATCCATATCCAGAATAAGATATGGGTCGCAAAAGCTGAAATCAGCATCAAAAAACTCTTCAACATCCTCATATTCAGTTATGCCACGAGAAGCAAGAATCAAAGACACAAAAGGGTCAAGACTATGTGCCTCGGCAACTTGTGCTGCCAAGTCTTTATCAATATGAGCTGTTATCCATTTCTTACGGCTCATCATTATTCCCCTTTCGTTTATATAATTAAAACATTATACCATTTAATAGTATACATTTCAAGGTTTTGAGCATAAAAAATGCAGTTAAATCAAAGGTTTAACCGCATTTTTATTAGTAAATTACTCGTCTATTTTCTTTTCTGTTTTTTTTGAAACAATGTATCGAGGTCTGCCCTTAACTTCTTCATAAATTCTTGCTATATAATAGCCGATTATTCCAAGTGCCATCATAAGTGAACCACCGATTAAAAGAAGAAGTAAAATTACAGTTGTAAAGCCTTCTGCAGACTGACCTAACAAGAATCTTACAAGGGTTTGTATTGACATACCTGCAAGGAAAATAAGAAGTACACTGCCAAACACTGTAATCAACTGCAAAGGTGCAGTTGTAAAAGATGTTATATTTGTAATTGCATATTTTGTAAGACCTTTAAGATTCCATTTACTTTTGCCGTTTTGTCTTTCTTGCACTTCAAATTCAACCTGTGTTGATTTAAAACCAGACCAGAATGATAGTGCTCTGAAAAATGTATTTCTTTCAGGCAATGAGAGAAGAGTATCTATAACCTTTCTGTCGATGAGCTTAAAGTCAGATGTTGACTGCATATCAACGCCTACAAAATAACTCATCATTTTGTAAAAAAGATTTGCAAAGGACTTGTGCAATACATTTTCTTTTTGTCTGTCTGCCTTTATGCCCTCAACTACTTCAAAGCCATCTTTCCAAAGTGAATACATTTCTAAAATCTTTTCAGGTGGAAACTGCAAATCACAGTCAAGAATGACGGCACAGTCCCCTTTTGCCTCTTCAAGACCAGCAAAAATCGCCGCTTCTTTACCAAAATTTCTACTAAAGCTAATACCTTTTACCCAAGGGTATTTTTTAGCTGCTTTTTCAATTTCTGCAAAGGTATTATCTGTTGAGCCATCGTCAACAAAAATCATTTCACAATCAATTCTGTTTGTCTTTAAAAGCTTTAAAACAGTGAAAGCAGTTTCTTCAATATTTAATTCTTCATTATATGCCGGTACAA
>JAZNWZ010000070.1:0-9065 GCA_045593645.1 Candidatus Fimenecus sp. | reverse complement strand
CAATAATTTGTTATATTGCTGTCTGCTCTGTACCTTTAACAACTTATCCTTAATATACTCTGGTAATGGATATGTACGAAAACTGGCTTGTGACTTTGTTGTATCTTTTACAACCTTTTCTTCCCATTTACCAACAAGAGTAGTATCCAGTGTTTGCTCTTCGTTGATGTATACAGTACCTGTTTCAGTTACAGGTGAAGTTGTAGTTGCAGAAGCATCGTTCTTTTTTGAACAACCTGCAAAGGCTAACAACATTGCTAATATTAAAAGTATTAAAAGTTTATTTTTAAACATAATAAATCTCCCTACAAGCATTTTCTTTATTATATCTCGTTTTTTTATATTTGGCAATAGAAATAAATTTAGGCTCTTAACCAAAAAGGTTAAAAGCCTTAAAATTAATACTTATTAACTAAATATTCCATTGCAAGACGATATCCGTCAAGTCCTTTGCCGATTATGTGCTCTTCACAAGCCATACCTGCATATGAGATTTGTCTAAAATCCTCTCTTTTTGTAACATCTGAAATATGTACTTCAACGGCAGGAATATTAACTGCTTTAAGAGCATCTAAAATTGCAACGCTTGTATGAGTATAAGCAGCAGGGTTTATGACAATTCCGTCAACAACACCATAAGCACCTTGAATTTTATCGACAATATCGCCCTCGTGATTTGACTGATAGCATTCAACTTGGCAACCTAATTCTTTTGCCCACTTTGAAATATTGCTAAGCAATGTTTGAAAATTATCGTTGCCATAAACACCAGGCTCACGAATTCCAAGCATATTTATATTAGGGCCGTTAATTACAAGAATTTTCATAAGCTTTCAATCTCCTTTAAAATTCTGTCTGCTACATCTTCAACTGTACCGTTGCCATCTACCTCAATATCGGCAAAAGCACGATACATAGGCATTCTTTGCTCATAAAGTGCTTTCACACCATGCATTTGAGAAAGTGGTCTGCCATTTGTTGGCAACAAATCGGCATCACGATTTATAAATACTATAATACCATTTTGTTTTAATGGTTTATAGTTTCTGTCTCTTGTTACGACGCCACCACCTGTTGCAATTACCGTGCTTTTTTCTCTACCTGCAAGATTAACTGCAACTGTTTCACACCATCTGAAGAAATCCTCTCCTCTTTCTTCAATAATTCTAGGAATAGGAGTATTTTCAGCATTTTCAACCATATCGTCAGTATCAACAAGCTCTTTGTTAAGCTTTTCACTGAGCACCTTGCCAATTGTTGATTTGCCACAGCCTGCCATACCAACAAGAACAATGTTGCTCATTTCTTTAAGCAAGGTTTTTTCAATTTTTTCACAGATGCTTGTATCAAGCTTTGTATCAAAAAAGATTTCGTGTGCTTTTTTTGCCTGAGCAACAAGCATAGAAAGTCCTGCTGAACAAGGAATGTTTCTTTCTTCTGCCTCTAAGATAAGCTTTGTTTTAAGTGGGTTATATACCACATCAAGAACGCCAACGAGTTTTTTAAAATCATCAAGTCTAACAAGTGATTCTAAATTATTTGGATACATACCAACAGGTGTTGTATTTACAATAATTTCACTATCATAATGCAAATAAAGATTAGTATAGTTGTTTTCTGTATGTAAATCTACAACAATAACCTCTTTTGCTCCAAAATCATGAAGCACTGCTTGAACAGTTGCAGATGCACCACCTGCACCAAGAACTACTGCCTTTTTATCCTTAACGCTTATTCCTGATTTTTCAAGCATATAAACAAAACCAAAATAGTCAGTATTATCGCCATAAAGCTTGCCATCTCGAACAGTTATAGTATTAACTGCACCGATTTTTTCTGCTTCAGGAGAAATAACATCAAGATATGGCATAACTGCCTTTTTATAAGGTATTGTAACATTGATACCCTTGAAGTTATGTTCTTTTATGAATGACTCTAACTTTTCAGGAGCAACTTCAAAAAGAGAATAGTCGTGATTTCCCAAAGCTAAATGAATTTGAGGTGAAAAGCTATGTGGCAAATGCTCGCCTAATAAACCATACATCGTTACATTACCTCCGTATAACTGCCAAGATAGTTGAAATATTCACATTCATCACTTAACTGTTCTAAAATCTCATAGAAATTCTCATCATAAATTGATGCAGACATATCAAAATAGAACATAAATTCAAAATCTTTATTTTGTATTGGTCGGCTTTCAAGCTTTAAAATATTTATGCCAAGAGAATAAAATCTTGCAAGAGTTCTGTAAAGTGAGCCTGGCTCGTGTGGTAATGTGAGTACCATACTTGTTTTATCTGCACCCGGATAAATTTCCATTTCCTTTGAAATGCAAATAAAACGAGTGTAGTTGTTATCCTTGTTTTGAATTGTATCAGAAAGAATAGTCATACCATAAAGCTCTCTGCAATTTTCTGATGCAATAGCAGCCACATCTGTTCTGCCACTTTCAACAACCATTTTTGCAGCAACTGCTGTATTCTCTACAACGTTAACCTTAATATCACTGTGTTCACGGAAGAATTCACTACATTGATTAATTGCCTGCTCGTGTGAATAAACCTCTTTTATGTTTTCAAGCTTTGAGCCATTATTACCTAAAAGACAATGATTTATTCTAAATCGAATGCTCTTTACAATATAGAAATTATGCTTTGCCATTAAATCATAAACGCCATTTACGCTACCTGCAGTACTATTTTCAATAGGTAACACGCCATACTTGCAAAGCCCCTTTTCAACTGCGTTAACAACATCATACCAAGATTTAAAATATGAAATGGTAGGATATTTAAAAATCTTACTACAAGCAATGCCTGAATAAGCCCCTTCCACACCTTGACAAGCAACCATTGCTTTTTGTGGGAAAAGCTTATCTGTTTTTTCTATTGATGCTTTGATTTTTTCTGTCAACTTGTTATCACCATAAAGGTGCTTATGCTGATATGAACGAGAAATGCTCATTATTGTTTCATAGAGCACTCTTGAATATACATCAAGATTGTCCCCTGCTAAACCAGCCACTCTGTCAAGTAATTCTCTTTCACGGTTTGCATCAAGCACAGGCAAGTTGTTCTCTTTTTTGTACTCTGCAACAGAAAGACAAAGCTCCATACGGTTTTTCCAAAGGTCTACAAGTTGATTATCTATATTATTTATTTTTTCACGAATTATTGAAAGGTCTTCCATAATATCACCTAATTATTTTTCGAGAATTTCGGGCGATTCGTGAATCGCCCCTACAAGCAGGCGTGGGACTAACCCACTACGCGATTTATTAAAGCATTATATCAAGCATTGTAATTGCAGTTACTGCTTCAACAACCGGTACTGCACGAGGGACAATACAAGGGTCGTGTCTGCCTTCAATTTGCAATTCTTTTTCTGTTTTTTCACTAATGCTAACACTATTTTGCTTTTTATAAATTGATGGTGTTGGTTTAATTGCAACATCAAAAAGAATAGGCATTCCATTTGATATTCCACCATTTATGCCACCACTATTGTTTGTAGCGGTTTTAATTTCACCATCTACTATACAAAAATCGTCGTTATTCTCACTGCCATAAAGAGTTGTTGCTAAAAATCCGTTGCCGAATTCAATTCCCTTAACAGCAGGAATACCAAAAATGTTTTTAGCAAGTTGATTTTCGATTCCGTCAAACATTGGGTCGCCAAAGCCTGCCTTAACGCCTGTTACTGCACACTCGATTACACCACCAACAGAATCTGCATCAAGTCTTGCTTTTTCAATTTCTGCTTTCATTTCAATTCCCTTTTCATCATTAATAACCGGGAATTCTTTTTTGCCAATTTCAAGGTTTTCAATGTTTATTGGATTAAACTTATCGTCCTTAACATCTTTAATAGAGAGAATATGTGCTTGAACATTTACACCCATATCCTCTAAAATTTGCATACAAACTGCACCTGCAAAGCAAAGTGGAGCAGTAAGTCTGCCTGAAAAATGGCCACCACCTGCAACATCATTAAAGCCGTTATATCTCATAGCCCCACTAAAATCTGCATGAGAAGGTCTTGGTGTATCCATTATATTATTGTAATCGCTTGATTTTTGATTTTGATTATAAATAACCATACAAAGTGGAGCGCCACAAGTTGTATCATTTACAAGTCCTGACAAAATTTCAGGAGTGTCAGACTCACGTCGTTTAGTTGAATAAGCATTTCTGCCAGGAGCACGACGCTCCATAAATGCCATAACCTTTTCCATATCTATTTTTTTGCCTGCAGGAAGTCCGTCAATTACAACTCCAATGCCTTTTGAATGTGATTGACCAAAAACAGATATTTTAATTTTATTTCCCATCATTGATGACATTTGCTTTTCCTCCTAAACTGTTAAAATCTTCAAAAAAGTGTGGGTATGATTTTTCAACTGCTTCTGCTCCTACAATATCAATCGGCAAAGCACAAAGTGAGCTTAAAATTGCTGCTGACATTACAATTCTATGGTCATTAGCACCATCAACTCTGCCACCGATTAAATCGTTTTCACCCCAGATAACAAGACCATCATCAGTTTCACTAACTGCTGCACCAACCTTTGTAAGCAAATCGCAGGTAGTTTTAATTCTATCGCTCTCTTTAAGTCTTAATCGAGAAGCGTTTACAATATGAGTAACACCTTTTTCACACATAGATGCCATAACGCTGATAATTGGCACCGCATCAGGAATGTCAGCACCATTCACCATTGTGCCCATAAGTCTATTCTTCTTAACAGTAATATCTGTCCCATTAATTTCAACATCTGCGCCCATTCTTTTAAGCACATTTAATATACTCTTATCCCCTTGTGGTGAGTTTACATCTAAATCTGTAACCGTTACACCATCCTTTGAAATTGCACCTGCACAAAGGAAGAATGATGAATTTGACCAATCTCCATCAACTGTAATTTCTTTAGGAGAAACATATTTTTGATTACCTTTAATTATATATTTATTCTCTGCTTCTTCGATTTCAATGCCAAATTTACGAAGAACAGAAACCGTTATATTCAAATATGATTTTGACTCAACAGGTGGGATTAGCTTTATAACGCTATCCCCATCAAGCAATGGCAATGCAAAAAGCAAGCCACTAATAAACTGTGAGCTTACATTTCCCAAAAGCTCATACTCACCACTTTCAAGCTTTCCTGTTAATTGTAATGGAAATTGACTACCTGTTTCAAAGGTTATGCCTTTTTTCTCCATTTCTTCTTTTAACGGAGACAACGGTCTTTCAGGAAGTCTTCCGTGTCCGATTATTGTAGAATCAATTCCCAAAGCAGACACTACAGGAAGTAAAAAACGCAGAGTTGACCCACTTTCTCCACAGTCAAGCTCTGCATTTTGGTTAAACCTATTAGGTGCAACAACTATTACACCATCATTTATAGAAATATCTGCACCCATATTTTTAAGGCAGTCAACAGTAGCCGTAATGTCCTTTGAAAGAACATTGCAGTTAATTCTTGTAGGCTCATCAGAGAGTGCTGAACAAATAAGCACTCTGTGAGCATCTGACTTTGATGAAATTGCCTTAATTTTACCTGACAAAATTGCAGGTGTGCATCTCATTTCCATTTTATTTCAGTCCTAATTCAATGAATTCTTTTAAATTATCAATACTAATCTTTTCTATTTTACAAAGTCCGTATTTTTCAGGCACAATAAGTGAAATTGTATCCTGACTTCTCTTTTTATCTGACAAGGCTACCTCTAAAAGCTCATCTGCTGAATAAGAGCAAGAAATAGGAAGCTTATTTTTTACAAGCATTGGCAAAAGTACAGAAGAAAAGTCCTCGTTAGTGAGTCCAAGCTTAAAAGCACCTTTTGTTGCAATAACCATACCTATTGCTACTGCATTACCGTGAGAAATTGAAAAGTCGCTACATTTTTCAATAGCGTGTCCTATTGTATGTCCAAAGTTGAGAAGCTTTCTCTCACCTTTTTCAAACTCGTCGTGATTTACCACATCTCGCTTTATCTCAACACAACGCTTAATCACATATTCAATGTTTTCTTTAATGCTATTTTCACTTAAATATGTTAAAAACTCACCGTCTAAAATCATACCGTATTTTACGATTTCAGCACAACCCTCTGCAAAGGTTTCTTCAGGTAATGTTTTTAATGTTTCACAGTCGGCAAAAACTGCAAGTGGTTGATAAAATGTACCACAAAGATTTTTGCCTGCCATTAAGTTAACAGCAGTTTTACCACCAACAGAGGAATCCACCATAGACAAAACTGTTGTTGGAATTTGCACAAAATCCACACCACGAAGATAGCAAGATGCAGAAAAGCCTGTTAAATCCCCTGTTACGCCACCACCAAGAGCTACAAAAAGGTCTGTTCTTGTCAACTCTTTTTCAGCGCAAAATTCTTGAATTTTGCCAAACTGCTCAAGACTTTTTGATGTCTCACCATGTGGAAAAACAAAAGAACAAGTTTTATAGCCTGCTTTTTCTAAAGATGCAACAACTCTTTCACCATAAAGTGAAAAAACTGTATCGTCAGAAACTATTACTGCTTTGCAAGGCTTTTTAATTTTCAAAAGCATTTCACCAACTGAGTCTAAAAAGCCACTGCCGATAAAAACATCATATTCTCTTGAAGCTGACACTCTTACAGTTTCCATTTTTTCACCCGTCTATCTTTGTTTTAAGAATTCTGCCTTCTCGCAAAAGGTCGGTCAAGTTTTCTCTGTCATTATTTTCTAATGCTTCTTTATATTGTACTAAATTTTTCACTATGCAGTCAATCTCTTTTATAAGATTATCACGATTTTCAAGAAATAATTCTGACCACATATTTTCATTAAGAAAAGCAACTCTTGTTAAATCCTTATAGCTTCCTGCAGAGAATCCCTTATGCTCAAGTGCTTCAGGACTTTTAACATAAGCATTGGAAACAACGTGTGCAAGCTGTGAAGTAAAGGCGATAATTTTATCGTGCTCATCGGGAGTTGACATCTGAATATTAGTAAAGCCGATTTTCAAGAAAAGCTCTTTAATAAGTTCAACAGCCTCTTTTGGAGTATATTCATAAGGAGTAAGAATCATTGAAGAGTTGTTAAACATTTTTTCACTTGAATAATCAAAGCCTGACTGGTGGAAGCCTGCCATTGGGTGTGCACCAATAAAGATAAATCCATTTTCTTTTGCAACATCCTCAAGTGCATCACAAACATATCTCTTTACGCCACTAACATCCATAATAACAGAGCCTTTTTTGAAAAGCTTTGCATTATTTTTGATATATTCAATAGTGGCATCAGGATAAAGAGAAACAATCACTAAATCACACTCTTTAAGTCCATCTGCAGTCAATTCTTTTTCTATTGCACCAAGTTCAAGCGCTTTTTTTACAGGGTCAGGACTTCTGTTTGTACCCCATACAGTATGCTCTGTGCCAAAGCTGATTGCCTTAGCAAGAGAGCCACCCATAAGTCCTAAGCCAACTATTCCGACTAACATTTTATCGCCTACTTTTAACCTTAAATAATTATTATCTTACTGCTGCCAATACCTTGTTTACAGATTCAACAACATCTGTGAATTGTGGTGGTGTAAGTGCTTGAGGACCATCACAAAGTGCTTTTGCAGGGTCGTTGTGGACCTCAATCATAAGACCATCTGCACCACAAGCTGCTGCAGCCAATGACATAGGTTTTACAAATCTTGCAATACCTGATGCGTGAGATGGGTCAATAACAACTGGCAAGTGTGATTTTTCTTTAAGCATTGGAACTGCTGACAAGTCAAGAGTATTTCTTGTTGCAGTTTCAAATGTACGAATACCACGCTCACAAAGAATAACCTTTTCGTTACCACCTGCCATAATATATTCAGCGCTCATTAAAAGCTCTTGGAATGTGCTTGAAAGACCACGCTTTAAGAAAATTGGCTTATCAAGATGACCAAGCTCTTTTAAAAGCTCAAAGTTTTGCATATTACGAGCACCAACCTGAATAATGTCAACATTTTCGAAAAGTGGAATATGAGATGCATCCATAATTTCAGTTACGATTGGCATACCTGTTTCTTTTTTAGCCTCAAGCATAAGCTCAAGTCCTTCGCCACGCATACCTTGGAAAGCGTAAGGTGATGTTCTTGGCTTGAATGCACCACCACGAAGGAAGTTAGCACCTGCTTTTTTAACATCTTTTGCAATGCTTAAAATTTGCTCTCTTGATTCGATTGAGCAAGGTCCTGCGAAGAATTGAAAATCATCTCCACCGATTGTATAACCATCAACATCAATTACTGTGTCGTCAGGATGGAACTTTCTATTTGCACATTTGTAAGGCTCTGAAATTCGTCTAACATCTTCAACAATGTCAAGACTTTGAATTAAGTCAATATCAACTCGGCTTGTATCACCAATAAGACCGAGAATTGTTTGATAATGACCTACAACCTCGTTGATTACAAGATTTTGTTCGTGCAACCATTTTGTTAAGTTTTCGACTTTAGCAGGGTCGACCTCGTTTTTAAGAATTACTACCATTTTTCTTACTCCTTTTCCTAAAAAACTATTTGAATTATTTTTTCGTTAGACAATCTTGCCGAAACGAAGCTGTATATAGATACTGCGAGTTGAGAGCAAGTAAGTATAACAGAAAAAGAATCAAATAAAATAAAAAATTCCTACAGTAGTTTCACTGTAGGAATAAAATTACTAGTATTTCAGCAATCTTTATTTTTCCGCAGTGAAACATAACCTTTTCTTGCTAAAGAAAAAGCTAAAGTAAAAGTATTCAGCTGCGTAATTAAGAGTTCTCATAAATATTACCTCTGTTTGCTGATTGTAAAGTATTTTAGCACAGTAAAGCGCTAATGTCAACACAAAAAAAGGAAAAAATATTCAAATTAAAAGAGTTTGACAAATTGGAGTTTGTCGAACTCTTTGCATAGACACAACCTATTACCCTCCCTCGTTGAGGGAGGTGGCAAAATCGAAGATTTTGACGGAGGGAGTTTTGCGATTACACATATTACTCCCTCAGTCTGCTTCGCAGACAGCTCCCTCTAAGAGGGAGCGGATGGG
>JAZNWZ010000069.1:0-7975 GCA_045593645.1 Candidatus Fimenecus sp. | reverse complement strand
AGCACCGTAACCGTCAGTCATTGACTTTGGAAGCACTTTAATGTCAATAAGTGTTGAAACTGTCTGTTTTTGTGAATCAATAAGTGCGAACTCAAGTTCTTCCATTGTTTTTGCTGTGTATGTCTTGCAACCGTATGCTGCAGCAGCCATAGCAAAGTCAATAGGGATTAAGTCACCGAGCAAATCGCCATTGTCATCACGATAACGGAATTCTGTAGCCAAGTTGCCGATACCGTTTGACATTTGAAGATTGTTAATGCAACCGAAACCGCTATTATCGAAAAGAAGAACATTGATTTTCTTGTTTTCCTGAATACTTGTTACAAGTTCGCTGTGAAGCATTAAGTAACTTCCGTCACCGCACATAGCATAGCTTTCACATTCAGGGTGAGCCATCTTTGAACCCAACGCACCTGCGATTTCGTAACCCATACAAGAATAACCGTATTCCATATTGTATGAATAACGCTCGTCAGAAGTCCACATTCTCTGTAAACAACCGGGGAGTGAGCCTGCTGCACCTGTGCAAAGAGCATTTGCAGGAATGAGTTTACGGATAAGTGCCAATGCTGCAGTCTGTGTAATTACACCACCTATTTTCTCAACAAATTCAGGGATTGTTTTTTCGTCACGAGCAGCGATAAGTGGTTTGAAATTCTCGTCATAATTATAATTAGAAAGGAATTCCATTTCTTTGTCCCAATCTGCTTTTGCATTTTGGATTTCAGTTGTATATGCTGATTTGTAACCTGCTTTGCGAAGTTCATCTCCAATAGCGAGAATACCGAGTTTAGCATCAGCAACCATTTTAACAGCATCAAGTTTGTATGCATCAAATCGAGATGTGTTGATTGTAACCATCTTAACATCGTCTTTGAAAAGTGACTTTGAAGCAGTTGTAAAGTCAGAGAAACGAGTGCCGATACCGATAACCACATCTGCATCTTTTGCCATTACATTACCTGCTGAATTACCTGTAACACCAAGACCGCCAAGATTGTATTTATCTGATGAAAGGCAAGCAGTTTTACCGCTTTGAGTTTCTGCAAAAGGAATGTTGAACTCTGCACAGAATTTTTCAAGTGCTTCGCCTGCTTCTGAATAACGAACACCGCCACCGCAGATTACAAGCGGTTTTTTAGCATTCTTAACAACATTAACTACATCTTCAAGTTCTTCTGTTGCTACTGGCATACGAACGATTTTATGTACTCTTTTTGCAAAGAATGAGTCAGGGTAATCATAACTTTCACCCTCAACATCTTGACAAAGACAAATTGCAACTGCACCTGCGTTTGCAGTATCAGTAAGCACACGCATTGCATTTATCATTGCTGACATTAACTGTTCAGGACGCTGAATTCTATCCCAATATCTTGTAACTGCTTTATAAGCATCATTTGTTGTTGTAGCAAGTGAGTTTTCTTGTTCAAACTGTTGAAGTACAGGGTCAGGCTGACGAGTTGAGAATGTGTCAGCAGGGAATAAAAGAAGTGGCACATTATTAACTGTTGCAGTAGCGGCTGCTGTAATCATATTAGCAGCACCGGGACCGATTGAAGATGCACAAGCGATAATTTTTCGTCTGTTGTTCATCTTTGCAAAGGCTGTTGCAACATGAGCCATACCTTGCTCGTTTTTGCCCTGATAAACTTTAAGTCCACCCTTGTCAGAATCAAGTGCTTCACCAAGACCGAGAACAATACCGTGACCGAATACTGTAAAAATACCGTCAACGAATTTTGTTTCAACTCCGTCAAAAGACACATACTGATTGTCAAGGAACTTAACAAGTGCTTGAGCCATTGTCATTTTTGCCATAATATCACCTCTATAGAATGTCTATAACTTATAATATTTATCATTAGTAACTGCTGAATAAATTGTGGTATGCGAATTGACGAGATAAATTTAAAAGAAATTTGTTTTTAAACCGCAGGTAATACTTTGTGTATTGCCGAGGATTTAGGGACAAATTTATAAAAATTTAGCCGTTAAGTCGAATGCCTAAAATTTATGAGGCAGTTACACATCTAACAACCATTTGTGGTCTGGGTCGTCTATTCTTGTTTTAATCCAAGGGTCGTTTTCTAAATGTCTAATCATCCAAACATAGCACATTGAGTAGCCAGGGGCTGCCACCTGCTGATGTGTTTTCATTGGTGTAATGCAAAGAACTCCTTGGTCTTCTACTTTATAACAGTCATCACCGTTGAAACCTACGCCAAAACCTTGTGGTTTATCAAATTCATAATAATAAACTTCAGGCTGTGGGTGATAATGTGGTGGGTAACTTGACCAACAACCCGGTTTGTGGATTACTTCACCTAAAACCATATTTGAATATGGTGCATTTTCGTAATCAAAAAGTGTAAGCACTTGTCTGTGTGCAGTACCATTCCATTGGTCTTTGCCGAATTCCTGTAAAATTACATTTTCAGGGCTATACCAAACAAAACCGAAATCATTTTCATTATCTGTCTGTTGAATAAGTATTCTTGAATTAGCATTTGCAGTTACTGTAACTTCATTATTTTTTGAAAAATGAACACAGTATGGTCTATCCACAAACTGATTTTCACGCTTTGCATTTACTTCTTTGCCATCAAACTTGTATGTAACATCACCTGAAAGCAAAAGTATTGCAGTTTCGTTTTCTGCGTCACAGATTGTAACACCCTCGCCTGCTTTTAACACCTTTGTTTTGATGTTCATAAGCATATCTGCATTTTTGCCATTCATTTCACAAAGGATTTTTTCGTTGTTTTCATTGAATTTTGGATTTTCGTACATAGTATCACCTTTATATTCGTTCTTTGTCATCTGTTAATGACCCACTTGCATAAATTGGTATTGGGTCTCCTAAATATGTTGGTTCGGGTTGGATTTCACAATAGAAAAAGTCTTTTACTCGTGCTAACCACTCTCGCATATTGTTATAAAAACCATATTGCATTTTATCGGCAGCCACTCCGTAAGCATCTATACCCAATTTGCGTGCATTATAAATTGAACGGTAAAGGTGATATTTTTGAGTAACTATCACCATTTTTTCTACTTGAAAAACATCACGGGCACGATACATTGATTCATAGGTTGAAAGTCCTGCGTGGTCCATAAACACATTGTCAGCAGGCACACCTTCTTCAATAGCACAATCTTTCATAATGTTCACTTCGTCATATTCTTCGCGGGCGTGGTCGCCTGTCATAAGAATACGGTCAGTACAGCCTGTGAAATACACATCAATACCAAAATCAAGTCTTTCTTGTAGCATTGGTGATGGCTCTGTACCCCAGATGCCCGCACCCATAATCATTACACAATCGAAATCGTATTTACCCACTTCGTCCATTGTGAGAATATACTCGTCCACATAAGACACCATATAGATGTTTATGCCTGCAACCACAATTCCGACTAAAAGGATTATGCAAAACACCGTAGCTATTATTCGTTTGAAGATTTTGTTGTTTTTTAACTTCTTCAACATTTTAATCACCGATTTTATACGCGAGCAATCATATCTCCGTACTCTGCTTTTTCGTCTGCAATAAATTTCTTAACTGCATCTACTGTTGGCATATCTTGTGAGCAAGCGTGACTTGCTACAAGCATTGCTGCAGACGCTGAGCCGAACTCAAGTGCGTCAATAATTTCCCAACCTTCAAAAATACCGTAAAGGAATGCAGATGCGTAACCATCACCGCCACCGAATGATTTAAGAAGTTTTACAGGGAATGGTTTAATTGAATAACTTTCACCGTCATTTGTATATGCAGTTGAGCCCTCTTTACCGTGTTTGATAATTACAATTTTAGCATTCTGTGAGTGCCAATATGCTGCTGTTTCTTTGTCTGTCATACCTACT
Source organism: Candidatus Fimenecus sp. (assembly GCA_045593645.1). GTDB lineage: Bacteria > Bacillota > Clostridia > Oscillospirales > Acutalibacteraceae > Fimenecus. The sequence continues at coordinate 4,104 of JAZNWZ010000069.1, read as the reverse complement.
TTGATAAATTTCTCTGTAAGGTCATATTCTTCACGAGAGCCGAGAATAATATCTGCTTCACGAGCAACTGAAGAATAGTAAATTGCGATTTCGTCACTATTCTTCCAGTTATATGCACGGTAGTCAATGTCAAAAATAATTGGAACATTATTTTTCTTTGCAACTGCTACTGCTTTAAGTGCTGCTTCTCTTGATGGGCTTTCTGCAAGTGCTGTACCGGAAATAAGAATTGCTTTTGCACGGTTGATATAATCTTCATCAATATCTTCTACATCTAATTTAAGGTCAGCAGCCTCGTTACGATACATAACGATTGAACTTTCAGTTTCTGACTTAATTTCAGTAAATGTAAGACCGATTTTTTCACCATTCTGGCAACGCTTGATATGAGATGTATCAATACCCTCGTTATCAAAATAATCTGTTACGAATGTGCCTAACTGGTCATCAGAAACGCGAGCAAAGAAACCACATTTTTTGCCAAGACGAGCAAGACCAACTGCAATATTTGCAGGTGAGCCACCTAAATATCTTTTGAATGTTGTACTTTCGTTAAGTGGGCAGTAGTAGTCAACAGGATTTAAGTCAACTGCCACACGGCCTAAAAGGATTAAATCAAACTCTTTGTTATTATCAAATTCAATGTATTTCATAGTAGTTTCTCCTTATCTTTCCATAAAGCTAAATACTTTAATATGTCTTTTAACATTTTCATAAACGCCTAATGCTTCTTGTCTGCTTAACTCAAAATAGTTTGCTTTTTCAAGTGGTTTGCAATATTCAAGAGCGAATTTTGCAAGATTATCAAAACTTGCTGTTGCGATATTGACTTTGCGAACACCTAACATAATTGCTTGTTGGAACATTTCGTCAGTAATGCCTGTGCCACCGTGAAGAACAAGTGGAGTATCAACCATTTTGTTAATATCATCAAGCACATCGAAGCGAAGATTTGGAAGTACCGGATAATTACCGTGAGCGTTACCGATTGCAACAGCCAACGCGTCAACACCCGTTTCGTCACAGAAAAGTTTTGCATCGTCAGGATTTGTGCAAAGGATTTCGTGAGATGCTCCGTCACCCTCATTACCACCTACAACACCAAGTTCAGCCTCAACTGTTGCACCGTATTTATCTGCCATTTCGCGAACAGTTTTTACTGCTTTGATATTTTCTTCAAGTGGTAAGGTTGAGCCATCAAACATTACAGAAGTAAATCCCATTTCGAGAGCCTTTTGCACAGTTTCAATGCGAAGACCGTGGTCAAGGTGGACTGCTATATCTACTTTTGAATTCTTTGCCGCTGAAATCATCATAGGCCCCATAAGTTCAAGGGGTGAGTTTTTCAGTCTGCACTCGGCAATCTGTAAAATTATAGGTGTATTAAGTTCTTCAGCTGCCCAAACTGCACCCATAACCATTTCCATATTGCCAACGCTGAAAGCACCTACTGCAATATTGTTTTTCTCGGCATTTTCGAGGAGTTTTTTCATTGGAACTAACGCCATAACAGCACACTCCAATCCATTTTATTATAATCAATTTATTGTATCATTAATTACCCATAAAATCAATGTTTAAACTATATTTTCATATAAAAAATACGCACGAAAAACTGTGCAAAAATACAACCAAAATTATAAAAAAACAGTCTGTCAACCACTTGGTCAACAGACTGTCTAATATTTAAGTAATTGGGTAACCTCTAAACAAAAGTGTTACAGTATATGATGAGAATTGTAACTAAGGTTTAAGAAGTAGTTACATCATTATTTAACCCATTTGAGTTTCCACATTACAAATGCACCGAGAACTGAAACTACGATGCCTGGGAAAAGCAATGTGCTTGCGCCCATACCAGGTGCTACAAAAAGAATTGCTATCATAACAACAATTGGAACAATGGAAATCTTCCAATGCTTTAAGAAATAGCCTGCTCCCAAAGCACCGAAAAGTGCAGGAAGAACTTGTGCAAACGCAGGCTTTAAAAGCTCATTATTTGTAAAATCATCAAGGAATGGTCTAAATACAAGAACACCAATAGCCATAATGATTGTTGTAACAATTGAAGATGTTGCAATAGCGATTGTTGAAATTACTTCACCCTCTTCAGAGTTAGCCTTAACCTTTGCACCCTCCATAGCATTGATAGCACAAGGAAGCTTAAGGTTTGTAATGTTACCTGTAACGAATGAAAGGTATGTACCACCTGCGCCGAGCATTGGTGTATAGAACAAAACTTCAACAACTGAAAGAGACCAATAAAGTGGCATAAGCTTTAAAAGACCTGCCATAACACCACTAAATGCTGGCCAAACATTCAAATAAAGACAAACTCCAAGTGGGAACATTAAAAGTGCACAGAGAGCAGTAACACTTGATATTCTACCCCAAGCATGAACACGGTCAATATAAGGTCTTTGTTTACTATTCAAACTCATTATTAACCCCTCCATTCCCAAATTGCAATGTCTGGTGGTAATACATTAAACATAACAACTGCAACCACCATGGCAATAATCATACCGATTGGCATAACAAAAGGTTCAAGCCAAGTAAGTTTGAACTTTTTAGCTACAATTTCAAACACTAATGAAACTACGACAGCCACGACTAAAGTTATAACTGAAAGCACACCTGCACCATCGCCAAAGATTTCAGGTTTACCTGAGCCTGCAATAGCACGAGCAACGAATGCACCAATAAGACCAATAAATACTGCCGGTGTTAAAAGGTCAATAAAGCCTGCAATGCCGTTTGACTTTTTCTCTTTATTTTCAGTTGTTTCTTCTTTTTTCTCGTCTTTTTTGCCTGCGTTCATAATCTTTTTATGTAATGGTTTTGCAACAAAAGGCAATAAAACAAGTGAGAAACAAATACCAAGAGTCATAACCCAAGCAATACCTGCAAAAACAGCAGGGTCTGTAACTTCAACAGCAGTACCACCTGTGTGACCAAGAGCATCCATAGCATTTTCTGCTGCAGTTGTTTCATACATAAGGTTACCGATAACTGAAAGTCTTACCCAAGGAATTACCAAGCCCAATGATGGAGCTAAGGCAATAACTGTTGCTAAAATTGATAACGCTGATGGAATTGTAAAAAGTGCACTTGATGTAATAGCATCACGTAATCTTTTCTTGTCAATACCTAAAACCTTACCTTGCTTTAATGCTTTTACAAGGAAGAAAATTGACTGTGCAAGAACAAACACGATAACGCCTGCTGCAATCAAGTACAAGCCTGTACTTTCTTTAAAGTCCATATTTTCATCTCCTAAAAATATTATGGATATATTAAAACATTTTTTTAGACTAAAAGCAACAAAAATATTATTTTTTGTTGGAATAATATTGTTCTTGAAACAAAGCTATTATTGTAATATAATAATTTTAATGATTTTTTGTAGGTGATTAAATGAGAGTTTATAATAGCGTTTCAGAGCTTATCGGTAAAACTCCTTTACTTGAAATAAAGAATATAGAAGCAGAGCAAGATTTATGTGCAAGACTTTTTGTAAAGCTTGAATTTTTAAATCCTGCAGGTAGCGTTAAAGACAGAGTTGCCCTTGAAATGATTGAAGACGCTGAAAAAAACGGCATTTTAAAACAAGGTGCTACAATAATTGAGCCAACAAGTGGCAACACGGGTATCGGTCTTGCTTCTGTTTGTGCATCAAAGGGCTATAAGCTTATTATCACAATGCCTGAAACAATGTCCGTTGAGCGTCAAAAGTTAATGAAGGCTTATGGTGCAGAATTAATACTTACCGACGGCAAGCTTGGTATGGCAGGTGCTATAAGCAAGGCAGAAGAATTACAAAAAGAAATTGAAAACAGCATTATTGCAGGTCAATTTACAAACCCTGCAAATCCACAAGCCCACATAAAAACAACGGGCCCTGAAATTTGGGAAGACACTGATGGCAAGGTTGATATTTTTGTTGCAGGTGTTGGCACAGGTGGTACAATTACAGGTGTTGGTGAATTCTTGAAATCTCAAAACGCAAACATTAAAATTGTTGGTATTGAGCCTGCCGACTCCCCTGTTTTATCAGGTGGGAAAGCAGGTGCACACGGTCTTCAAGGCATAGGTGCAGGCTTT
>JAZNWZ010000068.1:0-7942 GCA_045593645.1 Candidatus Fimenecus sp. | reverse complement strand
CCTTAACAGTAATAATTCCTATTACGATTAAATTATATCAATTATTATAAAAATGTCAATAGTTTTTTGAAAAAAATTTTGGGAATATTTAAAAACTTGACGATAGTAAGATTATTTGATAAAATATACATATATTTGTCGAAGGGAGTATTGACATGAAATCAAAAGCATTTAAATCTGTATTAGTTTTATTCATAGCTTTAACATTTGTTTTTTCATTTATATCAATATTTTCTGTCAGTGCTGCTGAGAAGACTGGATATATAACAAAGGATATAGTTCGTGTTAGAACTTCTCCAACATCAAAAATTGATACTAATAAATTAATGTATAACGGGTCTAACGTTTTATTAAACACAGGTGATATTGTTAAAGTTATTGAAACTGTTGATAGCGATGGCGACTCTGATTTTAAGAAGTGGTGCCATATTAGATTTGATTATTTAGGCGCATCTCTTGAAGGATATGTTGCTTCTGATTTTGTGCAAATAAATGAAGAAGAGGACACAACGGGCGAATCAACAACAGGTGGTATAACAGAGTTACCTGATACACCTGACAATCCTGAACTTGAAGTTTCAACTGACATTCCTGATATTTATAAATCTTATGTTGAAGAAATAAAGAAGCTTCATCCTAACTGGCAAATAGTTGTTTATGACACAGGTTATGAGTGGAGTGAACTCTTTACTGTTGAAAACCAAAGCTATCTTCAAAGAAGCGTAGTTCCAAGTTCATATCCTGTTTCTTATCGTTCAACTGCGTCTGGTTGTTATGACTGGGCAACTGACAGATGGATAGCCCAAGATGCTGGCAACTGGTACCAAGCAAATGTGCAAACTATTGCTTATTATATGGACCCAAGAAACTTTATGGATGAAAAATCAATATTTATGTTTGAAAAACTTTCTTATGACCCTTCAACTCATACTATTGATGGTGTTCAAAAGATTTTAAATGGCTCTTTTATGGAATCAACAACCATTTTAAATCTTAATGGTAACAGGGTCACTTATGCTCAAGCATATATTGATGCTGCTATGTATTCTAAAGTTAATCCATATCATTTAGCTTCACGTACTATTCAAGAAGTTGGTAGAAACGGAAGCGGTTCCACAAGTGGTACACATTCAAGTTATCCAGGATATTATAATTATTATAATATTGGTGCTACTGCAGGAACTTCTCCTATTTCAAATGGTTTGAGATTTGCAAAAACTGGTGGCTCTATGAGTCAAACAAAGAAAGAACTTTGTATGATACCTTGGAATACACCATACAAGGCAATTGTTGGTGGTGGCTATTGGATTGGTGCAAACTATATAAATAGTGTTCATAATCAGTGCACTCTTTATTTCCAAAAATTTAATACATCAAATCCAGATAGTGCATATTTCTATCATCAGTATATGGGCAATGTTTTAGCTCCAGCTTTAGAAGCTCCACGAGTTTACAATACATATAACGAGCTTGGTATGATTGAAAATGATTTTATTTTCATCATTCCTTATTATCACAATATGCCTGAAGAAGCTTGTCAATTACCTGAAAGCTCAAATGCAAGTCCTAACAACTGGCTTAAATCATTAGAGATTGAAGGATTTGAAGATTTAATTACTTTTAAAGGTAGCACAACTGAGTATACTTGTAAAATTCCATCTGAAATTGATGAGATTAACATTGTTGCTAACACAGTTAATGCAAATGCAACTGTAACTGGTGCAGGTACAGTAAATGTATTTAGTGAAGAAAATATTTTCTATATTGATGTAACTGCCGAAAATGGCGATGTCAGAACATATAAACTGACTGTAACAAAAGACGTTGAAGAAAAAGTTCCAGTTGAAAGCTTAATTATTGATAAGACTGAAGTTTCAATGAATATTGGCGATTCAGATAAATTAAATGTTACATTTGAACCATTTAACACAACTGATAGTCATAAAATTTTGTGGACAAGCTCAGATAATAGCATAGTTTCTGTTTCTGATACGGGTGAAATTACTGCTTTGTCTGCAGGTACAGCAATAATTACTGCTAAAATGGGTGAATTGTCTGTTACTTGTCAAGTTACAGTTATTGATATTCCTATTGAAAGTATTTCAATAAACAAATCAGAAATATCAATGTACATTAATGAAACTGAAACATTAGAAGTAATATTTAAGCCAACTAACACAACGGCTGATAAAACTGTTGAGTGGTCATCGTCAAACCCTTCAATTGTTGATGTTGATAAAAATGGTACTCTTATTCCAAAATCATATGGTACTGCAACAATCACTGCAAGGGTTGGCGAACATACTGCTACATGTAAAGTAACAGTGATTTTTGTCCAATTAAACAGTATTTCTCTTGATAAAACAGAACTGTCATTGTTTGTTGGCGAAAAGAGTAAGCTTAATGTTATTTATAATCCATCAAACACTTCTGTTGACAAAACGGTTGTATGGACATCGTCAAATGAAAATATAGTTACTGTCGCTAATGATGGCACAATAACTGCAAAAGATGCAGGTCAAGCTACTGTCAAAGCAAAAGTAGGCAACAAGACTGTTTCTTGTGTTATTACTGTTTCACATATTGATATTGAAAGTGTTGCAATTAATATTAAAGAATTAACACTTTTTAAAGGCAATACTGAAGTTTTGTCAGTTATTATTAATCCCGCAAATGCTACTGTTGATACAACAGTTATATGGTCATCATCTGATAACTCAATAGTTGAAGTTGATGAAACTGGTATAATTACCGCAAAATCTGCTGGTGTTGCAACAATTACTGCAAAAGTTGGTAGTCATACAGTGTCTTGTATTGTTACTGTAAATGACTATATGGTTGGCGACATTAATGGCAACGGTAAAGTCGAAATTGCTGATGCTCTTTTAATCTTTAAGCATAAATCTGGTGAAATAGTATTAGATGCAAACGCTTTGTTGGCTGCTGATACTGATAAAAACGGTAAAGTTGAAATTGCCGATGCTTTGAGAATTTTTAAATATAAGAGTGGCGAAATATCAGCAGAAGAATTTTTCGGTAAATAAAATAAACCTCTATGGAATCCATAGAGGTTTTTCTTTTGCTTTGATTATATGTATTTACTAATAAAACTAATAATCGAATTCCAATATAATTCAGGGTCTGCACAAGCGTTTCTTGCGTGTGGTGCATTTGGAATTGTTACTTTTTCTTTTTCACAAGCTGCAGCGTCATAAACTTTATCCAACATTTCATATGGAACAAACTTGTCTTTTTCACCATGAAGAAAGATAGTTGGAGTTTTTGATTTTTTCAATTGTTCAACAGACGATGCTTCTTTAAAATTAAAACCCGAATAAGCCTTGTTAACTGTATTTGCACTATAAAGCATTGGAAAATCGTGCATTTTCATTTTTGATATTTTATTACTAAATATATCCCAAACAGATGTATAACCACAATCAGCAACGGCAACTTTTACATTGTCTGGCAAATCTTCGCCAGTCGCCATCATTGTTGTTGCAGCACCCATTGATACACCGTGAATGATAATTTTAATATTAGGATTGCTCTCAACAAGATAGTTAATCCAAGAAATAAGGTCAATTCTATCTTCCCAGCCCATTGTGATTACATTCTTTTCACTGTCAGCATGGCCATTTAAACTAGGCATCAAAACATCAAAGCCCATTTCGTGATATTTCTTTGCATAAACGCCCATATTTCTTGGTGATGATGTATAGCCGTGAACTGCAACTACACAAACATCAGTTTCTTTTTCTGCAAAAATAAAGTCAGCGTGAATGTTTTTCTTGTCATCACTTGAACGAATTGCAATTTTTTCTTTAGTGATATTATCAAACCAAACCTTGCCTTTATCCAATTCAGCATTAAGGAAATCAGTGTATTCATCTCCACCTTTGTTTGGTCGAGCAATTGCCTTTGAAATTGCACTATCAAGACCTTGTTTGGTTAATGTTATATAGTAAAAAATATTTCCCATTGCAAAATATGTTGCAGTGGCAGTTGCACCAATTACACCAACAGTTTTTAAAATCTTTTTTGTATCCTTTTTCATTTAATTAATCACCTCTGACAATATTTTACAACTTTTTTAAATAAATGTCCACAGAATTAAAAAAATATATATTATAGTTGTAAAATTTATAAAAATCTGTTAAAATATCCATAAATAGTGTGTGAGTGGAGATAATTATGAGTAAAAACGATTCAACTGTTATGAAAACTTCTATTTTTGGTGGCTTTAAAAAGGCTGATGTCTTAAAATATGTGGAGGAGCTTCAACAAGAAACTTCAAATATTCAAGAACAACTTGATGAAAAAAGAAATGAAGCACTTGAACTAAAAAATAAGATTGACGAGCTTGAAATTCGCCTTGAAAATCTTGCTTCAACTAACGAAAAACTTCTTGAAAAAGAAAGAGAATGTGCTGAGTTAAATGTTAAGCTTGATTATGCTTTAAAAGAGAATAAAGAGTTTTCAGATAAAATTGCAGAATTCCAAGAAAAGTCAGATAAGATTAAGAAAGCAGAAATGCAACTTGGTGCAGCATATATTGATGCTCGTCGTTATTCTGATGAAATTGTTGATAATGCAAGAGCAAAAGCAAAAGATATTGGTGCTATTGCTTGTCAAGACATTAAGCGTGAAGCAAGTGAAATTGAACAGTTATTAAAAGAAGTTGATGTTATTTCAAGAAAGTTCAACTCTTCACTTGAACAAATTCATAAGGATGTGTATGCATTAGGTAATAAACTTAACTCATCTGCATCATCACTTTTAAACATTCACACTGATTTAACAGGTATTGAAGCCCATAATATTGATTTTGATATCGATGTACCTGACGATGCTGTTAGAGTTGAGAGAACTAATGATGAAAGTGGCCTTACATATATTTCATATGAGCCAAACACAGAGTTTAATGCCGATTTAAATATACAACCAGATTCATTTGATTTTAAGAAATAAGAGGGTAGTATGACTCAAATTTCTATAGATACTTCTAATATTGCAGATGCAATCAAAAATTTAAAAGCAGGGGATAAATTTTTACTTTCTGGCACAGTTTATACTGCCCGTGATGCTGCACACAAAAGAATAGTGCAACTTATTGATGAAAACAAAGAATTGCCATTTGAATTAGATGGTGCAGTTATTTATTTTGCTGGCCCTACTCCAACTCCTAATGGTTTAGCAATAGGTAGTTGTGGTCCAACCACCTCAAGCAGAATGGATAAATACTCTCCAATATTGCTTGATTTAGGATTAAAAGCAATGATAGGTAAAGGCCCACGCTCAAAAGCAGTTTGTGATTCAATAATCAATAATAATGCAGTTTATCTCTGTGCTATTGGTGGTGCAGGAGCATTAGCTTCAAAATGTATTGTAAGTTGCGAAGTTGTTGCTTTTGATGATTTGGGTTGTGAATCTGTAAAAAAACTTGAATTTAAGGATTTTCCACTAATAGTTGGTATTGATTGCTTTGGTGGAAACCTTTTCGAATTGGGAGAATAATATGCAATCACAGATTTGTGAATTAAGAAACAAAATAATTAAAAAAGAATTTTCAAGAATGAATGATATGCAAATGAAAGCGGTCTTATCTATTGACGGACCGCTTTTAATTCTTGCTGGTGCAGGAAGTGGAAAAACAACTGTACTTGTTAATAGAATTGCAAATATTATTAAATTTGGTCATGCATACAATTCTGACAAGATTTATGGCAGATATGATGATTCTACATTAGATTTAATGCAAGCTTATTTAAACGGTAATGAAAGCGTTTATGACGATATTAAAAAAGCATTATCTGTTGACAGTCCTAACCCTTGGGAAATTCTTGCCTTTACTTTTACAAATAAGGCTGCTAATGAGTTAAAAGAAAGATTAGCATTAAGACTTGGTGAATCTGCAAATGATATATGGGCAGGCACATTCCATTCAATTTGCCTTCGTATTTTGCGTAAAAATGCCTCTCTTTTGGGCTTTTCTTCTCGCTTCACAGTTTATGATACTGACGACAGTAAGCGTGTTATGAAGGATTGTCAGCGTTTACTTAATATTGACGATAAATTCTTACCACATAAGTCAATTTTATCAGAAATTAGTCGTGCAAAAGATATGCTTGTTTCGCCTGAAGAATATGCAAATTTAAGTAGTGGGAATTATCGTGAAGGCAAAATTGCAGAGTGCTATAAAAAATATCAGTCGTTACTTAGAAATGCTGATGCAATGGACTTTGATGACATTATTTTTTATACAGTTAAATTGCTTAAAGAAAACTGTGATGTTAGAGAATACTATCAAAATAAATTTAAGTATGTACTTGTTGATGAATATCAAGATACAAACCATGCGCAATTTGTGTTAACAAAGCTTCTTGCAGAGGGATATAGCAATATCTGTGTTGTTGGTGATGACGACCAGAGTATCTATAAATTCCGTGGTGCAACAATTGAAAATATTTTAAATTTTGAAAAGAATTTTAAAAATGCTCAAGTAATTAGGTTAGAGCAAAATTATCGTTCAACTCAAAATATTCTTGATGTTGCTAATGAGATTATTGCTAAAAATGAGCAAAGAAAAGGTAAAAATCTCTGGACAGATAATGGCAAAGGTGATAAGGTTACACTTAATACTCTTGATGATGAATACGGCGAGGGTAAATACATTGTTGACGAGATTTTAAACCTTTCAAATTCAAAATATAAGTTAAGTGATATTGCTGTATTGTATCGAATGAATTCAATGTCCAATACAATTGAAAGATGCCTTGTTAGAAGTGGTATTCCATATACAATTTTCGGTGGACATAAATTCTATGACCGTATGGAAATTAAAGATTCAATTGCTTATTTGTCAGTTATTGCAAACCATGATGACAATGTTCGATTAGAGCGTATTATTAATGTTCCTAAACGCGGAATAGGAGCAACAACTGTTGAAACTGCAAAAACAATTGCAGATGCTCTTGGTGTTTCGCTTTTCCAAGTTTTCAAGACTTCAGATGAATATGACAAACTTAAAAGAAGCTCACAAAAGCTTATAGAGTTTACACAAATGATTGAAAATTTTTCAGATTTGCTTAGTCGTGAATCTATTTCATCAGTTTTCCAAACTGTACTTATGGAAACAGGATACCCTGAATCACTTGCAAGTGATAAGGAAAAATATGAGGAAAGACTTCAAAACCTTGATGAGTTAAACTCAACTCTTATTAAATTTTCAAATGAAAATCCTGAGGCGGATTTGTCTGATTTTCTTGAAGAAATTGCTCTTATGACTGATATCGATAATTACAATGAAACTGACGAAAAAGTCGTTTTAATGACATTGCATGCATCAAAAGGACTTGAATTCCCTGTTGTATTTATTCCAGGCCTTGAAGAAGGTGTATTTCCAGGTATGCAGTCAATGTATGACCCTTCTGAAATTGAAGAAGAGCGTAGACTTGCCTATGTTGGTGTAACAAGAGCAAAAGAAAAATTATATTTGCTTAATACAAAATCACGAATGATTTTTGGCTCTACAAAATATAATCCACCATCAAGATTTTTAAATGAATTGCCTATGGAATGTTGTGAAAATCTTGTTAAGCCTAAAAAGCCAATTCAAAATAAATATGTACAGCAAAACAAACCTGACAAACCAGTTTCTCGTGGCTTTAGTGTTGGTATTCAAACACAAAAATCAACAGAAAAGTTTATGGTAGGGGAAGAGGTTGTGCATAGAGTTTTTGGTAGGGGAATGATTCTCTCTTTAAAACCTATGGGTAATGACACTCTTATGGAAATTGCATTTGATAAAGTGGGTACAAAAAAGATTATGGCAAATATGGGTGCCGTAAAAAAAGTATAAAAAAAGAGGTCAAGGGGTCTCTCAATTAGGGATTTAATAGGTTTTAATCCTATCCTTTCCGTAAATACTTCACGAAAAAGC
>JAZNWZ010000067.1:0-2335 GCA_045593645.1 Candidatus Fimenecus sp. | reverse complement strand
TGGCGAATTAGACGCAGACCCATTTGAAGCAGAAGAACCAACTATGCCTTTTGTAGTTGAAATTCCAAAAGAAGAGATAGTTGAAGAACCAACATATGTTGAGCCTGTTCAACAAGTTGTTCCTGTTGTACCTGTTCAACCGATTGTGCCAAATCAACCTATGGTCTATAATCCGCCTGTGCCACAACAAGAGCCACCAAAAAAGAAAAGCAAAGCACCAATAATTATTGGTATCGTTGTTGCACTTGTAGCAATTATTGGTGTTACGGTTGGCGTTTTGTTTGCAACTGGCACTTTTGATTTTGGCGATGATAAGAAGACAACAGAAAAAGCAGACAATACCGATAAAGATAGTAAAGACGATAAAGAAACAACTACTGAAGCAGAAAAAAGTGTTGATATTTCAAAGCTTTATGGAACTTGGGAAAATGCACAACCATTCGAAAAAGCGAACGGTGATGTAAAAATCAAGTTTAATTACTATTTTGAATACAAGTTAAATGCAGACGGTACAGTTGATACTACTCTTGATGCAGAAAAGACAGCCGATGCTGAAATAAAAGCATATAAATCTTATTATGGCGAAGATGGATTTTTAGTTCTTTTAGAGCAAAATGGTTATGATAGCGAAAAAGAATTGAAGGATGATTTGCTTTTACATTACTATCAGTTAAGTGAAAAGTATGAAGAAGAAATGAAAGATATAAAGTGGAATTTTGATGGTAAGAATGGATATTTAAACGGTGCAAAATTTAAATATGATAGCGCCATTGACACTTTAGTCTTTGAAGACGGAACTTTGTTAACAAGATAAAATAAAAGAGTGAGAGAATAAATTTTCTCCCACTCTTTTTTATTTGCAAAAAACATGACTTCCAATTGTAGCAACAACACGTCGTGTTCGTATCCAACGGTCATTAGTTTTTGATGGATTATAATAGTATATAGCACCACCCGTAGGGTCCCAACCATTTATTGCATCTCGAGCAGCCTTTTTTGCCGTAGCGTCAGGCTCAACTGACCAGTTGCTGTCTCTAACAGCACTAAATGCTCCAGGCTGATATATTACACCTGAAATTGAATCGGGGAAGGACGAGTGCCTAACACGATTAAGCACAACTGCACCAACTGCGACTTGACCAACATAACTTTCGCCACGAGCTTCAGCAGTTATTATTTTTGCAAGCAGATAAATATCGCTTGAGCTATATTGACTGGAACTTGTCCCTGAACTTATTCCTAAATATAAAAGTGTTTTTGGCCCTGCAATTCCGTCTGATGTTAATCCACGACTTTTTTGAAATTGCTTAACGGCTTTTTGTGTCTGTACTCCATATATACCATCTATACTACCTGAGTAAAAGCCTAATTCTTTAAGTTTTTTCTGGATTTGTCGTACTTCTTCACCGCGAGAACCAATTTTAGACATTGCTGAAGTTGTTTGATTATAAGTAAACGCTATTGCTGTAATAACAAAAGTGTTAAGAAGAATTATTGCGATAATTTGCCAAAATACTTGCATCTTTGTTCTCTTTTTCATTTTAACGCTCATTCGTTTTCTCCATCTTTAGTTTTGTTTCTTTACTATATTTGCCAAGACAGGTCTTTTTATTCAAAAAATAATTCTGAAAATAATGATTTTTGTGCTATATATACTATAGAAAAAAGAAGAAAAAATAATTAAAAAATTTTTAAAAAAAATTTGAAAAAAGTTGTTGACAAGTTGTTTTTGTTATGATATTATATCAAAGCTGTCTGCGTGAGAGCGCAACACGCAAACTTGAAAATTAAAAAAGTTTGAAAAAAGTGTTGACAAACTCCCGGGACTTTGTTAAAATAAAAGTCCACCCGTCAAAAGCGGGTAAGACAACTGAACCTTGAAAATTAAACAACGACGAGATTAAGTAAAAGGAACCCTGTTAATCTTTGAGGAGTACGGAAGTACTAAACAGAGAGAAACAAGAAACAGTAATTCTGTGGTAACAAACAGAATTTAAAAAGAACGCAAAGCGTTTGAGTTAAGAAGTAAAGAGCTAAAAAGCACTTTAGAAAATGATTAGAACGAACTACGGTTCGTATTAATACAATTTTTTAGAGAGTTTGATCCTGGCTCAGGACGAACGCTGGCGGCGTGCCTAACACATGCAAGTCGAACGGAGATTATTGGAATGAAGCTTCGGCAGAATGAAAATAATCTTAGTGGCGGACGGGTGAGTAACACGTGAGCAACCTGCCTTTCAGAGGGGAATAACGGCTGGAAACGGTCGCTAATACCGCATGATGTATTTGGTTGGCATCAACTAAATACCAAAGATTTTATCGCTGAAAGATGGGC
>JAZNWZ010000066.1:0-4400 GCA_045593645.1 Candidatus Fimenecus sp. | reverse complement strand
AAGAAGTTGTTAAGAGTGAAGGCTCAGATGGTTTAAAGACTGTTGTTTACGAAGATAAATATGTAAACGGTGAGCTTGCAGTTTCAACTGTTTTAGAAGAAACAATTCTTGAAGAAGCAGTTGACCACCTTGTTTGGATTGGCGTTTATGGTGAAGACCCATCAGTAGAGTTTACAACAGGAAACAGTATTGTTGAGAAAAATGGTAAACCAATTTCAGAGCTTCTTATGCCTGAAGAATATGTAATTGGTGAAAATAATGTTCCTTTAGAATATCAATATACAATTACAGGTAGAGCGTCTGCATATTGTCTTCCTGGCAATGTAACATCAACAGGCAAAAAGGTAAGACCTGGTTATATTGCAGTAAACCCTGAACAAATCCCATATGGAACAAAAATGTGGGTTGTGTCAGATGAAGGCATAGTTTATGGCTATTCTATTGCTGCTGATACAGGTGGATTTGCAGAAAAGGGCTACTTTACACTTGACCTTTATATGAATACTATTGAGCAATGTACTCAATGGGGCGTAAGACACGTTACAATTTATATTCTTTAATATTTAAGCACTTGGGAAAAATCCCGAGTGCTTTTTTATTGCAGAAAATAATATGGTGTGATAAAATATCTTTAAGAGGTGTAGCCTATGCGAATTTTAAATACAGAAAATATTAAAGAAGTGGAAAAAATTGCAAATGATAATGGCATTTCTTATTTACAGATGATGGAAAATGCAGGTGCTTATTGTGCAAGAATTATTCGCCAAACCTTTGATAAAACAAACAAGAGAAAGGTTCTCGTTGTTTGTGGTAAAGGTAACAACGGTGGCGATGGCTTTGTAATTGCAAGAAAGCTTAAGGACGATGGCTATAATGTAGTTGTAATGTTGTCTTCAGGTATTACTGCAAGTGAAGAGGCATCAGAAATGCTCTCAAGTGTAAAGGCAATGGGAATTACTGTTATTGATTTTAATTCAAGTGCAACAGTAGATATGGCATTTACCTCATCACAAATTATTGTGGATTGTATTTTTGGAATAGGCTTTAAAGGTGAGGCAGACGATGTTCACAAACAATTGTTTAAAAAGATAAACGAGTCAAGTGCAACAGTTGTAAGTGTAGATTTACCGAGTGGACTTAACGGAAACAGTAGCTTTGTGCCTGAAGATTGTGTAAAAGCAGATATGACAATTGCTGTAATGGCATTAAAGCCTGTTCACGTTTTCAAATCCACAAAAGAAGTTTGTGGTGAAATCGTAACTGCACCAATCGGCATTTCAGAGAAAATGTTTTCAAAGGTTAATTCTTTGCTTTTTACTGCTGATGAAAAGGATATTAAAGAATTCATTCCAAAAAGAAAGTTTAATAGTCATAAAGGCACTTATGGTACAGTGCTATTTATTGGTGGTAGCTATGAGATGCCAAATGCTATTTGCTTGGCTTCAAAGGCTGCAGTAAATAGTGGTGCAGGACTTGTAAAGGTTGCTTTTCCTGCCGTAGCATATAGTGCTATTGCACCAAAAACACTGGAACAAACTCTTGTTCCGCTTGAAAGCAATAAAAACGGTAGAATTTCACAGAATTCCATAAAACGAATTGAAAAAGAAATTCAAAAATGCAGTTGCATTGTTTTAGGCTGTGGAATGGGCACGGATGACGATACTAAAAAGGTAACTGAATTTGTTATTCGTAATGCTCAAGTTCCTTTAATTCTTGATGCAGATGGCATAAATTGTCTTAAAGATAATATAGATATATTAAAGGAAGCGAAGGCACAAGTAATCTTGACGCCACATCCAAAAGAGTTTTCTCGAATTGTGAATGAAACTGTTGAGAATATTGAAGCAACAAGAGAATTCTTTGTGCAGACTTTTACAAAAGAGTACAATACTGTTTTGGTGCTTAAAGGCTCTGCCACACTTGTTGGTTGTAAAGAATATGATGATATTTATATTAACTCAACAGGTAATCCTGGTATGGCAACAGGGGGCAGTGGGGATTTATTGGCAGGCTTTATCGGCTCACTTATTGCACAAGGCATAGATTGCTTTGAAAGTGCCGTAGCAGGGGTTTATATTCACGGTGCATTAGGTGATGATGTAAGTGAAAAATACTCAATGATGGGCAACACACCGTCTTTAATGCTTAGCGAAATGCCAGCCTTCCTTAATAAATTTGAGTAAGGTATATGTATGAAAAAATTCCTTTGTATATTTATGTGCTTAATAATGCTTAACGGATGTGTAAAGGAAAATAAAAAGGATGTTAAAAAGGAGGCACTGTCAGTGAGTGGCTTTTCTGCTGTGGTAAACACAAAGGTTAATGATGTTGAAATAAGTGCAAATATAGAATATTCTATGAATGACATTCTGATTTTTACCTTGACTTCACCTGAAACACTACAAGGCACAATAATTGAGTGTAACAACGGAGAATATAAATTGTCATATGAGGGGTTAAGCTTTTCTTTGCCAAATAAAAAACTGCCTTTTAATATGGTTTGCAAAACAGTTGAAACCTGCATAAATAATGTACAAGGCACAACCCCAACAGAAGAAATTGACAATATGCTTGTTTTTACATATCAAATAGATACTCACATTTGTAAGCTCTACACAGATAAAGAAAAAAGATTTATTAAACTAATCATAAATGAAGAGGAAATATTGACCTTTACAAATTTTGAATATTTATAGTAGTGGGACAGCCAAAAAAATAATTGAATATAATGTATTGACTCCAATTTTTTAACCTAATGTTTAATTTTGTAATTAATAGGTAAAAATAAAGAAAAGGAGTGATACAAAATGAACGTTAAACGAGGAGACATTTATTATGCCGACTTAAGCCCTGTAATAGGCTCAGAGCAGGGTGGTCTCAGACCTGTACTTATTGTCCAAAATGATGTTGGAAACAAATATAGCCCAACTGTGATTGTGTCTGCTATCACAAGTCAGCAAGACAAAACAAGGCTACCAACACATATAAGCGTAAATGGTGATGCTTGTGGGTTAAGCAAAGATTCGGTTGTGCTTTTAGAACAGGTAAGGACTATAGATAAACGAAGATTAAAAGAAAAAATGGGAAATCTATCCACGACAGATATGAATAAAATAAACAGAGCATTAACAGTATCCTTTGGATTGTCATAAAGCATATTAGGGCGGGGGCTTGCTCCCGCCGTTTAATAATTTATTAAAAAAATATTAAATTTACATAAAACACTTGACCTTTTAGCAAAATATGGCTAAAATATAAATTAGCACTCAAGAGTTGAGAGTGCTAAAAACAGTATTTATTAATCTTTCAGGAGGTAATATAAAATGACACTTAAACCACTTGCAGACAGAGTTGTACTTAAAGCATGCGCTATGGAAGAAACAACAAAAAGCGGAATTGTTCTTGCTTCTTCTGCTCAAGAGAAACCACAAATCGCTGAGGTTGTAGCAGTAGGGCCAGGCGGTGTTATCGATGGCCACGAAATTACAATGTATGTAAAAGTAGGCGACAAAGTAATCACAGGTAAATATTCAGGCACAGAAGTTAAACTTGATAATGAAGAATTCGTAGTAGTTCGTCAATCAGAAATTCTTGCTATTGTTGAATAAGGAGGGTTTATATAATGGCTAAACAAATCGTTTATGGTGAAGAGGCAAGAAAAGCCCTTCAAAATGGTATTGATAAATTAAGCAATACAGTTAAAATCACATTAGGACCAAAAGGCAGAAACGTAGTTCTTGACAGAAAATACGGTGCACCACTTATTACAAACGATGGTGTTACAATTGCTAAAGAAATCGAACTTGAAGATGCTTTTGAAAATATGGGTGCACAGCTTGTAAAAGAAGTTGCAACAAAAACAAATGATGTTGCAGGTGACGGTACAACAACAGCAACACTTCTTGCTCAGGCTCTTGTTCGTGAAGGTATGAAAAACGTAGCAGCAGGTGCAAACCCAATGGTAGTTAAAAAGGGTATGCAAGCTGCAGTTGATACAGTAGTTGCAGAAGTTCTTAAAAATGCAAAGCCAGTTTCATCAACTGATGATATTGCTCGTGTTGCAACAGTTTCAGCAGCAGATGAGTATATCGGCAAACTTATTGCAGAAGCAATGGAAAAGGTTACTGCAGATGGCGTAATCACAATTGAAGAGTCAAAGACAAGTGAAACATATAGCGATGTTGTTGAAGGCATGCAATTTGACCGTGGCTACATTTCACCATATATGGTAACAGATACAGATAAGATGGAAGCAGTTATTGACGATGCATTCCTTCTTATTACAGACAAGAAGATTTCAAATATTCAAGAAATTCTTCCACTTCTTGAGCAAATCGTTCAAGCTGCAAAGAAACTTGTTATTATTGCAGAAGATGTTGAAGGTGAAGCACTCTCAACTC
>JAZNWZ010000065.1:0-20264 GCA_045593645.1 Candidatus Fimenecus sp. | reverse complement strand
TGTTAAGGAGTTGAGAAAAGTGGCAATTGAAAGAAAAAGTAAGCAAAGAGATGCTATCTTAAATAATCTTAAGTCAAGATATGACCATCCTACTGCTATGGACTTGTTCTTATCAGTTAGAGAAGAAATTCCTAATATTAGTTTAGGAACTTTATATAGAAACTTGTCTCAGCTCGAAGAATGTGGTATGATAATAAAAATACCTGATGGTGGAGTTGATAGGTTTGATGGCAACCCTACCCCACACGTTCATTTTAAATGTCAATGTTGTAAAAATGTTTACGACATAACAGATTTTGATGATAATCTGTTATTTAATGACAAAAACATTGGTCAAATTTACGGTTATTCACTTATGCTTTTTGGAAGATGCACTACTTGTGAAAACGCCGTGAAAATATAAAAAAATTATTTATTATATACTTTGGAGGAAAAAAATGAAAAAATTTGTATGTTCAGTATGTGGTTATGTTCACGAAGGAGATTCAGCACCTGAAAGATGCCCTCAATGTAGAGTTCCTGCTGAAAAGTTCAATGAAGTTAAAGAAGACGAAAGAACTTGGGCAGCAGAACACGTTGTAGGTGTAGCAAAAGGCGTTTCAGAAGACATTATTATGGACCTTCGTGCTAACTTTGAAGGTGAATGTTCAGAAGTTGGTATGTATCTTGCAATGGCAAGAGTTGCTCATCGTGAAGGCTACCCTGAAATTGGTCTTTATTGGGAAAAAGCTGCTTGGGAAGAAGCAGAACACGCAGCAAAATTTGCAGAGCTTCTTGGTGAAGTTGTAACAGATAGCACAAAGAAGAACCTTGAAATGAGAGTTGACGCTGAAAATGGTGCAACTGCAGGTAAATTTGACCTTGCTAAACGTGCAAAGGAACAAGGTCTTGATGCTATCCACGATACAGTTCACGAAATGGCTCGTGACGAAGCAAGACACGGTAAGGCATTTGAAGGTCTTCTTAACAGATATTTCAAATAATCGCATATTAAATTATATAACCTTTTTAGTGCAGATGCATTTAATACATCTGCACTTTTTTATAACAAAAAATACAAGGGTGAGTTTGGGCTCACCCTTGCTTTGTTAAAGTATTAAATTGTTGAACACAGAAGAACCGTCCCCTTGTGTTTTTTGTTTTTGTTTTTTACACCTGCCATGGAAATTGAATTGTTGGCTGGCTTTTTCCGCTTTTGTTTGCCTTAATAAGAAGTATTATGACATTAGTTGTAACTCCAAATACAAAAATAGCACCTGCTATGATGGAAAAAATTACTTTTTTATATTCAGTAGAACTAACATCATGAAGTATAGTTTCGTTGCCAGTTTCATCTACACGAATCAATTGCGAATGAGAAGTAATAAAAAAATTAAATATACCATAGTTATTTTTTAATTTATACTCGACATCACCAATCTGTCGTTTATTTGAAGAAATTTCGTTATAATATATATTATTTTCTATACTGTTTGGCACACTTAGCATTTCTTCAATTTCTCCAGTATGGCTATTAATAGAAAGTACTACGCTACCGCGAACAATATAAATTATTAAATAATCATTAGTTAACTCAATTCCATAACTACCATCGCAAATAAAGTGGTAACCATATTGGAACACGCCTTCTTTTGTATATACACATATTGTTTTGCTTTTGTTTTCACTGTATCCAATTGCTACAAATTCATGTTCGTTGATATCAAAGCATTCAATAGCTTGTCGAGTAGGTTCTTCTAATAACTTGGAAATACTTATGTTTTTAATAAACTCATTTTTTTCTTCTTGTGACATTGTTTCAGTTTCAAAACCTGTTTCCATGGCATAAGACTCAAAAGAAGAAATAGTAAACATAATGAATACCAGTAATATAATAAAATAAATCTTAATATGTTTCATATTTACCACTCTTTAATTTTCCTATAAAAATTCTTTGCCTGCTCAACATTTGTTTATTCGAGTAAATTTTTATTCGTTTCATGCAAGCCACCTTAAAATTTCTTTAAAACACAGAAGAACCGTCCCCTTGTGCACTTTTGTGTTCCCTTTTGATTGGACCTAGTTGTTAGATTTTTTCGCTTCAATACGTCTTCTGGTCTTATATTCACTATTATTTACTATTCCATAAATGATAGAATAACAAATTATTGCCCCATAAAAACTTTTTAGTATGTTTTGCAAGAACATCCATATTAAAAAATAAAAAACAACAAAAATCAACGACAATACTAAGTAAATTCTTCTCCATTTCTTTTTATGCTCTTTATATTGGAGGCTATTAATTCTAGAAAGATAATTATCATAATCTTTGGGCTTCAATTTTGTAAAAGAAAATATAATAGACACACAATCTATAAAAGGAATAATACTAGCAAGAATACATATAAAAATTCCTATTAATAACACAATAAAAAAACTAAAATCCAACTCTGTTCACCTTATTCAAATATTTGAAGCACAAGGGGACGGTTCTTTTGTTCCTGTACACTTTCTTTGAGAACTGTCCCCTGTACACTTTTACTTGCACTTCCATTTAAATTGTTCTTTAAAATCGTCATAACATTGAGGACAAATCCATATATTGCTATCTTCTGTTCTGTAACCTTGCTTTAAATCATTGAACCCTTTTCCAAACTTCGCCATACAAAATTCACAATGGTCGTGGTCGTTAAAAGGATTACTCGCTTTGTATGACTGCTTAACTAAGGTTACTTTATACAAATATTTATCTTGTTCTCTAAATAAACGCCAATCATCCATTATCAGTTACTCCTTTTACTTAGGAAGGATATCACCATTGGAAGCACAAGGGGACGGTTCTTTTGTGTTCGTCCCAGGGTACTTTTTTTATACAGACCTTAAGTTAAATATATCAAAAATTTGTTTTATTGTCAAACAGCAACATATAAAAAGCTCTCGTTTAACGAGAGCTTTTGTTTTATGACTTTTTAATTCCAAAAATTAATCTAAGTACACCACTAATGACTTTTGGACTTTTTACTAATACTACTTTCATATATCTCTCCCCTATGATTTGCAGAGAGCAAGACCACATATTATTAGTGCCCCTGCTAAAAGCACTATAATAAACTTTGCAGGTAAAAGTATAGAAATTATCAGCCCAAGACCTAATGCCACAAATATCAAGCCTTTATTTCCTGTTCTTTTACCCATAAATAATCCCCCTGCATTTATGTATTTTACTACATTTTATGCAAGGGGATTTTTTCTGTTACATTTTAGTTTTTATTATTATGAGTGTACCGTTTTCAACTGAAATAGTGCCAAAATCATCTACTATGTGATTACTTATTCCTATATGGTCAAAAGGACTTAGCTCTGCATTATCTAAAGAATAATACATACCTTTTTCAGAGACACCTTTTGCAACGCAACCAAAAGCAAATACTGAAACTTGTTCATTATCACCTTTTTTAATTGAAATAGAGGAATTATGCACACAATAAAAATGGTGTTTTTCATCTATAATTTCAAAGCCAATACCTTTACAAGTTGCTGATGCCATTACAGCAATATTAGCAAAAGTGTGTTCAAATCTACCACCTGTTCCACCAAGAAGCAAAAATTCACTATATCCTTTAGCCTTACCTTTTTCAAAAGCAGCTTGTGTATCAGTAATATCTTTTTCAACTGGCAATGTAATTGTATCCACACTCAAACTTTTATTCTTAATTGAATCAAAATCGCCAATAATTAAGTTTGGAACAATATTAGTGTCAACCAAATAATCATAGCCACTATCGGCACAGATTACAAAGTCATCATTCTTTAAATTTTCAAGTATAAATTCGGTGGTTGTTTCTCCCCCACCTATTATTACACATCGGTTGTTTAAAGTTCCCATTCCTTAATTTCCTTTGCTTGATTATACATAGAAATATAATTACTATGACGAGTTTGATTAATTAAGCCTTTTTCAACTGCTTCACAAATAGCACAGCCTTTATCACAAGTATGAGAACAAGTTGAAAATTTACAATTACCCAAATACTCTCTAAATTCTCTGAAGCAATATGGCAAATCATCTTTTAATATTATTTCATTCTTATCAAACTCAAAAGATGAAAAGCCGGGTGTATCAATAACATAGCCACCTGCTACTTTAAAAAGTGATGCTTCACGAGTTGTATGTCTTCCACGACCAAGCTTATCGCTGATTTTACCGGTTGCAAGGTTTAATGTTGGGTCAAGTTTGTTAAGCAATGTTGTCTTACCCACACCAGAATTGCCCGTAAATGCCGTTATTTTGTCTTTCATAAGTGATTTAACAGAATTTATCCCCTCTTCACTATTAAGCAAAATAACGGTAATTCCTGACTGTTTATATACAGATACTATTTCATCTGTTGTTGATAAATCACATTTTGAAATTGCAATTATTGGTTCAATTCCTTTTTGTTCAGCAGTTGCGATAAGTTTATCAATTACCAAAAAATTCGGTTTAGGCTCAACCGTTGAAACAACAATTATTAAATTATCAATATTAGCCACAGGCGGTCTATTTAAAAAGTTCTTTCTATCAAAAATTCTATCAATAGTATTTTCTGCATTATCATTGACAGAGATTTCGACCCTATCACCTACTAATGGTGTAACTTTTTCTTTTCTAAATATTCCACGAGCTTTGCATTCATAAATTTTATCAGCGACTTCTATATAATAGAAGCCGCCAATTCCTTTTGTTATAATTCCGTTTAATGTACTCATACTATACTGCAGGTCCATCACTTACTGTAATATATATTGTCTCAGTTGTTTTGTGTTCAACACCTGTATCTGTTGGTGATTGTGCAATAACCTTTCCTTTTGGAATATCACTATTCTCATATGAAATAACAACATTTACAAAACCTGCTTCAGCAAGCATTAATTTTGCTTCGTCAATTGTGTAATCAACAACATTAGGCAAAACTGCCATCTTTTCAGAAATTACCGGTGTTTCTTGTGAGAAATCAATAGTTCCCTCTTGAAGAACACTATTGCCACCAACATAGATAATCTTATATGACATTACACCAACACCGTTAACTTTGAATACATAATCACTACCATTTAACAACACTGTTTCTTCTTTATATAACTTGCCATCAAGGAACACTTGAATTGGACCTGATGAAGCAGTACCATTGTTTGGCATTTTAACTGTAATTGAAGCTTCTCTCTCACAAAGAGAACCATCACTTACTTTAAATGTGATTGTCGAACCTGAATCAATATAAGTTTCAGCTGGCACACTTTGTTCAAAAATCGTTCCTGTTGGTTTGTCACTTGGAACAATTTCAAACTCTGCCTTTAAGCCGTACTTTTTAATTTGCTCTTCAATACGTTCTTCTGTTTCAAAGATTAAAAAGTCAATTACTTTTACTTGCTCTTTTACATCAGTAGCAACGAAAATTGTAACAGTATCTCCCGCCTTTACAGTTGCATTTACATCTGGGTCAGTAGCAAAAACCATTCCAACTTCATATTCTTCATTATACTTATCAACGCTTTCAACCTGAACACCGTATTTTTCTTTTAAGTATGCTATTGCATCTGCTTCTTTCATACCAATTACATCACTTGATAGTATGAAAACTGATGTATCTTTTAGGGTTTCCATAACATCTTCTTCAGTGCCTGCAACAGTTAATGTAATTTTTGTACCTTTTTTAACTTTACTGCTTGCTTCAATACTTTGTGCAGTAATTGTACCTAATTCATGATGTTCTAATAGTTCTTCTTTAAACACATATTCAAGTTTAAAGTCAGTATATTCTGCATTTCCATAAACATCTTTGAAATTCTTACTTACAAAGTTATCAACCGGAATTTTTTGGTTGCCCATAATTCCAAGCACCAAAGCTATAATAATTGCAATAACTGCAACGCCTGCAAAAGCTCCAATCATTACTGCAGTTGTACGGTTAACGCTCTTCTTTTCTTCAATCTCAACCTCTTCATCATCCATATCTGCTTTTTCAATGATTTCAGATGTTTTAATGTATTTTGTTGGCTCTTTATCAACAAAATATGAATAGTTGAACTTAATAGCAGGGTTACGCTTAAAATCGTTAATATCCATTAACATTTCTGCTGCAGAATGATATCTTTCACTTGGATTTTTCTGCATTGCACGAATTGTAATTTGTTCAAGCCCTAATGGTAATGTTGGTAATAACTCACGAGGTCTAATAGGGTCTTGTTGAAGTTGCATCAATGCAACAGAAACGGCACTATCAGACTGGAATGGAAGTTGTCCAGTGAGCATTTCATACATAACAACGCCTACTGAATAGATATCAGCTTTATCATCAGTTCTTTGACCACGAGCTTGTTCGGGGCTGATATAGTGAACAGAGCCAATTGCATTATCTGTTTTTGTGTTACCATCAGCACGACTAAATCTCGCAATACCAAAGTCAGTAACTTTAATTGTACCATCTTGAAGCAACATAATGTTTTGTGGCTTAATATCTTGGTGAACAATACCTTTGTCATGCGCATGTTGAAGTGCTGCAAGAATTTGACCTGCAAAATGCACAGCCTCTTTCCAATTCACTACGCCTTGTTGCTCAATATATTCCTTTAATGTAATGCCATCAACATATTCCATTACAATATATTGAAGTCTATCACCAAAGCTAACATTGTAAACACGCACAATATTAGGATGTGAAAGCACTGCAATTGCCTTTGATTCATTTTTAAAACGTCTTTTTAACTCTTCGTTTGTCAAAAATTCGTCTTTTAAGATTTTAATAGCAACAATTCTATCATCAATATTGTCATAAGCTTTATAAACAACAGCCATACCGCCTACGCCAATGATTTCTCTTATTTCATATCGACCGTCAAGTCTTTTTCCACAAAAATTATCCATAAATACAACTCCTTCCTATATCAATAAGAAACGGTAACTACGGTAATGTTGTCTCCACCACCATTTTGGTTGGCTTTATTTACTAATCTTTCTGCATATTCATAAAAATTACCATCACTGGTAAGTTCATAAATTTCGGTAGGCTCAACAAAATTTGTCAAACCATCTGTGCAGATAAGAACAACATCTTTGTCATCAATGAATTCTTCACAAAAATCAATTCTTAACTCTTTTTCAACACCAAGTGCACGAGTTATAAGGTTTTTTCGTGGGTCTTCTTTTGCTTGGTCAGGTGTAATATCTCCTCTATCAACCATTTCTTGTACAAAAGAGTGGTCTTTCGTAAGTTGTTTTAATACACCTTCAGTCAAGATATATGCACGAGAATCGCCTGCATGAGCTATGCACACGCTACCATTTGCAATTAAAGCAGCAACAACTGTTGTACCCATTCCTGCAAGGTCAGAATTTGCAACACTCATATCATAAACACTTATATTAGCAGCAGTAATTGCAGAAACCAGCATATTACGAATTGAGTTTGAGCTCATTCCATCACGATATGATGCACAAATTCGCTCTGAAATCAATTTAACTGCAGTTGAGCTTGCAATGTTGCCTCCTGCAGCTCCACCCATTCCATCGCAAACTACTGCCCATGCAACTGAGCCTGGTAATTCACCTGCTGCATAAGAGTCTTGATTACTACTTCTTTTTAATCCAATATCGGTCTTTGCCACAATCCTCAAGAAATTCACCCACTTTTTCTTTTAGAAGCTCTAAGTTGACCACAAGAAGCATTTATATCGCTACCAAGTGTTCGACGCACAGTAGCAGTAATACCTTTTGAAGCCAATATATCTACAAAGCGTTTTTGACGCTCTATTGTACTTTTTTTATAGTTAGTTTCTCTAACATTATTAACAGGAATTAAGTTGACATGACACAAAATCTCGCTTAATCTCTTTGCTAATTCATATGCACATTCATCACTATCGTTTACACCTTGAATCATAGCATATTCAAATGAAATTCGCCTATTTGTAGTATTAGCATAATACCTACAAGCCTTTAACAGTTCATTTATATTATAACTATGATTTATAGGCATAGATTTTGACCTGATTTCATCATTTGGAGCATGAAGAGATACAGACAAGGTTAAGCCAAGCTTTTTGTCTGCCAAATCATAAATTTTAGGAACAATGCCACAAGTAGATAATGAAATATGTCTCATACTCATATTTTGACCCTTTTCATCAGTAATAAGGTCAAGCATTTTCATAACATTATCATAGTTATCAAGTGGCTCACCAGTACCCATAAGCACCATATGATTGATTTTAATGTTCAAGTCGTTCTGAGCAGTATAAATTTCGGTTAGCATTTCACCTGTTGAAAGTTGTCGTACAAAGCCACCAATTGCAGATGCACAAAATGTACATCCCATTTTGCAACCAACTTGTGTTGAAATACAAATTGAATATCCATATTTGTATTTCATAACAACACATTCAACATATTCACCATCAGCAAACTCAAACAAATACTTGACTGTATCATCAATTTGAGAAACAAGCTTAGTGTTGATTTTGCAATTACTAAACTCAAAATACTCTGATAATTTCAATCGCATATCCTTTGAAATGTTTGTCATTTCATCAAAGGACGACACACATTTTTCGTGTACCCAAGAAAAAATTTGATTTATACGAAACTTAGGAAATCCTAAATCAAGTATTTCTTTTGATAACTCGTCATAACTTAATGAGCGTATATCTTTTAACATAGTTTATTCCCTAATAAGTTTTGCATAGAAAAATCCATCAGAGCAATTCTCACTTGGGAATAAGGTTACCATTCCACCATCTTTAAAGTCTTTATGCTCTTCTAAAAATCTTTTGCAAACTTCAGCATTTTCTTTATTACTTAAAGAACAGGTTGAATACATAATAACACCTTTATCCTTTAAATATAATGCTGCATTATCTAAAATATTATATTGCAATTCACATAATTTGTCAACAAACTGGAAATCCTTGTACTTTATCTCAGGCTTACGTCTTATAACACCAAGACCTGCACAAGGCACATCACAAAGTATTTTGTCTGCTTTTGGAAGTTTCTCATTATAAACAGATGCATCTCCATTTTGAGCATTGATAATATTTATGCCAAGTCGATTTGCACCATCGTTTATAAGTTTAATCTTATGGTCATACAAATCAAAAGAGTATATTTTGCCTTGATTTTCCATCATTTCTGCCATTGTAAATGACTTGCCACCAGGAGCTGCACACATATCAAAAACAATATCATTTTTATTAGGTGCTAATGCAGAAATGCACTCTTGAGAGGCTAAATCTTGAGCATGAAAATATCCTTTTTGATAGGCTTGTGTCTTAAAAACAGAGTTACCATCAATAATTTCAAGTGTTGAATTGTTATCTAATGCCTTTGCAGTTACTCCTTCACTCGAAAGCTTGTCAACAAGCTCCTTCGCAGAAATTTTTAATGTATTTGCACGAATAAATAATGGTACATCACCAATAGATGCTTTTAAAATATCTTCTGTCTTTTCAATACCATAATCGTTAATAAAGTGCTCTACAAGTGATTCAGGACAAGAATATTTAATACTAAAGTTATATTTTATATCTTCAGTTTTAGGATATTCAATATTCGCTTGTGAAATCTTTCTTAAAACCGAGTTTACAAGTCCTGAAGCAAAACCACATTTTGTTTTTTTTACTAGTTTTACACTTTCATTTACTGCTGCAGAATCAGGCACTTTATCCATAAACTTAAGCTGATAAGTACCCATTCGTAAAATAGTTAAAACCTGTGGATTAAGTTTTTTAATTGGTTGTGATAAAAATTTAGACAATATGTAATCAAGGGTAATTTTTCTTTCAATTACCCCATAAACAAGGTTGCAAACAAAGGGTGCTGAAACTGCATCATTATTACTTAAAACAGTATCAACAACAATGTTTGAATAAGCCTTGTCGTGTTCAATTTTGCTTAAAATCTTAAAAGCTAAATATCTATCATCCATTTAATTTCTATTTCCTTCTTCTGTTTGTTAAAAGCAAAAGCCTTAAAAGGTTTGCTATACTTACTGCTAACGCTGCAACATATGTCATTGCTGCTGCAGAAAGAACTTTTCTTGCACCATCTTTTTCAACATCACTTAAAATGCTTGTTTCAGAAATCACCTGCAATGCACGTCTGCTTGCATTAAACTCAACAGGCAATGTAACAAGTTGAAAAAACACAGCAAATGTGAAAAATACAACACCTGCAATTACTAATGGCTGAAAACTTAAGAATATTCCCAAAATTGCAATTGGAATTCCCAAGTTTGAGCCTAACGATGCAACCGGAAAAATAAAATTTCTTAATTTAATTGGTGCATAACTTGTAGCATATTGTGCAGCATGACCTGCCTCATGGCAAGCAACACCAATAGCACCAACACTTGTTGAGTCATAAACACTATCTGACAATCTTATTACATTTGTTTTTGGGTCATAATGGTCGGTTAACTTTCCAGAAACTCGCTCAATTTTAACATTTGTGATTCCATAATATCTCAATATTTCAAATGCTGCTTGTGCACCAGTCATCTGACGAGAAGAAAAAACTTTTGAATATTTATTAAATGTTGAGTTTACTCTTGCGGAAGCAATCAATGACAAAATGACCATTGGTAAAACTATAATAACATAATAATAATTTGACAAGAAGTAATATCCCATATTAGCCTCCTAAAATTGTACCTAAATCAATTTTATTGCCTCTTAAATAACTTGCAGTATCAGTTCTCTTTTTGCCCTCAGCTTGCAATTCAAGAATTTCAACACAGTTACCATCACCACAATAAACTACGAGTTTATTGTCGTTATCTATAACTTCTCCAAAAATTCCATTTTTATTTGATTTAATTACTTTTGATTTAAACACCTTTAAAAGTTTTCCATTAACCTTTGTTGTTGCAACAGGCCAAGGACAAAGTCCACGAATTTGATTGTGTACAGTTTGTGCAGGTTTGGAAAAATCTATTGGACAAAGTTCTTTAGAAAGCATTGATGCATAAGTAGATTCGTCATCATTTTGCTTAATTGGATTTAATGTATTGTTTTCAACTGCATCAATAGTTTCAAGCAAAACTTCTGCGCCTAACTCTGATAATCTATCAAAAAGTTCCCCTGCATTCATTTCATCAGTAATTTTAATAACTTTTTTAATAAGCATATCGCCAGTATCAAGTCCCACATCCATTTGCATAGATGTTACACCTGTTTCACTATCGCCATTCAAAATACTCCATTGAATTGGTGCAGCTCCACGAAGCTTTGGTAACAATGAAGCATGAATATTTATGCAACCATATTTTACGCTTTCAAGTACTTCTTTTGGCAAAATTTTTCCAAACGCTACAACAATAATTAAGTCAGCATTTAATGAATTGATAATTTCAAGTGCTTCGCCATCACGCATTGATTTAGGCTGATATACATTTAAATTGTTTTCTAAAGCACATACCTTTACCGGTGGTGGTGCTAACTCATATCCTCTACCTTTTGGCTTGTCAGGTTGAGTGAATACACCAACAACTTGGTGTTTACTATTAACAAGTGCTTTTAAACATGGTACTGAAAAATCAGGTGTACCCATAAAAATAATGCGCATATTATCACTCTTTCATATTAGGAAAATTATTGATTTGTTCTTGTGTTGCCAAATTATCAACATAAAGAATACCGTCAAGATGGTCAATTTCATGGCAAAAAGCCTTTGCTTTTAAATCTGTGCCTTTATAAACACACCAATTACCATGTCTATTTTGAGCCTTAACCTTAACAGTTTTTGGTCTAATTGTTGTACCTTGTTTGCCTGGCAAAGATAAGCACCCTTCAACACCACATTGTGCACCCTCTGTTTCAATGATTTCAGGGTTAATAAGTTCCATAAGTCCATCGCCAACATCAATAACAACGACTCTGCGAAGAATACCAACCTGAACTGCAGCAAGACCAACACCTTCAGCATGGTACATTGTATCTTTCATATCGTCAAGTAACTCCCACAAACGAGAATCGAAATTCTCAACTGGTCTACTTGTTTTTCTTAAAATAGAATCCCCTTCGGTTCTAATATTTCTAATTGCCATTATTTTTTACCTCACATTAAATTTTCAGGATTTAAGTCTACATAAATGCTGACATCGTTTTTATCCTTTGTAAAGGATTTTAATAAGAAATTCATCATTTCTCTAAATCGTTTATTATTTCTACATTTGATTAAAATTCTTGAACGATATTTGCCTGCAATTTTAGCAACTCTTGGTACAACAGGTCCAAGAACAATTATATTTATATCTTTAAACTCATCAGAGTGAACTTGTCTTAAATTATTTAAAAATGAATTTGCAACTTTATATACATTAGCCTCTTTTTCACCAGAAAAACCAACAACACAAATATCGCAAAATGGTGGATATATCAAAGCTTGTCTAATTGGTAATTCAATATTATAAAAAGAATTGAAATCTTGGTTTTTTGCCAATGTAATTACTTCGCTATCAGGAAATGATGTTTGAATATAGGCTTTACCTAAATATTCACCACGTCCACTTCTGCCAACAACTTGAGTAATCAAGTCAAATGCGCGTTCAGCACTTTTATAGTCATCATTATAAAGCATTGAATCAATATTTAAAACTCCAACAAGCGTTACATTAGGGAAATCAAGACCTTTTGCAACCATTTGTGTACCAATAAGAATATCATAATCGCCTTTTGCAAAGCTTCCAAATTTTTCTTCATAAGAAAAACGAGAAACTGTTGTATCAGTATCCATTCGAAGCACCTTTGCATCTGGCACAATAGATGCAAGCTCTTCTTCAAGCTTTTGAGTTCCATAACCAGTAAAGCTTACAGATTCAGTATTACATTTTGGACATATTTTTGTAAATGGAATTGAATAGCCACAATAATGGCAAATTAAACGACCATTTTTTATATGATGAGTCAACGAAATGCTACATTGAGGACAAGTTATAACAGAACCACATTCTTTACAAGAAGCATAAGTATTGTATCCACGACGATTCAAAAGTAAAATTGATTGTTTTTTGTTATCAAAATTTTCTTTTAGTTCTTCTGCAAGTCGTTTACTAATATTCTCACCTATCATATCAGATGAATAGGTTGTATCAATAATTTCAACAGTAGGCAAAACTGCATTTCCATATCTTTGTTTAAGCTCCAAAAGCTTATATATGCCATTTTGTGCTTTTGTATATGACTCAATAGAAGGTGTTGCAGATGCCAACAAGAGCAAACCATTATGTTTACTTATTCTATATCCTGCCACATCCCGAGTATGATAACGAGGTGTCATTTCTGACTTATATGTATGTTCTTGCTCTTCGTCAATGATTATTAAGCCAATATCGTCAAAAGGAGCAAATACTGCAGAGCGAGTACCAATTGCAATCTTTGCCTCGCCTCTTTTAACTCGTTTCCACTCATCAAGACGTTGTCCTAAGGATAAAGCACTATGAAATACTGCAATTTTATTACCATATCTTTCATAAAACAATGACAAAAGTTGTGGTGTTAATGAGATTTCAGGAATCATAACTATAATCCCACGATTATCCTTTAATGCTTCATCAATAAGTTTTAAATAAACCTGTGTTTTGCCAGAGCCTGTAACTCCATAAAGCAACGAACATCGTGCGTTTTTTTCTTTATAAAGCTTTAACAACTCAGTAAAAGCATGATTTTGTTCTTCGGAGAGAATAATTGGTTCTTGCTTTGGTTCGATATCTACATCGTAAGGTGCACGATATATTTCTTCATCAAAAATCTCTACAAAGCCTTTACTCTCTAATGCTGTAACTACATTTGAAGAAAAACCAGTAAAATAACAAATTTCCCTTACAGAAACAGAGCCTACATCACACAAAATTTTTAATACTTCTAACTGTTTCTTTGTAATTTTTCCTTCAAAATTGCCTTCAGCATTAACATCAACAAGTGGTCTAACCATTTTAATTGAAGCATCACCAATTTTTTGTTGAGCATCAATATTTCTAAACAAAATGCCTTTTTTGACCATATTATCAAGCAAATCAGTATTTTTAACACCTATGTTTTTACATATTGATTCACTTGAAATAAACTGATTCTTTGAATACAAATAGTCAAACACCTGTTTTTCAAGAGCATCAGTAATCTCGCCTTGATATTCTTGATTTAAAGCATATTGATACTTTAATTTCATTGATAATGCAATTGGGAAAAAGAGTTTGCACGCTTCAAAATAAGTGCAAAAAGTTTGGTCATGAATATAATTTGCAGTCAAAAGCATTTCGTTTGAGAGCAATGGTTCTTTATCTAAAACTTCTGATACAAACTTAAGAGTTTTATCTGTTTCAACATTATTTTTGACAGAAAAGACTATACCAACTCTTTTAGTTGAGCCTTTTCCGAATGGTACAATCACTCTTTTACCTGCAGAAACTTCTGCTAACAAATCAGAAGGGACAAAATAATCGAACAACATATCAAAAGCAACTGTTGTATTTTCAACTGCAACTTTTGCTATAGTAATTTGTCTCATTATTATGCCCCCTTTACCTTTGATATTAAATTGTGAAAATTTAATTACATTTCTTTTGGAATTGTGTATTCAAGTTTACCTGAAATAATTTCGTCAAGAGCAATGCTTACAGGCTTTTCGTCGAGAATCTCTTGATTTTCATCTGCATATGCAGAGATTTCTCTTGCTCTTTTAGCAACTGCAATTACTAATGAGTAACGGCTAGCATTGTCTTTAAGTACATTTCTTAAATCTGGATTAAACATTATTTGTTACCTCTCTTATAATAAATTATGTAAAATTTCTATAACATTTTCAGATGCTTTATTCAAGTCATCATTCACAACAAGATAGTCGTAATCTTTGCTATGAGCAATTTCATTACGAGCAATTTCAAGACGTTTTTGAATATCAGCCTCATCTTCTGTTCCTCTTGAACGAAGTCTTTGTTCAAGTTCTTCCATTGAAGGTGGCATAACAAAAATACCAATAGATTCAGGATAAAGCTTTTTAATATTGCTTGCACCTTGAACTTCAATTTTAAGTATTACAATCTTACCCTCACTAAGCCACTTATCAACAGGCGCTTTTGGTGTTCCATAAAGGTTTGTACCATATTTTGCAAACTCAAGAACTTCACCGTTTTCAATCATATTCTCAAATTTTGCAACATCAATAAAGTAATAATCTTTACCATCAACTTCGTTTTCACGAATTGCTCTTGTAGTTAATGAAATTGACTTTTGAAGAGTTTTATCTTTATTTAAAACAACTTCTAACACGGTATCCTTGCCAACGCCAGATGGTCCAGAAAAAAGGACTAATAAGCCATTATTCTTCATAAGATGAATCCCCCACCACGCTAATATTATCTAATCTATTAAGAATTACTTCAGCTTTTAAATATGTAGATACAACGTGGTCGCTATCCATAATTACAATAGACTGTGTTTTTCTGCCTTGAGTTGCATCAATAAGCATATGATTTTCTTTGGCTTGAGCAACAATTCTTTTCACAGGTGCAGAGTCAGTTGAAACAATTGCAATTACTCTGTCTGCATTTACTGCGTTTCCAAAGCCAATATTGATAAGCTTCATTTAATCTACCTCATTCAATATTTTGAATTTGCTCACGGATTTTTTCAATCTCTGCTTTTATATCAATAACATTACGAGCAATAGTAACATCTTGTGCTTTTGAGCCAATTGTATTTGCTTCTCTGTTCATTTCTTGAACTAAGAAATCAATTTTTCTACCTATTGCTTCATCACTATCAAGCAATTCTCTCAATTGGTCAATGTGGCTACGAAGTCTAACTGTTTCTTCTGCAACTGCAACTTTATCAGCAAAAATTGCACATTCAGTTAAAAGACGTTGCTCGTCAACTTGAACATCAGAAAGGAATTCGTTAATTCTGTTAAGCAACTTTTCGTTATATTCTTTAACTGTTTCAGGAGACCTTTCTTCAATAACAGAAACCTTGTTAAGAATTAAATCGGCACGGTCAAGAACATCTTTTTTAAGCTTTGCACCCTCAACCTCACGCATTTCAATAAACTTTGAAACGGCAATTTGAACTGTGCTTTTAACTGCATTCCAAATTCTATCTTCATCTGCTTCTTGCTTATGAGCAGTAAAAATATCGTTATATCTAATCAAAGAAGAAAGAGCTAAATCGTCTCTTAAAGCAAGGCCGTTTGCCTCTGCTAATTCATTGATAGCATTTAAATATGACTTTGCTAATGAATGATTAACAAGAATTTCAACATCACTTTCTTCTAAGTTCTCAATCGTAACATAGCACTCAACCTTACCTCTTGATACAAGTGAGCCTACAAAACTCTTGAGTTTTTCTTCAAGGAAACCATAATTTCTTGGAACGCGAGAATTAAACTCAAAATATCTGTGATTTACACTTTTAATTTCAACAGTAACGTTCAAAGAGTCAACATTTTGTTGTGCTCTTCCGAAACCTGTCATACTTCTAATCATAAATTACACTCCAAATTATTTACAACAACTGCATGAACCTTTAAGTAATGATGGAATATCACCACTATAAATACCACTATTTTCTTCAAAGCCCAAGTTGAGCAAAACATCAGAAATCATTTCTAATTCACAGTATGCCATATAAGCACTTCTGTTTGCACTAAAGTTCAATGCTGCTCTGACAAAACCTTCAACTAATAGCTTATCATCAAAATCACACTCAACACTTATTAAGTAGCAGTTGTATCCATTAACTTTTACAAGAGCCTTACCTACAAATGTATCGTCCTCATCATAGCCCATATATGCACCATAAATTGAGCAATCTTCAAGCATTATTGTAGGAAAAAGTTCTTCAATTTTTTCAATATCAGTAATAGGTTTATAAAATACCATAGTTATCTTGTCTTTCTATCTAATGAGGCAGCAACAGTAAGCTTATGCACTTCGTCCTCAGTTAAGTTACGCCAATCCCCAGCTTTTAACATACCAAGTTTTACAGAACCAATTTGTGTTCTTTTAAGTCTCGCTACTTCAAGTCCTAAAACTTCACACATTTTTCTAATTTGACGATTTCTGCCCTCATAAATAATGATTTCAATTACAACTCTACCCTCAGTTTTTTCAATGACACGAACCTCTGATGGCAAAGTCATTCTACCATCAATTTCAACACCTGTTGTAAGTGCTGTAATTTGTTCTTCATTAATTGATGGTCTAATTGTAACACGATAAGTTTTTGGAACATGTTTTGCAGGATGAGTCATAGCATTAGCAAATTCACCATCATCAGTAAGTAAAAGAAGACCTTCAGAATCTCTGTCTAATCTGCCAACAGGATAAACTCTTGTGCCAACATCCTCAATAAGTTGAGCAACACATTTTCTGCCCATTTCATCATTTAAAGTGGTTATAAAACCACGTGGTTTATGAAGCATAATGTATGTGTTTTTCTTTGTTTTCTTAATTTTTTTGCCCATTACAACAACATCATCACGCTTTGGGTCAATTTTATCGCCGATAGACGCAACTCTGCCATTAACTTTAACCTTACCGAGTGAGATAAGTTCTTCTGCTTTTCTTCGTGAAGCTATGCCACATTCAGAAATATATTTTTGAAGTCTTACGCTATTATCTGCCATTATTTTCACCTAAAAACACGAATAAAAACTGTTCTTATAAACGCCAAAACAGCAGTCATAATTTTTGACAATTATGACCGCCTATATTGGATTTAAAATATAATTATTCAGCAACTTCTTCTTTTACTGATTCGCTGATTGCATCAGCATATGCTTTGTCCATTTTAGCCTTGTTGATTGCACAAGAAACCTTGTCAAACATTTCAGGAACTAAGCTAACTGCACGTTCTGCAACGTTGTCAAATGCAGTAATATGCTTAATATCAACATTGCCATAAGCATCTACAACGAGGAATGCAACAGGAGTGATTGTAACGCCTGCTCCACCGCCACCGCCAAAAATATCTTGATTGCTCTTTGATGGGAAATCTGAACCACCTGAAGCAAAACCATAAGTAACCTTTGATACTGGAATAATTGTTACTCCACCATCTACGCTTATTGGCTCACCAATAATTGTACTTACATTTACAAGGTCTTTTACCTTTTCAATTGTACTTTCGAGAATTCCTGCTGCTGATGATTTTTCTTTCATCATAAAGCACCACCTTTTTCATCATTTATATTTTTATTATTTTTTGATTTATCTCTTGCTCCTAAAAGGAACTTGACAACAACTTTACCCAATAATCTAAATGCTAAAACTATAATTGCATTTATAAAGAAAATTGGTCTAACGGAAACAGAAAATGCAAATTCTGCTTTGTTTTTTGAGCCTAAAAAGTCTGGCTCAATTTGAACATCGTAATTTTTAACAGTCATTGTATTGCAAATGTATGACATTGCAGGGAAAACTGTTTGGCATAATTTACCATAAGCTATTGCAGTTTCAGCAGCATTTTGGTCTTCTGAAACAGTCATCCATAAATACAACTTTCTCAAAACAAGATGTTTATTAAAGGATTTCATCATTTTGCTTAATGAATAAGCAACATTTTTGATTAACTGAACAACCCCATCAAAACCTTGATTTTTATAAAACCTTACAAATATATTATCTTTCTTTTCAACATCTTCTGTAAGATTTTCGTCAACCGGTTTTTCTTCTTTAGGTTTAGGTTCTTTTTTCTTTTTCTCTTTTTTAGGTTTTTTATCCTTTTTGTCTTTTTTCTTTGCAGGTAAGATTTTAATTTTTACAAATAACCACTGCACATCAAGATAAAACTCTTCAAAGAATTCACCGTTGACAGTTATTCTTATACTTAAAATTATTACAAAGAAAGCGATTATACCTAAAAATATGTATAAACCTATCAACGCTTCTCCTCCCTTTTAATTAGTTTCATCAGATTCTTCTGTTTGAGTCTCTTCCTCTACATTTTCAACTTCTTTATCAAGAACAGGAAGTTCGTCTAATGAAGAAATTGAAAAACATCTCATAAAATCAGGTGTTGTCCCATAAATTAATGGTCTACCTGGTAAATCTAATCTACCTTTTTCTTCAATAAGCTTTTTCTTGCATAATGTATCAATAACGCCTGAGCAATCAACACCACGAACTTGTTCAATATACGACTTTGTTATTGGTTGATTATATGCAATAATCGCCAAAACCTCAAATGCAGCTTGTGATAATGGAGTGTTTTTTCTTAATTCTAAAACATCTCTCACTACATCTGCAAATTCTTCTCTTGAAGAAAGTTGATATTTATCACCAAGTTTTAAAACACAAATACCACTATGTCTTTCGTCATATTTTGCAGCAAGATTATATAAAACTTGTTCGCAAATTTCATTTTCAATTTCAAGTGCCTGAGCAATTCTATCTAACTCAACAGGCTCACCTGCCGCAAAAAGAATTGCTTCAACTGCAGCTTCTAATTTACTTGCAATCATTAATTCCATTCCTCACTAATTTCTGTAAAATCAGAATTTATTAGTTCAACTTCGGTTTCTTCACCATCACCGATAACTTTAATATTTTTTGATTTTGTCAATTCAAGCAGAGCCAAAAATGTTGCAACAATTTCTGAACGAGATTCTGCATCAGCAAACAACGAATTAAATCTTGTCTTTTGACCTTTTTTTGTAAGTTTATTGAAAATCTTATTAATTCTTGAGCCAACAGAAACAACCTTTTTTACAACGATTTCTTTAAAAGCTTCAATTGGTGGTGGCAAAAATCTAAGTTTTCTACCTGCAGCAGCAATGTATGCATTTAAAAGCTCTTCTGTATCATGAAAACGCTTATATGTTTGGTCAGGGTCAATTTTTTCAGGCTGACGAATAAATCTATTAAAGCCGTCAGTTTGTTTTGATAATTCATCAGCTAAAAGCTTCATATCCCTGTATTCAATAAGCTCACCTTGAAGCTCTTGCTTTAAGGTTTCCGCTTCTTCATAAACAGGCAACAATGAAACAGACTTTAAATACACAAGTCTTGCAGCCATTTCAAGAAAATCTGCAGCAACATACATATCTTCTTCCTGCATTTGTCGTACATAATCAATGTACTGTTCAACAAGTGTAACGATAGGAATATCGTAAATATTCAATTTATGCTTTGAAATAAGATGCAAAAGCAAGTCCATTGGACCTTCAAAAACATCTAATTTATACGATATTTTTTCCATAAACACCCTCAAATAAAACTAAATGGTAAACTTGTAATAAACTCAAAAAATTCCATACA
>JAZNWZ010000064.1:0-9688 GCA_045593645.1 Candidatus Fimenecus sp. | reverse complement strand
TCAGGTGTTGAATTTGAATTATGAATACTTGCTGCAATAATTCTATAAGCATCCATTACTTGTTGTTCATTGGCATTTCTGTCAATGCCAAGAAAATCATATGGATTATTCATTTGCTTCACCTCTGTATTTATTAGTAATACGTTCTAACTGGTAGTTTAAGCCTTCATATAAAATATTATCTGCAACTGCAGAAAACTTATTTAATGAAATACCTTTTGAAATATCTGTAAGTTCACCTATACATAAATATATGGTAAATCTTGCATCATCTACAATGTTTTCTGTATTTATAAATGGGTTAAACGATTTTGTTTTTTTATCTTTTGTAAAATCATCAAAAGCATCAAGAAAATATACTGTTCTGCCAAGCTGATAGCCAAAATTATAAGACATTTGTTTTTTATCTTCACATTCACCATATGAAAACAACCAACCAAGCATTTTTGCTGATGCATGTGCAGATTTGTCAATAGAAATCTCATTTTCTGCTTCAACTGAAAACTGCTCATTCATACCATTTTTAATTGTTTCAAAAATATCGTTATATTTCTTTTTTGCCTTATTTTTCAGCAATGCAAAATACGGATAAATCAAACATAGTAAAATCTTTTTAAAGAAATTACTATCATTTATGTTGTCTATTAGTTTAAAATATGCAAGTATTACCGTAATTGCGCTTGCAAGTTTGTATATGTCTGACTTACAAGAAACTTTCAAGCATTTTTTGCATGGATTAAAAGTACATCTTGACTTATTAACTTCTAATTCTTCATTGTTCAAGCCTAATTTATACAAAACATAAAAAGCACCGTCATAGCTTAAAAGACATCGTGATAATGTACCATATTCTTTTCCCATTGCTTTACAGAGTGTACAGTATACGCCTTTATATGTTTCATAATCTTTAATTTTTAGTTCAGGCTTGTAAATTGTAACATAGCCAAACATAAACTACTTGTTAATCCCCTTTAATACTGTTCTTGCAACATAAGGTTTATTCATTGTGTAAATATGAATGCCATTAACACCATTTTCCATTAACTCGTTGATTTGATTTATTGCAAAGTCAAGCCCTGCTTTTTCTAAATCTTCAGGGCTATTCTTATATTTTTCAAGAAAATCTGACACTTCTTTTGGAAGTTTTGTTCCTGAAAGACCAATAATTCTATCAACCTGCTTAATATTTGTAATTGGCATTATTCCTGCGAATACTGGGGCATAAATGCCCTTTTTACGAATTTTCTCTAAGAAGTCGTAAAAAATCCCATTATCATAGAAAAGTTGTGTAATAAAGAAATCTACGCCACAATCGAACTTAATTTTTAAATGTTCAATATCTTTTTCAAGACTATCACATTCTGGATGGCATTCAGGATAACAAGCACCACCAATATCAAAATATCCATAATCTTTGATATGTGCCACAAGCTCACTTGCATAAGTGTAATATTCACCTGCATCCTTTTCAAAGCCAAAAGGAATATCTCCACGCATAGCAAGAATATTATCAATATTATTCTTTTTAAGGTTATCTAATATGCTATCAATTTTTTCTTTGTTTGTTGATGCACAAGTAAGGTGTGCAAGAGCTGTTGTATCAAGTTGATTTTTAATCATTGATGCAATATCAACAGTATATTGAGATGTGCCACCACCTGCACCATAAGTAACACTCATAAAATCTGGGTTAAATGCTGCAAGTTCACGAACCGACCACTTAATGCTATCAAAAGCTGAATCAGTTTTTGGTGGGAAAACTTCAAAAGAGATTAACTTGTCTTTAACCATAAGTTTTTCAGTAATTCTCATATAATTCACCTTGCATTATAATAACATATTTGCATTTTTTTAGCAAGATTATGATTCTTTTTTTACATATTGTTTACAAAAAAAATGGCGGGAGCAAGCCCCCGCCTACAATAAACTTTTATTTTTGTATAAAAAGCTTACTTGCGTTTATGATTTCTTCATTAGTAACTTTGCCTGTTGGAGTTGCATTTATTACGTTTACTGCTTCGACTGTTAAATCGTTATATGGTGCATTGAGTTTGTTGTTTACATAGTCTGCAAAACTTTCGCCATTGAAGATTGCATTTTGTTCTCTCTTATTACCATATTTATCGAAGAAAGTTCCGTTTTCACAATAGGCAGAAGTTTCTATTGCATTTTCACATTCCCCGTTATACTGTGGAATTTCAAGCTTTGAAATTGCATAATAATTTGCATCTGTTTCTTTTGCAGTTGTGAAAATTTGCTTTTCATTTTCTTCAGCATACTTTTTAAGAACAAATGCAGTTTCTGTTGAAACTTTACCGCTAATCACAATTGTATCAGCATTAAGCAATGCATTGAAATCAGTTGATTGTTTTTGGTTCTCAAGAACGCTGA
Organism: Candidatus Fimenecus sp.; assembly: GCA_045593645.1. Taxonomy (GTDB): domain Bacteria; phylum Bacillota; class Clostridia; order Oscillospirales; family Acutalibacteraceae; genus Fimenecus. Next base: position 7,297 of record JAZNWZ010000064.1, on the reverse strand, counting down.
AACGACCGCCTTTACAAAGAATACCGTTGTCAACAGGTAATGCTCTTGTAACAGTTGAGCCGATATAACGATAATCAACGCTACAAAGGTTTGAACAGTTTGTGCAAATGCTTACTTTTGAGTTTTCTTTAACAGGCACACTCTTTGTAAATGCAGATTTTTCGCGTAATGCACCTGTTGGACAAAGGGCAACACACTGGCCACAAGCAATACAATCGGTTTCTTTTAATGGTTTTGAAAGTTCAGGCTCAACAAGAGTGTTAAATCCACGATTTATAAGACCGATTGCAGATTTGCCCATAACCTCTTCACAAACTCTTACACAAAGACCACAAAGGATACATTTGTCTGTATTTCTGCTGATAAGGTCATTTGCATTTTCTTGATTTCTATTGTGCTTCTCCCCTGCAAATCTCGATGGTTTTACATCATAATCATTTGCATAGGAAATCAGTTTACATTCAAAGTAATCGTGGCAACCACATTCAAGGCAACGGCTCGCCTCTTTTTTTGCCATTTCTTCGGTAAATCCAAAGTTCACTTCTTTGAAATTTGTTTTTCTGTCAGCAGGTGTCATATGTGGCATTTTTGCTCTTGCTGATTTCTCAAATTTTGAGTAGTCGACTGATTTGCTGTCACGCTCAACGAAATATGGCTTTTTGTAGCCTACTGTTTCACCGTTTAAGTATCTGTCAATTACAACAGATGCTTTTTGTGCTTCACCAATTGCAGCAATTGCAATATCGGCACCTTTATTTGTAGCATCACCTACTGCAAAAACGCCATCTATTGATGTTGTAAATCTGCTTTCGTCTGCTGAAATTGTGTTTTTGCGAGTCGCTTCAAGGCTTTCAAATCCGTTAAGATTTGGATACTGACCGATTGCCATAATAACGCTATCAAGTGCGATTTCTTCTGTTTCGCCCTCAATTGCAACAGGTCTGCGACGACCACTTTCGTCAGGCTCACCCAATTCCATTTTTTGAAGAATAACACCGTTAAGCTTACCGTTTTCACCTGTAAACTCAATAGGGTTTGTGAGATATTTGTAAATTACGCCTTCTTCTTCAGATTCAAGAATTTCTTGAGGGTCAGCAGGCATTTCGTCTTTAGTTCTACGGTAAATTACATAAACATTTTCTGCACCAAGACGGACTGCAGTTCTGCAAGCATCCATAGCAGTATTACCGCCACCACAGACTGCAACATTTTTGCCGATTTCAGGTTTATTTCCAAGGGCAACTTCACGAAGAAAGTCGATACCACCCCATACACCGTCTAACTCTTCACCCTGAACTCGCATTTTACAGCTGTTCCAAGCACCGATTGCAACAAGAGTTGCATCAAAATCTTTCTTGATTTCTTCGAAGGTGATGTCTTTACCGATATTTACATTGTTTTTGAATTCAACACCCATATCTTCAATAAGTTTGATTTCCTTATCAAGAACTGCCTTTGGAAGACGATATTCAGGAATACCGTAACGGAGCATACCACCCATTTTTTCCATCTGTTCAAAAATGGTTACGCTATGACCTTTTTTGCGTAAAAAGTATGCAGCAGTAAGACCTGCAGGGCCACCACCGATAATTGCAACTTTTTTATTTGTATCAGGTTCGATAGTTGGTGCATATGTATCACCTAACAAATCCATATCTGCAACAAAACTTTTAAGGAATGCGATTGAAATAGGCTCGTCAACATACTGTCTACGACATTGTTTTTCGCAAGGATGAGGACAAATTCTGCCGATTGATGCAGGAAGTGGCAGTTTTTCTTTAATAAGTTTAACCGCCTCTGTATATTCGCCATTTGCGATAAGTCCTACATAGCCCTGACAATCTGTACCTGCAGGACAAGCCTTGCTACAAGGTGCAACGCAGTCACCTGTATGGTCAGAAAGCAAAAGTTCAAGAGCAACTTTGCGAGATGCTCTAACTCTGTCAGTTTGAGTATGGACTACCATACCATCAGTAACCTTTGTTGAACAAGCACGTAGGAGTTTAGGAATACCCTCCACCTCAACTGTACAAAGTCCACAAGCACCGTAGAGCTCAACTCTGCCATCATAACAAAGATTAGGAATTTTTATTCCGTTCTGTGTGGCAACATTGAGTATTGTTAAGCCTTCTTGTGCTTCTATCTTTTTTCCGTCAATAGTTAATGTAATACTCAATTATTTCACCTCCACAGCGTTGAATTTACATACTGTTTTACAGTTACCACACTTGATACATTTATCCATATCAATAATATGTGGATTTTTAACTGTGCCACTAATTGCACCAACAGGACATTTTTTTGAACAAAGAGTACAACCACGACATAAATCAGGATTAATTTCATATTTAAGAAGATTTGTACATTCGTGAGCAGCACATTTTTTATCTACAATATGTTCAACATATTCATTCTTAAAGTATTTAAGTGTTGTAAGTACTGGGTTTGGTGCTGTCTGGCCAAGACCACACAAAGCACCATCCTTAATAGCAAGACAAAGTTCTTCGAGTAATTCGATATCTTCTTCCTTACCGTTACCCTCTGTAATACGAGTAAGGATTTCAAGCATACGCTTTGTGCCAAGACGACAATGAACACATTTACCGCAAGATTCTTTTGCAGTAAAATCAAGGAAGAAACGAGCCATTTCAACCATACAAGTACTGTCGTCCATAACAACCATACCGCCTGAACCCATAATTGCACCGGACTGTGACAACGCTTTATAGTCAATTACAGTATCAAGAAGTTCAGCTGGGATACAACCGCCTGATGGTCCACCCATCTGTACTGCTTTGAAATTTTTATCATTTTTAATTCCACCACCGATATCAAAAATAACATCGCGAAGTGTTTTACCCATTGGAATTTCAACAAGTCCGCCACGCTTGATTTTACCTGTAAGAGCAAAAACCTTTGTACCCTTACTGTTTTCTGTACCCATTGATGAGAATGCGTTACCACCATTTAAGATAATCCAACTTACATTAGCAAAGGTTTCAACATTATTGATATTTGATGGTTTGTGCCAATAACCTGACTGTGCTGGAAATGGTGGCTTAAGACGAGGCATACCGCGAGAACCTTCAAGAGATTCAATAAGTGCAGTTTCTTCACCACAGACAAACGCACCTGCACCTGCCTTAATACGAAAATCGCAAGAGAAGTCTGTGCCCATAATGTTATTGCCAATAAATCCGTTTGCTTTGGCTTGGTCAATTGCATTTTGTAATCTGCGGATTGCAAGTGGGTATTCAGCACGGACATATACGATTGCTTCAGTAGCACCTATAGCGTATGCACCAATAAGCATACCTTCAATAAGGTTATGTGGGTCACCCTCAATAACTGCCCGGTCCATAAACGCACCCGGGTCACCCTCGTCAGCATTACAGATAAGGTATTTTTTATCCCCTGTTGATTGACGGGCAGCATTCCACTTAAACCAAGTAGGAAATCCTGCACCACCACGACCTGCAAGACCTGAAACTTTAATTTCTTCAATTACATCTTCAGGTGACATTGTTGTAATCACTTTTTCAAGTGCTTTATATCCGTCATCGTTTGTATAATCTTCAATAATTTCAGGATTTATAACACCACAATGACGAAGTGCAATTCTTGTTTGTTTATCCAAAAACTGTTTATCGTCATCACTGATTTCAAACTCTTTAACTGATAACAAATCGTTATTATTGATTGCATTTGCGATTTTTTCTGCAATTTCACCATTAACTTTTATAAATCTGTGAAGTCCGTCTTCTGCATAAACATCAACAATCGGCTCAAGATAACACATACCGATACAACCTGTTACGGTAAGTTGATTGTTATTCAATTCAAGGGTTGATTCGAGAACTTCATACGCTTTCATAGCACCTGCGGCGATACCGCAACTGCCTTGTCCTACTGCTATTTTCATTCTGCACTCTCCCCTTTCTGTAACTCTTTGAATATGCTTATTGCTTTTTCGGGAGTAAGTGACCCATAAGTTTCGTCATTTATCATCATTACAGGTGACAAACTACAACAACCAAGGCAAGCGACATTCTTAAGTGTAAAAAGTCCGTCAGCAGTTGTTTCACCGTCTTTAATACCTAAATATTCGTTAATTGTTTTTTCAATCTGTAAAGAACCGTTTACATGACAAGCTGTACCTTGGCAAAGCATAATAAGGTATTTACCTACCGGCTCTAATCTGAACTGTGAATAGAATGTTGCAACACCCATAATTTTGGTGACTTTTATTCCTGTACGCTTTGAGATATGTAAAATTACATCTACGGGCAAATAACCGTAAATCTCTTGTGCATTCTGTAATATGGTAATTAGACTTCCCGGCACTGTTGCATATTTTTGTAAACAAGGCTCAAGAAGTGAGAAATCATTATATTTTTGACAATTACAGTTCATAATTGACCTCCGAATTTATGCGAAAATATCTAACATATATCATAATACAAAATGCGAGTTTTTTCAAATATAAAATACTGTAAAAATGCAAAAAAATATCGACTTTACAAGTAAAAGAGTATATAATATAAACAATAGAAAATGATTTGAGGCGAAAACATTGAAAAAATACTTATATGAAATGCATTTTCACACAAAAGATACAAGCAACTGTGCAAATGTAAAAGCATCGGTTGCAGTTGAAGAATATATTAAGGCAGGTTATGACGGAATTGTAGTTACTGACCATTTAAGTCCGTCAACATATATGAAATATGGAAGAGAGCTTTTGCCTTGGAAAAAGAAAGTAGATTTTTTCTTGCGTGGATATAAAGCCGCAAAAAAAGCTGCAAACGGAAGAATACCAGTGCTTTTAGGTATGGAATTAAGATACCGCACAAGTGAGGGCGACAATGACTACCTTGTTTACGGAATTACGGAAGATTTTTTATATAACACGCCTGAACTGCTTAATCTTAACAGTAAAAAGTTTTATGAATTAACACAAAAAAATGGATTCTTAGTTTTTCAGGCACATCCATTCAGAGTTGGTATGAAGGTTACAAATCCAAAGTTCCTTGACGGTATTGAGATTTTTAACGGTAATCCAAGACACAATTCAAGCAATGATATTGCTGAAATGTGGGCAAAAAAATATGACCTTATGGTTACATCAGGTTCAGATTATCACGAAATTGAAGATTTAGGCACAGGTGGAATTTATTTTAATAAAGAGATTACTGATAATAATACTTTGGTTGAAGAATTGAAAAAAAGAGATTATGAAATTAAAAAGCTCTGCGATTAAGCAGAGCTTTTGTTTTGATTATCTGTTATATCCTTTTGGGATTTGAATATTTGTCCAACTTGAGAAATTGCATTGACCTTCGTCATTACATGCATCTTCGTATGTTTTAAGAGTACCGTCAGGCATTAAAGCGACCAATCCATCCAAATTTCCTGATAAGGCAATTGCACCATTCAAAGGCGCATATATATATGCAAATTCATCAAAATACGCGCTATTTATCACAACCGTTCCATCCGATTTTAAGCCAGCAAACACACCATCAAAAATTTCAATATCAACTATATCCGTCCATACTGTTGGAGAATATATATCTTCATCAAACCAATCAGTCGCACCCTCACAAACAACAGTTCCATCTTTTTTAAGTCCCACCACTATTGCGTAATTACTAACTATTTTCACAATGTTAGTCCAATGAGCAACATTGCATTTACCCTGATAGTTATCTCCTGCTGCGACCACTGTGCCATCAGATTTTAAACCAAATGCTGTTTCACCTTCATCATCAGCAAAGACTGCAACAATGTTTGTCCACTCTTTAACATTGCTTTGTCCATCATCGTTATAGCCTGTTGTAACAACAGTACCATCAGATTTTACACCATAAGTTACACAAGGACTTGAGCAAATAGCAACTATATTAGTCCACTTATTCACATTACATTGACCATATTCGTTATCACCAACCGCAACAACTGTGCCATCCGATTTTAAGCCAATAGTAGTATTTTCGCTATTATCTACTGCTACAATATCTTCCCAAGAGCTAACATTACATTGACCATTTTCATTGTTCCCTGTTGCTAAAACTTTGCCGTTTGTTAATAAAGCAACTGTATGATGACCATTTGCAGCAAAGGTTTTACCACAACCGATTTCTAAATTAAGGTTTGAAACTGGTTCTGTAGTTGTTTCTTCTTTTTCTTCATTATTCTTATCTTTTCCACAAGAACAAAGTGTGAAAATCATTACAAGAGCCAAAATTAATGAAAATATCTTTTTAAAATTCTTATTCATAAAATCATCCCCTATATTGCAAGAATATCACTTTTACAATCATTTGTCAATTAGGCGTTTTTATAGTGTCGTCGGGGACGCCGACCACTACATAACCCCTCAGTCATTTTTATAAAAAATGACAGCTCCCCTTTCAGGGGAGCCGAGATAGTTAGATTTATTTTTTAAGTGCTACTGCTTCTTTGCATTTTGCAACGATATTTGCTGCATCAAGTCCAAACTCATGAAGAAGTTGTACTGCAGGACCTGATTTACCGAATGTATCTTCAACACCTACGCGAAGAACTGGTACAGGAACTGTTTCACAAACTACTTCTGCAACTGCTGAGCCGAGACCACCAATTACATTGTGTTCTTCAGCAGTAACGATTACACCTGTTTTCTTTGCACTATCGATTACGAGGTCACGGTCAATAGGCTTAATTGTTGCCATATTAACAACTCTTGCAGAAATGCCTTCTGCTTCGAGTTCTTCATAAGCCATAAGAGCTTCGTTAACCATAAGGCCTGTTGCAATGATTGTAACATCTGCACCTTCTTTGAGAATATTGCCCTTACCAATTTCAAACTTATAATCTTCATCAAACACTCTTGGCACTGCAAGACGACCAAATCGCATATAAACAGGGCCGTCATGTTCTGCTGCTGCAAGTACGCAAAGTCTTGCTTCAACATCATCAGCAGGGTTAAGAATAACCATACCCGGAATTGTTCTCATAAGACCGATATCTTCACAACACTGATGGCTTGCACCGTCTTCACCAACAGAAATACCTGCGTGAGTTGCACCGATTTTAACATTAAGGTGAGGATAACCGATTGAGTTTCTAACCTGTTCAAATGCACGACCTGCGGCAAACATTGCGAATGATGATGCAAATACTGTATAACCTGACGCTGCAAGACCTGCAGCAATACCCATCATATTACCTTCTGCAATACCACAGTCAATGAATTTTTCAGGATGTTCTTTTTTGAACATACCTGTTTTTGTTGCAGCAGCAAGGTCTGCATCAA
>JAZNWZ010000063.1:0-27625 GCA_045593645.1 Candidatus Fimenecus sp. | reverse complement strand
GACCATCAATTCCTAATTCATCATTAAAGGTGCTTGCCACTGTAACAGCATCTTGACCGAGCATTGAGTCAATAACAAGTAAAATTTCATGTGGATGAATTTCACTCTTGATTTCTTTAAGCTCATTCATAAGTTCTGTATCAATATGCAAACGACCTGCAGTATCGATGAAAACATAATCATAGCCTTTATCTTTTGCAAGCTTAATTGCTTCTTTTGCAATTATAACAGGGTTTGTTTGTCCCATTTCAAAAACAGGAACACCAACCTGCTCACCTACTACTTGTAATTGCTTAATAGCAGCAGGACGATAAATATCACAAGCAACAAGAAGTGGTCTGTGATTTTCATTTTTAAGTTTACGTGCGATTTTTGCACAGTGAGTTGTTTTACCTGAACCTTGAAGACCACACATCATAACAACTGTTGGTGGATGTGCTGCATAAGCAAGTCTTGTTTGAGTACCGCCCATAAGGTCAGTTAACTCTTCATTAACTATTTTGATAACCATTTGTGCAGGCGTCAAGCTTTCCATAACTTGTGCACCGATTGCACGCTCAGTAACCTTTGCAGTAAAATCTTTTGCTACTTTATAGTTAACGTCTGCCTCTAAAAGTGCAAGACGCACTTCACGCATTGCTTCTTTAACATCACTTTCTGTAAGACTACCCTTACTTTTTAAGCGTTGAAAAGCAGACTCAAGTCTGTCTGATAAACCTTCAAATGCCATAGACTCCTCCTATTCTGTCAAGGAAAGTGCAATTGACTTTATCTTAACTGTTTTATCGTTGATTTCACGAGATAAGTCGTGAGTTAAGTTATATTCATTTATTTCGTCTGCACATTTGATTATTTCTTCAAGCGAAAAATTAATTTGTGCAAGTTTTTTTGAGAATTGAAGCTTTGACTCCATATCAAAAAGCACTGCTTCAGCTCTCTTTATTGCATCACGAACACCTTGTCTTGTAATGCCCTCATTTTCTGCTATTTCTGCAAGAGATAAGTCGTCGTTATAATAAAAGCTTAGATAATCACGTTGTTTTTGTGTTAAAGCTTCGCCATATAAATCAAGCAACATTGTAATTTCAATATTGTTTGCCACAACTATACCTCCTTCAAAAAAACAAGTCCTGTAAAGCACTTACACTTTACAGGACGATATTATACTAAACTATTATTACTTTGTCAAGTGGTTTTTTATCTTTTAACCAACATTAATAGGTCCAGTATATTCAACATGGCCTGAGCTGTTAGGGTCATCACCAATTTGAATGCCGCCTTTTGTTGTTGTTTCACCTGAAGCACTTGATGTTGGTTCTTCTTCACCACTTGGTGCATCAGTTGTGGTTTCTTCATCTGTAATCCATTCAGGAACATTGGCACCAATATCACTTGTTGTTTCTGTTGTGCTACTTGTTGGTGCTGTTGTTGTAGTTGTTTGTTCTGCATTATTCTTGCTACAACCTACAAGAGCAACTACCATTATAAGTAAAGCAAGTGCTACTGCAATAATTTTTTTATTCATAAGAAAATCTCCTTAACTATATTTATCATAAATATATTATCATAAGCCAAACGCTTTTTCAAGCATTATTTAAGTTGGGCTATTGTAACACCTTCTTCACCCTCGCCAAATGTGCCCACTCTAAAGGTTCTGATATTAGGATGCTTACGAAGATAAACGTGAATTCCTTTTCTAAGAGCACCTGTACCTTTGCCGTGAATGATTGTAATTTCATTAAGACCTGTACGAAGTACTCCATCAATAAATTTATCAAGGTCAAGCATCGCTTCTTCAACAGTAGTGCCACGCAAATCTATACTTGAAGATGATGCAGACGGTGTGCTTTTGCCCGTATGAACTGTTCTTGAGCCTAAATTCTTTTTGTTTTGTTGTTTCTTTGCACCGATAAGTCGTAAATCTGACAAATCTGCTTTCATTTTAATAAGACCTGACTGAACAGAAACTGTATTATTTTTTTCGTCAACAGACATTACTTCTGCTTCACTTCCTAAAGTCTTAACAAAAACTCTGTCCCCTGTTTTCAACATTCTTGGAAGTACATAGTCCTCGTCTTCATCAGCAAAGCCATTTGTAATCTCGTCCATTTTATCCATTTGTCTGCCCATTGCAGCCTTTGCTTTTCTTGCAATTTCTGCAAGATTTTTTTCTTTTGCTTGTTCTTTTTTTAGTTGTTCGATTTCAAGCATTAAAGAATTACCTGCACGACGAGCAGTTTCAACAATTCTCTCTGCTTCTTTCTTTGCACGGTCAATTTCTTTTTCACTTTGAGTCTTTGCTTTCTCAAGCTCTTTTTGGGCATTTTCTTTTTGTTTTAAAATAGATGCTTTTTCATCTTCTAATCTTTGACGGTCGTCTTCAAGCGCTTTTCTTGCTGTTTCAAGAGTATCAACTGCATCTTCAAAACGAGTATCCTCTTCGGAAATAAGTGCTTTTGCAAAATCTGTAATTTCTTCACTTATTCCAAGTCTGCCTGCAATTGCTAAAGCATTTGAGCGTCCCGGCATACCTATTAAAAGGCGATATGTAGGACGAAGTGTTGCCACATCAAATTCACAACAACCATTTTCGACTCTATTTGTTTTAAGAGCATATTCTTTTAATTCTGAATAGTGAGTTGTTGATGCAATTTTAGCGCCCTTTTGTCTTAAATTTTCAAGAATTGCAACTGCAAGTGCAGCACCTTCAATTGGGTCTGTGCCTGCGCCCAACTCGTCAATAAGTACAAGACTTCTATCGTCTGCTTTATTGAGAATATCAACAATAGTGGTCATATGAGCAGAGAAGGTTGAGAGAGATTGCTCTATGCTTTGCTCATCACCGATATCTGCAAGCACGTTATCAAAAACAGAAATTCGGCTATTATCTGTTACTGGAAGCATCAAGCCACATTCTGCCATAAGTGTCAAAAGTCCAACTGTCTTTATTGAAACAGTTTTACCACCAGTATTTGCGCCTGTTATAACGAGAGAGTCAAAATCAATACCAAGTGAAATATCAACAGGTACAACCTTATTCATATCAATAAGTGGGTGTCTTGCTTTTTTAAGCAAAATTTCACCATCGTTATTGAGAATTGGTCTGCTTGCCTTCATTTTATAAGCAAGGTGTGCTTTTGCAAAATGCAAATCAAGAAGTGTTGCACTTTCAAAGCTGATTTTTATTGTGTCTTGAAATTCTCCTGCAAATTGTGAGAGCTCTGCTAAAATTCTTTCAATTTCTTCTTGCTCACGGCTCTCAAGAACTTTGATTTCATTGTTTGCTTCAACAACTGCTGCAGGCTCAATAAATACAGTTGCACCACTACCTGATGTATCGTGTACCATACCTGCAACTTCGCTTCTGTTTTCTGATTTTACAGGAACAACAAATCTGCCGTTTCTTTGAGTTACTATGCCATCACGAAGAAACTTTGAATAATGATTTGAATGAATCATTGAATCAAGTTGCTCACGAATTTTATGTTCAAAATGACGTTTTTTACGTCTGATTTCTTTAAGTTCAGGTGAAGCATTATCACTAATTTCTGTTTCGCTTATAATTGCGTTTGTGATTTTATCTTCAAGATATTTATTTGGATAAAGTGAATTAAACAAATCGTCAAGACTTGTTTCCATTCCTGCACATTTTTCGTGCCAAGTGAGTATTCCACGAATAACCTTCAAGGTTACTGCAATTTTCAAAAGTTCACCTGCAGAAAGTGAACCACCTGCATTTGCTCTGCTTAAAGCATTGTTTACATTTTGAAGCCCATGAAACGATGGTGCACCAAATTTGGCAATAAAAATATAAGCCGCTTCAGTTTTATCAAGCAGACTGAGTACCTCAAAATAATCTGTCATTGGCTTTATGTTAAGAGCCATTTCCTTTGCATCGTGAGATGATGCAGTATCAGAAAGCATTTTGAGTATTTTATCAAGTTCAAGTGCAATGCAATACTTTTCCATATTTATTCCTTTAAACTATTTTACTGAGTTATAAAAATCAAGTGTTTTAAAGCCTTTACCAAGCTGTGCTAACAAATATTTTTCAGTTATGTATGACAAATCAGGCAAGGCATAATCTTCCATTTTAAATGAATAGATTTTTTCAAAATCTGAAAACGCTATATGTCGTAATGCTTTTACAAGTCCGATATCAAGTGAAAAAACTGCATTTGTAGATGCACAGTTTTCACAATATAAAAGCCCATCTTCTGCATCAAAATACATTGTGTTTGTTTCATATTCACCACAACGCTCGCAAGCAACAAGGCGTGGCATATAGCCTGCAATACACATAAGGCGAAGTTCAGTAATTGCTTTTACTTGTTCAACCGGTAATTTATCCCTAGACAAAAAATGAAGTGAATTAAGTATAAGTCTTAAATATTCTTCTGCAGGCTCTTCTTCCTGCACAAGTGTCATTATAAGCTCTGAAAAATACTGTGCAAGAGAAATTTTTTCAAGTTTTTCACGAAGCCCAAAAAATGTTTCGATAGGCTCTGCCTCATCAATTATGTAGCTATCCTTAGTTTGATATAAGGATATTTTTGAATAGCAAAACATTCCTGTTGCACTATTTTTACGATTTTTAAAGCTTTTTGCTCCACGGACAAATGCTCGTACAAGCCCATTATGGCGTGTGAGCACCGTAACGAGCTTGTCTTTTTCACCAATATTTTGTTCTTTGAGTATCAAGCCGTCCGTATTCGTCCTCATCGTCTATTTCGTCCTCATACTGTGGTAATTTATTGTTTAAAGACTTTTTATACATTAAATAGTCTTCAACTTTTCCACTCTCTGTAAATTTACTCCATATTGCCATATTGTCCATAACAAATTACCACCTTAAAAGTTTTTTCAATAGTAATTTGTGTAGTTCAATATGTTTTATAATTGGTAAAAATATTTTAAATTAGAAAATTAATCCAATCCAAAATTATGAATAAGACCTTCTCTGTTTCTCCAACCTTCTTTAACCTTTACCCAGCATTGAAGGTTAATTTTACAGCCAAAGAATTTTTCCATATCTTGTCTTGCAAAGGTAGAAATCTTTTTAAGCATTGCTCCACCCTTGCCGATAATAATTCCCTTATGGCTATCTCTCTCACAATAAATTGTTGCTTCAACATCCATAATACCGTCGCTTCTCTCACGCATTTTTTCAATGCTGACAGCTGTACCGTGTGGGATTTCTTTTTCTAAAAGTCTTAACATTTTTTCACGGATAATCTCACCTGCTAAAACTCTTTCAGGTTGGTCTGTGAGAGTATCATCAGGGAAGAAATGCTCTGACTCAAATGCAAGTTTCTTAAGCTCGTCCAAAAGTTCATTCATACCACTGCCTGACTGTGCAGAAACAGGTACGATTGCATCAAAATCATAGGCAGTTGAAAGCTCTGCCATTCTTGCAATAAGGTTTTCTTTTTCTTTAACTGTATCGATTTTATTGATAGCGAGAATTGCAGGGTTTTTACCTTTTTTAATTTTTTCTAAAAGTTCAAGTTCTGCATCTCTCAACTCACCTTCAGGCTCAACAACGAAAAGGCAAGCATCAACACCTTCAATACTATCACTAACTGCTTTTACCATTTTTTCACCGAGCTTTGTTTTTGGTTTGTGGAAGCCTGGTGTATCAGTAAATACTAATTGAATATTATCGTCAGTTGTAAGCACACCCATAATACGAGTGCGTGTTGTTTGTGGTTTTGATGAAACAATTGCAATTTTTGTTCCTAAAAGTCTGTTAAGAATTGAAGATTTGCCTACATTGGCTTTACCTACGATTGCTATAAAAGCTGTTTTTGGTGTGTTCATTTATTCTCCTTTTTCCCGAAACCGAAAAATATAAATATACTAAAAATAATTACTGAAATAATAAAAAGTACAATGCTTACAGGGTTGTCTAAAAAGTATGCAAAAAGCTTTTGAAATGCCAAAGGTTGATACATTATTGCAATACCACAAAGCACCGAGAAAATTGTAAATATAAGAACTGCACCTGCTGCACAATCCTTTGCAATTTTACCTTGTTCAGTATGTTTTTCACCATAGAGATTTACTGCACTTTCAATGCTTGTGTTTATAAGCTCTGCACCCATCACAAGTCCGTTTGCAATAAAGATAATTGCAAGTTCTGTCCTTGTAATTTCAAAAAAGTCAAAAGCAAACAAAAAGAAGTACATATAAATCATACATACTGTATGTATTCTCATATTACGTTCATTTTTTAAAGCAGTAAAAATGCCTTCAAAGGCATAGCCAAAGCTTTTAATAAGTGCTTTCATAATTATTCCTCATCAAAATAATAACTTCCGTTACGCTTAAGACCAATGCTAGTAAGCACTGCTTCTTCTTTTTCTCTCATTTTAACCATTTCAAGTCCACCATCTTCATGGTCATAGCCTAAAAGGTGTAAAAGGGAGTGAACAGTTAAAAAGCCGATTTCACGCTGTAATGTGTGTCCATATTTTTCTGCTTGGTCATAAGCATGTTCATTAGAAATGATAATATCGCCAAGCACCTTAGCATCTGTATCATGGTTTACAGGATAATCGCCATCTTCACCCATAGGGAATGAAAGTACATCTGTGCTTTTATCAATATTTCTGTGTTTTTTATTAAGCTGGTGTATTGTTTCGTCATCAACAAAAGTAACGCTGATTTCTGCTAAATCTGTAAAGCCTTCATTAAGAAGTACTGCTTTGCAGCAACGACGAACAAGCATTCTAACACCTGTTGGAATTTTCATAACGTTTTGTTGGTTATCAATTATAACCTTTAATTTCTCGTTCATTTTTGTCTCTTCACTTCCTGCTTTTCATAAGCCTTAATAATATCTTGAACAAGACGGTGTCTTACCACATCTTTTTCTGTAAAGGTATTTATTGCAATATCGTCAATTCCCTTGAGAATTTTCATTGCTTCAACAAGACCTGATTTTTTGCCATCAGGCAAGTCGATTTGAGTTATATCGCCAGTAACGACGATTTTTGAGTTAAAGCCTAAACGAGTTAAAAACATTTTCATTTGTTCTCTTGTTGTGTTTTGTGCCTCGTCAAGAATAATAAAACTATCGTCAAGAGTACGACCACGCATATATGCAAGTGGTGCTACCTCAATGCTACCACGCTCTTGATAACGCTGAAAACTTTCTGCACCAAGCATATCAAAAAGAGCATCGTAAAGTGGTCTTAAATATGGGTCAACCTTTTGTTGCAAATCACCCGGCAAAAAGCCTAACTTTTCACCTGCTTCAACTGCAGGACGAGTTAAAATAATGCGATTAACCTCTTTAGCTCTAAAAGCATTTACTGCCATTGCAACTGCTAGATAAGTTTTACCAGTACCTGCAGGACCTGCACCTAAAGTGATTGTATTATTTTTAATGGCTTCAAGATATTTTTTTTGGCCCAATGTTTTAGGTTTAATTGGTTTGCCCTTTGCAGTAATACAAACACAATCGCCAGTCATTTCAGAAATTTTATCTTCGTTGCCATCGTTTACAAGTGATAAAACATATCTAACATTTTGTTCTGATAAGGTTTCACCACGATTTATAAGCATTAAAAGTCCGTTAATAGCACGAACAGCCTTTTGAACATTATCTGCTTCACCGGTTACTTTAAGTTCTGACCCACGACTTATAATCTTTACGCCATATTGATTTTCAATAAGTTTCACATTTTCATCAAAGCTACCAAAAAGGCTTACAGCCTGTTCCATACGGTCAACATTTATAATCTGTTCAAACATTTTTTCACCTGTCTTTTTACAAATCTCCATATTTAATGTATTATAACACAAATTTTATTCTGTGTCATTATTTTTTTCAACATAAATCTCTTGTATTTTACCGATTTCTTGCTCACATTCAGCATAAAAATCGAACTGCTTACCATCATCCGTCTCTTGCACTGTAATTGTTGAATTTACAATGACACTTTCTGTGTAAAGTTCTTTTACATAAAGGGACATAGAAAACAATGATAATTTTTCTTGCAATGAACCATTTGCAACTATTTTGTCGTCAAAATCTGCACCATACTCTGTTATTATTCCCAATGGCAAAAACATTTTATCGTTTTGAATAAATGATTTATGCTCTGTTTTTTCTGTTTGATTTAATGGTTTACCAAATGGAATTTTTATACCAAAAAAATATAACAATTTTCTGCTGTGTGCATTTGACTGACTATATAATTCGAACTCATTTGGTAAAAAGGTTTGTTTTTTCTTTACAAGTGCTTTAACAAAGCCATCTGCATGAGTTAGAATTTCTGTGCCATCTTTATATGATACCACTCCACCTATTAGCAAATCACCTTTTGTAACGGCAGAGCCAACCTTGACAGCTTTTCGCCCTTCAAGAACCTCTATGCTCAATATTACGCCATCTTCACTTGCTATCACATTTGTAGGCACGCTATCATCATACATTATAGGTGCTTCTTTCTTTTCACGAACCTCAATTACAACTATGTTTCCCCTTTTATTTATTGTTGCCCAAGATAGTGTTTCAATTTCGTTAAGTGCTTTTTTTGTGGCTTCTTCTAATTCTAAGCTTGACACTCTTGTACCAACTTTTATGCCATAGCCTTCAAACTTTTGAAGTAAAAAATCTTCGTCAAGATTAGTATTTCCAACAACAGAAACGCTCCATACAAATTGAGAAAGTACAAAAAATACAACTGCAAAAAGCACTATTCCTATTAAAATACCAACTCTTTTTTTGTTTTTTCTTATAAAAAACGGAAAACCTTTTTTCTCAATGCAAATTGTTCTCATTCCTGACTTTTTACACACAGAACGAATTGACAAATAGCCAGCTATTGTGGTTGATGCAGTTATATTACCACCTATATTTTTAATATTCCAAAGTGAAATCCCCTTTGCAGTACAAAGATTTAAAAATCTGTCTGTCATACCTCCAGATGCAGTAAAATTCACATATCCAAAAAGCCACTTGAAAAACTCAATCAACATATTATCACCTAAGAAGTAAAGCTTAAATTTGCAATTTGACCAGTTATAATTATGACTTTGTTGTCATAAGAGGTTATTACAAGTCCTTGACCTTCAAATCCTATTGACACAGTATTTGTTGAAATTTTTATTATGGTTTCATCATACTCAACAATACCGTTACAACCATCAACAATAATTTCTTTGTTACCGGTCATTTCAATTTTTGGCTCTGTTGGTAGAATTTGAGTAAATATGTTTTTTATCTTTTTGTTTCTCTTTTTTGCCACACGCTACACCCCAAAAAATCTTTTCTTAAAATTATATGAAAGTTGTATTTAGATATTTCTTTTTTAATATAATTTATGGGATGTGGTTTTATGATTACTTTAAAATTAAGAAAGAGTTTTATTCAATTTGTTCTTATTTCTGTCTGTTTTTATTTTATTTTTAAAATGCCTAATGCAATTTCTCTTGGCATTTCAAAAGGGCTTGACACTTGTCTTTATGCTATTTTGCCATCACTTTTTCCTTTTACTGTTTTAAGTTTATACATAACAAAAATCGGACTTTTTAACGGTGAAAGCAAAATTCTATCATTTATTACAAGCAAATTTTTTAAACAACCTGCAAGTGCTTTTCCTGTTATTATTTTGTCGTTAATCGGTGGGTTTCCCATTGGTGCAAAGCTTACCTATGAGCTTTTAAGCAACAGACAAATCACTAAAAATCAAGCGTTAAGATTAAATCTTTTTTGTATGAGTGGGGGTCCTGCTTTTGTAGTTTTATCTGTTGGACTTAATATGCTTAACAGTCAAAAAGCAGGGGTAATTATGTTTGCTTCAACAACCTTGTCTTCAATAATTTTAGGTATAATTTCGTCGCTTTTTGACGATAAAGAGATGCTCAATAGCAAAAATTGTAAGAAAAATATTAGTCCTTCACTTGCACTGTCATCTTCTATTACAGACTCAATAAACACCATTTTATCAATTTGTGCTTGGATAATTCTTTTTAGTGCAGTTATAGAATGTTTGAATTATATAAATTTTAACGGTCAGATTTTACTCTATTTAAAAAGTATTTTAGAGGTTACAGGTGGCTGTATTTTATTAGCAGGAAAAGTGAATTTGCCTATTATTACTGCCCTGTTAGGTTTTGGTGGACTTTGTGTGCATTGTCAAGTATCTTCTTATATTTCAGCAAGTGGACTTAAATACTATAAATTTTTAATTTTTAGAATACTTAATGCAATACTTTCAGCAACTATATGTTATTTGATTTTGCTTGTAGTACCAGTTGAAATTTCAACATCAGTTTTAAACTCAACAACAAAAATTGTGCCTTTTTCTGTTTCAGCATCCTCGTTTTTTGCAGTTTTAATAATGTGTGTAATTCTTGTTTTTGATATTGATAGCAAGAAAAAAGTATGTTAAAATATGCTTGGTGATGAAAAATGAAGAAGTTAATCAATAAAAAAGAAATCTCCCCTTCTTGCTCATACTGTATGCACGGAAAGCTTGCACCAAATGGTGAAAATGTGCTTTGTATGAAAAAGGGAGTTGTTGAAAAAGACTTTGCTTGCAGAAAATTCAAATATGATGTTTTAAAGCGTCAACCTAAAAGACAACGAGAATTAGAAAAATTTGACGCAGAAGATTTTAGATTGTAAAATTTTCAAATAAAAAAGTCCCTACTTTTTTAGTAGGGACTTTAATTTTTATTTGATTATTTTCTTGATTTGAAAAGGTCAAGAATGTCGTCCATATTATCATCGTTTGCACCGAAGTTGCTGTTTGATGAAATATCCATTGGACCACTAAGTGGGAATGCAGCGTGTGGCTTTCTTGCCATACCGTTTGCATCAAGACCAAAACCTGTTGCAATAACTGTAACAACCATTTCGTCGTCAAGCTTTTCGTCAAATGCAACACCGAAAATAATGTTTGCATCTTCATCAGCTTCTGAACGGATGATGCCTGCAGCTGTATCAACGTCTTCAAGAGTGATGTCAGGAGATGCTGTGATGCTGATGATAACACCCTTTGCACCTGTAATTGTTGTTTCAAGAAGTGGGCTTGAGATAGCAGCGTTTGCAGCTTGTTCAGCCTTGTCTTTACCACTTGCACGACCAATACCCATATGAGCGTGGCCAGCGTCCTTCATAACTGCTGTAACGTCAGCAAAGTCAAGGTTGATGAATTGTGGCATTGTGATAAGCTCTGTAACTGAGTTTACGCCTTGACGAAGAACATCGTCAGCAATAGCGAATGCGTTAGCAAATGTAAGTTTTTGGTCAGGAAGATACTTAAGTCTTTCGTTAGGAATAACAATAAGTGAGTCAACGTGTTGAGCAAGTTCAGCAATACCTGCTTCAGCTTGTTTCATACGACGGCTACCTTCAAATGCAAAAGGCTTTGTTACGATACCAACTGTAAGGATACCCTTTTCCTTTGCAATTTCAGCAATGATTGGAGCAGCACCTGTACCTGTTCCGCCGCCCATACCAGCTGTAACGAATACCATATGTGTGCCGTTGAGAGCTTCAATAATAGCGTCACGGCTCTCTTCAGCTGCTTTTTGACCGATTTCAGGCTTTGCACCTGCGCCTTGACCAGCTGTAACTTTTTCACCAATTTGAATTTTTTGTGTTGCTGCAGAGAAACCAAGAACGTGTTTATCTGTGTTGATTGCAATAAGGTCAACCCCACTAATTCCTGCTTTTGCCATACGGTTGATAGCGTTACCGCCGCCACCGCCAACACCGATTACTTTAATTTTTGTAATGTCCTCATAACGATTGTCGATTTCGAATGCCATTTTAAACATCCTCCTATGTATTAATAGAAAATTTCACACCTATTGATTATATTTTAATAGTTATAGGTTATTTTAACATTTAAAATATTTTTTTGCAATATATATTGTATAATTTTTTTGCAAAAATTTATATTTTTTTAAGTTTTTTGCTAAATTTTGGTTATGCAGCAGAAATTACAGTTGTTGTTTCTGTTTGACTTGTGTCAACCAAGGTGGTTGTTTCATCACCTGTTACTGCTTCGGTTGGTGGTTCTGTTGTGATAACTTCTTCTTTCCAGCTGCCTTTTCCATCAACTGTTAAATTTATTGTGCCACGATAATTTGGGTTTTCTTCGTCTTGAATTTTAATTATTTCTTTTGCCGATTCTACTTTCTTTTCAATATTTTTATCGTCAATTTCGCCCATTTCAAGAGTTATTCTGCCCTGATAAATCAAATTTATGTTGTATATATTTGAAACATTTAACGTTGTTATGTCATTAAGCTTATATTTTAAGCACATTTTATAAAGTGCTAATGCTTTTTCAAGCTTAATGTTATCTTTAACGGTAATTATTTGACCAATTTCTGATGATGTTATTTCACCAACATTCAAGAAAATAACATTATTACCGACTGTTTCAAAATTCTTTTCGAGTACTTTACCCTCTTCATTTAACAAGGTATAAAGTCCGTTTTCTGTTATTGCAAAAACAGGCTCTGTTTTTGTAACAACTATTTGAATGCCTGATGGCAAATCTCGTTTAATTTCTATTTTGCCAACATAAGGCAATTTCGATGTGATTTTCTCATTGATTTTATTTTCAGATATAAAAATCAGGTTATCGCCCATTATGATTTCACTTGCAGATATAATTTCATCGTCTGTATAAATTTTATCGCCAGTAACAGTTATTGTGCTAACATTGAAAAACATAAATATTACTAACAACACGCCAATAATAGTAACTAAAAGTCCCATTGATGCGAAGAAGATGATTTTTCTTCGCATTATTTTTTTCTTACGTAAATTGGCACGATTTACAATGCGTTCATTATCAGAAAGTTGGTTTCTTTCTTCAAGCA
This sequence comes from Candidatus Fimenecus sp., assembly GCA_045593645.1. GTDB lineage: Bacteria > Bacillota > Clostridia > Oscillospirales > Acutalibacteraceae > Fimenecus. The sequence goes on along the minus strand of JAZNWZ010000063.1, from coordinate 14,773 downwards.
TTACATTCTTCTGCTTTTTCATTGTCCTTCACCCTTTTAATATCGGCACCTAAATAGTTTAACACCATTTCAGGCTCTTCATAGCCTCTGTCTATATGATGGATTTCTGTAATTTCGCTTGTTCCGTTTGCCACAAGTCCTGCAATAATCATTGCAGAGCCACCTCGCAAATCGGTTGCTTTTACATTGGCAGAGTGCAACTTTTTAACACCCTCAACCACTGCCATTCTGCCTTCAAGACTTATATTTGCACCAAATCTTAAAAGCTCACCGACATGTTTAAATCGGCTTTCAAATATATTTTCCACAATGACACTTGTTCCATCTGCAACAGTTGTTAAAGCCATTATTTGTGCTTGAACATCTGTTGGAAATCCGGGATGTGGCATTGTTCTAATCATTTTTATTCTGTTAAGTCTTGGTAACGAGCTTAAGCAAACCCATCTGCCACTAACTACAACATCACACCCTGCTTCTCTCAATGGTTGAATAACAGGCCCTATGTGTGCAGGAATTACATCTTTAAGACAGATTTTTCCGTTTGTTACTGCTGCTGCAATCATATATGTTGATGCAACAATTCTATCAGGTATTACTGTATGCTCTGTGGAATTTAATCTATTTACGCCTTCAATGGTGATTGTGCTATCTCCTGCACCGTGAATTTTAGCTCCACAACGATTAAGGAAATCAGCCAAATCGCTTATTTCAGGCTCTCTTGCAGCATTTGTAACTATTGTTGTACCTTTTGCCAATACTGCAGCAAGAATTATATTTTCAGTTGCTCCAACACTCGGAAAGCTTAATGTAATTCTTGTACCTACAAGTCCGTTTTCTTCGGCTGAGCAAGTTATAAGTCCATCTTCTGTTGTAATTTTTGCACCAAACTGTTTCATTGAGGACAAGTGCAAATCAATAGGTCTTAAGCCAATTTCACAACCACCCGGAGTTGACAAAACCGCCTTACCCATTCTGCCTAAAATTCCACCTAAAAATACGATTGACGACCTCATTTCACGCATCAAATCGTCGGGCACATCACATTTTTCTACACTTGACGAGTCAACAATTACCGTATGCTCTTCACGAGTTACCTTACACCCTAAATAACGAAGAATTTTTATTGTGGCATCAACATCTGACAGTTTTGGACAATTATGTATTACTGATGTGCCATTTACCAACAAGGTTGCCACAAGTATTGGCAAGGCACTGTTTTTGGCTCCTTGTACGGTGATTTCACCATTTAATCTTTTAGAGCCATTTATTATGAGTTTATCCAAGACTACACACCCTTTACAGTATGAAAGTTGTTTTCTCTCTATACTATGCAAAGTGGTGTTGTTTTGCTATTAAGACACAACAAGTGATGTGATTATTCTGCAGATTTCACTTAAAGCATTTACCTTTGCGTTTTGTCCACATTTTTCTGAAATGTCCACAAGTTTATTTTTATTGTTCTTTAATTCAAGAACTTTTTGTGCAAGGATTTCATCATTTAAATCCTTTTCTTCAATAAGTATTGCCCCACCATTTTCTGCAAGTGCCATAGCATTATGGAACTGATGATTTTCAGCAACATTTGGTGATGGAATAAGTATGGATGGCTTTTTAAGTGCTTGAATTTCTGATATTGAGCTTGCTCCTGCACGACTTATTACCAAATCACAAGCAGGAAGACAAATATCCATATTATCTATGTATTCTCGAATTTCTATATTTGTATTTGCTCCATACTCAACACCCTTTTCTTTAAGGGCATCTCCTACCCATTTGCCATAAGAGCCTGTTGCATGTAAAAAGCAAATATTTTGTTCATCTTTAAGTTTTGAAAGCATATTGACAACGGCATTGTTAATCGCTTCTGCACCTAATGAGCCACCCATTGAAAGCACAAGCATCTCATTATCTTTAACTCCAAGAGTTGCACGGGCGAAATCTCTGTCTGTCTTTATGATTTCACGCCTTACAGGAAGTCCTGTTACTACCGGTGGATTTTTGCAGGTCATATATTTTTCTGCAGCACCGACAGTGAGCATTACCTTATCAACTGATTTTGCAAGTGTTTTGTTTGCAACACCAGGAAAAGCATTTTGTTCATGAATTGCAGTTTTAATACCCATTTTTACTGCAGTTCTGAGAACCGGGCCAGTTACATATCCACCAAAGCCAACAACAACATCAGGCTTAAAATCACCAATAATTTTTTTTGCAGTTGATGATGCTTTTAGTGTAAGACCCACAGTTTTAATATTTTCAACAAGTCCCTTTGGAGAAAGTTTTCTTGAAAAACCATTCATTTTTACAGTTTTGATTTCAAAGCCTGCCTTAGGAACAATTTTTGTTTCCATTCTGCCTTCTGTGCCAACAAAAAGAATTTCACAAGAAGGATTCAATCTTTTTATTTCTTTAGCAACGGCAACTGCAGGGTTAATGTGTCCACCTGTGCCACCTGCTACAAACATTATTTTCATCTTGTTACTCCTTTTTACGAGCTGAACGAGAAATGGACAAAAGCATTCCCATTTCACACAATAAAATAAAGATTGATGTACCACCTGCCGAGAAGAAAGGAAGTGAAATACCTGTGTTTGGAATCAAGTCGCTTACAACTGCAATATTGAGAGCTACTTGAATACCGATTTGGAAAGAAATTCCCATAGAGAGAAGTGCACCAAAACGGTCATTTGCACGAAGTCCAATTTGAATTCCTCTATATACAAGTGCTGCAAAAAGAAGAATAATTGCAGCAGCACCGATAAAGCCTAATTCTTCACATACAATTGAGAAAATAAAGTCGTTTTGTGGTTCTGAAACATAAAGGTGTTTTTGCTTTGACTGACCAAGTCCTGTGCCTAAAAGTCCACCTGAGCCTATTGCATATAAAGAGTTGTTTGTCTGCCAACGAGCACCCATTGGCTCATAGTCCTTATCAAGCCATGCAGTAATTCTTTCACCTGCATATTTTTCAAGGATTTGTGGGTTTGCAACAATGAACACCACAAGTATCAATAACACTCCACCTGCAACAACAAACCACTTATATTTTACTTCGCCTAAAAACAGCATCACTATACCGATACCAAGCATAAGCACTGTACCTGACAAGTGATTTTCTAAATAAATAAGCACTGCAAAGGAAATTATGATTATTCCATATAATATTACTGTTGTTAATGATTTATATACAACCAACTTACCGTTACTTGCTTCTGCCATTTTTTGCAAAAGTTTCATATTACTTGGTATTTTGCCTGTTACTGCTCTGTAATCCTTATCAAGTAAAAGTGCCAATATCATTATAAGACCGATTTTTGCAATTTCTGATGGTTGGAATGTTGTGAAGCCTAAATTAATCCATCTTTTAAAGCCAGGTTTATATTCCGGCAAAAAGAGAACAAGCAACAACAAAATTGCAGATGCGCCAAAAACGATAACTGCAACTAATTTAAAATACTCATACCTAATACGAGATATAGCGTACATTGCTATAAGTCCTAAAACTGCAAAGAGAAGTTGTCGACGGAAAATATATGTGCTATCGCCACTTCTGTTATAGTAGCTATATGTGTAGCTTGCAGAAAACAGCATTACAAGACCTATAGTTACAATAGTCATAAGAATAAGGAAAAATGTTACATCCATTCCTCCCTTTGCCTTAATCATAGTAAAAAAGGATTTTTTCTTTTTTGTCTCTGCCATTTTCTCACCTACTTTCAAAAAATTAGGATTATTTTATTAAACCAAAATAGTAAAGTGCAAGACCAACTGCACATCCAAGCATATTTACAAGAGAAAATACTGTTACGATTTTTCTCTCTTTCCAACCACTCATTTCAAAGTGATGGTGAATTGGTGCCATTTTAAATATTCTTTTACCGTGTGTTGCTTTGAAATAGCCTATTTGCAGTACATCTGAAAGTGCTTCGATTACATAGATGATACCGAAGAAAAGAAGAATTATAGGACAATCAACAGCATAAGCAAGACCTACAACCATACCACCTAAAAACATTGAACCTGTGTCGCCCATCATAACCTTTGATGGATAATAGTTCCAGATAAGATAGCCAAGACAACCACCTGCAAGTGCTGCTGCTAAAATACTGATACCAAAAAACCTATTCATAACTGCAGTAATGCAAAAAGCAATAGCACAAACTGATGTTACATTTGCACAAAGTCCGTCAACACCATCTGTGAAATTAACTGCATTTACTGCACCATAAATTACACAAACTCCAAAAAGCCAATAGAACCATTCAAAGCCACCTGCAAAATCTATTGCGCCTACAAATGGTATTTTCATAAATGTAAGTCCATTGATATGGAAACTTGCAAGGAAACCAACCATAATTGCAATTTGTGCGACTGTTTTTTGAATAATTGTTAGCCCCAAATTTCTCTTTTTTACTACTTTTATGTAGTCATCTGCAAAACCTACAAGTCCAAATCCTAATGCTAAAAGCACACAAGCTATAAGCTTAACCTTCTGAGTATGTGAGCCTTCAAGCTCACCTGCAAAGAAGTTGCCACCAAGCAAATAATCTGTTACAAGCACTACAACAACTGAAACAATTGTGCTTATTGCAAACATTATGCCACCCATAATTGGTGTGCCTTGCTTTGATTTGTGCCAAATTGGACCTTCTTCTAAAATAGTTTGCCCAAATTTTAGTTTTCTAAGCCAAGGAATAATGATAAATCCTAATAAAAATGCTATTAAAAAGCTTATTATTGCAACTAATCCTAATGCTAAATAAATATTCATTTCCAATTCTCCTTTATACTTCCCAAAGCTTATATAATTCTTCAAAAACTTCTTCAAGCTTCATTCCACGACTTGCCTTGAAAAGCACTGTGTCGCCTTTCTGCAAAGTCCTTGATAATTCGTCAATAAGTGCTTGCTTTTCTGTAAAATTAAATGTATTTTTAAGACCTGCTTTTTCTGCACTGTCTGCCATATATTTTGACTCATTACCAAATGTAAAAAGCATATCAATTTCACATTCAGCAGCATATTCGCCAACATTTCTATGAGCAGTTTCGCTATATGAGCCCAATTCAAGCATATCACCAAGCACCGCTATTTTTCTTCCTTTTGCAATTTTGCAAAGAGAATTAAGACCTGCTCTTTGTGAATCGGGACTTGCATTATAGCAATCCTCAATTACTGTTTTGCCCGCTACCGTTTTAACTCTTTGACGCATACCTGATGGAGTGTAATCTAAAAGTCCTTTTGCAATTTCTTCAGGCGTAATTTCATATTCTAAGCCAACTGAAAAGGCGGCAAGTGCATCATAAACATTGTGTATTCCAACTGTTGGAATAACAATTTTTTGCTTTATATCACCTTTAACTGCCACAAACTCTGTTGTAAGGTCATATTCTTTAATTTCTTCTGCAAGAACTTGACAATTTTTATTTTCAATTCCAAAGAAAACAATATTAAAATCGTCATTTTTTACTGTCTGGAGTTTATCATTGTCTCCATTCATAAAAACTGTTGAGCCTTTTTGCATACCGTCAAGTATTTCAATCTTTGCTTTTAAAATTCCGTCTCTTGAACCAAGATTTTCAATGTGTGAAACACCAACATTTGTGATAATGGCACAATCAGGCTTGCAAGAACGAGAAAGCTCTGAAATTTGACCTGCATTATCCATTCCCATTTCAATTACGCCACAACCAAAGGTTTCATCAAGACGAAAAATTGTTTTTGGCATACCAATTTCATTATTGAGATTGCCCTCTGTTTTGAGTGTTTTATATTTTCTTGCCATTACGCAAGCAGTCATTTCTTTTGTTGTTGTTTTGCCTACACTACCTGTAAGACCTACAATAATTAAATCTTTAAAGCTTTGACGATAGAATGAGGCAAAATCCAAAAATGCTTTTCTTGTATCTTCAACTAAAATAAGTGGAGCATCGCAGGAAATATCTTTATGAGAAACTATTGCACCTACTCCTTTTTTTGCCACATCTTCAATGAAATCGTGTCCGTCAAAGCGTTCACCTTTAATAGCAAAAAACAAAGTGTTTTCGTCAACATCTCTACTGTCAATTGATACTCTGTTTATTATTTTATTGGAATTTACATTGAAATTTAAAGCCTTAGCTATTTCAGTTACCTTTAAATTCATAACTATTCCTGCCTATTTATAAAATCTTTTACTATTTTTCTCTCGTCAAAAGGAATTTTCTCATTACCAACGATTTGATATTCCTCGTGTCCTTTGCCTGCAATTAATACAATATCGTTTTTTCTTGCCTTTTTTAAAGCATAGCGAATTGCCTGCTCGCGATTTTCGATAACTACAAGCTTTGCTTTTGATTTTTTAAAGCCACTTAAAATATCGTTTATTATAAGCAATGGGTTTTCGTTTCTTGGATTATCACTTGTTACAACAACAATATGTGATTTTTCGCTTGCTATTCTACCCATTTCTGCTCTTTTAGAAGCGTCTCTGTTGCCACCACAACCAAAAACCGTTATAATTCTGCCTTTTGAAAATTCACAGACAGAATTCAAAATGTTTTCAAGTCCATCAGGTGTATGTGCATAATCTATAAGCACTGTAAAATCGGTGTTTACATCTACCTTTTCAGCTCTGCCTTTTACATTTTTAAGCTTTAGTGCAGAATTTATCACCTTATCAAAGTCAAAGCCTAATTTTATTAAAGTGCTTATTGCTAACAATGTGTTTGTTACATTAAATTGACCTACACAAGAGGCATTTATTCTACCTATGCAATCTATACCTACAAGCTCGTATTTAATGCCATTTTCGTTACAAACAATATTTTTTGCAGTAAAATCTGCACTATTTGAAATGGTAGAAACAGTTGAATAATCACAACTTATTTTTTGAAGATTATTCCTTATATTTTCATCATCAATATTAAGTACTGCCTGCTTTGAAATTTCAAAGAGCATAAGCTTTGACTTAATATAGTTTTCCATATTTTTATGGTAATCAAGATGCTCTCTGGTTATGTTTGTAAGTATTGAAATATCAAATTCAAGTCCATAAACCCTATACTGTGCAAGAGACTGAGAAGAAACCTCCATAACACAATATTTACAGTTGCTTTTCACCATTTCATTGAAAAGGTTATGTAGTTCCATGGGCTCGGGAGTTGTAAGGTTAGCAGATTTTTCTTCATTTCCTAACATATTGCCAACGGTACCAATAAGACCACATTTAATACCCATATCATCAAGCATAGCTTTAATAAAATGTGATGTTGAGGTTTTTCCGTTTGTACCGGTTACGCCTATGAGTTTCAACTGTTTATGTGCATTATTATAAAAATTTGATGCAATTATTGAATACGCCTTTCTTGTGTTTTCAACTATTATTTGATTTTCAAAATTCAAGTCAGTTTCGGTTACTACTGCAACGGCTTTAATATTTTTTGTTTTTGCTATTAAGTGTCCGTCAAAGGTATCACCATTTATACATATAAAAAGTGTATTTTCACCGAGTTCTTTATCTTTATCTGTTATTCCTTCAATTTCCACATCCTTAAAGGTGCTAAATGTCTTAACACCATTTAAAAGTGTAGAAAGTTTCATTAAATTACCTCATTAGTCGGCTATATTTTCTCGTGATTTAAAGTAAACCGTTATTACTGTACCCTTTGTTGCAACTGTACCTGCCGGTATGCTTTGCTTGTAGGATACTACCTCGCCCTTATCTTGAGTCAAACCTGCAATTTTAATATTAAAGCCTGCATTTGTTGCAATTTGATTTGCCTCTGTTATTGAAAGATTAGAAAAATCCGGTACTTCTGCAGTTTCCTTATCAATTCCCTCTTCAGTATAAACAACAATGATACCGCCCTTTGGCATTGTTTGACCGATTTCTGGAATTTGTGCTACTACTTCATCACCATTACCGATAATTTTTACTGTAAAGCCTTGAGTCTTTGATTTAATTGAATCAATTGGTTGACCTACAAGGTTTGGTGCTGTTGTTGTTGCCTTTGCAAGTTCTTCATCAGTATATCTTGGGTCCACATTAAGATATGGAAGAATATTTTCAAAAATCCTTCCTGCAACCGGAGCTGCAGCACTACCGCCTGTTCTGTTGTTAGGGTCTTGAGGCTCGTCAATAGCAATAAACACTGCTATTTGTGGGTCATCTGCAGGAGCGAAGCCTGCAAAAGACGCTACGTTTTCACCAACGACCTGAAGTTTTTCACTTGTACCTGTTTTGCCTGAAATGTGATAACCTGCAACATAAGCATTTTTTGCAGTACCCCAAACGCAAACCTCTTCCATAAGCTCACACATTGTCTTAGATGTTGTTTCAGAAATTACTTGTCTTTTAACAACAGGTTGTGTTTCAGTAATTATGTTTCCGTTTGAGTCAATTACTTTATCAACCACATAAGGTGTCATAAGCTTGCCACCATTACCTAACGATGCAATTGCAGTTATCATTTGAATTGGTGTTATTTGGAATGTTTGACCGAATGATGATGATGAAAGCTCAGAAATGCCCATATTTTCAAGTTTGTGATAAATTGAGCCTGCTTCACCAGGAAGGTCAATGCCTGTTTTTTCTGTAAATCCAAATGCTTCAAAATATTTAAAAAATGTTTCTTTACCCATTTGTTGACCTAAATTGATAAAGAATGTGTTGCAAGAGTATGGCAATGCCTCTGCAATAGTTTGGTTACCATGAGCCTTATGATTAAAGCAATTTTGTTGATTGCCAGCAACCACAACAGAGCCTGTGCAATTATATTTTGATGCTCTTGTGATAATTCCTTCTTCAAGACCTGCAGCACCTACAAAAAGTTTAAATACTGAACCTGGTTCATAAGAATCACTGACAATTCTGTTTTTCCATTGTTCATTTCTCGCAGTATTTATAGCATTTTGTTTTTCTTTTTCGTCTACAATTAATTGAAGTTCTTCAAAAACCTTGTTATCAGAAATTAAGTTTGGTGTATTTGGATTATAGCCAGGTACAGAACTCATACCAAGTATTGCACCTGTCTTAACGTCCATAACAATACCATATGCACGTTTTGCTTGACACTCTTCAACTGCTTGAACAAGTTGATTTTCAAGATAATTTTGAATTACTTCATCAATTGTCAAAACAAGACTGTATCCTTCAACTGCATCATAAGCAGTTGTGTAATCATTAGGCATATCACCTGAAAGAGCATTTTGTGCAGTTATAATTCTACCTGATTTACCTGTTAACTCTTCGTTATATTGAAGTTCAAGACCGATACGACCAACGTCGCCATCGCCTGTAAAGCCAATAACTGATGCTGCAAAGTTGCCCATTGGATAGTAGCGTTTTGTGTCAGGGTCAATACCAACTATCATACTGAGCTTTTGGTCTGAATGTTGAGCAAGATATTCTTCAAGCTTTGCTTTTTGGTCGTTATCTATTTTGCCTATGATTTTTTCATAACCACTTTTTTTGTTATTAACCTTTTTTGTTACTGTTTCTTCATCTGAGCCAAAGATTTCAACAAAGCCGTTAATCAAAAGAGTTTTTTGCTCTTCTGTTGTAATTTTTGATGGATTTATGTAAACAAGCCAAGCAGATGCGCTTTGAGCAATAACTTTCATATTTGCATCGTAAATTGTGCCACGATGAGCACTGACAATTGTATCACTCAACTGATTTTTTTCTGCTTTTAATCTATATTCTTCGCCTTTGATAATTTGAATCCAAAAGAGATTACCTATAAGGATAAACAAAACTAATGCAAATGCTAAAAATGCAATATGAGAGCGAATTCCCATATTCTTAGTTGGCTTCATTTTCATATTTTGTTGCTCCTTTTCTAAAAATTTAACTATCTCCAACAACAAAACAACGGAAGTCAAGAATTCTCAACTTCCTTTGTCTGTTTACTAATATATTAGTTTTCGATTTTGTTTATTACATCTTCGTCTACTTCTTTGCCATCTGCCATAACGACGCTGTCAGAAGACGACAAGTCAATATATACTACCTGATGCTCTTGCACTTTAACCATACCGAGTGTATTGGTAGCATAGTCTTCAACCTTATCTATAGATATTGCCGAGTTTAACTGGTTATCTAATTTTATTTTATCACTTTGAGCTATTTTCATTTTAGCATCAACAGCGCTGATTTGGCGGTTGATTTCATCGAGTTGAATTCTGCTATAAATCAAAGCAGCAAAAAACGCAAAAACAACGACTGCCACTATAAAAATTTTTCTTGTTTTTCTCGCAGCGATTAAAGCCTCTTGCTTTTCTTCATCAACAGATGGCTTTTGTTTTGTTACAAGCTCAAGTTTTGGCTTTTCTTGCACTTTTGGTGCAATTTGAGGTGCAGCATTGCTTGTAGATATAGTTTTTGGCTCAAAACGCTCGAAATCGAACGAATCATATCTATTATATTGTGCCATCCTTCTCTTCCTTTATCTTAATATTTCTTTCTACCTTATTTTTTCAATGGTACGAAGTCTTGCACTACGACTTCTGTTATTAACATCCAATTCGCTTTGTTTTGCAGAAACACCTTTGTTTATTATTTTTCCCCTTGGTGTGTTACCACAAATACAAACCGGAAAATCCTTAGGGCAAGTGCAACCCTCTGTTTGTTTTTTAAATACTTCTTTAACAGTTCTGTCTTCAAGCGAGTGGAATGTGATTATCGATAATCTGCCACCAACCTTAAGACAATCAAACATATCGCTAACTGCTTGACTAAGCCCATCAAGCTCGCCATTAACTTCAATTCTTATTGCCTGAAATGTTTTTCTTGCAGGGTGTCCATCTCTTTTATATTTTGCAGGGACAGAATTGCTAATTATCTCAGCAAGTTCAAGTGTTGTTTCAATAGGCTTTATCTGTCTAACCTTAACAATATTTCTTGCAATATTACGAGCAAACTTTTCTTCACCATATTTAATAAGTATATTGCTAAGCTCTTGCTCGCTATAAAAATTCACAACATCAAAAGCACTTTTACCACTTTTACTCATTCGCATATCAAGTGGAGCTTCTTTGTGATATGAAAAGCCACGTTCTGCATTGTCAAGTTGAAATGAGCTAACTCCTAAGTCAGCAAGAATACCATCAGCTTTTCTGCCATCAAGAATGTTCTTAATATTAAAAAAGTTATCGTTTACTATTTCAACCTGTGGGTTATCCCCTATTCTTTCAGTTATAACCTTTATAGCATCAGGGTCCCTGTCAATAGCTACAAGCACGCCATTCTTCATATTAGAAAGAATTGCTTTTGAATGACCTGCGCCACCACAAGTGCAATCCACATATAAACCATCAGGTTTAATGCCAAGTGATTCTATTGTTTCATCAAACAAAACTGAAATATGTGAAAATTCCATATTACCCACCAATTAAAAGTCGAAATCGTCGTAATTGATTGTTTCGCTTGTTGATTTTTCATTTGCAGTAAATTTATCAAGAGCCCAAATTTCAACTCTACGACCTGCACCAACAATTGCAGTTTCTTTTGAAAGTTCTGCAAACTCTACATGTTTGCCGTCAAGAGTAACTCTGCCTTGTTTATCTGTTGTAGCCTCATAAGCGTTGCTAAAGAATGCTCTTTGTGCTTCACGGTCTCTTTTTTCAAGAACTTGAGCGCTAAGTCTGTCAAACTCTTCACTTGTATAGATGTAAAGATTTTTCTCAGCACCTGGAATTATGTAAAATTGCTCACCAAGTTGCTCACGGAATTTAGCAGGAATGAAAAGACGGTTTTTTGCATCCAAGCTATGAAAATATAAACTAACAAATGACACGCTTTTTCACTCCTTTTGTAGTTAGTTTTTAAGTAATTCACCTTTTTTATGAATTTTTAGTGGAATTCTCCACCACTTTGATAACATTATAATATATTCAAGTGCAAAAATCAAGTTTTTTTTGAAATCTATCAACAAAATTTTTGCTGTAAATTTGTGGAAAATAACGAATCACAATTTTCAAAAAAGCAAAAAAATACACCCTATTTCGTGTGAAATAGAGTGTTTTTTATTGTTTTATTTATTATTTAAACTTCTTTTGATAGCCTTCAATTGCTGCTTCAATAATATCAACTGCAGCCAAAACGCCTTGTGCTTCATCAATAGCAGTATCTTTGTTTTCAAGCATCTTATAAACCTTGAAGAAATGTATCATTTCATCAAAAATGTGCTTTGGAAGTTGGCTAATGTCTTTATATTCATTGTAAGTTGGGTCGCCAAATGGAATTGCGATAATCTTATCGTCATTATGGCCACCATCCATCATAGAAATTACACCGATTGGGTAGCAACGAACAAGTGCCATTGGCTCAATCTGTTCTGAACAAAGAACAAGAACATCAAGTGGGTCATTATCATCAGCATAAGTCTTTGGAATAAATCCATAGTTTGCAGGATAGTGAGTTGATGTATGAAGAACACGGTCAAGCTTAAGAAGACCTGTTTCTTTATCAAGCTCATATTTCATTTTACTGCCCTTTGAAATTTCAATAACTGCTTCAAAGTCTTTTCTTGTAATTCTTTTACTGTCAATATCATGCCAGATATTCATTATCTTTTTACTCCTTTATATTCTTCAATAAGATTTTTTCTTACTCTCCAAAGTTCTTCTGAAAGGTCAACATAATAAGTATGTGGATTTTCAAATCGTTTAACCTCTTCCCAAAGATTGTCAATCTGTTCAGAACAATAATCACGAATTTCGTCAACCGATGGTTCAGTATAGACACACTCGCCTGCTGTAAATACGGGAACAAGCATTTTTCTTGCTACAAAGTTTTCAACCTCTTTGCGTTTCCAAGTAAAATCAGGGTCAAAAAGTGTATAAGGTTTACTGTCGTCAATCTTTTCATTTTCAAGGGTAAGCACATCGGCAATTGCTTTGCCTGTATCACAATCAAACAATCTATAAAGCATTTTTGAATGAGGAGTTGTAATTTTGCTTACATTCTCTGAAAGATTGATTTTAGGGATTATCTCGCCATTTTTCTCAACTGCACTGAGTTTATAAACACCGCTGAAAATCGGTGATGATGCAGAGTTGATAAGTCGCTCACCTACTACAAAGCAATCCACCTTTGCACCTTGCAAAAGCATATCATTGATAATATGCTCGTCAAGTGAATTTGACGCGGTAATGTTACAATCAGGGTAACCTGCCTCATCAAGCATTTTGCGTGCTTTTTTAGAAAGATAAGTTATATCACCCGAGTCAATACGAATACTAACCGGTCTTTTACCCATAGGTTTGAGTACATCGTCAAAGGCTTTTATTGCGTTAGGCACACCACTACGAATTGTATCATAAGTATCAACCACAAGTGAGCAATCATCAGGGTATTGCTTCGCGTATTCGCAGAAAGCGTCGTATTCACTATCAAACATCTGCACCCAGCTATGAATCATAGCGTTCATTGTAGGGATACCAAATTCTTTGCCCTGAACAACGCCTGAAGTACCAACGCAACCACCGATATACGCAGCACGAGAGCCATAGAATGCAGAATCGTAACCGATTGCACGACGAGTACCAAACTCGGCAACTGCTGTGCCTTTAGCAGCACGGACAAGTCTGTTTGCTTTTGTTGCAATAAGGGATTGATGATTCATACATACAAGCAACAAGGTTTCAATAAGTTGTGCTTGCAAAATTGGTCCGCGAACTTTAATTACAGGCTCGTTAGGGAATACTGGAGTACCCTCAGGGACTGCCCAAATATCGCACTCAAACTTAAAGTTGCGAAGATAATCAACAAATCCGTCACAAAGACCGATTGATGAAAGATATTCTAAATCAGAATCAGAAAACTTAATATTTTTAATGAGTTCAACAATTCGTGAAAGTCCTGAAAAGATTGCAAAGCCACCGTTATCAGGAACTTTTCTGAAAAACAAATCGAAATATGCAATTTCATCTGCCTTGCCACTCATATAAAGACCGTTTGCCATTGTAAGTTCATACAATTCGGTCATTAAAAAACAGTTTTTATCAAGAGAAAGATGTGCCATATAATCACTCCAACTATATATACGATATTATTTTAACAAACATTTTTGCAAAAGTCTATACAAATTATTGAATACAGACAAAAATTAGTATATAATTATTATAATTTGATTTAGGAGTAATTATTATGTTTAGTGAACTTATTTTGAAAAGAGAAAGTTGCAGAAATTATAATGGTGAAGAAGTTTCAACAGATTTACTTTTGAAATGTGTTGATGCGGCAAGACTTTCACCATCTGCTTGCAACTCACAGCCTTGGAAATATTACATTGTAAACGGCGGTGAGAATGCAGAGAAAATAAGAGATTGTATTCAGCCAAACGGGGCAAATAAATTTGTGCAAAACTGCCCTGCATTCGCCATTGTTACAGAAAGACCTGCTACTCTTAAAGCATTTGTTCAAGAAAAAGTGAGAAATAGTCAGAAATGGGCTGAAAACGATATTGGACTTTCAGTTGCACATTACTGCTTGCAAGCTGCTGATTTAGGTCTTGGCACTTGTATTATCGGTATGGTTGAGGAAGATAAAGTCCGTGAATACTTTGGTATTGAAGATAAAATAAGACTTGTTATTGCAACGGGATATTCAGCAGATGAAAAGCCAAGAAATAAGGTGAGAAAAGCAATTGATGAGGTTTGTACAATTATTGAATAAAAAAAATCGGCTCCCTCTGATGAGGGATCTGTCTAGCATATGCGAGACTGAGGGAGAGATTTAGTTTGTAACAGACTTTATCTCTCCCTCCGTCTTTGCCCAAAGGCAAAGCCACC
>JAZNWZ010000062.1:0-2274 GCA_045593645.1 Candidatus Fimenecus sp. | reverse complement strand
TCATTTGAATAAAATGAAACGGATAGATATTTGTCAAAGTTTACCTGTTTTAAATAAACATATAAAAAATAATTTAAAACACTAAATGCAATAATAATTACATATGGCAATATTGCTGCAAAAAAGCATTTTGTTTGATTTTTAATAAGGTGTTTTTTACTGTTAAGTTTTATATAAGCAAAATTCACTTTGTTACCCCCTTTATTTTTTATTATTGGTAATTATTTTAAAACTAAACAAAAGGAGATATATTTATGTGCGGTATTGTAGGTTATATTGGCGATAACGAGGCTGCTCCAATTCTTATTGAGGGACTTCGTAGACTTGAATACAGAGGTTACGACTCTGCAGGTGTTGCTATTAAAGGTGAATGCATATCTGTTATCAAAGAAAAAGGCAGAATTGATAATCTTCAAGTTGCAGTTGATAATGAAAAACCTTTGGGTACAGTTGGTATTGGCCATACAAGATGGGCAACTCACGGTATTCCCGACAAGACAAATGCTCACCCTCATACATCTCAAAATAATGTTGTAACACTTGTTCACAATGGTATTATTGAAAACTATATTGAGCTTAAAAATGACCTTATTAAAAAGGGTTATGAGTTTAAATCACAGACGGACACAGAGGTTATTGCTCAACTTTTTGATAGTATTTTTGATGGTGATGCAATCAGCACTCTTGTTAAAATCAGCAAAATGTTAGAGGGCTCTTATGCAGTTGCTATGCTTGTAAAGGGCTATGACAACAAGGTTTTTGCTATCAAAAAGGATAGTCCTATGATTATCGGCAAGGGCGAAAAGGAAAACTATATTGCATCTGACATTCCTGCAATTCTTCCTTACACTAATCGTTGCTACATTGTAAACGACGGTGAAATTATTGAAATCAGTAAAGATAACATTTCTGTTTTTGACAACAACGGCAACGAAAAGGCTGTTGACGTTAAAACTATTGAAATGAGCATTGACTCTGCTGAAAAGGGTGGCTACGATTTCTTTATGGCTAAAGAAATTTATGAGCAACCAAAAGCAGTTAAAAACACTGTTTCCCCTCTTATTAAAAATGGTAAAATTCAATTACCTTTTGATTTCCCTGAAAACTTTGTAAAGGACCTTAAGAGAATTTACATTGTTGCTTGTGGTAGTGCATATCACGTTGGTATGACTGCTAAATACATTATTGAGGATATGGCAAGAATTCCTGTTACTGTTGACATTGCAAGTGAATTCAGATACAGAAATCCTATTATTGAAAAGGGCGACCTTTGTATTTTTGTCAGCCAATCAGGTGAAACTGCTGACACACTTGCTTCACTTCGTGAATCAAAGGCTCGTGGTGCATTTACAATGTCTATTGTAAACGTGCTTTTCAGTACTATTGCAAGAGAATCTGACGGTGTTATTTACACAAATGCAGGTGCTGAAATTGCAGTTGCAACTACAAAGGCATTTTCTGCTCAATTGGGCGTTTGCTATGTGCTTGCTTCATATTTGGCACACGAAAAAGGGTTGATTTCAGATGATGACCTTGCTAACTTTACAAGTGAAATTTTAGAATTACCTTTAAAAATTGAAACTTCTCTTGCAACTAATGAGGTTGCAGAAAAGCTTTCTAAGCTTGTTTCAACAAAAGAGCACGTATTCTTTATTGGTCGTGGTATTGACTACCCTATCTGTCTTGAGAGCTCATTAAAACTTAAAGAAATTTCATACATTCACTGCGAGGGCTATGGTGCAGGCGAATTAAAGCACGGTACAATTTCACTTATTGAAGAAGGCACCGTTGTTGTTGCTATTGCTACTGATGATGCTCTTTATGGCAAAATGGTTTCAAACATTAAAGAGGTACACGCTCGTGGGGCTAATGTTGTTGCAGTTGTAAAAGAAGGCACAACCGGTGTTGAAGAAATTGCAGACGAAGTAATTTATATTCCAAATGCTTCAAGATATTTAACACCATCACTTACTGTTGTTCCACTTCAACTTCTTGCTTATCATACAACAGTTGAAAAAGGCTTTGATGTTGACAAACCAAGAAACTTGGCAAAATCAGTTACCGTTGAATAATATAAATTTGAGTTTGTCGAACAGAATGCAAAGTGCAAAATGCAAAGCGCAAAGTGTCGGAACTGCGTTGCGATTATATATTTCCTCCCTCTGACGAGGGAGGTGGCAACGCGGTAGCGTTGACGGAGGGAGAGATAGGTTTTAATAAGTGATTTTTGACTACCCCTCAGTCAACTTCGTTGACAGCTCCCCTGACAAGGGG
>JAZNWZ010000061.1:0-3880 GCA_045593645.1 Candidatus Fimenecus sp. | reverse complement strand
TTGGCATTTTTGCAGTTATGGGTGTTAAGGTTGCTATTGAGCGTGGCTTTGAAAACAGTGGTTTTATTGCAATTAGTTGTGGTGTACTTACTTGTATTTGTGGTGGTATGTTGAGAGATGTGTTCACAAAATCAATGCCATTTATACTTGAAAAGAGAATTTATGCTCTTGCTGCTACTGCAGGTGCAGTTGCATATTACTATATGTATCTTGGTGGCGTAAATGATAGTGCTGCAATTATTATTGGTACTCTCGTAACATTCTTATTGAGAATACTTGCAATTATATTTAAATGGAATCTTCCAAAAGCAATTGACTGAGGTGAAAGGTATGGAAAAGAAAGCAACAATACTTGCTGTTGCAGGTAAAGGTGGAGTTGGCAAAACATCACTTTCTGCAACTATTGTCAGATGTCTTGTTGAAAAATATCCTGACAAGAAAATTCTTGCAATTGATGCAGACCCTGCAGTTGGTCTTTCGACTGCATTGGGTATTGATGTAAAAATGACTATTGATGACATTAGAAAAGAGATTATTGCATCTGTTGATGAGGGTGATACAAGAACTGCTATTGAGCTTTTAGGTGAAGCAAAATACAGAATTTTTGATGCACTTGTTGAAACTGATGGTTACTCATTTATTGCAGTTGGTCGTCCTGAAACTGCAGGATGTTATTGCAAAATCAACTCATATTTAAAAGAAGTTATCTCAATTCTTTCAAATGAGTTTGATTATGTTGTAATTGATGGTGAAGCAGGAATTGAACAGATTAACCGTCGAGTTATGGAAAAGGTTACTCACCTTTTCTTAATCACCGACCCAAGCAAAAAAGGTTGTCAGGTTATCAACACAATTAAAAATGTTGCTGACGAGCTTGTTATGTATGAAAAAATTGGCGTAATTGTTAATCGAATGGCTGACGAAAGCCTTAAAGATTATATTGACACGAATGGTATTCCTGTACTCAGCTATATTGCTGATGACAAAAACTTATCTGTATTTGATATTAAGGGAGAAAACATTTTTAATCTTCCTGCAGAATCAAATGTAGTTGAAGGTGTTAAATCTGCACTTAATAAGGTAGGGGTTATATAAATGAAGGATTTAAAACATTTAATCTATTTTGAAAACTTGTTGCAAGATGCTAACAACGACCTTGTAAAACAAGCAACAAATGATGGCAAGCTTGCTATTGCATACACTTGCTATCATATTCCTGAGGTTTTGTTAAATCTTGACAACTGCTTTTCAGTAAGACTCAGAGCACCAAGAACAGGCTCAATGGATATTGCAACTTATTATATGAGTTCTTTCCTTTGTGGTTATTCAAAGGCACTTCTTGAGCGTGGTATTGAGGGTGGATACAATTTCTTATCTGCTCTTATCGGCTCTGAAACTTGTTCAGAAATGAACCGTACATATGAGCATTTTGAATTGCTCAATCTTGTTCCTAATGACAAGTTCTTTGTTAGCTTTGTTGACTCACCTTTTAAAATTGAGCAACACACAGTTAAACATTTAGCAAACCAATTAAGAGTTAAAGTTCTTGATAAGCTTCATGAAGTTTATGGTGTTGACACAAGTGATGAAGCTATAAAAAAAGCTGTAGAATTACACAATGAGGTTTGCAGACTTATCACAGAAATCGGCGAATACAGAAAAGAAGAAAACCCAAGAATTACGGGATATGAATTTCATGTTCTTTGCCTTGTTACATATTGTTGTCCTAAATATTTAATTATTGACAAGCTTCGTGAAACTGCTGAAGAATTAAAGACAAGAGAACCTGATCAGAAGAAGAATTACAGAGCAAAAATTGTTGTAGTTGGTGCTGAAATGGACGACCCAGACTTTACAAAGCTTATTGAAGATAGTGGTGCTCTTGTTGTTGCAGACAGATTCTGCTTTGGCTCACTTCCAGGTCGTGAAGAGATTATTCTCAATGATGATGAAGACATACTTACACAAATTGCACTTCACTATATGAAGGCAAGCCAATGTCCAAGATATATGAGTCAGGACAAGGTTGAAGAACGTAGAGAATATGTTAAAAAGCTTGTTGATGAATATCATGCTGACGGCGTTATGTATGAGCAATTGAAATTCTGTGAGTATTGGGGTTATGAAAGAGCACTCGCCTCTTACGTTATGAGTGGAGATTATGGAGTGCCTACTGCTGCAGTTGACCGTCAATACACTGCATCTGCATCAGGACAACTTAGAACTCGTGTTCAGGCGTTTGTTGAAAGTCTTGAAATTAAGAAGATTCAAAAAGCAAAGGAGGGAAAGAATAATGGCTAATTACGGTAAACTTTACAAAGAACATACTGCCATATTAAAACATAGAGAATGGCGTGGTCTTAAAGACACAATGTATGACTACTATCGTTGGTTGATTACTTGGAAAGATATGATTAAAATGGTGCTTAAAGCTCCCATTTCAACAGTAAAAGGCTTATGGCGTTATCGTTGGATGGCTTCTTATCTTTCTGCTCCGTCTTTTGTTGACAGACATGTTGCAGGTCTTCGTGGTCCACAACTTAGAATCGCTCACCTTCACTACAATATGATTGTCAAGCACACAACAAAGCTTATCAACATCTCTTTCCGTGCTGATGAGAAAATAAATCCTAATAACAAACTTTCAAAGAAAATTGTACTTACTGATGAAATTGTTCCTAATGAAGTATTTTTAGGTTTCCCAAATCTTCAACCAATGCCATTACAAACATTACCTATTTTCTTATCTTCAATGGTTGACCAGCAGATTACACCACCTTATCTTGAAGTTACTGAAAGTTTTGGTGTTCCCGCTGATGTTTGTCCACTTCCAAGTGCTGAAGCAGGTGTTGCAATTGAAGACGATTACCCTAAAATGGGTTGTTGTATGATTGCAACAAATATGCCTTGCGACGGTTCAATTATGAATTCATCATTCCTTGACAGACGACTTCAGTTACCTACTCATTGCTTTGGCGTTCCTCTTCGTTATAACGGTGAAGATGTTCAAGAATACGGTGTTGATGAAATCAAGTCACTTATTGATTTCATTGAAAAGCAAACTGGTGAAAAATTTGACTGGGATGCATTCTTCAATGGAATGAAGATGTATAACGAGCAACTTGAATATGAACTTCAAAAGTGGGATATTAACAGAACTGATTATCCACAAATGACAGGTGCTTGTTTCTGGCTTTACAGAATTTTCTATTTTAACCTTTCAGGTGGCTCAAATGAAAAGTTCCTTAAGGTTGATAAAAAAGTTAATAAGATTATGATGAAGGCTTATGAAAAGAAAACTCCTGTATCAAAGGAAATGCGTCACAGAGCAGTTGTTTGGTCTTGCCCTGCTAACTACTATACAAGCCTTGCAAACTGGCTTGAAAACTGTTGGGGCGTAAATGTTGTTATGGATATGGAAACAATGATTTCATATCTTCCGATTAACACAGAGGATAAAGAACTTGCCCTTCAGGACCTTGCAAAAACATATCAGCGTTCAATTATGAGAACTCATACAAAGGGTGGTTATAAACACGTTGTTGACCAGCTTTGGAAAATTGTTGAAGAGTATAATGCTGACACAGTTATTATGTACGACCAGATTTCTTGTAAGGGTATGGATGGTCTTACAGGTATTTTTGATGACCAGGCAAGAGAAAGAAATGTAAACTTTATCTGGGTTAAGCAGGACCTTATGGACCCACGAACAATTTCAAGACGAGAAATGCGTGACCAGGTAAACAAGTATATGCAGACAGTTTTACAAGAAGAGCCACTTGATGCATCTCTTGTAGATTTTGAAGATGATTTAGCTTGGTAAAGGAGAAATAAATTATGAGATATTTTGGTGGATGTGACGTAGGTTCTACCTACACAA
>JAZNWZ010000060.1:0-12244 GCA_045593645.1 Candidatus Fimenecus sp. | reverse complement strand
ATGTTACCGAATGCCATTGCTTGAACGTTAACTGCTGTACCCCATGAATAAGGGATATCGTTATCACGACGATAAACGTTTGCACGAGGGTTGTCCCATGAACGGAAAACTGCTTCAACAGCACCCATAAGTTGTTCTCTTGGGTCTGATGGGAAGTCTTTACCAATCTTTGACTTGTATTCTGCTTTGAATTGGTTTGCAAGTTCTTTAAGGTCGTCAGCTGTAAGCTCAACGTCTTGAGTTACGCCACGAGCTTCTTTCATTTCGTCGATAAGCTCTTCAAAGTATTTCTTACCAACTTCCATAACAACGTCTGAATACATTTGAATAAATCTTCTGTAGCAGTCGTATGCCCAACGAGCGTTGCCTGACTTTGCAGCCATAACTTCAACAACTTCTTCGTTAAGACCAAGGTTAAGGATTGTATCCATCATACCTGGCATTGATGCACGAGCACCTGAACGAACTGAAACGAGAAGTGGATTATTTGTATCACCAAATTTTTTGCCTGTGATTTCTTCCATCTTGTCGATGTACTCCATGATTTCAGCTTGGATATCAGCATTGATTTTTCTGCCGTCCTCATAGTATTGTGTACAAGCTTCTGTTGTAACTGTGAAGCCTTGAGGAACAGGAAGACCGAGACTTGTCATCTCAGCAAGGTTAGCACCTTTACCACCAAGGAGTTCACGCATTTGTGCGTTACCCTCTTTGAAAAGGTAAACAAACTTTTTGCTCATTTTTTATACCTCCAAAAAATTATTAACAAATTTATGGTTATGTCGAAGACATAATTAACCTTATAAATTGTAACAAAAATTCTTTTTCTTTTCAATAGTTTTATGACATTTTTTTAACAGTTTTAAATTTTGTTTGCTTATTAACAAAAATATCCTTTTTTGCACCTATTCTTTTGGTGTTATTTATGGACTTTTTGACAAGTTTATGATATATTTTAAAGTGGTGATTATTTTGGAACTTTTGAACTATGAAATTCTCAATGCTACTGCAGATGCAGACAAAAATGCAATGCCTATGTTTTCTTGCGACACATACCCTTGCTTTATAGATTTAGCTTTCCCTATTTCTAAAAGCATTCACAAGGTTGATGTCAGTTTTCCTGAAAATGTAGACGTTGATTTTGTTGTGCTTTCAAGCCTTGACGGTGTGAATTTTTATAAGCTCGGCAAAAGTCCAAAAATCGCACGATACATTCGTGTTTTCATTAAATATTACAGTGGCAATTATCCTACAATTAACAGTATTGAAGTTTTTGGTGAAAATTGTCGCTTTTTGCAAAAAAAGACTACTTTTAAAGAGCCTCTCCCCTTTGATGAAACTGAATATGCAAAGCCTATTACAGACGAGAATATTATTGATGATGTAAAGGGCATTATTTCTCGTGCTATTGGTGAAGAATATCTTGAACAATTCGATTTGCGACTTGATAAACGAATTAAGGACGACTATTTTGAAATTGAGTGTATTCGTGGACAAGTCAGACTTATTTCAAATTCAGGTTTAGGTCTTGCAAGTGCTTTTAACTATTATCTTAAAGAATACTGCAACTGCCATATTTCAAGATTTGGCAAGCAGGTTTCACTTTCTAAAAAGCTTCCACAATTCACAGGCAAGGTGCATCGTGAAACAAATCAAAAATACAGATATGCTTATAACTATTGCACTCACTCATACTCAATGGCTTTTTGGGGTGAAGAAGAATGGCAAAAGGAAATTGACTTTTTAGCCTTAAATGGTGTAAATCTTGTGCTTGATATACTTGGTATGGAAGAGGTTTACAGACGCTTTTTAACAAAGCTTGGTTACAGACTTAAAGAGATTAAGAATTTTCTTGTTGGACCTGCTTATTTTGCTTGGATGCATATGGGCAACATTTGCTCTATTGGTGGTCCTATTCACGACGACTTTTTCTACGAAAAATGTGAGCTTGCAAGAAAAAATCACAGAAGAATGCAAGCACTTGGTATGAACATAGTGCTTCAAGGATATATGGGCATTGTACCTCGTAATATTCACAAGCACGATAAGGAAGTGCCTGTTATTGAGCAAGGCAAATGGAAAGGCATTGAGCGTCCTTTAATCGTTAGCCCTGACAGTATTGTTTATTCAAAATATGCTAAAATCTTCTATGAAAGTCAAAAGGAAGTTTTTGGTAATATTACTCATTACTATGCAGGCGATATTGGGCACGAGGGTGGCAAGCTTAACAAGAAAAAAGCAAAGGATAGCTACACAAATGTTATGCAAAGTATGTTAGACTTTGACAAAGATGCTATGTGGATTATTCAATGCTGGTCATTAAACCCTAACAAGACCTTTACAAATGCAGTTAAGGAATACAGAAGCAACCATATCATTATGCTTGACTTGCATTTTGAAAAAATCAATCACAATGCAAACAGATTTAGCCGACTTGCAAAATATGGCAATGTATTATCAGGAATGCTTAACAATTTTGGTGGCAGAAACGGTCTTTACGGTGTTGTTGACACTTTTGCAGATAAAATCAAGGATGCAAGCAAACGACCTAATTTCAAGGGAATTGCTCTCACCTCAGAAAGTACAAACGTCAACCCTATTGTTACTGATATTTTCTTTTCAACTGTTTGGGACGATATTGATAATATTAACGAATGGGTGCAAAAATATGCTGTTCGCAGATACGGAAAAGCAAACGACAACATTGCAAAGAGTATGGATTTGCTTTTAAAAACTGTTTATTGTGAGCAAAACTGCTCAAGTATGTTTGGAGCGCCTGAAAGCATGGGCTTTAGACGACCACTTGACCCTGAAGTAAAGTTATTCACTGCTCGTGGCTCAGTTAAAATTCCTTATTCTACAACTGATTTTGACGAAGCTGTTAGACTTTTCTTGACAGATTTCGACAAATTCAAAGATAATGAATGTTATATTTACGATGCTGTTGACCTTTTAAGACAGTCAATAGCAAACAAGCTTACAGACACATCTCGCAAAATGGTTTCTGCTTATAAGGCAAAGGATTATTTTGGATTTATGAGTCAAAGTGAAAAGCTTATGTCCCTTTTTGATACGCTTGACAAGGTGCTTTTAAATAGTGAATATTTCACATTTAACTCATATATTAAGCCTATTGAGGATTATTCGCACAAGCTTGACGATTTCACAAAAGAGCTTTATATGCTCAATGCCAAAGCACTTATCACTACTTGGTATTGCAGATTGCTCTCTGACAAGGGTAACCTTCACGATTATGCACATCGTCAATATGGTGATATGATGTCATCCTTCTATAAAATGAGATGGGAAAAGCTTATTGAACAAGTAAAGGTTGAAATGGACGGTGGAACTGCTCAAGAAATCGACTGGTTTAAGGTTGAATGGGACTGGGTGTTAAGTGATACAAAGTACACCAAAAAAGTCCGTAAGGATAGCTTGAAGGCTATTGGAAAGCAGATTTTGTAAGTGCAAAACGCAAAATGCAAAATGTAAAGTGTAAGTTTTGGGTGAGAAAAATGAAACAAAAAATACTATCATCTAAAAAATTTAAGATTATTGTTCTGTGTTTGGTTTGTATTGCAACAATTATTCTTGGATGGAATATATTTCAAAATCAAAAAATCCAAGTCAATGAAATTACAGTAAAAAGTGAGTTTTTACCCGATGATTTTGTAGGGTATAAAATCGCACAAGTTTCTGATTTGCATAATGCTGAATTTGGTGATAACAATGAGCGTCTACTATCAGCACTCAAAGATGCTTCTCCTGACATAATTGTAATAACTGGTGATGTTGTTGATTCAAGAAAAACCAATGTTCAAATTGCAAGAGATTTTGTGAATAAAGCATCTGAAATAGCACCTGTTTATTACATAACAGGTAATCACGAAGCTCGTGTTGAGGCAGAAGATGAAATTGACTATATTGAGTTAAATTCAAATGTTACTGTGTTGCACAATAAAGATATTTTTCTTAATAAAGGCGACAGTGTAATTCAACTAATTGGTGTTGACGACCCAGACTACAAAGCCGTAAAAGACAGTACGGCATATATGAACAAACGACTCAACAAATATTGTAATAATGAATATTTTAAAATTCTTTTGTCTCATCGACCTGAACTTTATAATGTATACGTTGAAAACAATATGGATATAGTCTTTTCAGGACATGCTCACGGTGGACAGTTTAGGTTACCTTTTATCGGTGGCTTGTTTGCACCACACCAAGGACTATTCCCTAAATACGATTCAGGAGTATATACTACTGACAATACAAATATGATAGTCAGTCGTGGCTTAGGTGATAGTATAATTCCATTAAGAATAAACAATCCACCTGAATTAGTTGTTGTAACATTGGAGAAAAAATAAAGAGTACAGAGTGTAAAAGCTCTGTACTCTTTTTGTTTGATAAATAAGTTTATAAATTAGAGTTTGTCGCACAAAAAAGGTAAGGTTATGAGCCTCATCTTTTTCTTATTAAACTGTAATCCACATTGCTGGTCGAATTGCACAACTTACGTTACGAACCATACTATCAAAGCTAAATGCACCATCAAGTTCTATACGTCCTGTATTAGCAACGAATGAAGGTGGGAAATAGTATGTCGCACTTGGAGAGCGAAGATACCACCATACTTTACCATTCTCATCCACATGAATTCCTCTTGCTTTCAAATATGCTGTTGGTTCAGCTTGTCTTTCTTCCTCACTTGAAAAATACTTCTCAGCTTCTGTTATACTAAGTAAGAACAATTTATCCTGCGTATCGTTTCCGGCTTCCTTAACTCTGCTTTCTCCACTAGTGTAATCATAATACATTGTATCTTCGTTAACTATATTTGACAAGACTATTCTGTTTTGTTCTTCTGGTGTAAAAGCATCGTCAATAAATGTCTCGTTTAGCCATTTTCTAAGTGCAGAAATTTCCCAAGAACCTGACATCAAAGCATTTGCATCTTGATTTGTAAAGTCATCACAATGTTCTAAAGCATATTTGCTGATTACAAGAATTTTATTATCCTGCTTGTCTAAAACAATCCATTCAATTTCTTCCTTACCATTATTCATGCCATCCTGCTCATAACTACCGAAAAAAATGGTATCACCGATTTTAGCATTCATAATAGCATCTTCTTTATTAGTTGTTGTTTCACTTAAATCTTGCATATCAATAGTATTGCAACCTGTAAATGAGAAGATAATCAAAATTGATAACAACAACGATAATACTTTTTTCATCATACTACCTCCACATATAACACTATTCATTCTTAAGTCTGATACAAGTTACCGAATATGCCGGTATTGTGTAGGTGAATTGATTTGAGAAGCCTTCCATAGTGAATTCTTCCATTTTACAATCCTCTTCTTGACCTAAAATATTGTCGTCTTCTAAAGACTCGCCTCTTACTTGATAAATTGTTGCAGTGCTTTGGATATTTGCATTTTTAAGGTCAACTGCAATAGGCTTTGATGTATGAGTAACATTGACAAGCTTAATAAGGATATCACCGTTGTCATCCTTGCTTACAACTGAATAAACATCAGCCTCAGTTGTTTTTCCGAAGTCGTAATCAACATAAAGCACATCGTCAATATAACACTTAACTTGTGTACCTCTTACCTCGATTTTAAGCTTATATGTTTTGCCTGTTTCAACCTTAAAATCTTTAACTGTGCCTATAATTTGACCAGTTTTCACGCCATTTTCCATATGTTGAAGACAAGAAACTGTGTTGCCCCAACCACCAATATTCCAGAAATAGTTATTTTCTTTATCTTGTACTGCAAATGGGATTAAGAAGCCTTCTTGACCTTCAATTTTTGTTGCTTCAACTGTATAGCAATAATTTTCCCAATCCACATTGCCAAAATATGCAACGCTACCTGTTTCTGAATATTCCATATCAGTTGATTTTTGAACAAGAGCACCTTTTTTAATTGTCCACTTGCCATCAGTTGGTGTTTTAATACCGAGAAGTGAGAAGAATGTGCCAAAGCCATTCTTTTTAAGTGTCTTGCCACCGTCAAGGCTTGTAACTGTTGCATTGTCAAATTTTGCAGATGTATACCATGTTCCAACGCCTACCATACCTTTAAGGTTTGCTTTTTCTTGACTTGCACCTGTAAATGTATATGAAAGCAATTTTGAGCCTTGATTTTTCGCAAAAAGTTTTTGAACATAATAACTGATTGAGCCGGTTACCTGATAATTGTTAAACCAAATAAGGTTTGGTGCCCAATGGTTTTTATATCCACTACTGAAAAGTGGTGCATAAGCAGCCATTTTAACAATATCGCCATTCTTTTCAAGACCTGTCATATATGCAGCCTCAGCAAGTGATGCCTTTAAAGTATTACTTCTTGCTGCATACTCACCTAAAAATACAGGTATGCCACCGCCATAAATTGTGCTTGTCATATTATTATAATCTCTTGAATAGTTTTCAGGGTCATAATAATTTACATTAGCCATAAACCATTCAGGGTCATTATAATAATGTTGGTCTGTTGCACCTGCAAAATCAATTGGATTTGTTGAGCCGATTTTGTCAAGCTGTTTCTTTGCATAATCATATGACTTAATGTAATTTCCACTGTGTGTTGCATCAGAAGCACCTGCTGAATAAATAAGCTCGAGCCCTTCATAAAGCTCAGGATTTTTTGCTTTTTCTTCATTAAATCTTTGAAGGAATGCTGAATATCTCTCGTAATAATCTGTGCCTTCGTTTTCGTTACCAATACCGATATATTTCAATTCAAAAGGTTCTTCGTGCCCCATAGAAATACGAACTGCGCCCCATTTTGTTGAAGCATCACCACGACAGAATTCAATTAAATCAACCATATCTTGAAGATATTGTTCAAATTCAGGTGTATCCATAGGAACAGGACCCATACCACGCATTTGGCAATAAAGTCCACAGTTAAGCACAGGAACACCAACTGCACCTATATCTTCACTTAAAAGGAAGTATTCATAGAAGCCCAAGCCATAAGACATAAAGCTTGGCCATTGGTCGTCTGTCATATCTGTTGCAGTCCAAATATTTTGACCCTGCTTACGAGCAGCAACATCGCCGTATTTCCCGTTGAATTTAAGTGGGTTACCATTTTCGTCAACACCAATTGAATCCTTCCAGTTATATGCAGTATTAGCATCATAACCTTCAATTACACATCCACCAGGGAAACGAAGGAACTTAGGTTGCATACCCTCAAGCATCTCGCAAAGGTCTTTTCTAAGTCCGTTTTCTCTACCCTTATATGTATCAACAGGGAAAAGTGAAATCATATCAAAATATGCTTCACCATCGTCAATAAGAATTTGGAATCTCACATCTGAATGAGCAGTTTTTGTTGAAGTAATTGTTGCTTCATACTTGCCCCAAGTATTCTCAATTGCTTCAAACTCAACTGAGCCTGCATCTTCACCATTTACAACAAGCTTTGCATAAACCTTGCCTGCATAACCATTAATGCCCTTTGCATAGAAAGATACCTTATACTCTGCACCTTCTGTAATTGAGATGCCGTCAAGATAACCAATATTTTCAATACCTGCAGCAGAGCCTGATGTGTTATTAAGCACAACATAGTTAGGGTTATTCATATTAAGTGAATGGGCAGAGTCTGACTTAACTGCTGCAGCCATTGCACCTACATTATTCCAACCGTAAAAGCTATCCCCTGCTGCTAATTCTGAAAATTCAAATGAACGGTTTGCAACTAACTCTGCATAAAGACCACCGTCTGCAGCAAAGTTAATGTCTTCAAAAAATGCACCAAAAAGCAAATCGCTAATATCAGAAATCTCTTTTGATGCATCAATTGAGAGTTTGATTGCACTGTTAACATCATAAGCAGAAATTGTATTCATATTTGTATTGTCAACTACTATTGGTGCAGGTGGTGTTTCCTTTTCAGGAAGAAGCACAACACCTAAAACGATAGCCCCAACAAGCAATATTGAAATAACGCTTATTAAAACAGCTTTCTTTTTCTTTGATTTTGGCTTTTTTTCTTTTTTATCTTTCTTATTTGAAGCCTTTTCAGTTTTTTCTTCAGTATCAACTGTTTCTTCAGCATCAACTTTTTCTTCTGTTTCTGGAGTTTCTTCAATGACTTGGTCTACTACTTTTTCCTCTGCCATACTAACTCTCCTTTTCACAAATATATGTACAATTATATAATTAAAGGCTTTTTTAGTCAATTCTACAAAGTGCACGAAGATTTTAACAATATTTTTACACGAAAAGCTTTATACTGTTGACTTTTTTATCATATTATTTTATAATTTGAAAATGAGTTTCAATTTCAAAAAGTGGTGATATTATGGGTTATGAAACAAAACAAAGCAAACTCGTTTTTGAGTTTTTGAAATCAAATTGCAGTAAGCATTTTTCGGCAGAAGATGTATATTTTTCACTTTTAAATGAAGGTGGAAAAATTGGCAGAACAACAGTATATCGTCAGCTTGAAAAGTTTGTTGAAGATGGTATTGTCAACAAATTTGCTTCAGGTGATAACGACGCTTGTTGCTATCAGTTTGCTGACTGTCATCACAACCACAACCACTATCATCTTAAATGCTCAGTTTGTGGCAAGCTTTTTCATACTGAATGTGATTTTCTTGATAAGCTTTCTACACATATTTTTAACGACCACAAATTCACTCTTGATAAGTCAAAAACTGTACTTTATGGAGTTTGTGAGGCTTGTGGAAAGGAGACTGTTTAATGACTACACTTTTACATATGCACGAGCATTCTCACGAATTTTCATTTACTTGGAGTTGTATTCTTGAGATTATTGGTGAAGCAGTTATAGAAACGCTTAACACCCTACCCTTTTTATTTGTAGCCTTTTTAATAATTGAACTTTTAGAAAAATATGCTTTAGATAATGTGAATAAATCTCTAAAAAAAGCAGGCTCAGCAGGACCTATATTAGGTTCAATTTTAGGTTGTATTCCACAATGTGGTTTTTCTGTGCTTGCATCAAATCTTTATTCAGGTGGAATTATCACTTTAGGCACACTTATTGCAGTTTTTCTTGCTACCTCTGACGAGGCAATTTTGATTTTACTTCAATCACCTAATGCACTACTTGATGTTGCAAAGCTTATTGTAACAAAGGTGCTTATTGCTATTGTTGTTGGCTATATTGTTGACCTTGCTTTTAAAAAGAAATGTCATTATTGTCATGACCACGACCATCATCACGACCACGACCATCACCACGATTTATGTGAGCAAGACCACTGTGGCTGCGAAGAAAACAAAGGCGTTTTAGCCCCTACTGTTGTTCACACTGTTAAGGTTTTTTCTTTCTTGCTTTTCTTTGCAATAATCATAAACTTTGCAGTTGCAATTTTAGGCACAGAGCGTCTTGAAGCACTTTTACTTGCCGACTCAATTTTCCAACCAATTTTGGCAGGTCTCGTTGGATTTATCCCTAACTGTGCAACAAGCGTTTTGCTTACTCAACTCTATCTTGATGGTGTTTTAAGCTTTGGCTCAATTATTGCAGGACTTTGCACAAATGCAGGTGCAGGGCTTATTGTTCTTTTTAGAGACAAGGCTAAGGCGAAAAAGAACTTAATTGTAATTCCTATTCTTTATATTGCAGCAATTATTCCTGGAATTATTATACATTTATTTTTCTAAATACTTCTTTACTTTTATGTTTTAATGTGCTAAAATATTGAAGGAATACAAAATCATTTTTGTTAAGGGGATTTTTAAAATGGGCATTGATTTTAAGAATGAAAATACAGACTTTCTTGTTGACTGCATTTTGCAATTAAAAACTAAAGAAGAGTGTTACGATTTTTTTCAAGACCTTTGCACAGTAAATGAGTTTCATTCAATGGCTCAACGTTGTGTTGTGGCTAAAATGTTATCTCAGAAGAAGGTTTATAACGATATTGTTAAAGAAACAGGTGCTTCTACTGCTACAATCAGCCGTGTAAATCGCTCTTTACAATATGGTGCAGATGGTTATGAAAAGATTTTTGAAAGAGTAAAAAAATGAGCTACGGTGTTTTTTCTTCTGTTTACGATATTTTAACTGAAAATGTAGAATATGAAAAAATCGCTGATAAAATCTGCTCTCTGTTATCTCAAAACGAGATTGACGGAGGGCTTTTGCTTGACCTTGGTTGTGGTACAGGCACAATGTCTTTTTTGCTTGAGAAAAAAGGCTTTGATGTAATTGGTGTTGACCTTAGCGAAGATATGCTTATGGTGGCAAACGAAAAAAAGTATGAAGAAGGCTCTAATGCAATGTTTCTTTGTCAAAGTGGTGAAAGTCTTGACCTTTTTGGCACTATTGACTGTGCTGTTTCTGTGCTTGACACCATAAATCACTTTGATAGCCTTGAAAGTGTAAAAAAGACCTTTGAAAAGGTATCTCTTTTTATGAATTTAGGTGGAATATTTGTTTTTGACATAAATTCACCATATAAACACAAAGAGATTTTAGGTAACAATACTTTTATCTATGATTTAGACGAGGTTTTCTGTGCTTGGCAAAACTCATATGATGAAGATGCAAAACGCACCAACATTGACCTTGACTTTTTCATTAAAAATGAAGACGACGAATGCTTTGAACGATACAGTGAAAGTTTTTCTGAAAACGCTTATGAATTAAATGATATTTTAACCTTATTAAAAGAATGTGGATTTGACATTCTTAACACTTTTGACGACTATTCTGACTCCCCTATTACAGACAAAACAGAACGAATTACAATAGTTGCAAAAAAATCTAAAATTATTTTTAAGGACGAATTAAAATGAACGAACTTGTTAGAATGATTTCCGACGACGGTACTTTATATGTGCTTGCAGTTAACTCAACTGAAATGGTTAGAGAAATGCAAGAAATACACAACACCTCAAAGGTTTGCTCTGCTGCTCTTGGCAGACTTATTACTGCAGGCTCTATGATGGGCATTCTTTTAAAGGGTGAAAAGGATACTGTTACATTAAAGCTTAACGGTGGTGGTCCTGCTTCTCCTGTTGTTGCAGTTGCAAACTCAAAGGGCGAAGTTAAAGGCTATATTGGTGATAGCAAAATCAATCTTCCTTTAAACGAAAAAGGCAAGCTTGATGTTTCAGGTGCTATTGGTAAAGACGGATTTTTAACTGTTATTAAAGATTTAGGTCTTAAAGAGCCTTACTGTGCTCAAATTCCTATTTTAAGTGGTGAGGTTGCAGAGGATATTACTGCTTACTATGCTACAAGTGAGCAAACACCAACAGTTTGTGCTTTAGGCGTGCTTGTTGACCCTGAAACTGAAAATGTGCTCCTTGCAGGCGGATTTTTAATTCAATTACTCCCTACTGCAGACGAGCAAACAATTACGCTTGTTGAAAAAGGTCTTCAAAATCTTAAGCCAGTTACAACAATGCTTGCAGATGGTCTTACTCCTGAACAAATTTGTGAAGCAGTACTTCCTGAATTTAAAATGCACTTCCTTGACAGAGAAAATGTTGAGTATAAATGTGACTGCTCTGTTGAAAGAGTTACTGCTGCACTTATTGGTGCTGGTGAAGATGGACTTCGTGAAATGGCAGAAGATGAGCAAACAGAAGTTAGTTGCTATTTTTGCAACAAAAAGTATATTTTCTCAAGAGAAGAAATTTTGAAGCTTTTAGATGAAGCAACAAAATAAATGAAAACAAAAAAAGACCGTTGAGAAAACTCAACGGTCTTTTTTATTTTTAAATTAGTCAGCAACTGGAGCTTCAACTGGGCAGCTGTCTGCACAAGCACCACAATCGATGCAAACATCAGCGTCGATTACATAGATGCCATCTCCTTCAGAAATAGCTTCTACAGGACAATCTGCTGCGCAAGCGCCACAAGCGATACAATCGTCAGTAATTCTGTATGCCATAATCGAGAACCTCCCTTAATAGATTAATTACATTGTAACACATTAAATTGAAAAATCAAGTAGAAATTTACTCAATTCCTTTAAGTGCTTCAAATTCTTCCTTTTCAATTCGGATTTTTGCATCCTTTAAAAGTTCAACCTGATGTCTATGAATTGTAAGTGGTGCTGCTTCAGGTCTTTTTTCTAACTGTACCTTAAGAACGCCTGTAATAAGGTTGTTTTCTATAACTGTGCCTTTACCATCAGGTGTTTTAACAATAGCGCCAACCTTTGGCGTAACTCTTAAAAGATGCTCATATGTGTCTTGCTCATATTTAAGACAACACATAAG
>JAZNWZ010000059.1:0-24907 GCA_045593645.1 Candidatus Fimenecus sp. | reverse complement strand
ATTCTGTATCGCATGGCGATTAAAATGGCAGTTTTAGATTTTACTTATAATATGTCAATTAAATTTTCACTACCTGTTGTTAAGCATTGTTATACTCTTCGTTGTATTCCTCTTGAATGTGAAAATCAGCACATTGAAGACATTAAGGTAACGGTTTTCCCTGAAAATGAACTGACATATTCAAATGATGGATTCGGAAACATTCTTGTAACAGACAGAATTGTTACTATGCATAATGAATTCACAGTTGATGTTGAAGGCACAGTAACAACAGGTGAGCATATTACACCTGACAGTGAACCAAATCCGGTTTATAAATATCCAACTCATCTTACAACTTGTGGTACAGAGCTTCAAAAAATGTTTGATAGAATTAAAGTCGGCATTTCTGATGATGCAGTTGATACCGCTCTTAAATTTACTCGTGCAATCAGAGCAAACATTATTTATAAAAGTGGCTCAACAAGTATAATTACAACTGCAGAAGATGCTCTTTTAAACGGTGCAGGTGTTTGTCAGGACTATTCACATATGCTTTTAGCACTTTTAAGAAGAGCAGAAATTCCTGCACGTTATGTTGTAGGTATGATGGTAGGCGAGGGTGAAACTCACGCTTGGGTTGAGGTCTATCATAACGGTTGTTGGCATGGCATTGACCCTACGAATAATCGACTTGCAAATGAAAACTATATTATTATCAGTCGTGGTCGTGATTTTGCAGACTGTGGCATAAATCGTGGTCTTATGACCGGTGGTGGAATGCAAACACAAACTGTAAGTCTTAAGGTTACAAAAAGATAGGAAGAATTTTAATGGACATAGGTTTATCATCAGCCTGTTTTTATCCCCTTGAAACTGAAAAATCAATTATTCGTGCAGGTGAGGCAGGGGTAACTACAATTGAGATATTTATGAATGCTCATTCAGAATTTGAGCCAACCTTTGTAAAGCAGATGGCAGATATCTGCAAAAGCTATAATATGAGGGTTGCTTCAATTCATACAATGGGTTCATTTACCGAATCTTATCACCTTTTTAGCTCATATAACAGAAGATATGAAGAGGCTATAAAGGGTGCTTTTCAACGAAATTTCAATGTAATGCACACCCTTGGCGCAGAAATACTTGTTATGCACGGCATTAAAAAACCAGGCAGTATTACTGATGAAGAATATTTTGAACGTTTTGGCAACCTAATTCAAATGGGCAAACAAGAGGGAGTCAAGGTCTGTCAAGAAAATGTTGTGCATTATCGTAGTGAAAGCCCTGATTTTCTTCTTAGAATGGCTGAATATATCGGTGATGATTTCAATATGGTTTTCGATATAAAGCAGTCTATAAGAACAGGTATTGACCCTTTTTACTTTGTGGATAAGCTTCATAAGTATATTCGTCATATTCATATTAGCGACCATAATGAGTTGAAAGATTGCTTTGTACCTTGCAAGGATGGAACTTTTGATTTCAAACGGTTCTTTAAAACAATGCTTGATTATGGTTATAAAGGGGATTTCATTGTTGAGCTTTATGAAGATGGCTACGATAATGATGAAGAATTGACAATAGCTATGAGAGAGTTAAAAAATTACTTAAACTCTTTACATTGTGTACTTTAATGTGTTAAAATAAAATATATACTAAATATAGGATGTGTTTTTTATGAGATGTCCGTTCTGCGGATTTGAAGAAAGCAAAGTTATTGACTCTCGACCAACTGATGAGGGCGAAAAAATTCGTCGTCGTCGTGAATGTATTAAATGTGGCAAGAGATTTACAACTTATGAGATAATTGAAAGTGTTCCAATTCTTGTTGTTAAGAAGGACAAGTCGAGAGAAGCATTTGACAGAAATAAGCTTATTCACGGTATGGTTAGAGCCTGTGAAAAACGTCAGGTTTCAATGGAAACAATTGAAAAGGCAGTTAATGAGATTGAAGCAACACTTCAGAATTCACTTGACAGAGAAGTTACATCAATTCGTGTTGGTGAGCTTGTAATGGAAAAGCTTAAGGAAATAGACGAAGTTGCTTATGTTCGTTTTGCATCAGTTTATAAGCATTTTAAAGATGTTAATGCCTTTATGGATGAACTTTCAAGTTTCCTTGAACAAAAATAATAGGTTTTAAGGAGTGCTGATAATGGAAAGAAAATTACTTAAATCATTATGCAAAGTTTTGGCTGCTATAATGGTTTTATCAAGTGTTACCATTATTGCGTCTGCATTTTCAGGTGAAAAAGTAGGCTATTATCAAAGCGAAGTAATAACAGTTAATGAGTTTGATGGCATTATTTCTGCAAATGTTGGTGAAGAAATAGAGGCTAAACCTTTTTTAGCAGATACAACAGATGCTGACACACCATACTATTTTTACGACCAATTAGATGAAGCACAGCAAGTAATTTATAGTGAGTTTTTGAGTGCAGGTGTTGCAGAAACATTTACAACCTCTGTGGTGTTTTATGGTGAGGGTGCAACGGAAGATGAAGCATTAAATGCAACAAAGGCTGCAGCTTCTTGGGATATTATTGCTGCATTTACTGCTGCAACTGAAGATAATCCTTATTATTATTGGGTAAATGGCTTTGCATATAGCTTTGGCTATTATACATATACAACTGATACAGGATACTTGGTTGAAACAACTAATTTTACAATTAAAATTAATTTAGATACAAATTCATATACAGACTTTGCTGATGTTGAGACAAAGCTTGTAGAAATGTATAACAAGGTGCAAGCAGTTGAGATTAACGGAATTACTCGTTATGAAAAAGTAAAAGCAATTCACGATTATATTTGTGAAATCAATGAATACCCTGAAAAGCAAAGCACATTCTCTGATGGCTCACCTTGGTATGGCCCAATGGCTCATCAACCAACAGGTGTATTTTTAAAGGGACTCGCAGTTTGTGAGGGATATGCAGAGGCATTTAAGCTTCTTTGTGATAGAGAGGGTATTCCTTGTATAACTGTACTTGGTTATGCAGGTGGTGGCCATAAGTGGAATTATGTTAAAATGGACGATGGCAAATGGTATCTTGTAGATGCAACTTGGAATGACCAAAGCAGTTTGGTTTTCAATGACTATTTGCTTTCTGGTACAAACACAATGACCCCACACTTTGAAAGTGAAACTATTGATAGTGAAGTGCACATTCCAGAAGGTACAATGTATACAAATGGATTTGCAGTTACATATCCTGCACTTTCAACAGATTCTTATGGCGATGTAATGCTTAATTACAATGCAGGTGATATTACTGTTGATAAACAACTTGGTGTAATTTTTGTTGGTAAAGACATTACAACTTTACAATCAAAGTTTACTTCACCAAGCGATTTCACACTTTCAATAACAAGCTTTACTGACCTTACCGGTGGTAAGCTTACAGTAACAAAAACATCAACAAGTGCAAAAACTGTTTATGTGTTTGCAAAGCGTGGCGACATTAACGGCTCAAATACAATAACAGTTGATGACTATAATGCAATTATTGTTGCGTCTGCTTGTGGTGCTCGTCCTGCAGTTGGCTCTGCAGAATTCTATGCAGGCGACCTTAACCACGATGGTGCAATCGATACATATGATGCATTGATGCTTGACCTTTACAGAAACGGAAAATACGATTTCAACTAAATAAAAATTAAGACCAGTTAGTTTCCTAACTGGTCTTTTTTTATTGTTTATGGAATGCTTTTAATGCTGTTGACAATGGGATAATAAGTGAGCCTAAAAACAGATTGCTTATTGCATGGGTAATGTCAAAAGGCAACCCTGCAATAACCCAAGCAATCATCATTTTAAAGTCAAGCCCAAACATTATAGCTTGTGCAGGGGCATAGAGAGCACCAAATGCAAGCCCATGCAAAGCACAAACTATTGAGTAAACTGGGACTGCTATCTTTGTAGGCATATTTTTTGGTAAGAGCATTACAATGCCCCAAAGAATAGTCCAAATATATGTATATGGTATCCACCAAAGGTTAAAACCACTGTAAAGCCCTTGTAATAATACATAAATATATATAGGTTTAAGAGCATCTTTACGATAAGTAATGGTATATACAACAGTTAAAACACCTAAAAGGTGAATGTTAGGCAAAATCTCCATTATAAGCTTTGATATAAACATTATTACACCAAGCATTGTAAATACGATTATATCAAAAAGCTTTTTATTTCTTTCCTTGCTCATTATGCTTTAGTTGCAACAAAGGAATAAACTGCAGTTTCATCAATTTCAGTTGAATCAACGCCTGTCATAGCATAATCGCCATTAATGTAGAATGCCCAATACATTTTGTCAGCAGTATATTCGTACTTTTGACCATTTACAGTATGCACCATAAGTCCATATTGGTCGTAATCGCCTTCAATAAGCCCGTTTGCTAAAAGTGCTTCACCAACTGTTTTAGCATCTGTGCTGATTTCAAAAGATTTTTTGCTTCCGTCTTTTTCAACAACTTCAAATGTAAAGGTTTTCTCACCTTGTCCTAACTCTGTAACTGTTTCACTATCTGCATTAGCAGTTGTAGTTGTTGTAGAGTTGCTTACATTACTGTCTTTTTGTCCACAAGCTGAAAATGCCATAGCCACAATAAGCATCAACGAGAGAACAGACAGTAAAACTTTTTTGTTTACTGTTTTTTTCATATTGTTTTCTCCTAAAATTTTATTTGATAATGGCTTGTTGTCTTGTTAGTTCTCGTAACAACAACAATTTAAGGACCGAGTATTTCGACTCACAGATAAAACGCATTATTCGTCTTCTCGAAAGATATTTCAATGACTTTACTCTTGTGGCAAAGAGTATGAATAAGGCTTTCTGCACACGGCGACGGACTCGTTCAGGATTTTCACCTGATTCCTCGACATCCTTAACCTAATATCAAAAAGTATAGTATCACAAAATAATTTTAAAATCAACTTGATTTATTTTTAAAATAATAATAAAATTTATATAGGTGATTATATGAATAAAAAGAAATTGATTTGTAAAATAATTGTAATTATTTTAACTTTGGCAGTAGTAGGTGTAATTATGTTCTTTGGTATCAAACATATAACTCTTAATAAGTATAAAAATATGCCTTTAAATTTACCAGACAACTTTACTATTACTGCTCATACAGGCTGTATGGGCACTCCACAAAATTCTTTTGAAGCAATGAAGATGGGCGTTGAAAATGGTGCACAGATTATAGAGTTTGATATTAGATTTTTAGCTGACGGAACACCTGTTCTTTCTCACGATGCACCAAAAGGTGATGAAATTACCTTAGAAGAGGCTTTTGCATATTTTGCTCAATTTGATGGAATTCGTGCTAATGTGGATATAAAAGAAACAAAAAATCTTGCTCAAATCGAATACCTTGCAACAAAGTATGGAATTTTGGATAGAATTTTCTTAACTGGTGTTGGTGAAGATTTTGTTGAAGCAGTTAAAAACGATTGTCCTAATATTACATACTATCTCAATGTGACGGTTGAAAAAGGTAAGGCTAATGATAGTGAGTACATCTCATCACTTATAAAAAAGGTTAAGGATGCAGGTGCAATAGGTATAAATTGTAATTATAAAAATGCAAATGCAAAACTTGTAAAGGCTTTTCAGGATGCAGGACTTTTGGTGTCATTATGGACGGTTAACAAAGAAATAGATATGCATAAAATCTTGAATATGGCACCAAATAATATAACTACAAAAAGCCCTGATATGCTTTGCGAAATCATAGCAAATCGACAAAAAAATTCATAATAAAAATTCGCTAAAAATATTGACTTTTTGACAAAATACGATTATATTTAACTCATACCAAATAGGTTAAGTTATGATGGGGTAAAATCATAACTTAACCAACTATACCTATCGGTTGGAAAGGGGCTGCATAATTGAAAAATAATCCAGTTATCATCGACCTTAAAAACATAAGCGTTAGCTTTGACAATCAAAAAATACTTAATAATATCAATCTCTACATCCGTGACGGTGAGTTTATTACATTTCTTGGTCCGTCAGGCTGTGGTAAAACAACCACGTTAAGAATTATTGCAGGTTTTTTACAACAGGATAGTGGGGATGTTATTTTTGAGGGCAAAAATATCAATGGTGTTCCTGCTTATAAGCGTCAGGTTAACACCATTTTTCAGCGTTATGCCCTTTTTCCACACTTAAAT
Organism: Candidatus Fimenecus sp.; assembly: GCA_045593645.1. Lineage (GTDB taxonomy): Bacteria > Bacillota > Clostridia > Oscillospirales > Acutalibacteraceae > Fimenecus. The sequence continues at coordinate 18,729 of JAZNWZ010000059.1, read as the reverse complement.
GTATATGAAAATATCGCATTTGGACTTCGTCTTAAAAAGTGGAAGGAAAATGATATAAAAGAAAAAGTTAGTGAAATGTTAGCTCTTGTAAACCTTAAAGGCTTTGGTCCAAGAAGAATTGATTCGCTTTCAGGTGGCCAACAACAACGTGTTGCTATTGCTCGTGCATTGGCTGTTAATCCTCGTGTTGTCCTTCTTGATGAGCCTTTGGGTGCTCTTGACTTGAAGCTTCGCAAAGATATGCAAATTGAGCTTAAAAAGATTCAAGAGAAGCTTGGCATCACGTTCATTTATGTTACTCATGACCAAGAAGAAGCACTTTCAATGTCTGATACAATCGTTGTTATGAATAATGGCGAAATCCAACAAATCGGCACACCACTCGATGTTTATAACGAGCCTAAAAATGCCTTTGTTGCAGATTTTATCGGTGAAAGTAATATTCTTGATGGTGTTATGAGAGAAGACTTTACTGTTGAGTTTAACGGTATTAAATTTCAATGCGTTGACAAGGGCTTTAAGAAAAATGAACCTGTTGACGTTGTAATTCGTCCTGAAGATGTTGATGTTGTAGCACCTGAAGATGGTATGCTTCAAGGCACAGTTACATCAGTAACATTTAAAGGTGTCCACTATGAAATTATTGTTGATATTGATAATTTCAAATGGATGATTCAAACTACTGAAAAGAGTGAAGTAGGCGATATAATCGGCATTTCTATCGACCCTGATGAAATGCATATTATGAAGAAATCTGAATATTCAGGTCTTTATGGCGACTATAGCTCATTCAGTGATGAGTTTGATGAGCTTTCTGAAGCATAAGAGGGGGTGAGTTCTATGAAAAAATCTTCTTTTATGCAAAAAATGATAAATGCACCTTATATTCTTTGGTCAGTTCTTTTCATAGTAGCTCCACTCATTATGGTTTTCTATTATGCGTTTACTGACAAATCAGGTGCATTCACTGTTGATAATATTGTTCAAATCAGTGAATATACAGATACATTTATTTTGTCTATAAGCTATGGTGCAATTGCCACTGTAATCTGTCTTTTAATTGCATATCCATTTGCATACTTTTTGGCACAAACAAAAGCTTCTTTTCAAAAGGTTGCAACAATGCTCGTTATGCTTCCAATGTGGATGAGCTTTCTTATTAGAACTTATTCTTGGATAACAATTTTAGGTGAGCAAGGTGTTATTAATAATTTCCTTGGTATGTTTGGCATTGAACCACTTAAAATGCTTAATACCGGTGGCGCAGTAATATTAGGTATGGTTTATAACTTTTTACCTTATATGATTTTGCCACTTTATACGTCTTTGCAAAAAATGGATAATTCGCTTGTAGAGGCAGCACAGGATTTAGGCTGTAATAAATTCTATTGTCTTCGCAAGGTTATTTTCCCGCTTTCTGTTCCAGGCATTGCAAGTGGTGTTACAATGGTTTTCGTGCCAAGTGTTAGTACATTCTACATTACTCAAAAGCTTGGCGGTGGCCAAATTACACTTATCGGTGATATAATTGAAGGTCAATTCCAAACAGCTTATAACTATAACGTAGGTGCTGCTCTTTCGTTAGTGCTTATGGTTATGATTTTAATTTGTCTTGGAGTACTCAACTATTTTGCTGATGATGACGATGAAGGAGGCGTGCTTATATGACAAAGACATCTCCTTTAGCAAAGCTTTATTTAGCTCTTGTTTTCGTTTTTCTTTATGCACCAATGGTTGTTATGATGGTTTTCTCATTTAACAGTAGTGAGAGTACCTATATTTTTGAAGGCTTTTCAACACAATGGTATGAAAAACTTTTCCATGATAGTGTAACAATGGATGCTTTAAAGAATACAGTTATACTTGCTGTTATTTCAGCAACCATTTCAACTGTGCTTGGCACAATGGCGGCAGTTGGACTTAATTCTATGCGCAACAAGTACATTAAGTCAGGCATTATGACTGTTACTAATATACCTATGATGAACCCTGAAATCGTTACCGGTATTTCAATGATGCTTCTTTTTGCATTCGCAGGAGTTATGTTGAATAAAAAGGATGTTTTAGGCTTTTGGACACTTTTGATAGCACATATTAGTTTCCAACTTCCTTATGTAATTCTTTCAGTGCTTCCAAAATTAAAACAAACTGATAACAGAATTTTTGAAGCAGCACAAGACTTAGGTTGCCATCCTGTAAAGGCATTCTTTAAGGTAGTTTTCCCTGCAATTTTACCTGGTATTATTTCAGGCGCGATTATGGCATTCACTTTATCACTTGATGACTTTATTATCAGTTACTTTACAAACGGACCTGACTTTCAAACTTTGCCAATTCACATTTTCTCAATGACAAAGAAGAGGGTTAAGCCTGATATGTATGCTCTTTCAACACTTATTTTTACAGCAATGTTTATTTTGCTTGTGCTTATGAATGTTGCTCAAAATAAGTCAGATAAAAAGCAAAGAGCGAAAAAAGAGGAGGATATACAATGAAAAAATTCTTCTCTGTAATAACTGCAATGTTTATCCTTTTCACTTCACTTGTTGTACCAGTTGCAGCAGTTGATGAAGACGAAATATTTTCACAAGAGGCTATTGATTATTATAAAAGTTTAGGTCTTCAAGGGACTACACTTAATGTGTATAACTGGGGTGAATACATTGACGATGAAGAGCTTGATGTAATTTCACAGTTTGAGCGTTTAACAGGCTGTGATGTTAATTACACAACCTATGAGTCAAATGAAAATATGTATTCAAAGCTTTCAGGTGGTGGAGTAAGCTACGATATTGTTATTCCGTCAGACTATATGGTTGAAAGACTTATAGCTGAAAATATGCTTGAAACACTTGATTATTCAAATATACCTAACTATGATAAGTATTTTTGTAGTGAAAAATATGGCTATCTTGTTGAGAATGGTATAAAAGAATATGGCGTAATCTATAATGTAGGCACAACAATTCTCATTTACAATACAAAGCTTGTTAAAGAAAAGCCAACAAGCTGGAAGGTTTTGTGGGATGAGCAATACAAAGGTAAAGTGCTTATGTTTAACAACCCAAGAGATGCATTTGCTATTGCACAGTTGGCATTAGGTCAAGACCTTAACTCAACTGACCCTAAAGATTGGGAAACAGCAGCAAATCTTCTTATGGAGCAACGCCAAAAAGTTCAACCAGAATATGTTATGGACGAGGTCTTTAATAAGATGGAAAGTGGAGAATATGCTTTCGCAACTTATTATGCAGGGGACTATGAGCTTATGAAAGAGAATAACCCTGACCTTGACTTTGTTTTCCCTGAAGAGGGCGTAAACACCTTCTATGATGCTATGTGTATTCCAAAGAGCACACAAAACAAAAAAGGTGCAGAGGCATTTATAAACTTTATGATGGAGCCTGAAATTGCTCTTGCAAATGCAGAATATATTTATTATGCATCGCCAAACAGAGCAGTTTTAGAAAATCCTGACTATTCACTTGCTGAGAGTGAAGCAGTTTATCCTGAAAGTGTAAAAGGACAAGTTTTCCATAATCTTCCTGAAGACACTCTTCAATATATGAACACTCTTTGGACAAGAGTAAAAAGTGAAAACGATACAAAAGGCCTTTATGTTGGATTTTTCTCAGTTTTGGCAATAATCGTTGTGCTTATTATTCTTAACACAATTAAAAAAGGTAGAATGAAAAAATTCTACAATGTATAAAAAACAAAACCTATTGAGTAATTCTCAATAGGTTTTTTCTTTTATTTTATTTGCCAGTCAATTTCTTGATTGTAAACTTTTTTAAGAAAATCATTGGCTTTTTTAAAATGCCCATTGCCAAAAAATCCGTTGTATGCAGAGAGTGGGCTTGGATGTGCCGATTGTAATACAAGATGAGCAGGGTTTGTGATAAGCTTTGCCTTTGCTCGTGCATTTGCACCCCAAAGCATAAACACCATTGGCTCAGGACGAGCATTAAGAAGAGAAATAACATTGTCTGTAAAAATTTCCCAACCCATTCCCTTGTGAGAGTTTGGCTGACTATCACGAACTGTGAGCACAGCGTTCATTAAAAGTACACCTTGCTCTGCCCAATATGTAAGTTCACCGTGATTTGGAATAGGATAACCATATTCGCTGTGAATTTCCTTATACATATTTTGAAGTGATGGTGGAGCTTTAACACCCTTAAGCACAGAAAAAGAGAGCCCATGAGCCTGATTTGGTTGGTGATATGGGTCTTGACCTAAAATCACAACACGCACAGCTCTATAATCTGTAATTTTAAGCGCATTAAAAATATCATTCATATCAGGATGAATTGTGTGAGTCTTATATTCTTCAACAAGAAACTTGCGAAGATTTAAATAGTAAGGCTTTTGGAATTCATCCTTTAATAATTGGTCCCAGTTATTGTTAAACTTAATCATTTTTCAACTTCTTTATCATCATAAATGCAGATTTGTAAATGTCGCCACAACCCATTGTAAGCACAAGGTCGCCCTCTTTAGCATTTGCTAAAACATAATCACAAACCTCTTCTTGAGTGTTAAACCAAACAGAATTTGGAATTTTTTCAGCTAATTGTGATGTGTAAATGCCATAAGTATTAACTTCACGAGAGCCCATAATCTCAGTCATAACACATCTGTCTGCGATTTGAAGCACATCAACAAACTCATCAAAATGCATAGCAGTTCTTGAATAAGTGAATGGTTGGAAAACTGCCCAAACTGTGTTGTAGCCCATTTTCATAGCAGCATCAAGAGTAACCTTTAACTCTGCAGGGTGATGTGCATAGTCGTCAATAAATTCAATACCCTTGAATTTCCCTAAATGCTCAAATCTTCTGCCTGCACCACCAAAGCTTTCAATACCCTTAACACAGTCTTCAAACTTAGCACCTGAATATAAAGCAACTGCAACTGTTGCAAGAGTATTTGCAACATTGTGAATACCAGGAATAGACAATTTTACATTTCCAAGCTTTTCGCCCTTATACATAACATCAAATTGTCTGTAAGCACCCTTGTATTCAACAATGTTTTCTGCATAGTAGTCATTTTTATTACTAAAGCCAAAAGAAATCATTTCTTTGCCTGTTACATTTTTAATTGCCTTAAGAGTGTTTTCGTCATCACCATTATATATAACTGCGCTCTTTGCAGACTGTGCAAACTTTGTAAAGCTTAAAATAAGGTTATCCATTGTCTTGAAATATTCAAGGTGGTCTTCGTCAATATTAAGAATTACTGCAACATTTGGCGAAATGTGTAAAAATGTGTCTTGATATTCACAAGATTCAATAACAACATTTTCTGTTCTGCCAACACGACCATAACTGTCTGTAAGTGGTAATTTGCCACCAATAACTGCAGATGGGTCAAGATTTGCAGCAAGCATTGTTTGTACTGTGAGAGAAGTTACAGTTGTTTTACCGTGAGTGCCACAAATACCGACACAGTTTTCAAACTGACGTGAAATTTCGCCTAAAAGCTCAGCTCTTTGGAATGTTGGGATACCACTTTCAAGGGCAGCTTTTAATTCAGGGTTATCCTTTGAAATAGCAGCAGAATAAACAATCATTTCTGCCCCCTCAATATTTTCTGCTCTTTGTCCCATCATAACTTTAATGCCCATTTTGCGAATTCTATCAACAATTGAGCTTTCGTTGTTGTCAGAGCCTTGTAAAGAGTAGCCTTTACTGTGGAGAATTTCAGCAAGTGGACACATACCACTGCCACCAATTCCTATAAAATGAATTCTTTTTGCAGTTTGTAAAACCTTTGAAATTTCACTCATATTTAAAAATCCTTTCGGAAAAATTTCATATTTATACTATTATATTGTATTTTCTAAATTTTTTAAACCCCTAATCACCATTTTTTTACAAAATCATAATATATGGTAGGGTGAATTTTTATGAAAAAGAGAAACATTGTAATTATTGGTGGAGATAAAAGACAAAAATATTTAAAAAACTATTTGCTTGCAAATGGGTTTGAGGTTTCTTCATATGGCCTATTTGATTGGGACGACGAAGAAAACAAATTAAAATCAATAATCAAAAACGACTCTGTTATAGTGTTGCCACTACCTGCCACACGAAATGATAAAACTATTGTAATGCCTTTTTCAAAAAAAGAAATAACCATTGATAGTATTATTAGTCATTTAGGTAAAGAAAATCTTGTTTTTGGTGGAATAATCAAAGGGGAGTTGCTTTCACGACTTCGTGAAACAGAGATACCATTTGTGGATTATTACAATACCTCCTTTGTTGAGAAAAATGCAGTTTTAACCGCGTTTGGCACTTTAAAAATTATATTAGAGCATATTGATTTTGCCTTGCCAATGGGTAAATATGCAATTACAGGCTATGGCAAGGTGGCAAAAGAGGTTTCAAATCTTCTTACATCACTTTCTTGCGATGTAACTGTATTTGCAAGAAATCCATCGCAACAAGAAGACGCAAAAATAAAGGGTTGTAAAGCATATTCACTTTACATTCTACAAGAAAATATTTCAAATTATGATTTTATTATAAATACAATTCCAAGTGAAGTAATCACAGAAGAAATATTACAAAACATACGAACTGATGCCAAAATAATTGAACTTGCATCTGCACCATACGGTGTGGATTTTGACCTTGCAAGAAAGCATAATGTTCATATAGTAAAAGCCTTTGGACTGCCAGGAAAATACACTCCAAAAACGGCAGGGGAGATTATCGGTAAACAAATTGAAGAATATTTAAAGTGGGAGGGAACCCAATGAAAAATCAAACGGTGGGATTCGCTATGTGTGGTTCTTTTTGTACCTTTAAAAAAGTAGTCCCACAAATCAAAAAGCTTACAGAGCAGGGATATAAGGTTATTCCCATAATGTCACAAATATCATATACAACAGATACACGTTTTGGAAAAGCAGTTGACTTTATAAATGAAATTGAAGACATTACAAAAGAAAAAATTATATATACAATAAAGGATGCAGAGCCTATAGGTCCTAAAATGTTACTTGATGCCTTGATTATTGCACCTTGCACAGGTAACACCTTAGGTAAGCTTGCAAACGGAATAAGTGATACATCTGTAACACTTGCGACAAAGGCACATTTAAGAAATCAACGACCAGTTATTATTGCTGTTTCGACAAATGATGCATTAGGCACATCGGCAAAAAATATAGGCTTGCTTATGAATAGCAAAAACATATATTTTGTCCCAATGAAGCAAGACGATTATATAAATAAGCCAAACTCAATTGTAGCAGATTTTGACTATATACCAACCACCCTTAATTTTGTCTTTGAAAACAAAAATCAAATCCAACCAATATTGTTATAAATTCGTAATGCGTAATTAAGCCTCCCTCTGACGAGGGAGGTGGATTTTGCGTAGCAAAAGACGGAGGGAGAGATAAATTACATATTAACCGACTACCCCTCAGTCTTTTTCTGCGAAAAAGACAGCTCCCCTGACAAGGGGAGCTTATTTGTGATATCATTAAGTTTTTATTTCTGTTCAAAGAACACCTTAAATGCACGGTATGCCATATAAATATCAAGCTTTGAAACAACTTCTAATGGTGCGTGCATTGAAAGAACAGGCACACCAAGGTCAATTGTGTCAATGTCAAGGTTAGCAACATACATAGCAACTGTACCGCCGCCACCTGCATCAACCTTGCCTAATTCACCAATTTGCCATACAACTTGATTTTCGTTAAGCATTCTGCGAATTTTACCCATATATTCAGCAGATGCATCAGAAGTACCACTCTTACCGCGAGCACCGGTGTATTTTGTAATAACAACACCATTGTTTACGAATGAGCAATTTTTTCTCTCACTAACCTCTGGGAATGTAGGGTCGAATGCAGCATTAACGTCAGCAGAAAGACATTCAGAAGCAGATAATACTCTCCAAGGCTCAACACCACCCATAACTGCAAGGTCAGAAATAAAATGTTTCATATATGATGAGTTAAGACCTGTGTTACCATCAGAGCCGATTTCTTCTTTGTCAGTAAGAACAGTAAGACAAGTGTATTCAGGATTTTCAACATTGAAAATTGCCTGTGCAGCAGGATAAGCACAAACCTTGTCGTCATGACCATAAGCACCGATAAGGCTTCTGTCAAAGCCGATATCACGAGCCTTGAATGCAGGTACTAATTCGAGCTCTGCACTTAAGAAATCACTTTCAGTAATTCCATACTTTTCATTAAGGATTTTAATGATGTTAAGCTTAACCTTTTCACTACCTTCGTCCTTTGAGAATGGACGAGAGCCAATAAGAATGTTGAGCTGTTCACCCTTAATACCTTCACTCATAGTTTGCTTCATTTGGTCTTGAGCAAGGTGTGGAAGAAGGTCAGTTACACAGAATTGAGGGTCGTTATCGTCTTCACCAACATTAACCTTTACTGTTTCACCATTTGCTTTAACAACAACACCATGAAGAGCAAGTGGAATAGCTGTCCATTGATATTTCTTAATTCCACCATAATAGTGAGTCTTGAAATATGCAAGATTTGACTCTTCATAAAGTGGGTTTGGTTTTAAGTCAAGACGAGGTGAGTCAATGTGTGCTGCAGAGATTTTAACACCCTCTGCAATGCTTTTTTTACCGAATACGCAAAGAATAATTGCTTTGCCACGATTGTTAAAGTAAACCTTGTCACCTGCATTATATTTCTTTGTGTTGTCAAATTCTACAAAGCCTTGCTTTGTTGCCTCTGCAACAAAAAAGTCAACTGATTCACGCTCAATTTTTGCAAAGTCCAAATAATCTTTATAACCCTCGCAGAAATCATCAGCAGCCTTTACAACTGCATCGTCAACTGTTTCCATAGCGTGCTTTGGTTCATAAAAAAGCTCCTTTTTCATTTCGTTAAGATCCATTTTATTTTCTCCTTTCGGTTACACTCCAAGTTGTAATGTTATTGGTTTTATTTCAACATTTATATCATATGGTGGATAATTCCACAATACAAAATCTGCTTTATTTGTGAGAAAGCTTTCATCCTTTTGAGCATTTATTCGTTCCAATGCTTTTTCTTCTGTAATGTTATCACGCTTCATTATTCTTTCAAGACGAATGTCAAGTGGAGCTACAACTGCAACAGTAAAATCGCAAAGAGCATCTTCACCACTCTCGAAAAGTGCAATAGCATCAATAATAATTCCACGATACCCAACTTCACTAATATCTTTAATAATAGATTTAATTTCGTCGGTAACGGCAGGGTGGGTAATAGCGTTTAAATCAAGAGTGCTTTGCTCATCAGCAAATGCACGACTTGCAAGAATAGGGCGATTTGTAGTGCCGTCGTCATTAACAACATCATTCCCAAAACGCTCTTTTAATTTATTTTTGACATTTTCGTTGTTGTTTATAACTTCACGGGCAACTTTGTCTGCATCAATATGATAGCAACCATAAGCCATCAACTTTTGAGCAACGGTGCTTTTACCAGCTCCGGTAAGACCCGTAAGACCAATAATTTTCATAAATATTTTCCTTATTTATATTCTTTCAACGCGTTGTATTCAATGTAGTTCCAATGATGTTCAAAATCCGTTTGATTTCGTATTATATGGTCAACATATCCTCGTTGCCATACATCAATCAAAGGATTTAATTTGTGAATTTCTTTGCTCACATTCATTTTAAGATAACCGATTGATTTTGATAACAAAGTGCGTTGTAGGGGCGATTCACGAATCGCCCGTTCCGAATCAATAGCATTGTTTATTGAAATAAGCAAATGTATATGATTGGGCATTACAATATGGTTAACAATTTCAATTTCATTGTATCGTTCAGGCAATTTTATAATTGCATTTTCAACAATTTGACCATACAAATTTAAATCAACGCATCTGTTTTCAGCGTATTTTGCGGGCGATTCGTGAATCGCCCCTACATTATATCTTCCAAACAAATGAGTTTTGTTATGAGTGCAAATTGTTATAAAATAACAACCATTTCCACTATAATCATAATTCTCTAATCGTAATCTTTTTCTCTCTGGTATTTCTTTCATAACACTTTTGTTTTGAATCCAGCCGCTCTTATCAATCTGTTATAAACTGCAAGTCCCATGCCCTTTGTATTAGGGCAACGAGCATAAACTTTTTTAGCACCCATTTCGTCTAATTCGCGAAGAGCATCAAAAAGACGGGCTGACTGACTGTAACCATCATTTTCGTCACCGTATGTAACAGATGGACAGTTAAGCTTTTTATCTTCTCCGTCAAAGCAAAGACAAGTAATGCTTTCTTCATTTTCACAAAGAGTCTTAAAAGTTTCAAAATCGCTTTTGATTATAGTTATGTCTGCACTTGGTGCATAATGCTTGTATTTCATACCCGGTGAAGATGCAACTGCACCTTCTTCAAGTTTATTAAGCACCGCATCATCAACTACAATTTCACCAATTAGTGCAGTCATTTCTTCAAGAGTTACACCACCCGGGCGAAGAAGTCTTGGTGGCTCTTCTGCAAAAGAAATTACAGTAGATTCAACACCAATTTCACAAGCACCACCGTCAATAATAAGTGGAATTCTACCATTCATATCGTCAAAAACATATTTTGCATTGGTAGGACTTGGACTGCCTGAAAGATTTGCAGATGGAGCAGCAAGTGGAAGACCACAGTTTTCGATAATTGCACGAGCATAATCGCTTTTAGGCATTCTTACTGCAACTGTATCAAGATTACCTGAAACCACATTTGAAACCTTGTCACTCTTTTTCATAATCATAGTGAGAGGTGCAGGCCAAAAAGCGTCAGCCATAAGCTTAACCTTTTCAGGAATTTCTTTAACTAATGGTGTTAAATCTTCAAGCTTCGCAATGTGAACGATTAAAGGGTTATCACTTGGTCTGCCTTTGGCAATGTAAATCTTTTTTACTGCTTCTTCATCAAGTGCATTAGCAGCAAGACCATAGACAGTTTCAGTAGGAATTCCCACAACCTCACCGTTTTTTAAAAGCTCGGCAGACTTTTCCAAAGCCTTGGTATATTCAGTTGTAATGTTAATTACATCTGTATTCATAAATATTCCTTATTCGTTTGCCTTTAATTTTTCTGCAGTATCTGCAGTAATAAGAGCATCAATGATTTCATCAATGTCACCATTCATAATCTGCTCGATTTTATAAAGAGTAAGACCAATTCTGTGGTCGCTTACTCGTCCTTGTGGGAAGTTGTAGGTTCTAATTCGTTCACTACGGTCGCCAGTACCAACTTGACTCTTTCTTTGACCTGCAATTTCAGCGTCGTGCTTTGCCTGTTCAATTTCCAAAAGTCGTGAACGAAGAACTTTAAGAGCTTTATCCTTATTTTTGTGCTGACTGCGTTCGTCTTGACACTCAACAACCATACCCGTAGGCAAGTGGGTAACACGGATTGCAGATGAAGTCTTGTTAACTTTCTGTCCACCCGCACCGCTTGAACGGAAAACATCAATCTGTAATTCTGCAGGGTTTAACTCAAAATCAACATCTTCCGCTTCAGGAAGTACCGCAACAGTAACAGTTGATGTCTGTATTCTGCCCTGACTTTCAGTTTCAGGCACACGCTGAACTCTGTGAACACCACTTTCAAACTTGAAGCGTGAATATGCACCATCGCCATCAATACTGAAAATAATTTCTTTATAGCCACCAAGCTCTGTTGGATTTTCAGAAAGAATTTCCATTTTCCAACCACGAGCTTCAGCATACATTGAATACATTCTAAAAAGTGAGTTAGCGAAAAGTGCTGCCTCTTCACCACCTGCACCGCCACGGATTTCAATAATAACGTTTCTGTCGTCGTTAGGGTCTCTTGGCAAAAGAAGAATTTTTAATTCTTCCCAACAAACTTCAAGCTGTGCTTTTGACTCTTCATATTCTTCTTGCACCATTTCTTTGAAGTCTTTGTCCATTCCGCCTTCGTCAAGAAGCATCTTTGACTCTTCAAAGGTATCCTTGTGCTTTTTGTATTCACGGAATTTTTCAACAACAGGGGTGAGTTGCTTTAATTCTTTCATTAGCTTTGTATATAACTGCTGGTCACTAACTGTTGCAGGGTCGCAAAGCTGTTCATTAACTGATTCAAATCTTTCTTCAATACCTAATAACTTATCAAACATTTACTTGTACTCCGTCTCTCAAAACTCTTTTAATATTTTTTTCAGCCTTTACTCGTGGCACCATAACCTCTCGTCCACATTTTGCACAACGGATACGAAAATCCATACCCACTCTTAATACGAGAAATTGCTTTTCACCACAAGGATGCTCTTTTTTCATTTCAAGAATATCATTTACTTTAATATCCATAATCTTCACCAATTATATAGTATATCACAAACAGTATAAAAATAAAATACTTAAATTGATTATCTTTTTATATATTTTCACATATAATTTATAAATTTTAAAATAAAGGTGAGATATATGGAAAAATATTATCCTGAGGGAATAATTTATGAGAGCAAGTCAAACAAAAAGTGCTTGGAATCACTAACAAATCTTCACGATTGCTTTTTTGAAGAAAAAATACTTGAAGCAAGAGTCACACTTTGCGATAAAGAACATAATCTTTATGTTGATTTAGGTGCTATGAGGGGTATAATGCCACGAGAAGAATGTGCAATGGGCATTGCTGAGGGTACAGTAAGAGATATCGCTATAATTTCAAGAGTAAATCGCCCTGTCGTTTTTAAAATTGTTGATTTCAAAGAAGACGAAGATGGTAATCAACTTGCAGTGTTAAGCAGAAGAATAGTTCAACAAAAATGTATGAATGAATACATAAAAAACTTAACTGTTGGAGATATAATTGATGCAAAGGTAACTCATAACGAAGCCTTTGGCACATTTTGTGATATTGGTTGTGGCATATCTGCACTTTTACCTATTGACAGTATTTCAGTTTCAAGAATTCCAAGTCCAGATGTACGCTTTAAAGTAAACACAATGATTAAAGCAGTTGTAAAAAGCATTGATAATGATGGCAGAGTAACACTTTCTCATAAAGAATTGTTGGGCACTTGGGAAGAAAATGCAGAAAAATTTAAAGCAGGTCAGACTGTTAGTGGCGTAGTTAGGTCTATTGAAAAATACGGTATTTTTATTGAGCTCGCTCCTAATCTTGCAGGTCTTGCTGAATATACCCCTGATGTTAATGTAGGAGATGCTACAAGTGTATATATCAAAAGTATTAATCCTGAAAAAATGAAGATTAAACTTGCAATAGTTGATAGCTTCCCTGACAATTATCAAGAGCCTAAAATTACATATTATTATCACGAAAATCATATGGATTATTGGCGATATTCCCCTTATATTTCTCAAAAAGTAATAGATAGTAATTTTTCTGTTGAAAAAGAAGAAGGAATGTGATAAAATCCTTTTGATAATAGATTATTGTATTATCGGAGGGGAATAGAATGAAAAAAATCAAAGCGATGTTAAGTATTCTGATTTCATTGATGCTTATTATTGGCACATGTGCACCTGCTTTTGCCATGTCTGCGGATTGTAACTGTGGTACTGCACCTGTTATTCAAGTAAGAGGTATCGGTGAAACTCTTTATGATGGCGAAGGTAATGAAATTTTTTCAACAGACAATATCATTAACGGGATTTTACCGGTAGTTCCTGACTTGGCACAATTCCTTCTTACAGACGATACATCATTGTTTGTAAATGCAGTAACTACTGCAGTTAACACAATCTTTGAACCTGTTATGTATAATAACAACGGTGAAAGAGATAAGGTTGTTCAAGTTAAGAATTTCTCAAGCGACCCAGTTGAAACATATATGGATTTCAGTGGTGAAATGGGCTCAGAGCAAATACTTGCAAAGATGCTTTATGAAGAAATGGGTAACAATCACTCATACCTTTTCATTTATGACTGGACAGCAAATCCTTTTGATATTGCTGAAGACCTTAATGACTTTATCCAAGAAGTAAAAGAAAAGTCAGGACATGACAAGGTTTCAATTTGTGCAGAAAGTATGGGTGGCGCTATTACAAATACATACTTTGCACTTTATGGCTTTGGCGATGTTCAAAACGTTGTTATGTCAAACTCTGCATTCAACGGACTTGAAATGTTGGGTCAACTCTTTATTGGAAATCCTGAAATTGATGGTGAAGCATTAGCAGAGCTTATTTCACAAAGCATTCGTGGTAGTGCAGAATATAGTTCACTTTTAGCATACCTTCCAATCTTTGAGCAATTAGCATTGAAAGCAAATGATATTTTTGCAGAAGCTGGTCCTGAAATTTATAAAAATGTTTTAATTCCAGTTTTCGGTTATATTCCATCTTTCTGGTGTTTCATTCCTGAATATCATTTTGAAGAAGCAATGGACTTTATGCTTCAAGATGCAGGCTACAAATACAAAACAACAATAGCACTTTACTATAACCTTGTTGTAAAAGGCACAGGTTTAAGAGTAAGCACAATGGTTAATAGCAGAAACATTAACTATGCTTGTGTTTCTAACTACAACAGATATATTGCACCTGTAACACCTTCAGCACAATGGAATAGTGATGGTGTTATTGAAACATATAACACAAGTGGTTTTGCAACAGTTGCAGATATGGACACAACATTAGGTGATGGTTATACTCAAGCTAAAAATACCGGTAAAGATATGATTTCACCTGATAATGTTGTTGACGCTTCAACTTGTCAAGCACCATTCAATACTTGGTTTATTAAGAACCTTGGTCATATTGCTTATGGCACAGACGATGGTACAGGAGACTTCTATGTATGGCTTCTTACAACTCAAAGCCAATATAACATTGAAACAAATGCAAATTATCCACAATTTATGTATTACGATACAGAAACTCCAATTCTTATGCCATATCCAACAGAAAAACCAGAGGTTGATGATGGTATTCTTGGTGCAATTGGTGGCATTTTAGATAACTTCTTCCCAGATGGCAACATTGAAGATGGTATCCTTGGAGACCTTCTTCCAGAAATCGGTGGTGGAGAAGGTGGTTTGGATATTGATATTCCAGGTGGCGATTTAATCAGTGGAATTATCGGTAGCCTTTTCCCAAGTGGTGATGGAGATATTCCTGATACATTTAATGGCGATTATGAATGGCTTATTGTAATGGAACTTGGCGTAACAGCACTTGTAACAGCATTTGCAGTGCTTTTCATTAAAAAGAAAAGAGAAGAAATTTCAGAATAAATAAGCAAAATTAAAAGGGCCGTAGGTTTTTCCTACGACCCTTTTTTATTCGTCAAAAAGTGGAGTACTAAAATATCTTTCTGCTGTGTCAGGAAGAACAGTAACAACTGTTTTGCCTTTACCAAGCTTTTTGGCAAGCTGAAGTGCAGCTGCTACATTTGTACCACTTGAAATTCCACACAAGATACCTTCTTTTTTAGCAAGGTCTCTTGCAGTACCAATTGCCTCATCATCAGTAACAATATAAATATCGTTATATATACTTTGATTTAAGTTTGCAGGGATAAGACCATCACCGATACCCATTTGCAAGTGAGTACCAATTGTGCCACCTGCAAGAATTGCGGCGTTTTGTGGTTCGACTGCCCAAATTTCAATTTGTGGGTTTTGGTTTTTGAGTACTTCACCAATACCGCTAAGTGTACCACCAGTACCAATACCTGAACAGAAACCATCAATAGGGCCGGCTACTTGTTCAAGAATTTCAAGTCCTGTGTGGTGTTTGTGCACTTCAGGATTTTTTGGATTTTCAAATTGTTGTGGTATGTACACATTAGGGGTTTCTTTTTGCATATTGATTGCAGTTTGTAAACAATCATCAATGCATTTGCCAATATCACCATCGTCGTGAATAAGAATAACCTCTGCACCATAATGACGAACAAGCTTTCTTCTTTCTTCACTAACCGAGTCAGGCATAACGATAACAGTTTTATATCCTTTTACTGCACCAACAAGAGCAAGACCAATGCCTTGATTACCACTTGTAGGCTCAACAATAATTGTGTC
This sequence comes from Candidatus Fimenecus sp., assembly GCA_045593645.1. Classification (GTDB taxonomy): domain Bacteria; phylum Bacillota; class Clostridia; order Oscillospirales; family Acutalibacteraceae; genus Fimenecus. The sequence goes on along the minus strand of JAZNWZ010000059.1, from coordinate 2,715 downwards.
CTCGTTAATAAGACCTTCTTTTTCAGCAGCCTTAATCATATTGTAAGCGGTTCTTGTTTTTATTGAGCCACCAACATTAAGTCCTTCAAATTTAACATATACATCGGCACTGTTTTCATCCACCATTTTATTAAGCTTTATCATAGGTGTATGACCGATAGCTTCAAGAATATTGTTATAAATCATGTGCTTCACCTTTCACATTTTGTCGCAACTCATATATATTATCACAAGGGCATAAAATATTCAACAATTTATTTTTATTCTTTTTGTTTGACTTGATTTTTAAAAGAAACAATAGTATAATGTTTTGTGATTTATTTTACCGAAGGAGATATTGAAATGTATATCTGCGATTTATTTAACAATAAAGAAGAATATATCGGCAAAATCGTAAAGCTTAACGGCTGGGTTAGAAACCACAGAAAACAAAAGAATATGGGCTTTATCGATTTTTATGACGGTACAATTTTCAATGTATTACAAGTAGTTTATGACAGTGCTTCACCTGAATTCCAAGGCCTTGTAAACACTGTTAAGGTTGGTTGTTGTATTGAGGTTGAGGGTAAGGTTGTTGTTAATGAAAACAACGGCTCAATTGAAATTTCACCTATTAGTGTTGAAATTAAGGGTGAATGTGATGAAGATTATCCAATTCAACCTAAAAAGCACTCACTTGAGTTTTTAAGAGAAAATGCTTATCTTCGTCCAAGAACACGCCTTTTCCAAGCTGTGTTTAAGGTAAGAAGTGTTGCTTCAATGGCAATTCACGAATATTTCCAAAACAATGGTTATGTTTATGTGCATACACCACTTTTAACTGCAAACGATGCTGAGGGCGCTGGTAACACATTCACAGTTACAACTTATGACCCACTTGATAACGACAAGAAAAATTATGATGATGACTTTTTTGGAAGACATGCATCTCTTGCAGTTACAGGTCAACTTGAAGGTGAAACATTTGCTCTTGCATTCAGCAAGATTTATACATTTGGACCAACATTCAGAGCAGAAAATTCTAACACAAGAACACACGCTGCAGAATTCTGGATGATTGAGCCTGAAATTGCATTTGCAGATTTATTTGACCTTATGGATGTTGAAGAAGACTTCTTAAAGTCAATTCTTAAAACAATTATGGACCGTTGTCCTGCAGAGCTTGAATTCCTTGAAAAGTTTAATGGCATTAACCTTCGTGAGAGAATGACAAAGCTTATCAATTCTGAAATCGTAAGACTTCCATTTAAAGATGCTATCACAATTCTTAAAGAAGCAGATAAAACAGAAAACTTTAAATTCAAGCCAGAATATGATGATGACCTTGCTCGTGAGCATGAAAAATATCTTACAGAAAAGAAATTTAACGCTCCTGTTTTCGTTTATGACTGGCCAAAAGAATTCAAGGCTTTCTATATGTATCAAAATGATGATGGAAATACTGTTGCTGCTGTTGACCTTCTTGTTCCTGATGCAGGTGAGCTTATGGGCGGTAGCCAAAGAGAAACTCGCTATGACCGTCTTGTTGGTCGTATGAATGAGCTTGGAATTTCAGTTGAACCACTTGACTGGTATTGCAATCTTCGTAAATACGGTGGATGCACACACTCAGGCTTTGGTATGGGCTTTGAAAGACTTCTCATTTATGTGACAGGTATGGAAAATATTCGTGATGTTATTCCTTATTGCAGAACACCAAAAACTTGTGATTTCTAAATTTAAAAAGCCAAGCATTTGCTTGGCTTTTTTATTGCAAAAGACAAAGAATAGGGGTAGAATATAAAAGAGGTGAGGTTGTATGAGTAAAATAGATTCTGTAAAACTTGTGGATTATTCAAGAAAAGAAGACTGGATAAACTCAATAACACATATTATAGGGGCTGTATTTGCACTTGTTGTTATATTCCTTTGTGTTTTTCGTGGAATTGAGTGTGACCGTACAGACTATATTATTTTAAGCTTTATTTACGGACTTACAATGCTTGCAGTTTTTACTTGTTCATCTGTGTATCACGGCTTAAAACCAAGCAGAGCTAAAAAGTTTATGAGAATACTTGACCACAGTATGATAAATTTTATGATTGTGGGCTCAATTACACCTTATATGGTACTTGCAGTTGCAAAGTTTAAACCACAAATGGCGTGGGTTTTACTTGTTAGCTGTTGGGTGACAGCAATAGTTGCAGTTGTGATGACTGTTGTGGCTTTTGACAAAACTAAAAAACTTCAAATGGCACTTTATCTCATAATCGGCTGGTCATCATTTTCAACTGTGTTTGTATTGTGGAACAATTTCACAAAGTCTGCAATATTTTTAATGATTGCAGGTGGTGTGGCATATACCGTAGGTGCAATTCTTTATGGAATAGGCAGAAAGAAAAAATATATACATGCAGTATTTCATATTTTTATAATTCTTGGTGCATTAATCCACTTTTTAGGCTTATATTTATATGTATTCATATAGAAGAAAAGCGTGGTAGAGATTTCTACCACGCTTTTTTATTAAAGCAATCTAATATGATTTTCTTTGCAGATTCTCATTGTTTCTTCATCCCAAAGTGAGCATTGAACTTCACCAATGTGGGCACAGCCCATCAAAAGCATACAAAGTCTTGACTGACCAATGCCACCACCAATAGTAAGTGGTAATTCATTGTTAAGAAGCATTTTATGGAATGAAAGCTCACGTCTTTCGTTACAACCAAGTCGGAG
>JAZNWZ010000058.1:0-5691 GCA_045593645.1 Candidatus Fimenecus sp. | reverse complement strand
TCTTCAATATGTTGATTTTCACATTCTAAAGGAATTAAGCGAAGTGTGTAACAATGCTTTATAACAGGCAATGAAAACTTAATAGTCATATTGTAATTAAAATCAAGTGTTGCCATTAAATCACCCCTGTTACGAAAAGTTGACACAATTCATTTTGAATTGAGATTTTATATGGTTTATAGTCGTCCTCTTCAAGAATCATACGAGTAAGATGCTCTATTGAGTGAGTATTAAAATCAATGCCCACCTTATAAAGTCGGTTAAGCATAATTGAAAACTCTTTTCTCACCATTTCAATTGGTGCATCAAGACGAGTATAAAGGTCAATTCTTTCAATACTACGACCAAATTTTAAAATGTTTCGTGATGACTCTGCTTCAATGTTATCGTCAGCACTGCCCCAAAAGGCGAAAATCCAGTCAGTTACCTCTTGCACCTTTAAAAGTGGAGCATTGCTACCCCTACTCTTTTCCATAATATCAACGGCAAGCTGAAGATATGAAAGAGTGTCAGAAGAAATAACATTTCTCATTTCAACTGCATTGTCATAAGCGTGAAGAAGGCTTGAATAAATTGATGATGGGTCATTTGCATCAAATAAAAACGAGCTTATAAACTCTTGTCTGCAAGAATAATTGTTAGCAATACCTAAACGAGCACAAAAGGTTACATATTCATCATCATTTATGTCAATCATTGTGTCATAGCACTCAGTAAAAGCCTTTAAGGTTGTAAATACACGCTCAACATAACGACCTAACCAAAAAAGATTATCACTTGATTTTATCGAGATAATACCCATGTGTCCTTAAAGCCTCCTCCCTGAGATGAATTTACTACAAATGAGTTTGCATCCTTTGCAAAGCGTGTAAGACCTGATTTCCAAACAACAGGCTCTTCACCCATAAGTACAAAGGCTCTTAAATCTGCTTTTCTTTCAGTTGCAACACCGTGTTCAACTACCTTTAAGTCGTTGAATTTAATAACCTCTTGAGCAATAAAGCGACGAGGCTCTTTTGTTATCATTTTCTTAAGTTCATATAGTCTTTCAAGAGATAATTCGTGTCCAAAAACAACACCATAGCCACCTGACTCGGCAACATCTTTAATTACGAGCTTATGAATGTTCTCAAGCACATATTTTCTATCCTCTTCATAGAAAGGGAGATATGTAGGTGCATTTGAAAGAATTGGCTCTTCGTCGAGATAATATTTAATCATTTTTGGCACATAGTAGTAAATGCCCTTATCATCGGCAACAGAGTTGCCCGGTGCATTACAAAGTGCAACATTACCTGCTCTGTAAGCATCCATAATATGTGGCACGCCTAAAAGTGAGTCTGCACGGAATGTCATAGGGTCAATGAAATCGTCAGAAATTCTGCGATAAACAGCACCAACACGCTGACGCTTGCCTGAATATTCATTGTAATAAAGCACATTACCCTCAACGAATAAATCCTGTGGCATTGCAAATACTGAATTAGTTTTTTCTGCCAAGAGTGAGTGTTCAAAGAACGCAGAGTTAAATCTACCAGGTGTTAAAACTACATTTATTCCGCCTGTATTTACATAATCAAGAGCATTTCTAAGAAGCTCACCATAATTACGATTATCTACAACAGAATTTGCACGGAAAGTATCAGGACTCGCTCTACGACAAAGTTCACGAGCAATCATAGGATATGATGCACCTGACGGAATACGAAGGTTATCCTCAAGCACATACCAACGCATATCATTACCTTGTACCAAGTCGATGCCTGAAACATGAGTAAAAATATCCTTTGGTGGTACTGCACCCTCACACTCCATCATATAGCCTGCTCCACCATAAACAAACTCTTCAGGGATGATTTTATCCTTGATAATCTGCTTTTTGGTGTAAATATCCTTCAAGAAGATATTAAGTGCTTTAACACGTTGCTTGAGTCCTCTTTCAAGATAATCAAACTCATCCTTTGAGATAATTCGTGGTATAGCGTCGAATGGAAAAAGTCTTTCATTAAACACATTGTTTTTGTAAATACCGAACTTAACACCGTATCTTGCTAAAAGACGGTTAATCTCGTCGGTATGTTCAATAAGTCCGTACATTTTGCCACTCCCCCTTATACTTTATATTATAGTATTTTTCAAACAATTTTTCTATTGTTGAATATGAAAAATAATCGTATAAATACTTATTGAAGATACACAAAAGAAAAAGGGCGATTTGTAAATCGCCCTTTTATAACAAACTATTCTTCATCTATATCGTCAAAATCTTCGCCAAGTAGTTCTGTTAATTTATTTATAAGTTTGTTGTATTTTTCCGACTCGTTTTCTTCATTACCTTCGAAATTTGTTATCTCGTCATCAAAATCCTCATTATACATCTCTTTCAATTTATCAACAAGCATTTTGTATCTATTCGTTTCTTCTTGGGAACGGCTGGCAATTTTTAGTTCTTGAAAACCTATTAACTCTTCTTTATCCAACTTAGATTTATCAACTGTATAATTTATTTTTTCATCAATACTTACTAATCGTGTAATGATTTCTCCAAGTCCATATATCGGCAAACTAGTTAAATATCCAACAAAAACGGCACCAAGCATTACCAATATACCTATCAAAATCAGCTCAGCACCACCGAACATAATCACAATTCCAGAAATTATTCCTGCAATTGTTTCTACTATAAATATTCCCTTTGCCCAATTTTTAATTCTTTCGCCAACCTTGTCAAACTTAAACATAAGAACACCCCAACAATTATTTAACACTTATCTTTTTAAGTCTTTCATATTCTTCTTCTGTGATTTCAACAACGCCACCGTGCTTATAGCCATAAGGGAAGCTGAAATCTTCTGGGCAACGAGTAAAGTTCATATCACCAGGTTTTGAAGAAATAAATGGTACATAGCCCATTTTTTCTCTTTCACAACCGAAAAAGTCAAACATTACGCACCATCTGCCATCAGGTAAAACAAAGCTTGTTCCCGCCTCATAAGAGCCTGGTTTTTCAATTTTGCTCATATAATCTTCAAAGCCTTGGTCGTGCTCATAAGGTCCGTAAAGATTATTTGATGTTGCGTGCATATTCATTGATGGATTATGTGCATTTTTATAGAACATATGATAAACACCATCAATTTTGCGAATATGAGTATCAAGAATTTCGTTGTCTTTTGTAAAGAAAAGCTTTGGCTCAGAGAATGTTTCAAAATCCTTTGTAACTGAACAATAAATTGACATATGCTTATAGTCATCTTCAGCCACAGTTGAGCCCCAATGAATTAAATATTCCCCTGTTTCTTCTTCAAAATAAACCTCAGGTGCCCACATACAGCCAAAATCATCTCGACCAAAACAAACAAGCTTTTCTTCGCTGAAATTTACAAGGTCGTCTGTTTTCCACATACGAAGGCACTTGCTACCTGTTCTGTTTATATTTGACCAATCAAGGTGCAAATTTTCGTCATAACGATAAGCAATGCAAAGGTCAGTTGTGAGAATTACAAAGCCCCCTGTGTGAAGACGAACAATTTCAATATCACGACAGCCCTTTTCGCCAAGCTTTGCAGTAAGCACAGGATTACCATCATTGACCTTTTCCCAATTAAGACCATCACGACTTATTCCAAAATACACTTGTTCACCATCAGGTGTAATTTTTTCTTTAAAGTGTGTAAATAAATATGGCATATAAATTACCTTTTACTCGCTAAATTTTTGACCACAAGCGTTGCAGAATAATGCATCTGCTGTCATTTTATTGCCACAAGCAGAACAGAATTTTACATCAGCATTTACAACTGGTTGAACTGGAGCAACTGGTGCTTGTACTGGTTGTGTTTGTGCAGAGCCCTGCATTTGATAATAATAAGCAAAACTATCAAGTCCTTGGAAAAAGCTTTCTACATTTTTCTTATTTCTTCCATAGTCAACAATTTGAGTTACAACAGTACATTCAGAATGTATTGAAACTTGAGTTGTTCCATTATGACAATCGAACAAATTAACTTCAATATCTTCACCCCAAGATGTGAAAGACACTCCTGATGAATATTTCACGATAACACCATTGTTATAAGGCTGTTCAACTTTAAATTTGAAGCCAAGTTGATTTGGAATTATCATTTTTCTTAATTCAACAATTAAAACTTGTGTAGGTATGTTATAAATTTTAACACCATCATATTTTTTGCCCATAAAAGCACCTCATTTCTAACTCATTCTAACACACAAGCCTACTTTTTTCAATGTTTACTTTGGCAGTTTTTATGTTATAATCTTTTTAACGACTTTAAGGAGAGTATTATGAAACGATTTGCAAAAGTTTATGTTGAGATTTCAAATATCTGTAATCTTAAATGCTCATTTTGTCCTGGGACTACAAGAGCACCCAAAAGAATGAGCGAGCAAGAGTTCAAAATAGTATTAGAAAAAATCAAAAACTATACTGATTACATTTATTTTCATCTTCTCGGTGAGCCACTTTGCCACCCTGACCTTGAAAGTTTCTTAAAACTTGCCGAAGATATGAAATTCAAGGTGATTATAACAACAAACGGTACTCTTTTAAATAAAAACAAAGATATACTGTTAAATTCAAAATCACATTATAAAACTGTGATTTCTCTACATTCTTTTGAAGCGAATGAGAATAAAAACTCTTTTGAAAACTACTTAAATGGCTGTTTTACATATGCAAAATCTGCCGAAAATAAAAAAATCATTGTTCTTCGTCTTTGGAACAACGGTGGAAAAGATAGTTTGAATGAAAAGATTTTAAGTCATCTCGAAAAGTATTTCCCTAAGCCTTGGGTCTATGAGAGAAATGGCACACGAATAGGTGAAAAAATCTATATTCAATATGGCGATAAATTTGATTGGCCTACACTTCAAAACAATAACATAGAAGAAAAAGTTTTTTGCTATGGACTTCGCGACCAGATTGGAATATTGGCAGATGGCACGGTAGTCCCTTGTTGCCTTGATAACAACGGAACAATAAATCTTGGTAATATATTTGAAAGTGATTTAGAGGAAATTATAAATTCATCAAAAGCACAAAACATTTATAATGGTTTTTCAAATAGAACTGCCTGCGAAGAGCTTTGTAAAAGATGCAGTTTTGTGAGGAAGTTTTAAAATCACAATCGGGTAGAGTAAAATCCCTTTGCCCGAAGGGAAACCATTGTTCATTATTCATCAGCGAAGCGACTTCAATATTCATTATTCATTTGAAAATCCGTTCATACAAAAATGAATAATGAATGATGAATATTGAAAAATGAATAATACAAACGAAAATCCGTCCACTTTCGTGAACGGATTTTTGTTTGGAGGTGGCAATCAGATTTGAACTGATGAATCAGGGTTTTGCAGACCCACGCCTTACCACTTGGCTATGCCACCATCTTAAATTTGATAAAAATAGGACACAAGAAACTGGGAGAATTCTGTGTCCTGTTTTTTATGGAGCGGATGACGAGGCTCGAACTCGCTACCTCCACCTTGGCAAGGTGGCGCTCTACCAGATGAGCTACATCCGCATAAAATTGGTGCCTCCGATCGGAATCGAACCAATGACACGGGGATTTTCAGTCCCCTGCTCTACCAACTGAGCTACAGAGGCAAAAAATGGCGACCCGGAACGGGCTCGAACCGTCGACCTCTAGCGTGACAGGCTAGCGTTCTAAC
>JAZNWZ010000057.1:0-23208 GCA_045593645.1 Candidatus Fimenecus sp. | reverse complement strand
GAGCTGTCAACGAAGTTGACTGAGGGGTAGTCAAAAATCACTTATTAAAGCCTATCTCTCCCTCCGTCAACGCTACCGCGTTGCCACCTCCCTCGTCAGAGGGAGGAAATATATAATCGCAACGCAGTGACCACACTTTGCGCTTTGCATTTTGCACTTTGCATTCTGTTCGACAAACTCAAATTTGTCTGACAAAAACAACCACCCTGTTCAATGAACAAGGTGGTTGTTTGCTTTATTTAAGTTCTACTTTAATTTTATCAGATTCAAATGTTGTTCTAGCCCAAGTATCATCTGGTGTGGAAATATAAGTAAACAATTGAATATATATGTAATCTTCATTTGTAAATCCATACTTAGCAGCACTAACAGTAAAATTAGGAGTTTTTGTGTTGATGTTACCAATCTTTTTTCCATTTTCATCAAAAATGTATAGCGTATAAATTTCGTATCCATTTGCAGGTGGATATTGGCTATCAGCTGTAACATAAATATCTTTATTATTTAATATCTCTATTGAAATATTTTCACAGGTTCCAACAAGTGTAATGTTTTCAGGAATGTAATAGGTTGTTGAATAGAGTGTTTGATATTTTGGATAGCGATAGGAAACATAAATATAAGTTGGATAATATCTTATATCATAGTCTTCAATTTCTTCAGCCTTACCGATTTTGTTGATATGGAATATTTTTATCTCATCTTCGCTAAATCCAATAGTAAAATCATAATAGTCTATTGAATTGTCTAAAATCACTTCGGTTTTTGGTTCAAGATAATTTTCCCACACGATATACTTGTAAGTTGTCTTGAAATCACCCATAGAGCTATGATAGATAATTGTTGCTTCTTTCTCACCAGTTGTAGAGGTGTCCCATCCTTCAACTGACCATACACCATCATAACTACTGCTACTTGTAACTGCACAACGTTCTTCCGTTGTTGCTGTGTTGAAATAAATATCTAAAGATGGGCTTTGTGCACCAATAAGATAAACATTTTCATATTCTTTAATACGGTTATCTTTTAATGTAATATAGAATGAATCCTCATAGCCTTCACTATATACATAAACATCTTTCCATGTTTCCTGTTTCCAATCAGCTGAACGCATATATATTCTCAAGCGTGAAGATGTTATTTCATTTGAAGGTAAATATCTACTGATGTAGTAGTCAAAGACTTCTTCTTTTCTTCCATCTTTATAGACAGCATAAACGTGCACTTTATCGTAAAATTCAGTATATATATCTTGAATATTTATTTTTATGTTATTAGGTGCTTCAAAAATATAAGAGGTTGGTTCTTCTTTTATGGTTACAGTATAAGACAAATCCTGTAAAATTCGCTCCTTTATATAACCACCATTATCTTCTCGTGTAACATTATATAGATAAAGTTTTGCTTCGTGTGTGCCAAATTCTTTAATATAATAATCGGAACGAACTGTGTAATAGACAGTTGCAGTGTCAATACACCAACATTCAAATTTAGTAATACCGGATGCTCTTAGTTCGCCGTCGGTTCCACTTTCTAAATAGGTGCTCGAATCAGTAATTGGTTTATCGTCAAGTTCATACTTAATATCACCATAAGTTTCAAACTTACCGTCACCAACACATTTCGCAACACGAACTGATGGTCTGTAGCTGAATGGTGGGGTTGTTGTGTAACTTGTTGCAGGTCTGTCGGTTACTGCATATCCTGTGTCACCATAAATGTATCCTGCAGTATAGTTACCGAGATATTCACCCTCATAATAAATTTCTAACTCAATATATCCAATTTTAGTTGGGTCATAACCTTTAGCTTCAACATCAAGATAAATTTCCTTATTGCTATCAGTCATTTTTGCTTTTACAATACCCTTTGTATTGAATTCTTCAGGGGCATCGTTTATGTAATAGCAATCCCACATAACTTCATCAAAACAATATGATTGAATTTCAGGTTTAACAATTACCTCATACTTAAAGGTTGTTGTAACATCACCATAAGCAAATGTAATTGTATAACCACTGTATGACGATGGGCGTTCAGTACTCATTGTACCGAATGCTTGAATTTCACCGTCAGCAAGTGTTTTTGTTTCAGTTGTACGGTCATCATAATAAACTTTGATTTGGAATTCTGAAAAATCACACTTTTCATCAACATACATATAATATTGGTTATAGTTGCTTGCATAATGCTTCATAGCCTGTGGCATTTTATAAACTTCAAGCTTTGTAACAATCTTTTCTTCAGGTACTGTATTGTCATAAACAATAACATTGATAGTGAAAGTCATTCCGTTAGGTGCACGGTAGGTGAGTACTTGTGGAGTGTCAATAAGCTGGCTGTCATATTCTGAAACTAATTCTGCATCCTTGCAAACTGTCCAAGGTGAGAAAGTACCGTCAGAATAAACATAACGATATCTTGCTTTTTCAGCAACTGCAGGATTTTCTGTGCCTTTTGGAACAATAAGCTCTTTGTTTGTAGCATCACACTCAATATTTGTGATTGTTCTTGTAGAAGTGTCATTCTGCTCTGTTTTTGATACAGTTATGTTAAAGGAGGCAATAAATTCATTATATTTAACTGTAACTGTCTGTTCCCCAACTTTTGTTGGGTTGTAGCCAAGAATTGAGCATTGGTCAAGAGAGATTTCTTCTTTTTCGCCTGATTTATAAACTACAAAAACTTGTAAACCATCAAGGCTAAGCTGCTCTTGCCAAAGATATGAGGTTTTAAAATTGTCTGCAACAACAAGCTCAATATGAGAGATTTCGTCAATAATCGTTGTGCTTTCTGTGGAGCTCTCTGTGGTAGACTCTGTGTCTGTAATTGTGCCTGTAAGGAAATTGCCTATTTTTTTAACAAGAGTTCTGACTTCAGTAATCAAAGAAGTGTCTCCGGTGTTTACGAGATAAGCATTTGCACCTGCAAAAAGAATTGATATTGCTGCTGCACAAGCAGTTATTCTTATAAGTGTATTTCTTCTGTTTGTCTTATGACGAATACGTTTTGCAAGAGAAGTTGTACTGCCTAAAACAAGAGGGAGGGCAATAACCTTGTCGGTTTCATCAATGTTTTCTAATTCTTCAATAGCAAGCACAAGTTGGTCAACGAGCTCACAATCCATATCGTCTTTTAACATTTCTTCATCAATAAGAGCATAAAGTTCATTGATTAAAAAGCTTTTAAAATTGTCTTCGTTAATAAGTTCTGCAATTTTTGAGTTAGTCATTTAAAATCCCCCTTTCGTTAAGCTGTTGTCTAACACTTTCTTCTACTTTTTTGCGTATTCTGTAAAGTCGAGTAGTAACGGTTGAGACAGAAATGTTAAAGGTTTCTGCAATTTCACGAATGTTTTTATTTTCTATGTATCGTTGCTTATAGAGTATTCTTTCTGTATCATTCATTTCACTAAGTATTGCAGAGATGATTTGTTCTTCTGTGCTTGTGTCAATTTGAGATAAAAACAGTTCTTCAGTTGTGAGATTTGATTCTGAAATAGCATCTTGAATTTTCTCTTGCTTTTTCACATCTCGCAAATGCTCTTTAATTAGGTTGTCAACTGTTCTGTAAAGAAAAGCTTTAGGTTGTTCAAAGGTTTCACCCTTACACATTCTTTTATAGATAACCATAAAAGCATCTTGAACACAATCTTCTGCTGCATCTTTGTCGTGTCCTGTTCTTAAATACGCGTATTTATATAAGCTTGTTCTGTATTGCTGACAATAATCGTCAAGATTTTTGTCGGCAATTTTTTTATTTTCTTTATTGGACAAGACAGTTCCTCCTTTCCGTTTTTAACCGGTTTCATAAGGTAGTGCAAAAATGAGCAGAATATCACAAAAATATTTAAAAAAATACCCTTGATGTTTAAACCAAGGGTATCAAAACTTTAATTTTTAAAAGATTACATATACATTGTTGAATTATTTGAGTTAAGTGCAACAAGCTTTGTAATAAGTTTGTTTTGTTGGCTTGTTGCCCAGTTAATTGAAAGTGAATCAAGATTAACTGTGCTCAAACGAGAATCCATAATGCCATCAAAATACTTGTTGTATTCTGTTTCAAATACTGCTTCAGTAGCAGCTGCTTTCCAAGATTCTTCGCCAGCCTTTGCATAGTACATAATGTGGTAACCGTATGATGTTTCGATAATACCTGTATCGCCAACCTTACGGCTTTCATCAAGGTACCAATCTTTAAACTCTTGAACAAAGTTTGTACTTGCTGTTAAGTCTGCATAAAGACCACCGTCTTCAACTGAGCCTGGGTCTTCACTCTTTTCAGTTGCAAGTTTTGCAAAGTTTTCTTCTGTTGGGTTCTTTAAATATTCATCAAGAATTGCTTGAGCCTTTGCTTTGTATGTTGGCTTTTCTTCATCCTTGATTTCAAGTGTTTTACCATCATCATCTGTAGGGAAAGCAACAAGAATGTGTCTTACATCGTGAGTTGCAGGAGCAGTGTTCTTGTGTTGTGGGTTAATCATAAACACAACCGCATAAACGCCTTTTTCTTCATCAATTGTAATAACTTCTTTATCGTTAGCAAGTCTGCCTTCTTTGAAGAGCCATTCAGCAAGGTCCTCGTTCATTTCTGTAAGGTCTGCCTTGTAATAGTCGTTATAGTCAACTGACTTAGCTGTTTCTGTTTTCCAATATTCATCGTCTTTTGCTTCAAGCTCAGCTTTGTCTTCTTGAACTGCCTTGAGAGCTTCTTTAGCCTTTGTCCAAGCTTCTTCAGCAGTTTTGCGATTGCTTTCAGCATCTGCTTTTGAAGTATCGTCAGTAGCTTCTTCTACTTTCTTGCTTGCTTCTTCAAAAGCCTTTGCAGTTTCGTCAACCTTCTTTTGAGCATCGTCAATCTTCTTTTGAGCTTCTTCAAGCTTTTCAGCCTTAAATTCTGCAACAGCAAGTGCAGAGAATGAGTTTGCATCAGTCACACCTGCTAAGAAAGCGTCTGCCTTTGCTTTAGCGTCTGCCTTTGTAGCGTCAGTAACTTTATCTTCGTATTCTGTTTCGCTACCTTCTTTTAAAACGCTTTCAGTTTCAGCAGTGAATACCCAAGTCTTAAAGTCAACAACATCATAGTTTACTCTGTTAGCTTCATACTCTGCATTGATTACATCATCAGTAATCTTGCCTCTCATCTCTGATTCAAGCTTTTCCATATAAGCAGTTGCCAAGAAGTTTTCTTCAAGAATTTGACGAACAACCTTTTCAGAAACGCCGTTACCATAGTTAGCACGAAGATATCTGTCAAGAGAATAGTCATCTTGAGCAGCAGTTGTGCGTAATGACTCAATGTTGTTATTAATCTCTGTATTTTGAGCATCAGTAAGAGTGATACCTTGAGCAAGTGCTTGCTTAGCGCAATATTTGATTTGAATAAGATTGTTAATAGCAGCATATTTAAATGCATCTGCCCATGTTGGCTCATCTGCACCGAGCTTTTGAAGCTCAGCAACAGTAACACCTGTAACGCTTGCAAAACTATCAGTATACACTTGGTCATCAGGAGATTTTGTATAGTCAAAGCCTAACATTTGTGCACCAGCACCAGTACCCATATATTGCTCGTACTGAATAGAATAACTGTAATAGTTTGACCATATCATATAATAGTAATAGTTGAACTCAGCAAGTGAGAATTCAACATCTTCACCAACTTTAACGTTGATTGTTCTTTGAGGAAGACCAAAGAAATTAAGAATTCCACTAATAGCACTAAGTGAGAGAGCAACGATAAGTACAATAGCAATTGTCTTTGTTGCAAGCTTTTTCACTTTTGCATTCTTATGAGATTTCTTTGCAGATTTCTCAGCAGCCTTAGCGAGTCTCTTTTTTCGTTCCTCACGATAAATCTCGGCTTGAGATTTGTTGTTTTCCATAGGAAAAACCACCTTTACGCTCTTTTTTTAAAAGTTAAACCCAAAAGGGTATAATCTTTTACAATAGTGAGTACATTTTACACTATTTTTAAGAAATATACAAGAGATAATTGAAAAATTAACAAAATAAACAAAAACCCACTCTGTTTTTTGACAGAGTGGGCAAATATTTTATATTAAATTATTCAGCTTTTGCCATTGCAACATATGCATCAATTTTATCTGCAATTGCTTGTGCCTTTTCTTTATCTTCAAGAGGTAAGAAAGGAAGTCTTGGCTTGCCACAGTCAATACCGTAACGAATTGTCATAACTGCCTTGCTTGCACCATAAAGTGATGGACAAGAAAGAAGGTCAAAGATACATTCGTTGATTCTGTTTTGCCATACTTTAGCTTTTTCAATGTCGCCTTTTTCAATAAGCTTGTTGATGTGAACAAAAAGCTCAGGCATAGTGCCGTATGTACCACCGATACCTGCTTTAGCACCCATAAGACGACCTGCAAGGAATTGTTCGTCAGGGCCGTTAAATACAACAAAGTCTTTACCACCAAGTTGTGAGAAACGCTCGATTTGACAAGTGCTGTCTGATGAGTTCTTAATACCGATAACCTTTTCGTTTTCACACATCTTCTTGAAAAGGTTGTATGAAAGGTCATAGCCTGTAAGTGCAGGAATGTTATAAATGATAAAAGGAAGGTCAGCAGCTTCTGTAATTGTGTTCCAGTGAAGAGCAATTGATGCTTCAGGAAGTCTGTAATAAACAGATGGAACTGCAGAAATAGCATCTGCACCGATTTCTTCAGCATGTTTTGCAAGCTCGCAAGCTTCTTTTGTTGAAGCAGAGCCAACGTGAACGATTAAGAACATATCGTCGCCAGTAACTTCTTTAACTGCTGCTGCTAACTGCTTTCTTTCTTCAGTTGAGAGAAGGAAACCTTCACCAGTTGAACCACCTGCATAGATACCGTTAACGCCAAGCTCCTTATATTTTTGAACGAGAGCCTTAGTAGCCTCAATGTTAAGCTCATTATTTTCATCATAAAGAGAGTTGAGAGCAACTGCAACACCCTTGAATTTTTCTGTATTGTATTTCATAAAATAACCTCCTTAGGTTTCTTTTTTTATGATTTTAACACTATAAATACAATAATTCAATAATTTTTTTATATTTTATATTGTATTTTTTTAAAAATTGTTATATAATTAACAAGAATTATGATATAATCCGTTAGGTATCGTCTGTTAGGTGATAAAGAAATGACCAACAAAGAAATTCTTGAAAAAATAAAAGGTGGGTTGATTGTTTCTTGTCAAGCACTTCCTGATGAGCCATTATATAGCTCATACATAATGTCAAGAATGGCCTATGCAGCATTTGAGGGTGGTGCAGTCGGTATTCGTGCAAACACTGTTGAGGATATTACTGAGATTAAAAAGGCCGTTGACCTTCCTATTATTGGCATTATCAAAGCAGTTTATAAAGATAGTGATGTTTACATTACACCAACAATGAAAGAAGTTGATGCTTTAGTACAGTGTGGTGTTCACATTATTGCACTTGACACAACTGACAGATTACATCCTAATGGCGTAACCTTTGAAGATTTTTTCAAAGAGGTAAGGGCAAAATATCCTGACCAACTTTTTATGGCAGATACATCTTGCTTTGAAGAAGGCAAAAAAGCGAGAGAATTAGGCATTGATATTGTTGGCACAACAATGAGTGGCTACACTCCTTATACAAAGGGTAGAATTCTTCCAGACTTTGAACTTATGGCAAGATATGTAAATGAGCTTGATTGTCCTGTTATTGCAGAGGGTGGCATTTGGACGCCTGAGCAGTTAAAACAAGCAATTGATGTTGGCGTGCATGCTGCAGTAGTGGGTACTGCAATTACACGACCACGTGATATAACAAAAAGATTTTCAAAAGTAATAAAAGGATAAGAGATTAAGGGGACTTTGACTTATGAAAATAATGGTATTTGATGTAGGTGGAACAGCAATTAAATACGGCATGGTTAATGAAAATTTTGAATTCATTTTCTCAGACGAAATGCCAACAAATGCTTTTTACGGTGGTAATGGAGTTATGAACTCACTTGAGGCAAAGCTTGACGAGTTTGCAGGTCAGTTTGATGCTATTGGTGTCAGCACTGCAGGTCAAGTAACAGCAGAGGGTGTAATTATCGGTGGTACAGGAAATATTCCTAACTACAGATATTCAAGAGTTACTGAAACATTTGAAAAGAAATATAATGTTCCAGTTGCAGTTGATAACGATGTTAACTGTGCAGGTATCGGTGAAGCACACTTTGGTGCAGGTGTTGGATATGAAAACTTCCTTTGCCTCACTTATGGTACAGGTGTTGGTGGTTGCATTTATCAAAATGGCGATGCTTATCGTGGCTCAAATTCAGCAGCAGCGGAGTTTGGTCATATGTTAATCCACGCAGGTGGTAAAGAATGTACTTGTGGTAAGCACGGTTGTTATGAAGCATATGCATCATGCAGAGCACTTACAACAACAGTTTCTGAAAAGTTTGGCAGATATATGTCAGGCAGAGAAATCTTTAAGCCAGAAAACCTTACAAATCCTATCGTAGTTCAAGCACTTGACGAGTGGGAAAATGAAATTGCTCACGGTCTTGTTTCACTTTGCTCAATCTTTAATCCTGCACTTATCGTACTTGGTGGTGGCATTATGTCAGAGGATTTACTCATTAGCCATCTTCAAGAAAAGGTTATTGAGCGTGTTGAGGATAGCTCAAAGCACGTAAAGATTGAAAAAGCAAAGCTCGGCAACAAAGCAGGTATGCTTGGTGCAGCTTATCTTGTTACTCAAAAAATCAATAAATAATAGGTGATTATATGTTTTTTAAGAAAACATTATTTCCTAAAAACGTTAATTACTACAATATTCCGCAGATAGACTTAAGTGTAAAACCCGTAGGTGTATCTGCGGATTTTGCTTATTTGTACGAGTATTCTGTAGTAGATAACGGTGAGGGATATTTAGGACATCCTGACTCAGTGCTTCTTAACAATGGTGATATTCTTACTTTTTATCCTGAAGGACACGGCAAGGGTGCAATAATTTCAAAAATTAGTGATAATGGTGGAGTTTCTTGGGAAAAAGAAATTGAAAATCAGCCTGTTTCTTGGGAAAAATCTTTAGAGACACCAACTGTTTATCGTTTACAATTTAAAAATGGTGAAGAAAAGCTTATTGTGATTTCTGCAAACTCAAAGTGGCCAAATATGTCAACTCCAGGTGGCTTTAACAGTTCAATTTCTCTTGACGAAGGCAAAACCTGGACAGAGTTTAAACGCTTTTGGGATAACGATAGTGAAATGCCGATAATTCCTATTGTGGCAATGGCATCTCTCACTCGACTTAAAGAAAATGGTGAGTTTGTTGACAAATGGATGGGCATTTTCCACGATGGTAGCTTTATAAACTACAAAACAATTCTCACATTCCAAGAAAACGGAGACTATACTTGGTCAAAGCCTGAGCCATATCTCAGTGAATATCGAGAATATGAAACTTATGCAGGAATTTGTGAGGTTGAGTGTATTCGCTCAAAGGGTGGCACAGGTGATGAACTTTGCCTTATTGCTCGTTGCAATAAAAAGAGAAATACAAGTCTGCTTATATTCTCAACTGATGAGGGTGAAACTTGGTCAAAGCCTATTGAAGCACCGGTTTCTTTAAATGGTGAGCGTCATAAGGCAGAATATACAAATGATGGTCGACTTTTTATAACCTTCCGTTCAATTGAGAGAAATAAAAAACGTGTTCGTAAAATGAGAAAGCAGGGTGGAGCAAAAACTTGGTATTCTGAGGGCTGGGTTGCTTGGGTAGGCACCTATGATGACCTTAAAAATAACAGAGAAGGTCAATACAGAATAAAAATTGCTCACACATATCTTCCACAACAAACAGAGCCATCAATAGTAGCAAATGCCGACACGGGATATTGTGGCAATGTTGTACTTAATGATGGCACAATTGTAACTTGTTCTTATGGTATTTTTTCACCTGAAGAAAAGGAAGCAGGAGTTTATAAAACTGATAAGGGCAGACAAAAGAGAAAAACCTTTATTGTATCAAAGCGTATAAATCTTAAGGATACAGATGAGCTTTTAAAAAATATTACTAAGTAATGGCTTTTCGTTCTTTATAATATGATTAAGACGAATTATTGCCATTTCTGTTCGTTCTTCAAGCCTTTCCATATTGCCTTGCTTGGCATATATGGGGAGGCTATTTATTATTTCTTCAAGCTCGTCAGTTTCTTCGTGAGGGACAAAGGCTTCAATTTTTTCGTGGGTATCGTGCCACAGAGTTACAACGCTTGTGGCTTTTTCAATAGTAGAGTCCACATTTTTTTCTCTTGCTAATTTAGATAATTCTTCAAGGTGCACAGTCATTTCTTCGCAAGTATCTATTAGTGTATTAAGTCCTATAACACAAATTCCAAAAGTCAAAATAATTGCAACAAAGGCGAAAACTGTCCTTTTCATTTTTTCTCCTTTCCAAGCACTACCTTATTGCCACTTTTATCAACGGTCATAAGTAGTGTATTTTTTATGTCTATTTTGTCATTTTTTAAGATTTTTTCCAGTTTTTTGTCAGTCATATGACAAGTCCTAAAATCTGCCTTTATAACCTCACCGTCAAGTATGACAATGCAAGGTAGCCCATTATCATCGCAAGCCAAGTGTAAATCCTTCATAGTAACGGGCTCATTTTCAGGCTTAAGCATAACACTTATGTTACCGTTTGTTTCAACAATGGCATATTGCACTTGAGAAATGTCAAAAACATCTTTTTGTCGTAGGGCTTCAAGAATATCGTCAATAGAAAATCGAAGCTCTTTAATTTTTTCATAGTTTAATTTGCCGTCATCAATAATTATTATAGAATGACCTTGAATAAGCGACCTAAATCGGACACTCTTAAGGCTTATAAGAGATGTGATTATTTCAAAGCCCACAAGCACAAGTGCAGGAATAAAGGTGCTGACAAGCGGAATATCGTTATCCTGCATAGGAATTGCAATAATTTCTGACAGCAAAAGCGTTATAACAAGCTCGGTAGGTTGCAATTCACCAATTTGTCGTTTACCCATTACTCTCATAATGATAATCATAAAAATATATAAAATAAAGGTACGAATAAGAGTTACAAGCATAAAATCACCACAAATATCTTTTGCAACGACAGGCAGAATATTACAACAAATAAAGGGAAAATATTTATTGGGTGATTTTGTGAAAAAATGGTTTGAAAAGAAAGTTGACAACATTACAACTTTAACATCTGAAAACAAAGAGACGAAATATGTCAGTAAGGTCTTGCAGGAAAATATTGATTATTTTAAAGCACAGTTAGGCTCTGCTTTTGATGTGAAATATCGAAGTATAAAAATCAGCAATATAGATTTTGCATTTGTTATGGTGGATGGACTTTGCGACAATATGCTAATAACAGAGCAGATTTTACAACCAATTCAAAATGCCGATTTTAAAGACATAAAAACAGATAAGGTCGTTTTTGTGGCAAGTGATACTGTGTCTGCAAGCATAGACAAGTCAAATACAAACGATTTAGACAAGGCTATAAGAGAGTTAGTTTCAGGTAATCTTGTAATGTTTGTAGAGGGATGCGAATTTTCTGTGCTTTTTGGGGTGCAGATGTTTGCAAAAAGGCTACCACAAGAGCCAAATGTTGAAAATCAAGAAAGAGGCTCACGAGAAGGTTTTGTAGAAAACTTTAAAGACAATGTGGCAATGGTGCGAAGAAGAATAAGAAATCCTGTTTTTAAAGCAGACCTTATGGAAATAGGTACAACAAGTAAAACTCGAGTTTGTGTTTGCTATATGTCCGACAGAATAAGTGAAGAAACTTTAAATGATGTGGTTAAACGACTAAAAACTGCAAAGCTCGACACAATTTTAGGCTCAGGGTATTTGCAACCATTTCTTGACCATAAAAGATGGTCAATTTTCACTTGTGTTGGTATGACACAACGACCGGATGTGTTTTCAGCAAAGCTTAGTGAGGGAAAAATAGGCGTGATTATTGACGGCTCGCCTGATGCACTGTTTGTGCCATACCTTTTTGTAGAGCATTTTCAGTCCTTAGATGACTATCTTAAACGACCTTACTATGCTACCTTTGTACGAATTTTAAAAATGATTTCGTTTATTTGTAGTGCTTTTCTTGCAGGACTTTATGTGGCGATTTGCACTTTTCATCAAGAGATGATACCTGAAAGTATGGTGTTTGGCATAACAAGCCAAGAAAGCAAAACACCTTTGCCCATTGTGGCAGAGGCACTTTTAATCCATTTAATATATGAAATTGTCCGTGAAGCAGGCTTAAGAATGCCAAAGCCCGTTGGACACGCCGTATCAATAGTCGGTGCATTGGTAATAGGTGAGTCTGCAGTAAGTGCAGGAATAATCGCAGCACCAATGCTTATTGTGGTAGGCTTAACTGCAGTAAGCTCCTTTGTAGTTTCAAGTCTTTATGAGCCAGTTGCAGTAATGCGATTTTTGTTTATTGTTATTGGCGGAGTTGCAGGAATATACGGAATAATGTTAGGCTTTGCTGTTGTGCTTGTAAATATCTGTGCTTTAAGTCCTTATAACACACCGTTTACAACGCCATTATCACCAACAAGGCTTGGTGCAATTAGAGATTTAATCGTCCGTACAACTTGGCTGAAAATGGGCAAAAAATTTATGACAGTAGGCAAATTGGAGCAAAAAAATGACGAAGAATAAAATCAACGCTTTTCAGTTCTTTTCAATATTATTTTTAACTCGGCTTCTTACAACTGTGACCTATATTCCTGCCTATGCACAAGGAATTCTTCTTTCAGATATGATAATTCAAGCACTTTTAAGGTCTGTTATCGGCTTTGTTGTGCTAATTCCTTTGTTGCTGTTATTCAAAAAAAATCCAAATATGAATATAGTAGAAATTGCAGGTAAACACTTTAAGCCTTTGGGCAAAATTGTAGGGGCTTTATATCTGCTTGTACTTTTTTATTATACAGTTGCAACAGTTTCTCGTCTTGATGTTTTTACAGGCACAATTGTTTTTCCTGATATAAGAGTAAATTATTTTATTATTTTAGTTATTGCAGTATGTGTTTATGGTGCGTACTTAGGAATTGAGGCATTGGGTAGAAGTGCAGTAATCTCACTTGTGCTTGTTGGCGTTACAATTAGTTTTCTTGCGACCGTACTTTGCAAAAAAATTGATTTTTTGAATTATACACCTGTTTTTTATAATGGAGTTTTACCCGTTTTAAAATCTGCATTTAATGGGGCAGGCAGAACTATTGAATATGTAATGATAGCTATTGCTTTTCCAAGAGTGTCAGGCAAAAAAACAAAGGGACTTTTTGCGTGGCTTATCATTCAAGGTATAGTTACGGCATTTTTGTTTTTTGTTGAGGTGGGTGTTATGGGGAATTTTGCAAATACTCAACTTTTTCCAATTCACTCATTGGCAGCCTTAGCAGAATTTTCAATATTTAAACGACTTGATGCTTTAGTAACGGGAATTTGGCTTTTGTGTGCCTTTTTAAAAATCTCTTTTTTAATTTATCTTCAAACTGACATTTTAAAACAGATTTTGCCACATACCGACAAAAAGCAACAACTTTTAGTCATATTTGTGTTGCTTTGTGTAATTTGCTTTTTGCTTTCACTTTCAATAAAAGGCTTTATGACAGTTGACAATACAACGCTAAAATCTTCAGTTGTGCTAACTTGTGCATTTTTATTGCCAAGCATAGTTTTAATTTTTGATAAGGGGGCAAGGCTATGGCAAAAACCATTGCAGTAATAATGAGCATTGTTGTTGCATTGCTTTCACTTGGCGGTCGTGAGATTTACAAAAGTGATATAAGTAATCGACTTATAATTCAAGGCATAGGTATTGACCTTGAAGATGACGGCACATACACAGTTACAATTCAAGCCATAAACACAACAACTCAGTCTGCATCGGCAAATGAGAGCAGTGGTGCAACTGTGAAAATATACAAGGTCAATGATAAAACGGTATATTCTGCAGTAAAAAGTGTAATTGAATATGAGGGGAAAATTCCGTTGTATTCTCAAAATCAAATTATTGTAATTGGCAAAAAAATTGCAGAAAAGGATTTAAGTCAAATTATAGACTTTTTTATTCGTGATGCAGACATTGGACCAAATGTGTATATCGCAATGGCAGAAGATAGGGCAGAGGACATTCTTTCAGTAACAACAGAGGGTGAGATTATACCTAAAAATGTTGACGATGCTATTGATGCTTCGAGCTATGAGCCTGAAATATTTAAACTTCAGCTTTATGAGCTTGTGAATAGATACAAGGATTATGACTCTTGCTTTGCAATGCCAGTTTTGACAAAAACAGAAGAAACAAAAGACCAAAAGGGTGTGCAGGTTAAAGAAACTGCTTTGTTTTTAAATGGCAAATATTTAAAACCAATTAGCCGACAACAAACGTTTCTTTTGAATTGCTTAATGGGCAAAGTTTATAATGGAGATTTTTATTTTGACCAAGAAAATCGGACAACATTCAACATTATAAGACTTAAAACCACAAAAAAGGTCAATTTAAATAACAATAAACTGAATTTTGATTTTAATGTTAAAATTGATGCCGATATCGCTGAAATGGAAAAGGGGATAAGTGAAAACGGGGACAAGGTTACTCTTGACAATGTTAAGAGTAAAGCAGAACAATATTTAGAAAAAGAGCTTTATTCACTAATTTCAATGCTTTATATTGAAGATAAGTGCGATGTGTTAGGTCTTTCTCGACTTGTTTTTAGAGATGAGCCAAGCTTTTATAAAGCAGAAAAAGAAAACCTCGACAATGTACTAACAAACAGTCAATACAATATCGAGGTTAAAATATCCTTGAGAAGAACGGGACACGAATTTTTAGAGTTTTAAGTGTCTATTAACTTAAAAGCTTATCAATATCTTTAGAAGAAACAGGCTTGCTGAAATAATAACCTTGTGTTATTTCACAGCCTTGTTCTTTTATGTAGAGGTATTGTTCTTCAGTTTCAACACCTTCAGCAATAAGGACGATGCCAAGCTTTTTAGCCATTGTGATAATACATTCAATAATGCTTCTGCCACGAGGGTCGTTGTAATCATCAACAAAGGATTTGTCAAGCTTTAAAAAGTCAATAGGCATTGATTTTAAAAGCATAATTGAAGAATAACCAGTGCCAAAATCGTCCATCAAAATCTTAAATCCTGATTTGCGAAGTCTTCTTAAAAGTTTTATGAACATTTTGTGATTTTCAAAGAGAGTAGTTTCTGTAATTTCAATATGAATGTGAGAAATATCTACATCTTTATCTCTGACAATGTCCATATATTTATTATAAAAATCAGGGTCATAAAGAGTTTGTTGTGAAACGTTAACAGAAATGTCAATTATATGACCGTTTTCTTCAAATTCCTTTTGAGCATCACAAGCCATTTCAAAAACAAGACGGTCTAAATCTTTAATAAAGCCTCTTTCTTCAGCAATAGGAATAAACTGAGCAGGTGGAACAAAAGAGCCATCTTCTTTTTGCCAACGAATAAGTGCCTCAACACCAGAAAGCTTTTTGCTTTCAGTATCAAACTGAGGTTGGAAAACAAGTAAAAATGCTTTGTTTTCAATAGCGTGTTCAAGCTCATCTTCAAGAACTTTTCTATCGCTCATTTCTTTTCTCATATTGCTGTTATAAACGGCAATCATATTTTCATGGTCGCCCTTAACAAGAGCCTTTGCCATAACAGCACTGTTTTGCATTTGTTGAATGTTGACATTTTTTTCAGTAATAAGATAAACGCCAATACTTGGAATAATAATATAGCTACCAAGATTTTTGTCATTACGGCTTCTGCACATATCGCAGAATTTTTCAAGACGAGCAATAAGCTCTTTTTCTGATGAGTATTGAAGATAAACTGCAAACCTGTCGGCTGTAATACGACCGACATATTCATTCTCGCTTAAAAGCTCGTTCCAAAGTGAATATATAAGCTTAATTGTCTTGTTGCCAATGTCATAGCTGTAATAGTCGTTAATAAGCTTAAAGTTATCAAGGTCCATAACTATATATGCTGCCTGCTTACCCTTGACAAGCTGATGCTTAACGTCAACACAGAATTTAGCATAAGATGGGCCACCTGTAAGACTGTCAGTATAAAGGATTTTATCAAATTCGTCCTTTTTACGTCTTTCCATAAATACAACATAAGTAGTCAAAACAGAGAATATAATTGCAAGAAGTGTGCACATAAAAATAACAATGGTTAAAACTATATTTCTGTTAGCATCAACATTTTGTGCAGGTACAATTGAGAAAAGGTACCATCCGTTAAAGCCAATAGGAGCATATGAAAGATAAAAGTTTATGCTTTCAGTTGGTAAAAGCACACCAGATTTAAGTGATTTCATATCTTTTTTTAATTGTTCAAGTCTTGAACCTTGATATTTAGGGTCGTGTCGAGAAGAATCAAAAAGATTTGAAATATCGTGATATTCATCATTATCGTGGGTATTCATAATGTTTTTACCATTTGAATCGACAATAAAGAAAAATTCTGTGCTGTTAAAGGCAGATGAATCGAACTTTTGCTCAATAGTTTTAGTTAAAAAGGTAAGATAAATAACTGCCTTTGCACCTTCTTGGTCCTTAAGTGGAAGCATCATAACAAAAACAGAATCTTTATCGATACTTTCATCTACAAGAAGCTTACAAACGGTAAGTCTGTTGTTATTAACACACTCTGTAATATGATTTAAGCTTGGAAGTGTGCCTTCAAAACCATCAGAGGTATATGTTTTACCGTCAATAGTAGCAATACCGTAACGCTTGTATTGAACAGAAGTAGGAATATGAGGGATACTTTCAAGTGTTTGCTTTGGGTCATCAAGGTTAGTAGAATCAACCTCTCTTACAAGAGATTGAAGAAACGATGCTTGTTCACGGAATTCAAGACCCATTGCCTGAGCATTTTTCTTTGAGATTTCACTTAAAAAGCTTTGGCTTTGCTGGTCCATTTCATCAGTTAAAAACAACGGGAAAACGACCAAAACTGCAACTGCAATCAAAGCCATAATAACAACACCTATATTTTTGAAAATGTTTCTTTTTGTTGACATAAAAAAGTCCCCAATTCAAATAATTTATACTTTCCCATTTTTACCTATTATAAATTATAACAATTTATTAAGAAATTGTGAATTGTTATAATCAATGAAATCAAACAAGAATTTTTATGCACAATAGATAATTTACATCTCTTTTAATTGACACTAAAATTCTTTTATTGTATTATATATAGTATGAAAAATATGCATAGGAGATGTGCAAAATGGACATTAAATCAAAGTTTGAATATTGGTGCTCTTTTGATGAAGAAACAAAGAATGAGTTACTCTCAATCACTGATGAAAAAGAGCTTGAAGACAGATTTTATAAAGAGTTAGAATTCGGCACAGGTGGACTTCGTGGCATTATGGGCGCAGGTCCTAATCGAATGAATAAATATACAATAGCAAAGGCAACAAAGGGATATGCAGATTATCTTGTTGACACTTTTAAAGAGAATATAAGTGTTGCTATTGCATTTGACTCAAGAAACAATTCAAAATTCTTTGCACAAACTGCAGCAGGGGTGTTATCTGCAAACGGAATTAAAGTTTACATTTTCGATACTTTAATGCCAACACCGGTTTTATCCTTTACAACAAAATATTTAGGCTGTAACGGTGGCATTGTGCTTACTGCAAGCCATAATCCAAAGGAATATAATGGCTATAAAATTTATGACGAAAAGGGCTGTCAGTTAGTTCCTCAGTTTGCAAACAAGGTAATCGGCTTTGTTAATGCAGTTGAAGATTTAAAATCAGTTAAAATTGATGATTTTCAAGGTGCAGTTGCAGATTGTAAAATCAATATTATTGGTGAAGATGTGCTTGAAGCTTTTTTGAAAGAGGTTAAAAAGCAATCACTTATAGTGAAAAATCTGACCTTAAAATTGTTTATACTGCACTTCACGGTACAGGTAATATTCCGGTTAGAAAAGTTCTTGAAAATATGAATGTTTCTATCGTTAAATCACAGGAATTGCCTGACGGTAACTTTAGCACAGTTCGTTCACCAAACCCTGAAGAAAAAGATGCTCTTACAATAGCTATTGAGCAAGCAAAACAAGAAAAAGCAGACCTTGTTTTCGGTACTGACCCTGACTGTGATAGAATTGGTGCAGCAGTTTTACATAATGGTGAATATGTGCTTATTACAGGCAACCAAATGGGTGCATTGCTTGTAGATTTTGTTCTTTCAATGAAAAAGGGCACATTAAACGAAAAATCAACACTTGTAAAAACTATTGTTACAGGTGAGCTTGGTGCTAATATTGCAAGAAGCTATGGACTTAAAATTGTAGACACACTTACAGGCTTTAAATACATTGGCGACCAAATCGGTCTTTATGAAAAGACAGGCGAGAGTGAATTTGTAATCGGCTATGAAGAGTCTTATGGATATCTTGTTGGTACTCACGCAAGAGATAAAGATGCAGTTGTTTCATCAATGCTTATTTGTCAGATGGCAGCATTCCACAAAAATAACGGCAGAACGCTTGTTGATGCTTTAAACGAGCTTTATAGCAAGCACGGATATTATCTTGACTTGCTTGATACCTTTGTACTTAAAGGTAAAGACGGTGCAGAGAAAATTCAAGCATCAATGGCAAATATGAGGGCAAATGGTGAAAGCCTTTTTGAAAATATCAAAAAAGTCCTTGACTATTCTGTTGGTATTGATAATTTACCAAAAGAAAATGTACTTAAATATGTCTTTGAGGATAATAGCTGGCTTGCAGTAAGACCATCAGGTACAGAGCCAAAGCTTAAGGTTTATTATTCAATTAGTGGTGCAAATAAAGAAGAAGCAGAAAAACGCTTGAATGTTTATCGTGCAATTCTTAAAAAAGAGATAGAAGGTTAATTATGGAAAGATACATAAATCTTATAATCAAACCAAAGCTTCAGGGCGATGGTGGAGAAATCGACTTCGTATCCTTTGAAAACGGAATTCTCACAGTGCTTTTGCAGGGTGAATGCTCAAAATGCCTTATAGTTGACCGTTGTCTTGACTGGATAGTTAGT
Organism: Candidatus Fimenecus sp.; assembly: GCA_045593645.1. Classification (GTDB taxonomy): domain Bacteria; phylum Bacillota; class Clostridia; order Oscillospirales; family Acutalibacteraceae; genus Fimenecus. The sequence goes on along the minus strand of JAZNWZ010000057.1, from coordinate 4,101 downwards.
GAAATTAAGCGTGATTTAAATATCGACTGTAAAATCGTAGCACAGAAGAAAAAACCATTCTTCTGGGATAAATAAGGCAAGCATTGTCAAACACCACACATCGTAATTACAGAAATTTTGCGACTTTTCACTTTTTCACCCTTGACTTGCGTCAGCAAGCCTGCGGTCTCAAAAGCAAAAATTCATCTAAATTTCAAGTAATTCCGACTAAAGGTTTTGATAAACATAACAAATAAATAAATAAAAAGGCAATTAGTTCAAAACTGTATGGTGTTTGACAAAGTTTGCCTTTAAGGCGGTGTGATAAATGGCACATATAAAAGTAGTTAGAAGAAGTATGCGTCCTGAAGAATGGACAGATTTACGCTTCGGTTGGCTTAAAAGATACATATATGATGAAAAATTTGAAATAGAAAATCTAAAAGTCCGTGATGCTCGTCAGGTTGCAGAAATGAAATATGAATACTATCCTGAGGGTTGGCGTCCACTTAAAAAAGGTGATATGTATTTTACACCTGACGGAACTGCGTTTTTTGACGGTGATGTTGTTGTCCCTGAAAAGCTTAGGGGCAAGGAACTTTGGTTTTCACTTAAAACTGCAGCAGAGATTATTGTTAAGGTAAACGGCAAATATGTTGGTGGTGTTGACCCTAACAGAGATAGAATTTTGCTTTCACCTTATATTGACAGTGATTTTCTTCATTTTGAAATGGAAGGCTATAACCGTTCAAAACCTGATGACGAAAGAAACCCTGAATCTTTATCAGTTCGTGGTTGTCGTCAGATTTTTGAGGGTGCTTACCTTGCAACAATCAACCATACAGTTCTTGACTTAGTTTATGACTTGGAACTTTTACTCGATATTGCAAAAAGCGAACTCTTTAATGAAGATTATCGTGCATTTTTAAATCGTGAAATTAACAATGCATTAAATCTTATTGATTTTGATGATGTTAAGACAGAAGATGTAGCAAGTGCTAAAAAATATGTTGATGATGTAATTTATGCTAATGACGACTATAAGGGCAGTGGTGATGTGGCACTTATTGCCCACTCACACCTTGATATTGCTTATTATTGGCGTCGTATTCACTCTGTTCAAAAAAATCTTCGTACTATTCTTATTCAGTTGCGACTTATGGATAGATATCCTGATTTTAAATATACTCACACACAGGCCTTTACATATGAAATGCTTGAAAAGTATTATCCCGATGTGTTTGAGGAATTGAAAGAAAAGATTGCAAACGGTCAGTTTGAGCCTGTAGGGGCAATGTATGTTGAGCCTGATTGTAATATTCCGAGTGCAGAAAGTCTTATTCGTCAATGCCTTTACGGACAACACTATTTCCGTGAAAAGTTTGGCAAGACTATCAACAACTGTTGGCTTCCTGATGTTTTTGGTAACTCTTGGATTTTGCCACAAATTCTTAAAAAGAGTGGTGTTGACTACTTTGTTTCAAACAAAATGTCAACTTGGAATGATACAAACCGTTTTCCACACAACAACTTTATCTGGAAGGGTATTGATGGCAGTGAGGTAGGGGCTTGTGTACCACCAACTCACTTTATTACTTGGAATATGCCTTCACAAATTCAAGAAAACTGGGAAGCATATCAAGATAAAAATCAAGGTGGTCAAACAATGTCAATGTTTGGCTATGGTGATGGTGGCTCAGGCTGTACTGAAGAAATGATTGAAGTTATGCACCGTTTTAATAAGCTTTCAATTATGCCAAAAACTGAGCATATTAGCGGACAAGAGTTTTTAGATAAAAATCTTAAGGATAATAAAAACCTTGCAAAGTGGGACGGAGAATTATATCTCGAAATGCACCGTGGCACATTTACCACAAAGTCAAAAATGAAGAGATATAATCGTCAACTTGAATTTATGCTTCGTGAGGCAGAAATGCTCTCAACTCTTCGTTATCTCAAGGGTGAAAAGTATCCACAAGCAGAGCTTAAAGACATTTATAAAAAGCTTCTTATTAACCAATTCCACGATATTTTACCTGGTAGCCATATTACACCGGTTTACCGTGATGCAATGGCAGATTATATGGACATTGAGCGTAGACTTAAGGCTATTATCGGCACAGGCGAAAAATACTTTAACTCACTTAACTTTACAAGAAAGCACTTGACCTTTATTGAAGATGAAAACGGCAAGAGCATTCGTTATGGCAAGCAGGGTAACTGGGTAATTCCAAATCTCTCTGCACTCTCATCAGGTGAAATTCCTTGGCGTACATATGCAGGGGATTGGTGTGAAATTGCCGATTACATCACAACACCTTACTACAAAATTAAGTTTAATAAAGACGGTAGTATTGCAAGTCTTTATGATATTGAGCTTGACAGAGAATGGACTAACGGCGAATTTAACAAGCTTAAGCTTTATAAAGATAATCCTGGTGTATATGATGCTTGGGACATTCTTCCTAACTATAAGGACAAAGAAGTTGAAGTAAAAATAATTTCACCACTTAAAACTGTTGAGAAAAACTCTGAGGTAGCATCCTTTGAGGTGATTTTAGGCACAGAAAAGAGCACCTGGAAGAGAATTATCCGTGTGTTCCGTCAATCTCGTGGTATTGAGGTTGAAAATATTGTTGACTGGAACGAAAAGCACGTCCTTGCAAAAGCACAGTTTGATTGTAATGTGCTCACTCGCAAAGCAGTATGCGACACAAGTGCAGGATTTATTGAGAGAGATACTCACAGAAACACAACTTGGCAACAGGCTCGTTTCGAAACTTGCCATCACAAATGGGTTGATATGGCAGAAACAGACGGTGGTATTGCTCTTATTAACGATTCAAAATATGGCGTTGGACTTTTAGAAAATTCAATGAGCCTTTCACTTCTTCGTGCAACAATTCGCCCTGATGTTACAAGTGATTTGGGACATCACGAGTTTAGCTATATGATTTATCCACATGGCGACGACTTTGTTAAGGCAGAAATCAACAATATTGCTTTTGAATATAATATTCCACTTGTAAAAGCAGACCTTAATTGTGAAAACACATTTAGTGAGCTTTATATGCAAGCAATGAAGCTTAGTGAAAATGGCAAAATGGTTGTTATTCGTCTTTCAGAGCAAAATGGCAAACGAGGCAAAATTAACTTTGGTGGTAAGGTTAAGCTTCTTAATATGCTTGAAGATGTAATAGAAGAAACTGATACAGTTGAATATAAACCATTTGAGATTATTACAATAGGCATTTAACCTATAAAAAAAGACCGAGTAGAATTGACTACTCGGTCTTGCTTTTTATATTTGATTAAAGTCTTGCAGCAGCTGCTTTATCAAGGAAAATATGCACATTTGGGTGAAGTTGTAAAACACTGGCTGGGCAAGAAGGTGAAATATCACCGTTAACAAGTCCATAGATTGCATCTGATTTTGAACGACCAGTTGCAATAAGAATAATTTGCTTTGATTTCATAATTGAAACAGTACCCATTGTAAGTGCATAGTTTGGCATTGGATTTTCGTCAAAATATACAGAGTTAGCATCAATTGTGCTTTGTGAAAGACGAACTTTAAATGAGCCCTTTGTGAATTTGTTTGATGGCTCGTTAAATCCGATATGACCATTTCTGCCAACACCTAAAAGTTGAATATCAATTTTGTTTTCTGTAAGCAAATCGTCATAACGCATACACTCAGCATCAGTATCTTCTGCATTACCGTTTAAGAAGTTAACATTTTCTTCTTTAACATCAATATGGTTGAAAAGATTTTCGTGCATAAATGTATAGTAACTGTTTTTATCCTCTTTTGGTAAATCACAGTATTCAACAAGGTTAAAAGTTGTAATATCCTTAAAACTTACCTTACCTTTGTTGTATGCTTTAATAAGGCTTTTATATGTAGGCACAGGAGAAGCACCTGTTGCAAAGCCTAAAACTGAGTCAGGTTTTTCGTTAACTTGTTCAACAATTAAATTGGCAACTGCTTTGCCGATTTCTTCAGCGTTGTTAAAAATATGAAGAATCATTTTTCACACCTCGTTATATACTTTTGAGACTTTATTTTACCATATTATAGAAATTTTGCAATAGATTATTTGTTAAGTTTTTTATCAATTA
>JAZNWZ010000056.1:0-17260 GCA_045593645.1 Candidatus Fimenecus sp. | reverse complement strand
CTTGTTTTCAAGTTTTCTAACAAGTGTTTTATCACCATTTGAACAAGCAAGATAAATTAGTCCAACAGGCTTTTTCGTGTTATCACTATTTGGCCCTGCAATTCCTGAAACTGCAACTGCAACATTTGCACCAGAAACCAAAAGTACACCTTTTACCATTTCTCGCACAGTTTCTTCGCTAACTGCACCAAAATTTTCAAGTGTTTCGTGTTTTACACCAAGCACTTTTTCTTTTATATCGTTGCTATAACTGATTATTCCACAGTTAAAAACAGATGATGAGCCACTTATATCAGTAATTCGTTTTGCAATTAAACCACCAGTACAAGACTCGGCAGTTGCCATTACAAGCCTTTTTTTGTTAAGACGCTTAACAACCTTTTCTTCAAGTAACATAATTGCCTCTAAAAGTTAATATTTAAAATTTGTGTATTTGCTAAAGCTCTTTCAATAAGACCTTCAACATCCATTGCTTTCTCTACTTCTTCTAAAACATGGATTTGTGGTCTTGTTCTTGGATGTTTTGGAGTGAAAACTGTACAACAATCTTCAAAAGGTTCAATTGAAATATCAAATGTATCAATTTGTCTTGAAACCTTTATAATCTCATCCTTATCAAGTCCGATAACAGGTCTAAAAACAGGCATTGAAACAACTGCATCTGTACAAGCCAATGCATTGAGAGTCTGACTTGCAACCTGACCTAAGCTTTCACCGGTAATAAGTGCTTTACACTCTTCTTTTTCAGCAATTCTTTGAGAAATTCTCATCATAAATCTTCTCATAATAAGTGTAAATAAATCTTCAGGACAATTATCACGAATCGCCTCTTGAATTTCAGTAAATCCAACTGTAAACAAAGTGATTGTTCCACTATATTTAGAAACTTGCTTTAAAAGATTATGCACCTTTTCTTCTGCTTGTGGAGAAGTATATGGTGGAGATGCAAAGTGAATTGCATTAAGTGTAAGTCCACGTTTTGCCATCATATATGCAGCAACAGGACTATCAATACCACCAGAAATCAAAATTGCAGCTTTACCTGCTGTGCCTGTTGGCATACCACCTGCACCTTTTGTTTGGTTGCCACGAATAAACGCATATTTTTCTCTTATTTCAATAGTTACTTTAATTTCAGGATTTTTCACATCAACTTTAAGATGTGGGAATTTGCTCAAAATTGCTCCACCAACCTCTGCTGACAACTCAGGTGATGTAAGTGGGAATTTTTTGTCTGCACGTTTACCCTCGACCTTAAAGGTTTTTGCTTCTCTTAACTGGTCTGCAAGATATTCAGGTGTTTCTTTGAGAATAACCTCCATATCCTTTTCAACCTGTAATGCTCTTGAATAAGCTGCAATACCAAAAACCTTGCTTATTCTTTCATTTACTTCGTCCATATCAACATAGTCATCCATTGGGACAACTGCAACTGTTGACTGTTCTTTTCTATATTCGAAATCGCCTAAGGGTTTAATTCTTCTTCTAATATTCTTGATTAAAATATCTTCAAATGTTGAACGATTAAGACCTTTAAGTGCTAATTCACCATTTTTTATAAGAATGATTTCTTTCATTACTATCTCCTGACTCTTTTTATCGTGTCCACTATTCCATTATACAGTATTTCCATATCATTTTCTGTGGTAGTTTTTGACAAGCTAATTCTAATTGCACTATCAATAAGCTTTGGTGGAATTTCCATATTTGTTAAAACATTACTTCTATGCCCTTTTGCACAAGCAGAGCCAGCAGAAACAAAAATACCCATTGATGACAATGAATTAAGCATCACTTGAGATGGTACACCTTCACAAGAAATGTTAATTATGTAAGGCAAGCTATCTTTTGGTGAGTTAACATACACACCGTCAAGAGCAGAAATTTTATCAATAAAATACTGTTTAACCTGAGTAACTCTTGCAAAATTTTCTTCAACATTGCCAATGCTTCTAACTGCCTCGGCAAATGCACAAATATTAGGCAACGCTTCTGTGCCTGAAACAAGTCCGCTTTCTTGTCCACCGCCTAAAATACTTGGCAACAATCGACAAGAATTGTTTACATAAAGAGCCCCTGTACCTTTTAAACCGTGAATTTTATGTGCACTCATACTCATTAAATCAATGCCTAACTTTTTTGGCTTAAGTATTATTTTGCCAAAGCCCTGAACAGCATCACAATGGAAATATGCTTTTGATTTGTTTTGTTTAATAATGCTTTTGACCTTTGCAACATCTTGAATTGAACCAACTTCATTATTAACTGCCATAACACTAACAAGAATTGTGTTTTCGTCAACTGCATTTGAGAGCTCTTCAAGATTGATTTTTCCGTTTTTATCTGGTTTTAAAAAAACTGTTTCAAAGCCCATTTCGCCAAGCATTTCAAATGGCTTAATAACACTTGGGTGCTCTAAAAATGTTGTTATGATTTTTTTGCCTTCTCTCTTTTTTGTACGAGCAGTGCCTAAAATTGCAGTATTGTTTGCAGTTGTACCACTTGGTGTAAAGAATATTTCATTTTCACCACAAGACAAAAAAGTTGCCAAAGTTTTTCTTGAAACATCAAGTTCTTTTTTTGCATTATAACCTAACTGATGCAAAGAAGAAGGGTTACCATAGTTTTCTGTCATCATTTCAAGTGCTTTTTTAACGGCATTTTCACAAGGCTTTGTTGTTGCACTATTATCTAAATATACTGACAAGACACTCTTCCCCCATTCTGCATAGTTAATCAAAATATATTATACAACAAAATCTGTTATTTGGCAAATAAAAAATGCATATTTTTAGGGCATATTTTAAAATTTTTTGTTAATAATATTTCCAAATATTAAAGGAGTTAAAAAAATGAAAAACAAAGACCTTTCTTATCGTGGAAAAATCAGAATAATTGCTTATCTTTTTGTTGCCTTATTAGTATTAGGACTTTTCAGTTTTTTGAAAACAAACGAGGCTTTAAAATATCGTCAAGAGGTTATGCTTACTCGTCAAATGGCTCTTATTAACCTTGACGAATGTCTTACTAATATTTCTACTAATCTTGAAAAGATTATGTACTCTACCTCACCCTCTATGCTGTCAAGTCTTTCTTCTGACCTTTACCGTGAAACGTCTATTGCAAAAAATGCTCTCTCACTTTTGCCATCAAAAGGCTCAACCTTATCAAACACATATAAGATGCTTGCACAAACCGGTGAGTTTGTTATGGCTTTAGAGAGAAAGGCATCAACAGGACAAACTATGACCGATGAAGACCGTTCACAGTTAAAAAAGCTTTTTGAATATTGTGTTGCTCTTAACAAAAGTGTTTCAAATATGTGCTTTCAAATTCACAATGGCAACTTCACTTTTGAAGAAGAAAACAGCAATCTTTTAGGTGGCAACAACACGCCTGCAAGCATTGACACAAGTTTTGAAGATGCTGAGCAATCTTTTTCAGATTTTCCAACCTTGATATATGATGGTCCTTTTTCATCACACCTTGAAAATTCAAGTCCAAAAATGCTTGAAAACAAAGAAATCATTTCAAAAGATAAAGCTTTGGAAATTGCAAAAAGCACCAGTGGAATTGACGATTTAGAATTAAAATTTGAAGAAGACGGAAACATTCCATGCTATGTTTTTCAAAAAGATTTATATATAATCGCAATAACAAAAGCAGGTGGATTTGTACTTTATATTCTTGATAATGAAGAAGTTGGTGAAATTAAGATAAACCATTCTACTGCAGTTGAGAATGCTCAAAAATTCTTAAACGACTTAGGTTATGACAATTTAAAAGAGAGTTATTATTATACAGACAACGGCATTTGCACAATCAATTTTGCTGCCACACAAGACGATGTGATTTTATATGCCGATTTGATTAAAGTTAGTGTAAATCTTGAAAACGGAGAGATTGTTGGTCTTGATGCAACAGGATATATCACAAATCATTTTACTCGTTCCTTGCCTGCTGAAATAAAATCTCAAGACGAAATTGCAAGTATGATAAGTCAAGACCTTCAAGTTATTAAAATACAAAAATGTGTTATTCCAACAAAATGGAAAAGTGAAAACTACTGTTATGAAATTCATTGTAAAACAGCAGGCGAAACTGAAATTCTTATTTATGCAAACTGTGTTACAGGTGAAGAGAATGAAATATTAATTTTGCTTTATAGCGATGGTGGAGTTTTGACAAAATAGCATAAAAAATTCTACTGTGGCAATAATATAAATACAAAAAATTATGGAGGTATATCATGAAAAAGATTGCACTTGTTACGGCAGTAATTACTGCTTTATTATGTGTACTTTTAGTTGGTTGTACTGCAGATGATGGCAAAATTGACAACTCAACTACTACAACTACTACAACAAGACCAAGCACTACAAATAAACCAAGTGAAATAGTTACAAAGGCAGAAGATTTGGTAACTGATATTGGTGAAAATGTTAGTGAAGCAGTTTCAGACATTGGCGAAGGTCTTGGTGAAGGAATCAAAGACATTACAGACTAAAAAAAGAGCAGTTAGTAGTACTAACTGCTCTTTTACATATTATTTTTTTGAAACTTTTCCATTTTATTCCAACTAACAAAGCCATACATATCGTTTACAAAAAAGACTATAAAACAAATAACAACAGATAAATATGAAACATCCTTGATTGTTGCAAGTATCCACAAAACGATTAAAACCAAGTCGTTTGCAGCATAGGCAAGTGCAAAATAAGGACTTCTTCTAAAGGTTAAATAAACTGCTAAAAAGCTTGTTGTTACTGAAATAGTACTTGGTATTATATTTGCAGTATTAAAGAAATCTAAAATGAAATAAAAAAATACTGTTACAACGGTAGTTAAAGCAAACATAAAAGCAATTTCTTTTAATTTAAGTCTATTTACTTTTACTTGAGATTTATTTCCTTTATAAGGGTTTTTAAGCCAAGCCACAAGTGCAACAAAAGCCATTGGTAATGTCATTCCTAAATATGTTATCATCTCTCCATAATAAGAAAAGCCATAAGAGATTATGCCGTAAAGGACAGAAAATACCATAGTCAAAAACTGCCCTATAGGATTACCTTTTGCATTAAAAATCAAAAAGGTTGCACCTATTACAGAAGCGACTAAAGTTAAATAGTTTTCTCTGTCAAAAATAAAAAAGGATATTAAAATTGACAACACAGATGTGCACCAAAGCATTTTTTCAAATTTTGTAAAATAATTAGTTATTTTCATAAAGACCTCAAAAAAAGCACCCGTTCAGTATATCTTCTAAGACCTAACGATATACTAACGAATGCTAAATGCATCACTACCCGGTGGCAGTTAATTTTGAATTTTTATTTGTTGTGATTTAATGAGATTGTACTCAATTAGTTCATTTTTGTCAAGTTTTTCATTAAAAAGATTTACTGCAGAAATTTGACTATTCTCATAGGTTTTATAATAATAAATGCCTTTATCTGTGTTGCAACATGAGTAATAATCTGTTATTTCAAAGGCTTCACCTACTCTTGCACAGCCTCGTGTTTGACTAACGGTATCAAGAATATGAAAAAACTGACTTACACTTTCGTTTTCATTATCACCACAAACAGAATTAAGTTTTGTGAAGGTTGCTCTTACAAATCGTGATTGCGAAGACAAATCTCCAGGTAAACCTATTGCACCCATTCCTCTACTATAAACGTACAAATCAAGATTTTCACTAAATCTGTTTGATGGCTCTTCGCGAGTTATATTCATAAAATTATTAAGATTAAACATCTGCATATTAAAAGGTGGATTATTCGTTAAAACGCCAACTTTATTATCATAGATAAACAAGCCTTCTCGCATACTTTCAACCGTTATAGAGCTTTCTCTGTCAGATATTAACCAATGAAGTGGTGTTAGTGGATATTCTTCACTAAATCTAACATTGACTATATTTGCATTTTGAAGCTTTTCTTTTGCCTCTTTTACAGTTGAACACTGTGCTAAAATCCAAGGAATAAGTTCAAATGGTGTTATATTATCCTTGCCTACCTTAATATGCTTATATTCAGCATAATAAGGGAAATTAAGTCCTGCTATTGACAAGCCTTTTTCATTTGTTGCATCAAAATAAAGTGGATAATCATCATCAACAATTCCCATACCGATTATGGCATAGTGATTTGTTATACTATCTACTTGGCGAAAATCAAAAATATAGTTTCTTGGTGTTATGATTATGTTTTTATTATAACTTATTTCATAATCGAGTGTTCTGCCAAAATAATGGTCTTTTGTTTTAAATGAAATTGAAGTACACATATTAACCATCCTTTCAGTTTAGTATGTGTACTTCATTTATTTTTATTTCTTTATTAATTTAATTGTTGTTTCGTTTGCAACGAAAAATCCGACACAAAGAGCAAGCAATACAAATTGTGTAATGTTAAATGTTGTTGCAGTTGCTACAAAGCCAAATACAAGTTGAACTGCAAAACCAATAGCATAAGCACCGCCCATGTGAAAGCCTGTAATATCTGCTGAATATTCTTTGCCAAATCGGTCAGGCACGCTGTGTAATACACTTGGAAAAATTGGACCAAAGCCCACTCCTATAAGCAACAAGCCAAAAATTGAAATTTTACCTAACGGAAGTGCTAAAAGGACAATACCAACAAATGCAGTTGTAATACCAAGACGAATCATTGTGTTGTCATTTGCCTTCATTGAAATGAAGCCTGAAATAAATCTGCCTACCATAATTCCACCAAAATAAAGCGAAACCCATTTTGCTGCTTCACCCGGTTGCAAGTGATGAATATGGACTAAAAATGACGCGCCCCAAGTACCAATTAAAAATTCCATACTGCAATAAAGTCCTTGTGATAAAACACTTGTAAGCACACCTTTAATTTTGAGTAATTCAAAAAAGCCTTTACTATTTTCAGTTGTAGTTTCTCTTTCTTCTTTTTCCTTAATGCTTTTCCACTTTTTAAGTGAAACTGCAATTATAATAGCAATTGAAAGTTGTAAAAGTGCTATAACACGATAGCCGTTTCTCCATGCTCCGTATTCACCTGTTAAGAAAATTGACATTATAAGTGGACTAATTGTAACACCAACGCCCCAAAAAGCGTGAAGCCAATTCATATGTTGTGCTTTATAGTGAAGTGAAACAAAGTTATTAAGTCCAGTATCAATAACACCTGCACCATAGCCAAGAATAACTGTGCCAATCATCATTACAACAATATTAGGTGCAAGGCTCATACATAAAAGCCCTAATGCAGTAAGAAGTGTTGAAACAAAGGTTACATTTGCAGTACCAAATTTTCTAATTAATTTACCTGCAATAAAGCTTACTCCACCAGTGCAAATGCCAGTAATAATGCTATAAAAAGATGCAAAGTTTTCGTTAATTGCAAACTCTTTATGGACAACCGGCCACGCAACTCCAAAAAGCGAGTCAGGAAGACCAAGAGATATAAAAACAATATAAATTACGACTAATACAAAAATCAAATTTCAACACCCTTTTATTAAATAAAAAAAAGATGGTTTTAAAACCATCAGTAACTTTTTACATAATAATTATAACATATAAATCTTGGCAATTCAACATTGATTATAGATTTTCATCGTGATATAATATGCATATATTTTGTATGGAGGCTATTTATGAGGTGGATTAAACTTCACGAACCTGTTAAAGTTCCTGTTCTTAAAAATGTTATATTTGCCTTAAAGCTTGTGTGGGAAGCAGATAAAAGACTTTTAATCGGTTATTTTATCACTGAAATTTCTAACAAGGTTTTATCAATGTACGTACAGAATATTCTGTTTTTAAAAGTTCTTTTGAGCATTATTGATGGTGATGCAGATTTTAATACTTATTTTACATATCTTTTGTTGTTTTTCGGCTTATGTGTAATCATAAATGTTATCTCGGCGTATGCTTCAAGAATGAGACTTGTGTCTGCAAAGGTTGTGTATAAAGAGCTTAACAACAAGATTTTCCAAAAGGCAGTGCAGCTTGATGTAAGTTGTTATGAAAATCCTGAATTCTATGACAAATATCAAAGGGCTACTCTTGTGCTTTCATCAAGTTATTATGACCTTATTTGTTGGGATGTAGCAGCAGTTGTTGGTGGTATTATTGCACTTATTTGCGTTATTGCAACTGTTACAGTAATCAACCCTATGTACTTGTTGTTCTTATTGCCTGTAACTTTGGTTTTTGCTATTGAATTATTAAAGAGCAAGGCAGTTTACAAACGAGACCTTGAAATGACAACAAACAATAGAATTAAAGCATATATTCAACGCACCATGTTTTTGAAAGAATTCTCAAAGGATATGAGAACATCAAATATTTTCACTGTACTTATTGAGCGTTTTAAAGGTGCTATTGATGCAAATGTGGTTATTCTTAAAAGCTATGGTCCTAAACTGTTTTTCTACAGTATGGTAAGTTCACTTTTTAGTGATTTTATTCCTATTATTGGCACATATGCTTTTGCAGGTTATCAATTTGTATTTACAAAAGCACTTACAATTTCATCTTTTTCAGTTGTGCTTTCTTCAATTAACTCTGTACGAGATTCTACAATGGCAATTGCAGAAGGCTTTGACGAAATGTCTCAAATGGCACTTTTTTTTCAAAATCTTCGTGATTTCTTTGACTATGAGCCAAAGATTACTGACGGTGGTAAAGATGCAGGAGAATTTCAAAGCATTGAATTTAAAAATGTTTCTTTTGGATATCCTGGTACAAACAAAACAATTCTTAAAAACGTATCATTTAAAATCAACAAAGGTGAAACTATTGCCATTGTTGGTGTGAATGGTGCAGGCAAATCAACACTTGTTAAGCTTCTTCTTCGTTTTTATGATGCAGACGAGGGTGAGATTTTATATAACGGTATCAATATTAAAGAATATAATGTAGCATCTCTTCGTAATGCTTTTGCAACTGTTTTCCAAGACTATAAAAACTTTGCAGTTTCTGTTAATGAAAACATTATTTGCCACGAATGTAACGAAGAGGAAAAGGCACTTGCAGAAAAAGCTCTTAAGCACAGTGGTGTTTGGGATAAAATTTCAAGTCTTCCAAAGGGCGCAGACACTGTACTTACTCGTGAATTTGAGATTGATGGTGCAGGTCTTTCAGGTGGCGAAAATCAAAAAGTTTCCGCTGCACGTCTTTTTGCACAAGATTTCCAAATTGCTATTCTTGACGAGCCAAGCTCTGCTCTTGACCCTATTGCAGAATACAAAATGTATGAAAACTTAATAGAAGTTACTAAAAATAAGACTGTTATTTATATTTCACACAGACTTTCAAGTGCTGTGCTTTCTGACAGAATTTATGTGCTTAGTAACGGCACAATTCTTGAATCAGGTAGCCATGCAGAATTGATGGCGCAAAACGGTGAATACAGTAAAATGTTCACTTTGCAGGCATCAAGCTACAAGGGCGAAAGTGAGGTGAGTGAAAATGTTTAAGAAAAAGGAAAAAGAAAAAACACTTCACTCAATGCCTTCTAACATTTTCTTCTTTGTTAAGCTTATGTTTAAGCTTTCGCCTTTTTTAGTTATTGGTGAAATATTTTGGGGACTCTTAATGATTATTCCTAATAATCTCATTCGTGTTATTGGTGTTAAATATGTTATTGATGTTGTAACTGAAGATAAAGATTTAGAGAGAATTTTCTATGCTATTGGTGTAATTGCGCTTATACTTGTAGCATCAACTGTTTTCTCTTGGCTTTTTAGAGAGTTTTATTGGAATAATGAGCGTGAAAGGCTTTATTACAAGCTTAACCAAAAGCTTTATAAAAAAGCAAAAGAGCTTGACCTTGAATCTTACGACAATCCTGAATTCTACAACAATTTCATTCTTACTATTGAGTCATCATCAGGTAACATTCAAAATCTTTTGGGACTTGTAAGAATGTATATTGGACATATTGTTTCATTTATAACCATAGCATCAGTTTTATTTACAATTGACCCTTGGTGTCTTGTTATAATAATGAGTGTTATTTGTATTTTCTTGCCTATCAGCAAAAGAGTTGGCACTCTTATGATGGAAAGAAGAATTGAAAATGCAAAATTTCATCGCAGGTCTGACTATTTTCAAAGAGTTTTCTATTTACAAGACTATGCAAAAGAAGTTAGAATGAATAACATTTCTCCCCTTCTTATTGATAGATATAACGATGCAGCAGATGATGTTATAAATAATCAGAAAAAGTATTTTACAAAAATCTCAATCCTTAACTGTATTCAAACACTTGGTGTGCAACAACTTGGATTTTTATTTTTACTTCCTCTTTATCTTGGCTACTGTGTACTTGTTAAAGAAACACTCACTCCTGGTGATTTTGTTGCGACATTTAACGGTGCACACTCTGTTGCTATGTCATTCCAATTCTTAACAATATGGGCATTGGCTCGTTTTTCAGAGCAAGGTAAAATGATTGACAAATATCGTGAATTCTTAAATGCAGACTTCAACATCAAAGATGGTGAAAATACTGCAAAGAAAACTGAGCCAAAAGAAATAGTTATTAAGAATTTATCCTTTAGCTACCCTAACAACGACAAGCCTACACTTGAAGAAATTAATCTTACCATTAAGCCTTATGAAAAGATTGCTTTAGTTGGTTATAACGGTGCAGGTAAAACAACTCTCACGAACCTATTGTTACGCCTTTATGATGCCACAACAGGTGAAATTCTTATTGATGGTGAAAATATTAAAAATGTTACTGCAGAATCTCACAGAGATAGGTTTGCAGCCGTGTTCCAAGACTTTCAAATTTTCTCTTGCAGTTTAGGTGAAAATGTCGCTCTTAATAAGAATATTGACGAAGAAAAAGTAAAAGAAGCATTAAAGCACAGTGGTTTTAACAAAGAACTTAAAAACGGAATTAAATCTGAACTTTTAAGAGAGTTTGATGACGATGGCGTTATGCTTTCGGGTGGTGAGGCTCAAAAAACTGCTATTGCTCGTGCATTTTACAAGGACTGTCCTTATGTTATTCTTGACGAGCCTTCTGCTAATCTTGACCCTGTTGCAGAATATAATCTTAATCAAGCTATGATTGAGGCAGCTGACCATAAAACTGTTATTTTTATCTCACACAGACTTTCAACTACTGTTAATGCAGATAAAATTTATGTTATGGAAAACGGCAGAATTATTGAGTCAGGTAATCACAGTGAGTTGATGGCTCTTAACGGCACATACGCTTATATGTTTAATTTACAAGCAGAAAAATATAAAGACGAGTGATTTTATGAGAATTATTGCACCAGAATATTATAGTAGTTTTAAATGTATTGCAAACAAGTGCAAACACAGTTGTTGTATCGGTTGGGAAATTGACATTGACGACGAAACAATGGAAAAATACAACAAAATTAGTGGTGCTTTTGGTGAAAAGTTTAAACAAAATATTGAGATTACTGACGACTGTGCCTGCTTTAAATTATCAGATAATGAAAGATGTCCATTTTTAAATAGTGATAATCTTTGTGATATCGTTTTAAAGTTTGGTGAAGATTATCTTTCACAAATTTGTACTGACCACCCTCGTTTTAGAAACTTTTTTGAAAACACCACTGAAATCGGTCTTGGTCTTTGTTGTGAAGAAGCCGGTAGAATAATTTTAAATCAAAGTTCCCCTTTTAAGCTTATTGTTATTGACGGCGACAACGAAAAAAACGATAATTCTGATTATGAGGAGTTTGCTAAAATCAGAAAAATCGTTTTGGACATTCTAACTGATAGAGAGTTTTTAATTGACGAGAGAGTTAATAATTTAAAGGATTTCTTTAACTTTGATTTGCCACAAAAAAATATTGACGAGTGGTGTGAGGTTTTATTAAATCTTGAAATTCTTGACAACAGCTGGGAAAGCACTTTAAACAAGTTAAAAACAAGCAAGCAAAATGCTTTACCACAAGAATTTGAGCTTTGGGGAGAAAACCTTTTATGCTACTTTGTTTATCGTCATTTGCCTAATGCACCGTATGACGACAATATCAAAAGCCATTTGGCTTTTATTGTGCTTGGCTATGAAACAGTTAAAGCTCTTGTGAAAATGGATTTTAAAGCATTTGAAGACATTGTAGAGTATGCTCGTCTTTATTCAAGCGAGATTGAATATTCCCAAGAAAATATTGATGCATTGCTTACAATACTATAACAAAAGCCTTAGGATTAACCTAAGGCTTTTATTTATTGTATCAAGCTTTCAAGCTGAGCAGCCACTCTTAAGAGTATTCTTGCATCAATAACATTGACTTCGCCATCTTTATTTACGTCTGCTGCGAGAAGTTGAATTTCATTAAGTGTTGTTTTGCCTGATGCAAATGTTAAAGTCATTCTTGCATCAATAACAGTTATTTCACCATCATCGTCAATATCACCTAAAACATATTTAACAACGAGATTTTCAACTGCATCCTTAATTTTATCAATATGCTCTTTAATTTTATTTTGCTCTGCAAGTGAGAGTCCTGAAATATCCTTTGATACAAGACTATCAAGATTTGCAAGGCTTTCTTCCGTATAAATTGACCTATCTATATCCTTTAAAGTTTCAAGATACGCAAAGTATTCAGTATAATCTGCTTCTCTATACTCAGGAGCATTATAAATAATTGGAGAAACAGTTACTGAACTTTGTTGACCATCATTACTTGTAATTACACAGTAATAAACCACAGCATTATCTTCTCGTTTTGGCTCATAATAGAAGTTATTTGCACCTTCAATTGGTGTGCCACCTTCTGTACTTGCTTTATCGTTTTTATACCATTGGTATTTACAATCAAAACCAAGTGCATAACTGTATATATATTTGTCTTCTACTGTCGCTTGTTCCGATGTTGAATAAACAACTGCAGGCACTTCTTGGAATTCTTTTGAGTTTTTATTTGCATAAGTTTCTGCATATGAGCCCTTATAGCCATATACTACATAATCAGTTGTTGGTACATCGCCTACAAGTTGTAAAGAAGATGAAAGTACAACACCTTTTAATGTGTTTGGCAAGTCCTTAATAGAAACTGCATTATCAAGCTGAACAAACTCTACAAATGAGTTCTCAAAGCCATTTGTATTTACTGTTGCAACATTTGGTAACCATAAGGATTTAAGCTTTTCACAGCCTGAGAAAGTACCCGTATTTAAAAGTGTCAATTCAGGTAAATATACAAATTTTAAGTTTTTACAGTTTATAAAAGCATAGCTTTCAACTGTTTTTGCTTTTTCAAAAACAGCAGACTTCAATGCAGTACAACCTGAGAAGCATTTTTGTCCAATGCTTGTTACAAAAGGCATTTTAATATTTTCTATTGCAGTATTCACAAATGCTTCTGCACCCAAAGACATAACTGCAGGGAAATCAATATTTCTTAAAGAAATACAGTTTCTAAAAGCATAATTTCCAATTGACAAAGCATTCTTTGCAGATACATTATCAAGGTTTGGGCACTGCTCAAATGCACCCATACTGATTGTACCAACAGATGGAATATTAACGTTCATAATTTTTGTATTACGGAAAGCATATTTGCCAATTGACTGTACTTTTTCACTGTTTAATTCAGTAATTGTATTTGCATTTTCAAATGCAGATGCTTCAATAGATGTTATATTTGTCAATTTTACATTTATCAAGTTATTACAACCTGAGAATGCTTTTGAGCCAACTTTTTCAAGTTGTTCAAATGGGAATTCTGTAATTGTGCTATTTTCAAAAGCAGAAGAATCTACTCTCTTTAATCCTGCACCTGTTACAGAATACAACGAACCACATTCGTAAAAGGCTGTTGAGCCAATTCGTGTTGCAGTTGCAGGAAGCGTAATAGAATGAATTCTGTCATTATCTTTAAAAGCATTCATAGCAACGCCACGAACAGTAATACCTCGAATGGTATCAGGCACTACAAGGTCAACCTCTGTACCTACATAACCTGTTATCATACCGGTATTATCAATATCATATAGGTTTTCAACAGAGCCACTAACACGAGTGTAAGTACACTTTCTAACCTCACTGAACATTTTACCTTTTACAATTGCAACCGCAAAGACCTTTGTATCTACTGAAATTGTAATAGGGTCAGTATATTTTATTCCGTTAGAATAACCAATGTCAATGTTATCATCTGTAGGATTAATAACATAAAAAATAGTTGCGTCTTTTTCTGTACAACTAAGAGTTAACTTAAATGAATTATTAAATGAACCTGATTGTACACTAAAATCAACAGGAGCAGTTTTTGGCAATTTATCCAATATGTATTTTACATACAAAAGACCTGCACCATATTTATTCTCGCCTTTAAGTTCTTCAACCTTAACGGCATATTTTTTAATCATTTCTTCAACTTCAGCACCTGATTTTTCAGGATATACAGAGTGAACAATTGCAAGGCCAGCTGCAACTGCAGGTGCTGCCATTGATGTACCTGACATAAGTTTATATGTGTTATAAAGATAACTACTCTTAACATCATCACCAGGAGCTGCAATATCAATTGTACCATTATAATTTGAATAGGTTGAAAGTTGACCTTTTTCATTTACTGCACTAACTGTAATTGCAGATTCAATAGATGGTGGTGCATACTTGTTTACTGAAAGGTCTGCACTATCATTACCTGCTGAAACAACAACATTAATTCCCTTTGCAGTTGCTTCATTAACTGCATCTGTTAGCATTTGGTTTTCACCCTCAGCAGAAATACTGATATTGATAACATCTACACCATCAGCAGCAGCGATTTCAATAGCAGTTGCTAAAAGGCTTGTAGGACATTTACCCTGATTATTTAGTACTTTATATGGTCTGATTTTTACATTACTTAAAGTATTGTCTGCAACGATACCTGCAACGTGTGTACCGTGTCCATAGTCATCTTCGCAACTGTTTGGTTCACCTGAACTACTCAAATTTATATTTGTAAGTTGCAATCTACCTTCAAGGTGTTCGTGGTCTGTATCTACACCACTATCAATAACTGCAACAACAACGTCTGCTAACACTCTTTGAGCAAGCTCATCTTTTAAATCTTCAAAACCAATGTTCTCAGAAACCCAAGACAATGCGTTTTCTCTAACCTCATAAAAATATTCGTCAGAATCGCCTAAAATATCCTTTGCATCTTTAGACTGCATTTCTCTTGTAACATCAGGCTCAACATAGTCAATGTTATCATTTTCAAGGAGTTTATAATATGCCTCACGGGTTTTTAATGGGTCATTATATTGAAGAACATGTAAATTTTTATAACCACTAACACATTCAACTGCACCATAGTGGTCAAACTCTTTACTTGATTTAACTATAAGTCTTTTTGAGTCAAAACAATGAGGCACAAGTCTATATTCACTTGCACCAAACTCTAAAGCAGTCATAATGTCATTTGCTGAAACAGAAACTTCACCATTTTTTACTGTTGCAGGTGCTTCTGTTTCAATTGTATATACATTTTCACCATCATCAACAGTAACCACATTGCTACCATCTGTAACAGTTACACTTATGTTATCACGATAAAACTCTGCAACATCATTTGAAGTTTGAGTATAAGTTATAGGGAACTTTTCTGTAATCTCATCTGCATCAGTTTTACCATCATCGTCAACCGGAATATAATCACTTGAAATATCGCTATTATCTTTATCATTTGTACGAATCATTTTTACAAGTGCAGAAGCAAAGCCATAAAGGTCGCCAACATCATCATTACTTGCATTATGTTCAGTTGTGGCAAAAGCTATCATTCCGTCTGCAAAAGACAGAAGAATGAGCGTAATTGACAATAAAACTGCAAGAAAACGTTTCATTTGTAACCTCCATAGTAATTTTTTGACAAATTCACGGAAAATTCCCGTTTATTTTTGTTTAGTATAACATTTATATATAATTATATCAAGTATATTACTATATTGTTAATATTTTATTCACAAACTAAAAAATACCCCTGCAAAAGCACTGCAGGGGTATTATATTATTTAAGTTTAAATTTCATTACTACTGGGTTGTGGTCAGAATATTTAAAGCCCGTTGCAACATTTTCAACAAGTACACACTCAACATTGTCAGAAACTAAAAAGCCATCAACAATGATTGTGTAATTACCCTCTTTGTATGGCACATCACAATTTCGACAAGTTGGTAAAATTTTACCGTCTTTATAACTAATACATCTTGAAATTCCTTTTGGAATAAGATTTTCAGGAAATGGTTGTGCCCAACCATATTCATCCCCTGCGCTACCATTGAGAATTTGTGTAGAATTACCGGTAAAATCGTGATTAAAATCGCCACCACAAACAACATAGTTGCCTTTGTCATATTCTGCTTTCATATCATTCAAAAGCATTGTCATTTGAGCTGTTCTTATTTCATCATTACCACCATAAGCAGAGCTATGAACATTATATATAACAAGCTCTTTACCATTTTCAACAGATAATCTTGAAACGCTATAGCATCTGTCTAAATCAAGAAATTTTGAGAATGAGGTTGAAATTGGAAAACTTCTTCTAATCGATGATAATATGTTATATCTGCTTAAGGTCATCATTGAGCTATTTGATGCACCATGTGGCTCAAAAATTGGATAAAACAAATATGCAGAGTGATAATTAACTGCGGTTACTCTTGAATAATCCTTAAAGCTATCACTAATCATTTGACTTTGGTCAATGTGATGGCTTCTTGTTGAGTCAAGATCAACCTCTTGAAATAAAATAAAGTCAGGATTATAACTATTAACGGTTGAAATTGCTGAATTTATGCAGCCTTTAACACTCTCTGCACTTTTTGCTCTTGACTCAGTTCCTCCATCCATAAAGAATGTAAAATCGTCAGTGTAAGCACCAAAGCCAATATTTTGCGTAACAATTGTGTACTCTGTATCTATTTTTACTGCAGACAGATTTGTTCCATTTATCACCTCAAGCTGTTGCATATCAGGAATTCGAGAATAGCTTAATAAAACATAAAGCAAATAGCCTACAACAACTAAAACAAATGTGCAAACCACACCAATAATTATTTTCAAAGGCATATTTAACGGCTTTTTATTCTTTTTCATAAAATCACCTCTTTGTTATTTTATCACATTGTTTAGAAATAGTCTATAAAATATTGAATTAGACTTTATTGACATTGTTTTTTTGATTTGATAAAATGAATAAGGGACTTTGGAGATGTACCCAAGTGGTTGAAGGGTCCGCACTCGAAACATAGTCGGGTCTGTCACT
>JAZNWZ010000055.1:0-8989 GCA_045593645.1 Candidatus Fimenecus sp. | reverse complement strand
GATTGAAGTTGAAGGTACTGTTGTTGAAGCTCTTCCTAATACATTCTTTATTGTAGAGCTTGAAAATGGACACAAAGTACATGCTCGTATTTCGGGCAAACTTCGTATGAACTACATTAGAATTCTTCCAGGAGATAAGGTAACAGTTGAACTTTCACCTTATGACCTTAACAATGGTAGAATTACATGGCGTTCAAAGTAAGAAAAATTGACAGCATTTTATGAGGAGGTAATCACAAATGAAAGTCAGACCTTCTGTCAAAAAGATTTGCGAAAAATGCAAAGTAATTAAGCGCAAGGGTAAGGTAATGGTTATCTGTGAAAACCCTAAGCACAAACAACGTCAAGGCTAAGATAAATTAATAAGAGCTACAACTGCAGAGTAGCTTGAATTTATCTTAAACTTAACGTTAATCGTTTCTAAAGTACTAAGGAACGATGAACAAACAAAAAATTTAAAGGCTAAAAGCCGCAATTTTAAAACGGAGGTGCAACTGTAAATGGCTCGTATTTCAGGTGTTGACTTACCAAGAGAAAAGAGAGTAGAAATCGGACTCACATATATCTATGGTATCGGCAGAAAAACAGCTAGCGACATTGTTGCTGCAACAGGTATCAATCCAGACACACGTGTTAAGGATTTGACCGAAGAAGACGTTTCTAAACTTCGTGAGTACATCGAACACAACATCACTGTTGAAGGTGACCTCAGAAGAGAAACAGCATTTGATATTAAAAGACTTGTTGAAATTGGTTGCTACAGAGGCGTACGTCATCGCAAGGGACTTCCAGTAAGAGGTCAACGTTCAAAGACAAACGCTCGTACACGTAAGGGACCAAAGAAGACAATCGCTAATAAGAAGAAATAAGAAGGAGGGAATTGCAAATGGCAAAAGCTCAAGTTAAAAAAGGCGCTGTTACACGCAGACGTCGTGAAAAGAAAAACATCGAAAAAGGCGCAGTCCATATTCAATCCACCTTCAATAACACTATTGTTACAATTACTGATGTTCAAGGTAACGCTGTATCATGGGCAAGCGCTGGTGAAATGGGCTTCAGAGGCTCAAGAAAATCTACACCATTCGCAGCACAAACAGCAGCTGAGACAGCAGCAAAGGTTGCGATTGACCACGGAATGAAAACCGTAGAAGTATACGTTAAGGGACCAGGCTCAGGCCGTGAAGCTGCAATCAGAGCATTGCAAACAGTTGGTCTTGAAGTTACAATGATTAAAGACGTAACTCCAATTCCACACAATGGTTGCCGTCCACCTAAGAGAAGACGTGTATAACAAATAATTTGGAGGTACAATAATATGGCAAGATATACCGGTGCTGTATGTAAGCTCTGCCGTCGCGAAGGAAAGAAACTCTTCCTCAAAGGCGACCGTTGCTATACAGGCAAGTGTGCTCTTGAGAGACGTTCATACGCTCCAGGACAACACGGACAAAACCGCAAAAAGGCTTCTGAATACGGCTTACAACTTCGTGCAAAGCAAGCTGCTAAGCGTTATTATGGTATTGCAGAAGGCCAATTCCACAAATATTTCTTGATGGCAGAAAAGCGTCAAGGCGTTGTAGGTGAAAACCTTTTAAAGATTTGCGAAAGCCGTCTTGATAACGTTGTTTATCTTCTTGGATGGGCAGCATCAAGAGCAGAAGCAAGACAACTCACAATTCATGCTCATTTCCTTGTAAATGGTAAAAAGGTAGATATCCCTTCATACCTTCTCAAAGAAGGCGATGTTGTATCTATGAAAGATGCAAGTAAAGATAGCGTTAAGATTAAGGCTGTTCTTGAAGCAAATGCATCTCGTCCTGTTCCAGCATGGCTTGATAAGAACGCAGATGAACTCTCAGCAAAAGTTGTAAGATTCCCAGAGAGAGAAGAAATCGCAGTTCCAGTTGAAGAACATCTTATCGTCGAGCACTATTCAAGATAATAACCAGATAGTTTACATCATAACTATAAGCACAAAATGTGCTTTGATTAGGAGGATTTTGAATGATAGGATTTGAGAAACCAGGCATCGAGGCACTCGATTTAACAGCTGACGGAACATATGGTAAATTTGTAGTAGAACCTCTTGAAAGAGGCTACGGAATCACATTAGGTAACAGCCTTCGTCGTGTTCTTTTATCATCTCTTCCAGGTTATGCAATTACATCAGCAAAAATTGACGGTGTGCTTCATGAATTCTCAACCATTGACGGTGTTAAAGAGGATGTTACAGAAATCGTATTGAACTTAAAGGGCGTTATCCTTAAGCTTCATAACGAAGGACCAAAAACACTTTATATTGATGCAAGTGGTAAAGGTGAAGTTAAAGCAGGCGACATTAAAGCTGACGCTGATGTTGAAATTCTCAACCCAGACCATCTTATCGCTACTCTTGAAGACGGTGGCTCACTCAAAATGGAACTCACAGCTGACAAGGGCAGAGGTTATGTTTCTGCAGAGAGAAACAAGCAAATTATGCAACCAATTATTGGCGTAATCGCTATTGACTCAATTTACACACCAGTATTAAAAGTGAATTATACAGTAGAAAATACTCGTGTTGGTCAAATTACTGACTATGACAAGCTTACAATTGAAGCTTGGACAGACGGCACAATTTCAGCACAAGAAGCAGTAGCTCTTGGTGCAAAAATCCTTACAGACCATCTCAATCTCTTTGTAGAGCTTTCTGTTGAAGCAGGCGCTACACCAACTATGATTGAAAAACAAGATGACGGTAAAGGTAAAACTCTCGAAATGACAATTGAAGAACTTGACCTTTCAGTTCGTTCATTCAATTGCTTAAAGAGAGCAGGTATCAATACAGTTGAAGATTTGATTAACAAATCAGAGGAAGATATGATGAGAGTTAGAAACCTCGGTAGAAAGTCTCTTGAAGAGGTTATCGCAAAGCTCGATTCACTTGGTCTTTCTCTCCGTAAGGATGACGAATAATAAAGGAGTGATTTTGAATGCCAGGAACAAGAAAACTCGGCAGAACAAGCGATCACCGCAAGGCAATGCTCAGAGGTATGGTAACATATCTTTTTGAAAACGGCCAAATTGAAACAACAGTAACAAGAGCCAAAGAAGTTAAAGCTATGGCTGAAAAAATGATTACTATTGGTAAAGATAATAGTCTCCACTCAAAGAGACAAGTATATTCTTACATCACAAAAGAAGCAGTTGCTAAGAAGTTGATGGAAGAAATCGCACCAAAGTATGCAGACAAAAATGGTGGTTATACTCGTATTATCAAAACAGGTCCAAGAAGAGGCGATGCTGCTGAAATGTGCATCATCGAACTCATCGCTGACTAATGCGGTAAGGCTTAATTAACATAAAAAGAACCCCTCGGGAAATCCCGAGGGGTATTTTTATTGTTTTATTTGTTTAGTTTTTCA
The DNA here is from genome assembly GCA_045593645.1 of Candidatus Fimenecus sp. Lineage (GTDB taxonomy): Bacteria > Bacillota > Clostridia > Oscillospirales > Acutalibacteraceae > Fimenecus. The sequence goes on along the minus strand of JAZNWZ010000055.1, from coordinate 5,585 downwards.
ATATAATCTTTAAGCTCATTGTAATAATATCTATTACCTTTTAAGAATGTTGTTATAAAGATTAAAGCTAATACGATAACTCCTAAAAGCGAAGCAGAATAAAGAGTCATATTATATTTAAAGTGAACAGAGAATAAAAGCACTCCAACAAGAAAAACCAAAACAAAAAATGATGGTATGTAAGAGTTTATAAAAACTATTTTGCCATAAGTTGTTTTTGCAAATTTCATAATATATTCTCTGATTTGTTTGTTGTTTAAATCATAGATAGTCATAATCATTCCTCCACAAAAGTACCCATAACCATAACTTTTTTAATGTTGATATTATCGTCAAAAAGAAGAATGTCTGCATCATAGCCTTCTTTTATATAACCCTTTTGATTGTCAATACCAATTACCCTTGCAGGAGTTGAGGACGCCATTTTAACAGCATCATAAATAGGTGCACCTACATATTTATACATATTTCTAACAAGCATATCAGTAGTTGCTGCACTTCCTGCAAGACAACTACGGTCCGCAAGCTTCATAACATTGTCTTCAAATACAACTTCAACACCATTTTCTTGCATACAAAGTTGACCTTCTTGAAGATTATCTGCAGAAAACTCAAGTCCATCAGTAATCAGATACATTCCATCTGCACCTTTGCACTTGTAGATGAGTTTAAGTACACCTAATGGTAAATGTCTTAAATCTGCAATAACTTGCACTGTGCATCTGTCATCAACAAGACCTGCTTCAACTGCACCTGCAACACGGAAAATTCCACGCTTGAAGCAACTTGTAGATGCATTGTAAATATGTGTGAAGTCTGAAAAGCCGTGGTCAAAGGCTTGAATAGTTGTGTCGTAATCTGCTTTTGTATGAGCAACAGATGCAACAATGCCTTTTGCTTTAAGTTTTTCGCCTAATTCAAAAGCATTTGGAATTTCAGGAGCAACACCCATAATTTTCACCTTATCCCAACATTCAAGAAGTGGGGTAGGGTCATTTTCTTTTATGGATAAAATATTCTCTGCACTTTGAGCACCTTTGTTTTCAGGTGAAAGGTAAGGCCCTTCAAAATGTACGCCTAAAATATTGCAGTCTTTTGATGTTTCACTTGCTTTTTTTATGTATTTAGTAACTTCTAAAAGCTGATTAACAGGTGCAGCAAGAGTAGTAGGTAAAATACTTGTAGTACCATGTAAAGCGTGAGCACGACACATTTTCTTGATTTTTTCTGCATCACAACACATAGCAGAAATTCCACCACCACCATGCACATGCAAATCTATAAAGCCTGCAGAAAGAAAAAGCCCTTCACAGTCAACAATTTCTGCATCAGCAGTGATATCTTCTGCAATTTTTATAATTTTGTTGCCGTCAACAAGCACAGAAAGTTTTTTGACTTCATTTTCAAGTATTACATTAGCATTTTTGAAAAGTATCATTTATTTTACCTCCATACCAATACAAATTAGCCCTTTATCAGTAATATCAATACAGCCATATTCATTTTTTAGTAAAGCACCAGGACAGAAAAGGTGAACTCCATCAACGTAGTCTGTTTTTTGATTGTGAGTGTGTCCGTAAAGAGCAAGTTTACAATCATTCTCTTTTGCTTTGCCTAATAGCCAACCAAGTGAACTTTTAACATATTCATAGTGACCATGAGTGATATAAATATTTATGCCACCTTCAGATATGACTTGATTTTTAGGATAGTCGCAATAAAAATCGTTATTGCCTTTTACCATATAGATTCGTTTATCTTTTAATAGCTCTTTACAAGATTCAAAATTTTCAAAGCCATCACCTAAAAAGATTACAGTTTCAGCAGAAGGTTGGGCATCAATTGCTTTTTTCATATTCTTATAATATCCGTGAGAGTCAGAAAAAACAAGAATTCTCAAAGCATAACACCACCTAACCAAGCATAAAATGTATTACATATTAACATTATACAGTAAAATGGTGGTGTTTTCAATGAATAATAATAATTTTGAAGAAATTATGGAGGAAATGAAAAAAAATAAATCAAAAAAAGATGCACAAGATTTTTTAATGGAAAAAATGACACCGTCTCAAACCAACAAATTACAGGAGGTGTTAAGCGATAAAGATGCATTACAACAATTACTCTCAACACCACAAGCAAAAGATTTGTTAAAAAAATTCTTGGAGGACTAATATGGCAGACATACAAGATATTTTATCATCTATCAGTGATGAGGATATGGCAAAAATAAAAAGCGTTGCACAGTCCATTATAGGCGAAAGCAAGCCTAAGCAGGAAGAAAAGCCAACACTTTTTAACTCAACGCTCTTTGACGAAAAAACCTTAAGCAATATGATGAATATAATGGGGAAAATAAACAAAGAGGATAATCGCACACGACTAATTGCAGATTTAAAACCGCTATTAAGTGAAGAAAGACGAAAAAAAGCAGATAATGCTATTAGATTTTTACAGTTAATGGAAGTTTTGCCATTATTGAAAGGAATGCTTTAAATGGGTGGATATTCTTATGAAGAAATGCAAAATATGCAAAGACGTGCTATGGAAAGAGTCCAAATTATGCGTAAAAAATCAGAAGATGTTTTAAAAGAAGCAAAAAATGATTTAGAAGTTAAAATCCCAACACAAGAAAGCAAGGTGAAACCTAAAATAACAAATATGCCTGCAAATTTTCCTGAAGAAAAGCAATATCCAACATTCAAGGAGTTTTTTGAACAAGAAAAAAAGGTGCCTGTAAAGCAAGAATCGCAAAAACAAGAAAAGACAAGCGATAAAAATAATCCACTTGAAAGCATTTTAAATGAACCTGATAAGGCAATCCTTTTAGGTCTTATAATGCTTTTGAAAAGTGAGGGTGCAGATGAAGCACTCATTATGGCGCTCATGTATATAATGAATTAACATTTTTAGTGTAAATGATTATTGAAATGTACAAAAATATTGTATATAATCATCTTGTGGAAAAGAGATGATTTTATGACGGCAATATTAAAATCAATTGAAAATGTCATTTGGGGACTTCCACTTCTTGTTATCATTCTTGCAGGAGGCTTATTGTTAACTGTAAGATTAAAAGGCATTCAAATTAAAAGATTGCCTTTAGCTTTGAAGTGGATGTTTACACAAGAAGAGGGCGCAGTTGGTAATGTTTCTTCATTTGGTGCTTTGTGTACGGCACTCTCTGCAACAATCGGCACAGGCAACATTGTAGGTGTTGCAATGGCAATTTGTTTAGGAGGTCCTGGTGCACTTTTCTGGCTTTTGGTAGCAGGCACATTAGGTCTTGCAACAAAATACGCAGAAGGTCTTCTTGCTATTAAATATCGTGAAGTTGCACCTGATGGTCATACTTATGGTGGACCATTTTCATATATTGAAAAGGGTATGGGCAAGAAATGGACTTGGCTTGCAAAGCTTTTTGCAGTTTGCGGTATGTCGGCAGCAATACTTGGTATTGGTACATTCACTCAAGTGCAAAGCATTTCAAATTCAATTCTTGATTTTTGTAATTTCCAAGAAAATGAGAAATGGACTTTACCACTAGTTGGTGAAATCTCTGCAGAATTTGGTGCAACTGTTATTATAGCAGTTGTGCTTACAGTAATAGTAGCAGCAGTGCTTCTCGGTGGTATTGAAAGAATTTCAAATGTCGCATCTTTTGTCGTACCTTTTATGGCAGTAACTTATATTGGACTTGCTCTTTTCCTTGTAATTTATAATATAAAAGCAATGCCTGAAGCAATTGGATTAGTGTTTAAGGGCGCTTTTAATCCTTCAGCTGTAACAGGTGGTGCTGTTGGTTCAATATTTGTAACAATGCAACACGGAATATCAAAAGGTGTCTTCTCAAATGAAGCAGGTCTTGGCTCTGCACCTATTGCAGCAGCAGCAGCAAGAGCAAAAGAGCCGGTTCGTCAAGGACTTGTAACAATGAATGGTGCTTTTATCACTAATATTATCTGTTTTATGACAGGACTTGCTCTTATAGTAACAGGAGCTTGGAATGAAGGTATAGGTGATGGCTTCCCAACTACTCGTCTTGCTTTCCAAAGAGGACTTCCGATATTAAACGAAAACATAGTTTCAGGCATACTCACAATGTCTCTTGTTTTCTTTGCATTCACAACAATTATTGGTTGGGATTATTATAGTGAATCCTGTGTTGAATATTTAACAAAAGGAAATCTTAAGGCTGTGAAAATTTCAAAATATGTTTATATAGTAGCAGTGTTTTTTGGCCCGTTTATGACAACTGGTGAGGTTTGGACAATCGCTAACATATTTAATGGTGTTATGGCATTTCCAAATATGATAGCACTTTTTGCGTTGTCGGGTGTTGTTGTTAAAGAGACAACGGCTTTCTTTAAAGCAGGAAAACATAAACAAAAATAAAAAAAGACCTTGCAAGATTTTGCTTGTAAGGTCTTTTTTATTATTTCTTTTCATTTATAAATACTCTGAAAAGTGGCAGGCAACCTGCAAAGAATTTTTTATAAGCTTCACAGTAGTCTCTGTCTGCTCTTGTTCGTTTGCAACCACCACCACGACAAATTCCATAGAACTTGCAAGCTTTACATTTTTCTTCTACCTTAAGGCTTTCTCGTAAAAACTCAATCGCTTTATCACAGTGAGCAAGAGTATCAAAATTTTCATTTTCGTCATTGATATTTCCAAGATACCATTCGTCTGTACAATAAAAGTCGCAAGGATAGATATTTCCGTTACCTTCAGCAACAAACTGATGCATACAATGACCACACATACCACATTGCTCAGTAGGATTTCCAAGATACAAATGAACAAGATTATCAAAATAACGAACGCTTGTGTATTGACCACGAACATAGTCTTTTACATAAAGATTAAAGCACTTTATAAGATAGTTAGCATATTGCTCATTAGTCATATAAAGCTCATTTTCACTCTTATCGTCAAAAGGTCTTAAACAAGGAATAAACTGCAAATAACGGAAACCTTTGCTTCTAAAATACTTGTAAATATCTTCAATGTTATCTGCACAGTGTCCAGTTAAAACAGTGAGAATGTTGTAATCTACTTTATATTTATTAAACTTTTCACTTGCAGCCAAAATCTTATAAAAGGCATTTTCTCGTTTTTCGTCCACTCGAAATTTATTGTGCTCAAAATTACCGTCAAGACTAAGACCTACAAGGAACTTGTTGTCGTGAAAGAATTTAGCCCATTCATCAGTAACAAGAGTACCGTTTGTTTGAATACTCAAATAAATTTGGCTGCCAAGACGATTTGACTCTTTCACTTTCTTTACAAAGTGCTTGAAATAGTCAATACCTGCAATAAGTGGCTCACCACCCTGAAAAGCGAAGGCCACACTTTCACCGTTTGCAAACTCAAGGGCTTTTTCTATTAAGTTATCTGCAGTTTGCTGTGTCATAACACCAAAACTTGAAACTTCGCGAAGCTCAGTAACATTGTGATAAAAACAATATCTACATCTGAGATTACAAAGGCTTGAAGCCGGTTTAATCATAATTGAAAGAGGTGGCATAAGCAATTTTACTCCTTGTGAAAATTATCAACCTAATTATATAACAAAGCCC
>JAZNWZ010000054.1:0-18599 GCA_045593645.1 Candidatus Fimenecus sp. | reverse complement strand
AGCAGGGACCCACGTTTTAAAAAGGTAGGTTCTTATGCACTTAGTAAGGTGAAAATAGAAAGAAAAAGAGGGTAAAATTATATTACCCTCTTGTGTAATAATTACCGTATTGATAAAAGTTCACCAGATAGCATACTACCCATTATTTCGTGTGCATAAGTTGAAGGGTGATTGTTTGTACCACCTTGACTTTTTAAAGGTGTTAATGACAACGGTGAGATGTTTATCTTGCCCCAAAGGTCAATTAAATTTATATACCATCTGTTCTTTAATGTTTCAAAGTTTGACTTTCCATCACCATAAGCATAACTGCTATCAAGTAAGAAAATCATACGTGCATTAGGATTTAACGTGTACATCTGGTTCATAATAAACAAGATTGCACCAATAAACGTTTTCCTGTGTTCAGCAAATGAACTATTATCATTGTATCTCCATTCTGACTTGTTAAATGCGTCCCAATCAGTACTTGCAAAATTAGTGTTATTTGGTGCTACTGCATATATCCATAAATCTATATCAGCGTTTTCCTGTGTAAAGACATTTTCATAAGTTCTATAATAGTTGTTATATGAGCCACCAGGTATATAAGGAATAGGTGCATCTGGTATTGTCCAACCAGCACTTTCATATTCCGATTTACTGAGCGTAAATGAACCATACTGTAAAGGTTCACCATCTGCACTTGTATGAATAGCAAGACCCGGCACTGCAAACATTTTTAGATTATATCCAAGTATTTTTGATGCTTCATCACTGTATGATTTCTCAGCGTACGCACCAAATGCTGTAGATGTGCCTATTATTCCAATTTTCTTATTGTACCATACGTTTTTTGATGATTTTATATATGAAGCAATATCTGGACTTGTTCTTATACTTAATGTTGCTACTTGTTGAGAATCACCATTAACCCAACAATAAGAAGCATTAACAGGAGCAGTAACTACAACATTTGTATGAACCTCATAAGACGTCGTATAATGTGAACTTTCTATTAGATTGTCACTACTGTCATAAAATCCGTATAGGTTGTAGTCCAAACTTGAAGATATAGCAGCTGTTTTACCAGTTATTACACATACATCTCCACTTGATACATTAAATTTTCTTCCACTTGTTGAGCCATATACGGTATTATCTATAAAATTCTTTAACCCAACCGTTTCTCCTGTTTGTTTTGCATAAAGGAATAAATGTGAACCACTATCATTTTTATCCGTTTCAGTGTAATTATATGCAGTAGTTGCTTTTTCACCTATTCCACTCGCAGAGTAATCAATTTTATACAACCCAAGTGTAACATTTGCGTTGTTACAATTAATTATCAGTTTTACTGCGTTTGATGGTACGATTGCAATAGCACATTCGTATTTTGTGTTAGATGCACCATAACTACTTATTAAATTATTAGATGAATCATAAAAAGCATATAATCCGTAATTCATTAATGCATTTACTGTTGCAGATTGACCAGACACTCTTATTATTTGATTTTGTAACGATGAAACATTATATTCTCCGTGTCTGTTTGAAGCATAGGTGCTACCGTCATTAAAGTTCACTACGTTATTGTATATTGTACCACTTAATTCTTTCCAATCAACACTATTTTTTGTTATATCATAATAGTGCATATCGTTAAAATTATCACCAGTAACTTTAGCATCAGCAGCAGCACCACTGATTGTTAAACTGCTATCAACAATAACTGCACTTCCAACAGGGTCAACGTGTTCATTAAGCCAAGCATTAGTAGCATTAGCAGTCGGCGTGTCAATCTGTTCAGCAACAACACTATCAATCTGGCTTGCGACAGTTGCACCAATCTGATTAGCAACAGTTCCACCAATCTGCTGAGCAACAACATCACCAATCTGTGTACCAACAATAGGAGCAAGAAGTGTACTCAACGCACCACTCTGTGCCATTTGGTCTAACTTGTTGTTGATTTCCTGTTGTACATCAAGATTATTGAAGTAGTTATCAATATAATTCTTTGTTTCTGCCCACTCTGCATTTAAAGCATTCTTATAGGCAGTCCACTGTGCAGATAAATCGCTTTCGTAATCTTCCATATTATCTGTCAGAGTGTTTATCTGTGCAATAACCTCATTCAGATATTCATTCAGTTTACAAAGATACTCGTAATAACTCAAACTATCATCGTAAACATTAGGTAAAACCTTTTGACACCAGAACTTAAAAGGTTCTAACTTATTGCCTATCATCTAATCACCCCTCTCCATTTGTAGGTGCTACCTCACCACCAAAAGGGTGGAAAGTATCGCCAACCATAAAGCCATACACACCATCTTCATAAGCGAACTGGAACACAACTGGAGTGTCACTAACCTCAGTAGTAATGCAAGTAGCAATAGCACCAACATTAGTTTCCAAAGTATCTACTCTTGTATCAAGTGAACTCACATCGTCCATCTTTTTCCAGTAGTCACTCATTCCGATGTTTATACCCTTTGGTACATCTTTCTTGGCAACGTACATAACATCACCATACTTAACTTTTGTACCAATCTGATAAGCATTTGTTTTGTCCCAAGCAGATAAACTTACTTGTTCAAATCTTACACCCATAATTATCTCCTTTCTTTCACCATAGTAATATGAATAGGTCATTCAATCTTCCAATAACCATTTCATCAATATTTAAGAATGTTTCCCTAAACTCTTGCAGTAACTTACTATCACTAATACCCTTACTACCTAACACTGCTTCTGTCCCATTATCAGTACCACCATATAATATACTCTTTAATCCACTATTACTTCCATTCTTTGTACCACTATCACTCTTAGTATCTGTCAGACTATTATAAACTCTCTGGTCTGTCAAATTCTTTGTTGTAGTATCAAGTGTATTATTAGTCTGTAAATCCGTATCTTGTGTATTAAATGTCTTAGTATCAGTTGTATTATTTGTCTGTAAATCATTTTCCTGTGTGTTATACGTTGTAGTATCAGTTCTATTCAAGAAACCTTTTTCAACCTTAACACCACTTGCACTACTCTGTCCGTAATTTTCTTCTTCTGTATAAGGAGTTACATTACCGAGATTATCTTTTTCACCATAAAATCTTGCATTTGTTTCCTTATATGGGTTACCACTACCGTCAACACCAAAACCATTTTCTTTCTTCCATTTGCCCAAATCCTCACGTTCATTTGTGGTCTTTTCAGCAGTAGTAAGATAAGCAGTATCAGTTCCGACTATTGGTACACCAGACGTATCATCAATACCAGAATAGTTACCACCCATATTATCAATGTTACCCTGTGGTGTATCAGTAAACAAATCTATATTGGTTTCCGATACCTTGCCACCGAGACCCTCGTACCGTTCCGTTGTAACACCTTGACCTGTCCTCGTGTCACTAACTTCACCCTGTTTAGTTTTGGTAATTTTGCCCCATTTCGTTTCATCTTCTGTACCCGTCTTTGCTAATGCTTCAGTACCAGTTTTTGCCTTACCATTACTAATTGTACCAGTCTTAGCAAGTTCTTCTGTACCAGTTTTTGTAATTCCCTTATTAATAGTTCCAGTTTTAGCCAAGGTATCAGTACCAGTATTAGTATCCGTATACCCACCAGTTCTAATAGTTGTTCCACCAAGAGAACTTGTTTCACTTGTAGTACCACTCGTATTGATAGTATCAGTTCCACCTTTAGTATTTGCCCTTGTAGTATTCAACCTCGTATTAATCAACGGTTGTATACTAATCAACTCTGAATTATACAATTTGTTATAGTAGGGCATAATCTCATTCATTCTACTATTCAAACGTAACTTCCAAAGTCCAACAGTTTCCTCGCAAATCTCTCTTGTATAATAGTGTCGTAAAATCTTTTTACATAAATCTTCCCTATATTCTTCATTAAACATCGGAAAAGGAAAATCAAACACTTTATCCCAACTATTATCAAGTATAGTCTCAATATCATTATATCCTTTACTCTGATTAAGAGAAGCATAGTTTTCACAGATATACCTAACTTCAGTTGTATACTTACTCATCAGTCTTTCTTCTCCTTTCCCTTAATATCGTTTGCACTTATTGTAGCAAGATTCTCACCGAGTCCCTCAACACCAAGTTCATAGTCAAGCAGTGCCATATCGTCCAGTCTCCTATACGTAACCTCAACATCAAGACCGAACATATTGTTTATCTCCTCACACGCTTTCTTCCTTGGATTAAGTCTTACAAACTGCTGTGCCACACTTGATGCTTTATCTCCTGCAATTTCGGCGGCTAACAATCTTTCCCTTTTAACTCTATCAGTTACAGGAACACCAAGTGCAGATAGTGTTTCGTTCCAAATCTCTTTCTTTGCATTAAACAGTACATCAGCAACATAAGGTGCTTGGGTCTGTAATGCTTTAATATTGTTAGGGTCAAAATCCTTGTAAGTAAAAATGAAAGGTGCGTTACCATCGTATTGCATATAAGCGTTCTTCATGCTTATCTTTTCATTTTCACTTTTTGCAGTAACCATAATTGGAGTTTTCTGAGCCTTGATATTTGTATCAATAGTTCTCTGTATTTCGTACAGTCTCCTACTTGCAGTATCTACATCTAACCAACTGTTTGTATGTGTAACATTATTCCATATAATAACAGAGTTTTTATCATCACAATGGTTTTGATATCCATTAGACGCAAACACATATCTCTGTGTCGGTATTCTGTACACATTCAACGGAGCAGTACCATAGAACTGTAATGCAAGATACCCAGTAACTTCGTCCTTAAAGAATAGTGCTTTACCATCACCAAACAGACACATTTCCAAAAATCTTTCATCTATTGTCTCTGGTAGGTTATGCCATTCAAACATACTTAATGCAATATTACATAGCCGATTGTAATAACAAAAGTATGTATCATTGTTCATCGTGGCACTATCCCAGAAAGTTCTTTCTGTTCTCTTACCCACTACATTGTACTCCTTTCTAACCAACGACTACCTTGTTATCAACAGTGTAGTCACACATTGGTTCATCTGTTCTGTACCAAAATGTAATACCATTATTTAATATCCTACCTAATTCCATTTTGTATTTGTTTTCTATTTCTCCTTGTATTATGAAGTTTGTAGTTTTAATATAGCAATAGTGTCTGCGTCTTTGTTTAACAACATTAAGATGGTCACGTATATTCATAATTTCATTGCTTATATATCCATACATTGTAAAGTAATCATCAACCATTTTAGCATACTGTTCATCAACTGTCATTCTATAAAAAGCAAAATTTTTATGCCCGTGACAAGATGTAACATTTTTACCGGTTGTACCACCAAAGGATTGGTCAGCAGTATTTTTAGCCTTTATCTTTTCAGCAGTTTGACTTACTGATTCTTTAAAACCACCCATCATTGCACCATAGCCAGCTCCCATCAAAGCACCTTGGGCAGTAACAAGTTCAGCACCTTGCATAAGTGAGCCTACAAGACCAACACCACCACCCAACATAAAGCCACCTAATGAGCCGATAAGGATTGAAGCAAATAATTTTAAACCATTTGCAGTTTGATTTTGTGATTGGTACAATGCATAACTATCAACATTCCAAGCACCGTGAGGATAATCGGTTAATGTAAGACCCTCAAAGTTATTATATGAAACTGACTTATCGTGTCCAAAATCACTATCTTTCGAAGAACTTGTTGTTCTCTTATAGTTCATAGGATATATTGTTATAGAAGCGTCACCAATGAAACTGCCCTCTGCTAAAAACTGTGGCGCATTACCTACGTGATTTATATTAAAGTATTCATAAGCATAATCTTTAAACTCACCCTCACCATTTGTTGCCCTTAAAAAGTTATAGGGATAGCAATACATCTTTTGGTTTACAGGTTCGTACCCATTTAATGTTCTATAATTATCAGTCAATGGTACACCAACAACACCGATGGTATCTATAACAGACGGTGTTGCTTCACCAGTACCAACCTCAAAATATCCTTCAGTACTTGGTATACACACTTCTGGACACATATACATTTCAACAATTTCTTTTGCGTGTTCAGCATCGTTCTGTCTAAAGTAATTTAATAAGGCAATAAACATAGCACTGGTAAGCATATCTTCAGTTATTACCAAATATCTTACACAAGTAAATATATTTTTGTAATAAACAATAGGAGACATATCAAAGGTATGTGATTGTGTTACACCCATTCCATCTTGCCACTCAACTGTTATTGATGGGTCTGAACAACTTATACCAATTACAAGGCACATTGTTTGCAAATGTGATGGATAACTGTCGTCATTTACTATAAACTCTGTCGGTTTAAATGGTTCAGCCTTTATATTATCACCAAACGTATCAGTTTCGGAGTGCGTTCTTTCAACCAATGATTGATAAGATGTAAAACTATTCCAGTATGTCTGGATAACATCTACCTTGAAATAAACCATAGTACACATATCAGATACGTATTCCATATCAGTAATGAAACAATAGTAAAAATGGTCTAAACTATCATTTGTACCCTTGCTATTTCTGATTGACATATATGTGTATCCGTGTATTTCTTTAATCGGAAACGGTAATTTAATCTTGCCCTCGTCAATTCTTATGTGTTGTACTTGTGTCCAATCACCCCAAGGTAAAATCTCACCGTTTAACCCACTTGCTCTACGTGCTAAGAAATAAGCATCCCTTAAAGCATCTGTCTGAAAGTATCTCGTGTGTGCATAGTCTGGTGTTAAATCAGTTACATCATATAATCTAACGTATGACCTTGGATTTGACATTTAATTTACCACCTTTCTTTTAAAATAGGGAGCAGAGGGAACTTCCCTCTAACTCCCATTTATGGAGTGACAAACCATCACGAGCCAACAGTAATTGTAGCAGTGCCAGTAACTGTTCCGTCCTGTACACTTCTTGCAGTAAGTGTGATTGTATCGCTTGTAGTAGCGTCACTTGCAACAGTAACGATACCGTTTGCATCAACACTTGCCTTTGCATTAGTAGGAACACTCCAGTTAACTTCCTGTGAACCGAAACCAGTCATAGTGAGTGAAGCAGTGAACTGTGCCTTTGCACCCTTATTGATAGTAGCAGTAGACGGAGCAACTGTAACTGCACTAACCACAGGAGCAGAGGGAAGTATACTGATTGCATTTGCAAAAGGTGAAATTGCGAATGTTGCCCAACGATGTAACCAGTTGTTCCAGTAAAGTCCCTCTTTAACCATTGTATCACCAGTCTCAATGAGGTTATCATATACTTGGAAGAATGTATCATCAACTACACAACAAGGGATTGCGTTAAGGGCAGTTGCTTCGTCACTTGTAATAGCATCATAGTTGCTATCATCAGCGAACAACTGAGCAAGTCTTTCATTGTCAAGATTACCGAAACCATCAATCAGTACCCTGTGTCCGATGAACTCAACCTTATCCATATTGAAAGCACTTGCCAATACGTTAACATCCATAATAGCATCAAACTTGCTATCAATAAGGATATACTGATTCTCTTTCACAGTGTGATTGTAAACACCTGCTCTGTTGTACTTGTTTGAGAGGAATGTAAGGTCATTACTTAACTCCTTAACAGCTGTAACAACTGCCTTTGCACCATCAGCACTGTTTGCACCACCAACGAGAGGGAACATACCACCATCAATGATATTTCTTGCTACCATATACTTCATAGTCTGGTACTCGTCGTAGTTAGCACTTGTGTACAGTGCTTCAATAGTCTTTGAAATGAAACTTGTAAGTCCGTCAAGTGATAAGAAAGCAGTACGGAGTTCCTGTCTGCTTGTGGTAACCTTGTAGAACTTCTGGTAGTTCATAATGTAAAAAGCAGTCTTTACATTAGGAAGTTCACGCTTGAACTCATTAGCGTATGCGTTCTCGGGGTCAAATGTGTGAGGCTTTGCAAGGTCAACAAAGATATCTTCAATCTTCTCGCCCAGTTCTACGATACCTTTCTTGAATTTCTGCCAAGGGTTCTCATACAGTTTGTTTGTGATGATAACCTTGTAGATACGAGTTGCAAGAGTATTTACGAACTCGTTATATAACTGTACATCGTCACAAATAATAGCGCCAATTCTTCTGATGCTCTCTGCATCTGGAGTTGCCAACGGAACTCTGTCTCTAAAATTAATACTTGCTGAATTTCTGATTGCGTTCATTACATCAACTGATGAGTTGGAGAATGTCGCACCATTAGGTCTAATAGCCATAATCTTTTTACCTTTCCTTTCTTTCTGTTATTGTTTTGGTGAGAATAAATCCTCGATTGTTATATTTGCACTCCTGTCGGCTTCAAGAGTTTTCTTAACTTCTGGAATATCTGTAATCTTACCCTCAAACCTATCAATGTATTTCTTTCGCCACATAGCGTCATTGTCATTGTACTTCTGTTCCCATTCAGCGTTTTTAGTTTCAGCATCTTTCAGTCTGGTACTTAATTCTTCGTTGTTTGTTGCCGAAAAAGAATTGTAAGTATCAGTTAAATCTTCCAGTAAACTGATATCACCGTCAGTTGGGTTTTCAGAGAACCTTGACTTGATTACATTGGTAAGTTCTTCTAATGTTCTAATAGCCATAATGTTGTCACTCCTTTTCTTTGTGCAGTGGTTTTACCACTCTTCGGCTTTATGTAGGTCGTAATTACTTATCCACCCACCAGCTACATCTGGTTTCTTACTGATGTTAGTACAGTTTCCGTAGGTCTTAAACTTGTAATATTCTCCCTTTTTGTACAATAGTTTTGTTGATGTATCTTTCTTTTCTTCTGCTTCTTTAGCAGTTCTATATACCCACACATCATCTTTCAGTGTGACAGTATCGTATGAAAAATCTATGAAAGCAGTAGGCAGTCCAAAGTCAACCCACTTTTCTTTCCGTCTGTCTATCGGCTCGACAATAACACCTGTCTTGGTTGAGAGACAATGAATAACTGTTAAGTTGTTCACACAGATACCGATGTGATTGTGCTTCTTTCCGTCAAAGTAAAATGCCCAAGCACCCTCACAGGGTTTATCAATCTTCTTGCACGTTTTGTATAATCCCTCAGCAGTTGCATCGTACTTGTTATCAATTACACCAAGCTTGCGTAAGATTTCGATAACCATACCAGAACAATCTTGGAAGTGAGTGTCAAGTCCAACTGGAATGATACCTTTAAGGAACTTAATCATATCATCGGTTGCCGACTTTCCCTGTCCTTTTCCATCTGCATATTTGCGTATGATTTCTTCAAGGGTTTCACCATTACCACCCCAAAGATAAGGTTGTCCAACGAGTGAATATGCTTCTTTAATCATTTGATTTGCAGTTGCCATCTTGTTTACCGTCCCTTTCCAATTTGTCACAAAGTTTCTGTAACGCAAGCGTGTTATTATTCAGTGCGTCTTTAAGACTTTCAGTTTCTTCCCTATGAAGTGTGTTCAAATCATTGATTTCTTTGCTATGGTTTTCACTCATTTTGGTAATGTCCTGTCTGTGTTCAGCGTTAAGAGTTGCTATCATATTGGTGTATTTATCAATACTGTACTTAACGTACCAACCAAGAAAGATACAACATACAATAGGAAAACCTAAAGTGGTTATCATTTGTACCACATCATTCATACTGGTTGCACTCCTTTCATAGATAATGACATATTTCCTCTCTATTATGATACCACATTTGTAGTAAGAAGTCAAGCATTATCGTAGATTTCGGTTGACTTTCCAGACCTAAAGTGCTATAATATTACAAAGGGAGTGATTAAACTATGAGTTATTATGACGGAACTAAACTTCTGTCTCTTTCCGATATTGACGGAAACAAACCAGAAGTCTATATCTGTACCACTAACAGAACTGGTGGTAAGACAACTTACTTCTCCAGAATGTTAGTCAACAGATTTATCAACAAAGGTGAAAAGTTTGGTCTGTGTTATCGTTTCGGTTACGAACTCGATGATTGTGCAGACAAGTTCTTCAAGGACATTAACACTTTATTCTTTCCAAATTACACAATGCAGTCCAAGAAAATGTCCAAAGGATTGTTCCATTATCTTTTCATTAATGGTACACCTTGTGGTTATGCTTTCTCTCTAAACGTAGCAGAAAAGTATAAGAAGTTCTCACATCTGTTTAGTGATTGTGGCTCTCTGTTCATAGATGAATTTCAGAGTGAAACAAATCAGTATTGCGCTAATGAAGTAAACAAGTTCCTTTCTTTGCATACCTCAGTTGCAAGAGGACAGGGAGAACAAAGACGATATGTTCCCTGTTACTTTGTGGGTAACCCTGTTACGATACTTAATCCGTACTACGTTGCACTTGGAATATCGGACAGATTAAGAACCGATACAAAGTTTATGAAAGGTCACGGATGGGTTCTTGAACAAGGCTACAATGAAAGTGCTTCACAGGCTTTGAAAGAATCTGGTGTAATGAAGGCGTTTAGTAATGACTACACTGCTTACTCGAGTGAGGGTGTATACTTGAATGATAACTATGCTTTCATTGACAGACCAGAGGGTAATAGCAGATACAAGTGTACGATAAAATACGAGGGCAAACATTATGCTATAAGAGAGTATCAGGACTTGGGTATTCTGTATTGCGATAATCGTGCAGACCTTACGTTCCCTACAAAGATTGCAGTTACTACTGACGACCACGCCGTTAATTATGTAATGTTAAAGAACAATGATTTTCTGATAAGTATGTTCAGATTTTTCTTCAGTAAAGGGTGCTTCAGATTTAAGAACTTAGAGTGCAAGAGCGCCTTGATGAAGATGTTAAGCTATTGAGTATCCACAGTGTACAAGCGTATTGCTATGTACGGATTGCACAGTTGGAAAAATACTGCCGTACATATACCGATTTTGCACATCGCCTTATGCTTTGCAGTGTTTAGGATATATTAGAGGGGGATATAACTTCCCCCTCTTTCGTTTAGTTATTTGGTTCGTCTGTTGATGTTAGGAATAGTGCGAATAGAAAACCTACAAGGAAACCACCTATAAATATAAAGAATGTTGTCATTTTACATATCTCCTTGTCTTACAGAATGCTTGTCTGGGTGTGTATGCAAGTTTAACTTTAGTTCCGTAATCCTCTCGAAACTGTCCGTTCTCTCTTGCAAGCACATACTGTCCGTAGGACATATTATGCATACGTGCTTTTTCATTTATCTGTGCCAATGTTTCATTCTTTGCAAATCCCATAAGTTTATTTCCTTTCTCAGCTTTCTCCCTTGTCTCCCACTTCTCTTTTATCCATTGGTATGTAGTCATTTATGTCTATCTCCTTTAATGCTATGTTTAATAACTTGGTAACTGTGTCTCTGAGTGGTGTGTTTCTAACTGATATATCCATCGTACAAATTTCACCATCAATCACCAGAGGACAAGTACCACAACATTCTGATGATGTCTGACTGTCACATATCTTCCTTTGTTCCTCATACGTTAATTCAAATAAGAATTTCATACTGATATTGTTCCTCCTTTAACTCTTGTTACTGTTTGAACCATTGGTAACTTGCGTATGTCTTTACAATTCATACGAAAATCCCACAGTTCAATGCTATCAAAATACTTATCTGTTACAAGATATGAACTGTTGTTGAGTACAAATATATCACCTCTTATTAAACTGTTGATACTGGTTACTTCGTATCTGTTTGGTAATATTGTCATTACACCATTCCCTTTCTGATTGTCTGTATTATGTTCTGGTTACAGTTTAACTTACGATTGCACGAGAACTGTATAGGACATTTCATACAACCTATTGTCTCTGCATAAATGCTTGCTATTCTGGTTTCACTATCAATTTCCTCTATCTGTTTAATCATTAATTTCTTTAACTTTTCCATAGTTTTCTTCTGGTATATATTCATTTTGTTTACCTCATTTCAAATGTTGTTTTACACAGGAGTACTCCACCATCTATATTTTTAGGCAATAACTTACTTGGTACTTTTAAACCAACTTTGAAGTCCTCTAATGTTCTGTGTTCTGCTATAAATATTTGTTCCTCGTCTGTTATCTTTCCAAGGTCTACTGTCTCACCCAAGGATACGTTCAAGAGGTCTTTACACCTTTGACCCATTCCAGCACATTTGATGTTATTATAAGGTGTGCAAGGGTCTGTACCCTCTGCTATGATGTGTTCGATGTAGGTTTTCTGTCTCACAAAGATTGCCTTATCCCAAGTGCTTTCGTGTTTCCAACAACAGAACTCTGCTTTGTCAAGTTTCGCTCCTACGATTTGGTCAATAGGTAGGTTGCAGTGTATACTGTCTGTGTCGGCATAGATGAAACCTTTTCCGTTAGGGTGATAGTTTTTCTGTGCAGTACGAATAGTAAAGTTTCTTGCGTAAGATGTAATTGCACTGCCACAAGGGATATAGCCTACTTGTTTTTCGTGTGCTTCTACTGTTTTGTAACCAAGGGAATTATCGTCACGCAAGTATGCTATCTTAAATGAACTGCTATCATTTGCACCAAGTTTTCCATAGAGGTTGTTTAAGAATAGTTTGGCAAGTTCTCGGATTGCTCCTGTTGAGGACATTTTGATTTCCTTATACTTGTCTATGTATTCATCAAACAAACCTATCTCTGTCCAGAACCAACAACCATCTAATTCCTCATAGTCGAATACATCATAATGTTCGTGAAATAATATGTAGTCTGTTTTTGTTAATGTAAGTGTAACTCTGGTATCGTGTTCCTCTCCAAAGAGTGTGTACTTATTGTAGTATGCCCCATTTGCACCTCGAACATCACTTGTCTTTAACCATTCATTGCCCTTGTAGACAAGAGAACCTTTAATCTGTACTGTCGGTAAGTAACCTTTCTTAATACGGAAACGACAACGAATACGAATAAAGAAGTATTTATTAAGTGCATTTCGTATGTTATCTGGAAGTGAACCAGTGAACCAAGTCGGTTTACCTATTGGATAGACATTACCAGACATACTGTGCATCATACTTGGGTACAAACTGTTTACATCAAGTGTTATGCCGTCTGTAACTTCTTTGTCGTTGCAACCATCTGCCAAGTAGCACCAACCACCTTTGTACGATTTGCGTACATAATGGTCTGCATTACGGAAACCCTCAAATGGACATTCAACTTCTGTGAGGTCTGGAAAGTATGCGTTGTAATCATCTTTACCGTAGAATGATTTGAACTCTGAGAGACAACAACTACCTATCGTTAGTTTAGTGTGATGTTGTTGCTCCATAATTTCTATGGCTTCTTTGAGTAGCAATACATCGTTACGAATGTATTCCTTTTCTTCTGGTGATATGTAACAACCAGAATAACGTATACCCTCATATTCCATTTCGAGTTTCTGGTGCTTGGTTTTGAAACTCTTTCCGATTTTCTTTAGATTGAAAGGAAGAAGTTTTAAACTGTCTCGGATTTCTATTACATTGTACTTGGTTGCTATACGAATTGTGTACCATTGACCCGTTTCAGAGATTGTGTACTGGTAGGTCATTGGTGGCATCTTGAACTTGTTGTTCCATTGGTAATCATTCTCTGAGAGTTGTGTGTACCAAGGTTGATAATTGGTTTTTGTCATTAGGTAGTGTATCCAGAAAGCACCATCGAACTTTAAATTGTGGTAGTATAATATGAGGTTTTCTTTAAGTAATGATAAGTAGTTAAGAGTATCTTCAATGTTGGTGAAAATGAGTACATTTTCAGAGTGCAATTCAACGATTGCAGAACTCCACACTTCTGTGTTGGTTTGTCCCTCATATACTGTTGTCTCAAAGTCTCCACAAAATGTTCGCATCGGTTATGTGCCGTATTCTTCAATATCTGACATCTGCTCTCTGTACACGTAGTCTTTTATTTGTGATTTTAAATTCATTGGCATATCTAATTTGTCTGCCATATCTTCACATATTGCTAATGCTTCTCGGTATCTTTCTCCATAAGCCATAAGTTTTTCTAATAGATTAGGTCTGTCGTTTGTACTTTGCATAAAGGCTTCTGCAACTGCTTGCATACCCTTTTCCTCTATCATTTTATCTAATGCTCGTTTCATTACATCACGATAAGGAAGAGGAAAACTGCTTATTGTATCATAAAATTGTTCAAATGCTACACTGTCCAAATCTGGAATAAATACGTTCTCACCTTGTCCATAATAGTTACCAGTTTCCATACCAAAATAATGCGTAAAACCCTCATCGTCGATTATACCATTTATTTCTTCTTCATCAATTATTTCACCAGTTTCCTTATCTACTGTGTACCCCTTTCCTTTTTCCCCGTCAAATGTATATTCAACTTCTTTTTCTTCTATCGGTACTTCTTCTGATTCTGTTTCTATACTATCTGGTGTTTCCTCAAATGTTTCATCGTCTGGTAAAACTGAGGGTAAATCCATAAATCCAGTTGGTACTGGTGGAATGTATTTATAATCACTTTTAATGGGTAGTTTAGGGAATGAAGATGGTGCATTAATTATTTCGTATTCTTCTGGTTTTGTTATGAGTGGTGTTCTGGGTGTAGGTGCGTAGGCTACATAGGGTGCTTGTGATTTTAGTTTCTTAGGCGTAACTGAGTGTAGTTCTTGGAGCATTTTGCTTGTTACCCTGTTGGGTAATTTGTAAGTGTATCGCTTTGCTAACTCTGATACATCATAACCCTGTCTACGTAGTTTGGATAAGTTTGTTCTTATCCTTTTGATTTCCTTTTGGTACTTCTGTTGGTTTGGTGTTAGCCTTTTCATATCGTCTATTTGTACCCCCTTGTAATGATTTTGTTCCTTGGTAGTTGTCTACCTCTGTTTCAATCTTTAGTCTGTTACAGTTTGCACTCTCTTTCTTGTAAAACTGACAGTGTGCGTGCTTGGCACATATCATTGTATTGAGTGCGTAGCAATAATCACCTCGATAGGCGAAACAATCTGTTAATACCATAGGCTATTTCTCCTGTTTTATACTGTCGGTATCGGTATAAAGTGCTTCACCGATGTAAACTGATTTACCATACAAAGCGTTTAATCGTTCTTTGATATGCATCTTTGCTAATTTGTTCTCCATTGTGTACAACGATTTTTCAAATCTCTTATAATGCTTTATGCAATTATGCATTAGTTTTAATTTGTCCCTGTGTCTGTATCTCTTTTTACGCATTGACTTGCTCCTTTTAGTGTTAAATATAAAGGGCAAGTGTTTATGCTTGCCCTTGTTTGCGTAGTTGATTTATACTACTGTTGCAGTAAGGAAGTATTTTCCAGAGTAATTCTTAGATGGCTTCTTGAATACCTTGATTTTGAGGTCTGCCCTGTCGGTTTCCTCGAGGTCTGCAAGTTCATCAAGTATGTCTGATATAGTGTCTCGTAAACTGTTACTACTGGTGGAATACTTAGTTCCGTCCTTGTCAAGTATAACTATGGTTGTGTAGTCCTTATCGTCCTTTGCTCTCTCGTTGTGGACTTCAACCTCTACGATTGCATCTGGGTCAATGATGAAACCTTGGTCATTTGTTACCACTGTGTCGAGACCGACACAATCATTGAAGTCCTTCAGTGTGATTTTCTCTTTAACTGTCAGTTCTCTGCTTGTTGATACTATCTTGGTGGAGTAGTCTGTACGCATTATTTGTTACCTCTCTTTCTCTTGGGTGTTTCTGCTTCTGCTTCTGTGGGTGCTTCTTCTTCGATTACTGGGGCTTCTTCTGTTGCGTTTGCTTCTTCCTCGGTTTCGAGTGCCTTTCGTGTCTCAGGGTCAAGTTCCTTAGCTAACTTAATAAACTCGCTCTCGAGCATTCCATAACACTTGTCAATCTTGTTGGTGCTGAGTATCTGAAGAACCTTGATGTCCTCTGTCTCAACTTCTTTCTTGATTGCTTTGAGAAGTTTCTCATTGTCTGTGAACTCTCCACCGACTGTGTGTTTGATTGTGGTTATCTCTGATGCTGAGATTGTTACAATCTGGATTTCTGCTTCTGTTCCTGTTACTGTACGAGTAACCATTCTTTTTCTTGCCATAGTTTTGTTCTCCTTTGTTTTGTAATATGGTTTTGATTTGTATGTTTCACGGGAAACATCTAAATTCTGGGTATACCCTATAACTTGGGTGGAGTTTGTTTCACCGTTAAAACAAATAGTGGTGTAGGGTATGAACCTACAAAAGATGATATACAAATGGGTATATTCTTTTAGCCAACTCACCACTATTTCCAATGATTTTATGGGGGTTTCAAAATGTCCTTGTTCCCTTTGGACAATTATATATTATCATTATGGGTGAAATAATACTATACAATTATTGCTCTGAAATTGTCAATTTTTGCTCTGTATTCTACTGGTGTAGAATGAACTCAATTCGAGAAGTTAGTTTAGGCTAACTCACTCAATTTTGGGATAGGGATTTTTTCCAAATTGAGTTCTCTGCGTCTAAATGGTCTTTGATGTAAAGGTGGTAATTGAGGTTATATGTTTCTTCTGTAATATCAATGCAAGTTAATTGTCTATGGGATAGGTGGGTGATACAATAGTATGTATCACCACAACGTATGTATGTTTTGTTTTTGATGGTAAAATGGTGAGACATTATTTCACCCCCTTTGGTATTATATCAAATGGTATGGCTATTCGGTATTTTATGCTATCTGGTGTAAATATATCAATCCATTGAATATTGTAAAACCTTACACCAAATTCATTGCGTCCTACGCAATAAAAACCATTAGATTTTAGTGCTAATAATACATCAGCGTATAACTCGTAAAAATCTTTATACCTATAAAGATGTTTTATGTCGGTTTCATCATAACCCCATAGGGTTATTTTTTCACCTTTACAAGTCAATACAGATAATTCGTACACTTCATCATTACTTGAATTAAATAATACTGTCGGTATGCATTTTCTCATAGGTTTTGCCCCTTTTTGTTTTATATTTTGATAATGGGTATAGGGTGAATTGAACACCCTGTAAAGCCTATTACTTTGTACCCTGTACTGATTTTCGATATTGTGCCATTATCCAAATATACAATCTGTCTCGAGTTTCGGGAGTGACATTGTTTGCCTTTAAGTACCGTCTTGTGGTAGCTAATAATTTATCAATTAATATGCCGTGTGCGTAATCTGGATTTTTTATTATTAGCGATAAATTTCGCCACATAAAATGTCTATAATCGTGATACATTGAATAATATAATTCTTTTGGCATTGCTAATGGTCTAATCGTTATCATATTGTAACCCCCTTTTTATGCTCTCATTATTTCGTCAAAATAGTATGCTTTTTGATGTCTTATAATATAAGGGCGTCCACTCATTGAATAATGGACTGAAGTCTCACGGATACCCGTTACACCATTACCGAAATCAAAAGCAGAGACGCAAGTATTAGCGTTTATTTCGTATATTACTAAACCGCCGTAATTGCCTAAACCTAAGAAGCCGATAGGGTGGATATCACCACCCATTATTTTGCTGTAGAAACTACTCATAATATGACCCCCTTTTAGACTTCTCTATACGTAAATGTGTTAGTGCAACCCCATTTACCGCTACAGTAATCATGATTGAATTTTGATATGTGCTGTGCTGATGTTGCCGTGTAGCCGTATACCAAACGCAAGAAGTCGTAAAGTGTATCTGTATCAATATCAATGAGCGCAACAACGGTATTATATGAGATTAATACCCAATAGTGACCACGCCAAAACACCTTAGCATTACAAGTTCTCAAATTTCTATAATTGTATGCCCCTAACGATTGACTATTAAAATCATCAATAGCCATTTGTACCTTTTTGTTAATCTCGATTTGTTCTGATTTCTTCATAATCAAAACCCCCTGTTTAATCTCAGTGCTAACACTGGATAGCGTGATAAGGGATTGAACCTTACCAAGTGCCTATCACTCACGCTTGATTTACTCTGTCTTTTATATCTTTTATTTGTTCTTTATAAGATTTATTCATTCTGGATAAAAGATGTATCTCTTGTATGTGTTCTTTATGATGTTGTGTGATATCTTTATACGTTCCGTAATATATGAAATTTTCGAGATATTGACATCGTTCAAGGTTAACGGATATTGCATTTTCAAGGTCTCTTATTTCGTCTTGCTCTTGCTCTGTAAGGGTGTTATCAACTCTCATTTTGCCTATTTCGTATATCTCGTCTTTACTCAAATCAGAGTTCATATAGATTGCTTCCAGTTCTTTATACACTTGATAATTCTTTTCTGTCTCTCTGCACCCCGTACCCTTTACAAACTCATCATATAACATATTCACACCCCTCTTCTACTTCCCAGATTTCAACGCTATACGCTTTACCGTACTTCCACGCCTCATACTCTCTTCTTGCCTTTGCTGCCTCTAAGCTCTTATAAGTACTTGCACAAATAACAAACTGTGTAGTGTCTTTTCTGTTAACTATTTTGATTTGATATGCTTTGTTCATTTTGTTTGTCCCCTTTCCTTTATCTTATGTACTTATTATATCACAGGGTTTTCACTTTGTCAAGTGCAAAATGTGTACTTTTTAAAAGTTCTACAATTTCACTGGGGAAGTGCAAATAATCTGACAATTTTAAAACGTAGGTCCCTGCT